>CP070773.1:582085-592210 GCA_020345945.1 Candidatus Bathyarchaeota archaeon | reverse complement strand
TGAGAACCTCGTTCAAAGCGTCTGGCAGAATCTTGTCATTTAGCGAAGATTCTATCTTTAAGCATGCCTCAATTGAGTAATCTCCATCAAGACATTTTTGGAGAGCGAGAAGAACATCCTCAGGGAGAACCTCTGTCAAGAAACCACCAGTCCCGACCTTCACCCCCAGAATTGGGATCCCAGAAGCATTGCCCACGCTTGCTTTTAGTATTGTACCATCCCCGCCCACCACAACGAGAAGGTCAGCACTCATCTCTTCAACAGGAACCCCCTTACCGCGATCTCCTTTGTAGGCAGCAATCTCTGTATCCAACTGAACTTCTACTCCATTCTCTAAAAGAAATCTCTCGACGGAAACTGCAGTAGAGAGAGCTATCTCACGGTCCGGTCTCGCAAAGAGACCAACAATCTTGATTGACCGTTTATTTTTCTGACTTCCTAAAGACGTCATTACGATCCTTGTTCCAGCAAAAGAGTAGCCTTAATAAGCTTTTAGAGTAAATCGGAATAAACTTTGGCAAATATAGAATATTCATTCAGAGGAATAAGATTTGAGTAAGCCTGTTAGCTTAGGTAGCCTGAAGAAAGGAAGCTACATAGTCATTGATGGAGAACCCTGCCAGATAGTGGAGGCAACTCATTCTAAACCGGGAAAACATGGGTCAGCGAAGGTAAGACTGGTAGCTATTGGCGTATTTGATGATGTAAAACGTAGTCGGGTCAGTCCAGTGACCGCTAGGGTAGAAGTCCCTTTGATAGAGAAGAAGACTGGACAAGTAGTTTCAATTAGTGAGGGGAATGTCCAGTTGATGGACTTGGAGAATTACGAGATCTTCTGGAGTAATCTACCCTCAGATGAGGAAATCAGATCGAAGCTAGAACCAGGAACAGAAGTTGAGTACTGGGTAGTATTAGGGAAGAAGAAGATTATGCGAGTAAAGGGTTCGTAAACCCCCGCTACCCATCAACTATTACCCCGTCAGTTTAGAGCGGTGATTAGATTGAAGTATGTCGAGCAAATTCGCCTAGATAGAGATATGTCAGTAAGAGACCTACTTTCCAGAATGAGACGGGCTGGAGTCTTAGGAGCTGGAAGAATTGGAAAAGCTGTTGAAATTATGGCAGAAATGGTACAAGACAAGGATTACGTTATATTCCTAGCAATAGCAGGACCGATGATCCCAGCAGGTCTTCGAAACATTATCTCTGATCTAATTAAGAATGGGGTCATAGACGTCATAGTAACTAGTGGATCAAATATTGTACACGATCTAATTGAGGCCATCGGATTTAGACATGTTCAAGGTTCCGACCTAATAGATGACCGGAAGTTGAGGATGAAGGGAATTGGGAGAATTGCAGACATCTATATTGAACAGGATGCCTTCATCGAATTAGAGAAGAAGACCTTTGAGTTGCTAGATGGAATTCCAGAAGAGAAAAGAAAGAAGATATCAATCAGCAACCTCCTCTACGATTTTGGCAGGCAATTGGAAGACGAAGACTCATTACTTTTTCAGGCGGCTAAACTGGAAGTGCCTATCTTCTGTCCAGGGTTATTCGACTCTATGATCGGCTACCACCTATGGACCTACAGTCAGAATAATATCATAGGGATCGATGGAGTTCTAGACTTGAACCAACTTTCAGAGAAGATCTTTCAAGCCAAGAAGACTGGCGCAATCATCCTTGGCGGAGGGCTACCAAAGCATTTTACGCTAGGAGCCAACATGCTACGAGAAGGGGTTGATGCTGCCTTCCAGATCACATTAGATCGACCTGAAGCAGGAAGTCTAAGTGGTGCACCCCTAGAAGAAGCGATTTCATGGCGAAAGGCAAAACAGAGTGGACGGTTCTGTACAGTAATAGGAGATGCAACAATCTGCTTTCCACTGATAGTCTCTGCAGCCATTGATATCATTGATTTGTAGTAAATCATAGCCTCTGTGAGTTGATATTTCATCAGTACTGAATTACAGGGTTACGAATCTGAGAGGCTAATCTCACGAATCTGTTCGATCTTCTCATGGACTATTTTATTAGCCAGAATAGGATCTGCCTTGCCTTCTGTGAGTTTCATTAGCTGTCCTACAATGTAGTGAACTGCATTCGGATCCTTTACGGCATCTTTAACGGCTTTGGGATTCTTTTTAAAGATTCTATCAACATATCTCTCAAGTTGTTTAAGGTCGCTAATCCTAATTAGCCCCTTTTCTCGGACGATTGTCTCTGGAGTTCTTCCCGTAGAGATCATTTCTTCCAAGACTGGCTTTGCGATCTTGCCAGTTATTTTACCTTCGTCGATTAGGTCTAACATCTCAACCAAGTCTTCTGGAGTCGTCTTTACTTGGTTTATCTCCAGATCTGCCTCGTGTACATAGCGAAGAAAATCGCCAATTAACCAGTTACTCACTACTTTTGGATCCTTGTAGAGTCTCGCTGACTTCTCGAAGAAATCTGCAAGATGTTTGTCGTTGGATATGATTTCAGCATCATATGTTGGAATCTTATGTTCTCGGATAAGCCTCTCCTTTCTGGCATCTGGTAATTCTGCCATTGTCGATCGGATCTCTTCAACTTGAGAATCTTGTATAGTTATGGGCATAAGGTCAGGTTCTGGGAAGTATCGATAGTCGTGCTCCTGCTCTTTTCCTCGAAGAGATATGGTGACTCTGTTCTTCTCGTCCCAATGCCTTGTTTCACGTTTTATAGATCTGTCTTTCCTTTTCAAATCTCTCTGACGGATTATTTCAAAGTGAAATGCTCTCTCAACCTCCTTGAAGGAGGAGATGTTCTTGATCTCAACTCTTGGTCCACCATCGATCGAGATATTAGCATCGCATCGCATCGCGCCTTCAAGTGTACCATCAGACACTGCTAGATACTCCAAGATAGTACGTATTCGTTGAAGGAAGGTTCTAGCCTCTTTTGGAGAAGAAAGATCAGGGTCTGTCACAATCTCCAGTAGAGCGATACCTGAACGGTTGTAGTCTACTAATGTGTAAGGGGAAGAATCAATCGTAGAAGGATAGATGAGTCTAGCGGGATCTTCCTCAAGATGAATTCGCCTGATTCTAATATCTTTACGATCATGATTGACAGTTATCGTGACTTTACCGTTAGATGCAATAGGCACCCCCCCTACCCTATCAAACTGTGATATCTGGAAGTTTTTGCTCATATCAGGATAGGCATAATTCTTCCTCCAGAAGAAGATCGTCTTATGCAACTTGCAGTTCAAAGCCAATGCTACGCTAATGGCAGCTTCAAGGGCTTTTTTGTTCAAGACTGGGAGTGAACCTGGGATACCGAGACAGACAGGACATACCAAGGAATTGGCGGACGCTTTCCTGTAGTCTGAAGAACAACTACAGAACAGTTTACTTCTAAGGCATGTCAGTTGACAATGTACCTCAAGCCCAATCTTGACCTTAGTCAAGTCTAAACCTCGTTATTCTCCCATGAACTAACTACATTCTTGAGGAGTTAAGAACTATTTATATTGCATATTGAACGCTTTTAGCCCGTTTGATAGATCCTTAGAGGAGAATTACCAGACCTATTAGAGTCCTAGGTGAGAAGCCCGATGGCAAAAGATAAAGAAGAAAGATCTTCTTGGAGAGTTGATGAGGGAACTGTTGAACATATATCTGATCTTGTAAATATTGGACTCTCTAAAGAAGAAGTTTCCCTTTTTGCCCAACAGCTGAACGAGATTCTAGATTACTTCCGTAGAATTGACGAGGTAAATACACGAAATATAGAACCCACTTTTCATGTCATGGATATCAAAGACATTGTACGTGACGATACGACATCTCCCTGTCTACCCAACAAGATCGCACTCGAGAACGCCTCGAAGAAAGAAAACGGTCTATTCAAAGCCCCAAGAATACTGTGAGGGCCACAGGAATTGTCGGGTTTACTCTCAGCATATGAAACAAGAAAACGAATACTGTCCCAGGAACTCTCAGCACAAGAATATGTAAGTGCGATCCTTGAGAAGATCAGTAAATTCGATGAACAGATCCACGCATACACCTCAGTACAAGAAGACACAGCATTAAGTCAAGCTAAGAAGATAGACAAGAAAGTGGAAAGAGGAGAGAAGATCGGCTTACTTGTTGGATTACCTGTCGCTGTCAAGGACAACATATGCACCAAGGGCATACCCACAACCTGTTCCTCACGAATGCTTGAGAACTTCGTTCCTCCATACGATGCAACAGTTGTAGAGAAGATCAGAGGGGAGGATGGCATTATAATTGGAAAGACTAACATGGACGAATTCGCTATGGGAACATCAACAGAAACAAGCTTCTTCGGAGTAACCCGTAATCCATGGAATACTTCCTATGTTGCTGGAGGATCGTCAGGAGGGAGTGCAGCAGCAACCTCAATTGGTGAAACCGCCTTATCTCTAGGAAGCGACACTGGAGGATCCGTACGCTGTCCAGCAAGTTTCTGTTCTGTGGTTGGTCTCAAACCCACATACGGACTTGTCAGCAGATATGGTTTGATCGCTTATGCCAATAGCTTAGACCAGATAGGCCCGATCGGAAGAACTGTTAAAGACTGTGCATTATTGTTGGATGCCATAGCAGGTTATGACCCAAGAGACGGAACTTCAGTCCAGTCGAAAGGGAAATACCTCGCTTCATTAAGTAAGAACGTAGATGGAAAGAAGATCGGAGTTATTGATGAACTGTTCGGTTCAGGCATAGATTCAAGAATATCAGAGCACCTCCACAAAGAGATACAAAAACTGACCGATATAGGAATGGACCTTGAAGAGATCTCCTTACCGACGCTGCAGTATTCATTGCCAGCTTACTATATCATCGCGCTGTCAGAGGCAAGTTCTAACCTCGCAAGATATGATGGAGTCCGATATGGCCTACGAGCTGAAGATGAGGGACTTGACTGGAAGACCTCCTCGTCCAAGACTAGAGAGATTGGATTTGGACATGAGGTTAAACGCAGGATAATTCTTGGAGCATATGCGTTGTCAGCTGGTTACTATGAACAATACTACCTGAAGGCATTGAAGATCAGAACGCTGATTAGAGAGGAGTTCAGAGAAGCATTAAAAAAATTTGATGCCCTGGTAGGCCCGACAATGCCAGTTTTACCATTCAAGATTGGAGAGAAAATAGAAGACCCTCTTGAAATGTATATGTGCGATATTGATACAGTGCCAATCAATCTAGCTGGAATATGTGCGATCTCTGTACCCTGCGGATTCATAGAGCAGCTTCCTGTTGGATTGCAGATAATAGGCAACGCCTATAGCGAAAAGAAGATTCTAAACATCGCAAATGCATATGAAGAAGAGACGGGCTATACAAAGTACAAACCTCAACTCTAGCGAATACCCTCAGACTATTCCATAAGCTTAAGAGACCCACGAAAGTCAAAGATATTCGAAACGGTAACCACGATGGCTCTAGAGAAGTTAGGCTTATCTCTTCATGACTCGATCCGAAAGTTAGTCAGAATACCAGTTGTTGATGAAAAGGCTATTGAAGAATACCTGAGAGATATCCAACGTGCATTACTCCAAGCAGATGTAAATGTAAATATTGTCTTAGAACTCTCGGAAAGGATCAGAAAAGGTGCAAAAAAGGAACTGCCTTCTGGGATATCAAGAAGAGACCATATTGTCAGGTTAACCTACGAAGAGATCGTCAGAATTCTCGGTGGAGAGAAGGAGACAAAACTCGAACTCAAATCAGGAAGACCCAACATTTTGATGCTCGTTGGGATTCAAGGATCCGGAAAGACAACAACTGTGGCAAAACTTGCTAGAGATCTAGTTAAGCGAGGAATGAAGGTTGGGGTTATCTGCACAGATACTTTTCGACCAGGAGCGTTAGCGCAACTCAAGCAGATGACACAGAATATCGGAGTAAGAACATTCGGAGAAGAGAAAGAAAAGAACGCTGTCAAGATTGCCAAAAGAGGAGTAGACAGCTTCATAGAAGAAAAGGTGGATGCAATCCTAATCGATACAGCGGGAAGGCACAAGAACGAGGATGAACTTCTATCCGAAATGAAAGCAATGGCTCAGCATGTGAGACCAGATCAGATTATACTGGTTGTGGATGGAACGATCGGGCAACAGGCGTCAATACAAGCTGAAAAATTTAATGCAACTACAAGTATAGGAGGGATAATAATATCCAAGCTCGACAGTTCTGCCAGGGGAGGAGGGGCTCTATCAGCTGTTGCCACTACTGGAGCCCCCATATTGTATATTGGTACTGGTGAGAAAGCTGAGGACCTTGAGAGTTTCGAGCCTTCACAATTCGTGGGCAGATTACTAGGTATGGGAGATATTACTAGCCTAATCACCAAGGTTAGAGAAGCAGAGATTCCAACTTCAAAGAAACGACTTAAGGCAGTTATGAGTGGAAAACTGACTCTGGTTGATGTTTATGAACAACTAGAATCAATGAGACGTTTAGGACCTTTAGGAAAGGTTCTATCGATGGTTCCAGGGTTAGGTTACAATATCCCGAAGGATCAAATTGAAAACGTCGAGATAAAAATGAAACGATGGAGACATGTAATAGATTCAATGACGGAAGAAGAGAAGAGGACTCCTAAAATCCTTAATTCAAAACGAATCAGACGAATAGCTAAAGGGTCTGGAACAAAAGAGAAAGATGTGAGAGAACTAATTCAGCAGTACAGAATGATGAGAAAGATGATGAGGACCCTAGCAAGAAAGAAAACTCCATTATTCAAAGGAATGCCACGATAGTAAATCCTGCGACACTTTTTCAAAAATATTAGAGGGTTCTGTATTTTGCAGATAATCGAACTCGCGGGTAGACTCCTTGAGAAATATCCGTTATGTGATCGATGTCTGGGGAGACAATTCGCACTCCTAGTATCCGGGTCAGACAATTCCGAAAGAGGAAGAGCCCTGAAGTTAATTCTCACAGCTAAAGCTCATAAGATGATATTGGAAGGAGAAGAGGGAGGAACGAGACTCTTAGAGAAGTTGGCTGAAAACGGATTCTTTGAGCCTGCACTCCAAACGCTGGAGAAGAAAGGAACAACCCTTAAAGAATCTTCGTTAGAATGCCATCTATGTAAAGGAAGGCTCGATGAAATCGACCAATTAACGAAAGAAATAATCCACGAACTAGCAAAGCTTCGTTTCAAGACTTTCCTAGTGGGAATCAGGATACCCTCAACGATACTTGACGAGGAGGATGAGATCAGATCCAAGCTGGGGATAATATGGGGAGAAGAGATACGGAACGAATTCAGTCGAGAGATAGGGAAGATAATCTCAAGGAAATCTGAGAAGGTAGTAGATCATAGAAATCCCGAGGTCTCCATATTCGTTGATCCATTCAAGAACAAATTCCAGGTAAGGGTAAATCCAGTATACTTGATTGGTAGATATTTGAAACGAGAGAAAGGAATCCGACAGCTGATTTGGAGATGTAAAACCTGTAATGGAATAGGTTGCCCCAACTGCGATGGAAAAGGTAAGACCTTGGACAACTCGATTGAAGAAATACTTAGTGAATCAGTCGAAGATATGATGTCCTGCGATGAGATCATTTTCAGACCGGTAGGAAGAGAAGACGTAGATACTATCGTTCTAGGAAGAGGAAGACCTTTCATTCTGGAAGTACGAGGAGCAAAGGAAATCCCATCTGATTTGGGTCTTCTGAGACAACTGATTAATAGACTTGGTTCTGGAAAGATTGAAGTCACAGAACTCGCAAGAACCACGAGAGAAAAAGCCCAGAAGTTTACCACAAGGAATCAGACAACAGTATTCTACAGAATCACAGCAAAGTTGAAGGATGAGATAAACGCTGAGAACCTTGAGGAACTTGAAAGAGAATTCTCTAAAGTTCTAATCAGTCAATATATGCATAGCGAAAGATCAAGACGAAGACGAAGACGGCAGAAATACATATACGAGACCTCTACCAGAAGACTTGCGCCTAATCAAATTGAATTAATAATCAAATGTCAGGGAGGAATACGCATTAGAGACCTCATCAGTGGGATTGATTTCAAGACAGAACCAGCTATGGTCAACATATTGGATACAGATGTTTCAGAGATACAGATAGAAGTGTTGGATGTTCGATTGGAGGGATTAGATGAGGAAATCTAAGGGATATAGAGCCCGAACGAGAAAGCTTCTAAGAAAAACTCCTAGAAAAAGAGGGATGTCTCCGCTTGGCCCTCTTCTGCATGATTATACGGAAGGCGAAAGTGTAAGCATAAATATCAACTCTAGTGTGCATAAAGGAATGCCCCACCGAAGATTCCAAGGAAAGATCGGAACAATATTGGAGAGGAGAGGGCGTGCTTACGTTGTGGCCTTAAAAGATGGAAAGTTAATCAAGAAAGTGATAACTTTGCCAGATCATATCAAACCTTACAAGTTAACAGAATGAGTGTGAAAGAATTTGCCTAAGAACATCATTTCACAAACATACATATCAATTCCTGAAGTACGAAAGAAACTTGAAGAAAGAACAGCTGAAGAACTTGATCAATTTCAAAGAAGAGCATTAGATTATACTATCAAGTTCGCTAAGCTTGATCTTAAGAAAGCTCAAAAATTGAAGAAGGAGCTTGTAGATAAATTCTCAATCGAGGAAAAAACCGCTGTTCAAATAGTTAATTGTATGCCGTCAACCGTCGAGGAATTAAGAACCTTTTTCGTTTCAAGTCGACCTAGAATAGTGGCAACCACCCAGCTTGAAGAGATCTTAAAGATTATCTTGAAGTATCATCCTGGAACCCAATGATGCACGAAATATTAATCTGTCAAAGGACCTCCATCTAACAGAGGGACGATTGCCGATCTCCATAATTATTGGACATACTAGAGAGGACAACGCATTTCCAAAGAGAGTATACAGGAGAGAGCTGAAAGTCAATGAGTGTTTCAAAGCGTTACGAGGAGTTTGCCTATGTCCTCGACTACCTCCCCCGAGGAAAGTCAGGAGTAGGAAGACTGAGATACAGAACAGAACCTGTAGTACAACTATTAGGAGAGAAATATTTTACATTATTAGAGGCCACGACAGAAAGAGAAGCGTCCCTCGAACCCTACGAGAGGGTTTATGTTGGAAAAGATAGGAGAAATAAGATTACTCATATCGCAGGTAGAATCACATATAACGATTTGACCACAAGTGCACGCAGAGATATAGTAGATTTACTTGAGAAGATCATACAGATACAAGAAGGTCGATTTATTAGATTCTTTAATGAGGCACCGGCGCTTACTCCTAGAATGCATACCCTCGAATTAGTTCCAGGAATCGGAAAGCATTATCTACGGATAATCCTCTCGGAGAGAGAGAAGCATCTTTTCGAAGACCTCGAGGACTTGAGGAGAAGGACGGGACTGCCAGACCCCATCAAACTGATAACAAAAAGAATAATTGAAGAACTGTCCACAGAACAGAAATATTACATATTCAGCCGAGTAAGATAGTAAAGTAAATGGGTTCGTTGTATGATTTTACCAAATACACGCTAGTGATGAAGGAGTTAGCACAACCATAATACCAAATCAAGGATTGTATACGCGTGTATATTGACAGCGTCGAAAGAGACCTATTGATCGAAACCAAGAATCTCTTGAGAATATGCAACATCCATCCAAACAAAAAGTTAGGACAAAACTTCATCGTCAATTCAAAGCTAATAGAAGAACTAGTATACTATGCCAAGATAGAGCCGACAGAAGTTGTCCTAGAAGTAGGTGCCGGACTCGGTTATTTGACAGAAGCTCTAGCAAATCAAGCAAAGAAAGTGATTACAGTAGAGATTGATCCCAGACTCATCAAGATACTCAAAACCAAGTTTCATAACAAGGACAATTTAGAGATAATGTCCGGAGATATCCTCTCTATAAAGTTACCAAGATTTGATAAGATTGTCTCGACTCCACCCTACAAAATATCTTCTCCACTACTTTTCAAGATTTTTGGGACTTCTTTCAAAAAGGCAGTATTAGTTCTACAGGAGGAGTTCGCTAGAAGGTTGAAGGCGATACCAGGAACTAGTGAGTATAGTAGATTAAGCGTAATGACTCAATTAAGAACGGGAGTAGATATTTTAGATTCTGTT
>CP070773.1:561020-581985 GCA_020345945.1 Candidatus Bathyarchaeota archaeon | reverse complement strand
CTCCAACGTCTATTATCAGTCTCTATCAATTTCGTGATAAGAAAGCTGTTCAGTGGCCTATTTCACCATGAAGCTGGAATCAGAACGGACTCATATCTTTCAATTGTTTTCTTGTCTTTGGTGTTACGAGATGACAGCGGCTGGCCTAAGAGTTGATGAGGGGATGAAATCCACGGTCATAGACTCTAGACTCTCCCCTACGACCTTGGGATTTAAAGTACCGAGTCCGTGCTTTTCTGCCTCTACGAGATGGTAGATTCTTTCCGGTTCGAGGCCCATCAGCCTGGTCATGGTGGCGTCGACCGACACTGGATCTCTTCCGACTATGAGGGCGTTGATTCGTTTGGGTCTTCCAGTTACTACCCCTTCCATTCCTACTATTGCATCTATGATGCATAGGTCAGGTGTTACAAGCTTGGTCAGGTCAATGATCAGCTGGTTGAACTCTAGGGTCTTGTCCTTAGGGTGATATGATTTTTTATCTTTCTTGGGAAGGAGCCCAAAGAGGTTCTTGATGGTTCCAGTTATGTAGCTTATCGGGTGGGTCTTTGCCAACGCAACAGAGATGAAGTATTTAGGCTTGGTCAGTAACCTGTTTAGTTCGAGTTCTTTCACGTAAAGACCGTCGTGTTTAACTTTGACAAGGGGCGGCTGGCTGAGATTGACGAGGGACACGTCTAGACCTGACATTCTTAGTCTTTCTTCGAGGGCTTTGTAGCCGTATTTGGCGAAGGTGGTCTCGTCAGCGAATTTATCCACGCTGTCGGACTCTACGATCTTCACAGAGAGTCCCTTGTATTTCCTTAAGGCAAGGATTGCCACGGCCTCCACCATCTTGACGTGGGTTGTGGCGAATCGACTTATGTCCCATGATGGATGGGTACAGAGGTTGGGTTTAATGACCAAAGGTGATCGGAGGGGGTCAAATCCTCCTATGAGTTGAACGGCTTCTTTCAAGGTTCGGGTGCGAGACGCTACGCTCATATCACCTATATGCTTGACGAGAGCAACGGTATCCGTTTCTATGATCCTCCTTTCCTCATTCAATATCTAGTATTGGGGAGATCCTTCTAGTATGGCTTTTCCGATCGGGGTATCCATCGACTCTATGATCCTGTCTATCAGTTCTCTCCAATGGATTCTGTCGTAGGTCCAGAGTAGTATGTCGTCAGTTCTATACTTCATGAGCCTAAGGAAACTTCGTTTCGTGAAGCCTTTCTTTGTCAACTTGTCTTCCCATTGGTCCCATAGGTATTCCGGGAGGATTCTTCCAGACCAGATATCTTCCCGTTCCAAGTCTACCACACGGCCGTCACCAAGCCTTACTCTTCCGATTTCAAGCCACATGTAGAGGGATACGTTCTTCACGTCTTCTGATTCTGGCGGGATCTCAAAGTTCTCTCCCATGTATTATCCCTTGGCTATCAACCCAGTGGAGGGGTATAAAATATTATGCCACCTTTTTCCGACTGCCCTATTCCGACTCCTCAAGAAGATACGAAGTGTACCTAGAATCTCCTTCGTACTCCTTCTTTCTGATGGTCGGGAACTTCAGATAGTTCTCAACGGTTCGGATCCAACGATCTATCTGCACGTCTTATGAGGGCTCGTATAGGTAGTTGTTGTGGGCAAAGTTCCTCGCAGTCACCACAGTTCGCACATCTGTCAGGTCGATTCTCAGGGGAAACCTGTTCCCAGTACTTTTTCTTGACGGCGTCATCGCGGTTCCTCATATAGTACTCGTTGTATAACTGGAAGATTGTCGGGATAGCGACTCCCTGAGGACAGGGTAAACAGTATTGGCAGTTGGTGCATCCGACGAATCCTAGCTGGCTGTACTTCTGCCTCACTTGGTCTATGAGTTTCATTTCGTGAGGCGTAAGAACACCAGGTTCAGAGCGTTCAGCGCTCTCAATGTTCTCGACAACCTGCTGCATGGTACTCATGCCACTAAGGACAACAGAGACCTCGGATTGATTCCAAACCCATTGTAAAGCCCACTCTGCAGGTGTTCTCTTGGTTTCGGCTTGATCCCAGATGGCTTGGATCTCTGAGGGGGGCGGTAATGCTAGTTTTCCGCCAGATATCGGTTCCATCACGATGACGGCGAGACCTTTGGTAGCCGCATACTCTAGGCCTTTAGTGCCAGCTTGGAAGTTTGGTTCAGCATAGTTGTACTGTATCTGACAGAGGGTCCAGTTATCGTAGCTGTCGATGATCTCTTTGAAGACAGCGAACTCGTCGTGGAAGCTAAAGCCGAGGTGTCTTATCTTGCCAGTGTCGATGGTTCTTTCAGCCCAAGAAAATACGTCTAGCTTCTTCATCTTTTGCCATCTTTCGGATCTAAGACCGTGGAGGAGGTAGAAGTCTATCTGGTCTGTCTTGAGTCTCTCTAGTTGTTCGGTTAAGTACTTGTCCATGTCTGACTTGGATTCAACGAGCCAAGTAGGCATTTTGGTCGCGAGTTTGACTTTGTCTCGGTATCCGTTCTTGAGGACTTTTCCGAGGAACTCTTCGCTTTTCCCCCTGTGGTAGGGGTAGCCGGTATCGAAATAGTTGATACCATGATCTATGGCGTACCTAATCATACTGGTTGCTTCAGGCTCGTTGATCATGGAGGAGTCATTGTTTAGGATTGGGAGTCTCATCACACCGAATCCGAGAGCCGATGTTTTCCAGTCTAGCTTTCCGAATGTCCTGTACTTCATGGAATCTCCCTTTACTCTTGAATTCTGTTCTAATATGAAAGCAATGAAGATAATACCGTTTCTTATTTTCTTATTCTTCTCTGGACTGCTTCGCTCTCTAGTTCTGTTATGGCGTTGGAAGCAATCCAACGGGCAGCCTTTGAATCAATCTCTCGAATCTCTTTAGCAGTTTGGATGGCGGTCTTGTTTAGGTTTGGGTTCCTCTTCCCGATGTTCCTCAATGCCCAGTTGACAGCCTTCTTTACCATGTTCCGTTCATCTGTCGATTCACGCTTTATCACTGGAAGGTATGTGATGAATCTCTGGTCTTCTTCATCTTTCTTATGCCAGGCTAGACAGGCTAGTAGCGCGAATGCTGCCCTCTTAACGAACTCTTCTTCACGTTCGGACCAGTCGATGATCTTCTTCCAAGCGAGGGGAGTCCTCTCGAACAGGTTCATGCATACTTGGTCACAGATGTCCCAAGAGTTAATGTCTTTCACCCAGTCCTCCATCTGTTCCTCAGTTAGCTTCTCTGGTTCGTCGATCATTGCCGCAACAATCTGTGCTTCAGGTATCCCGGTCTTCCAAAGTTCGAGTGCGAGCTTGTGGTTCTTGCCTTGATCTTTTGCTATTCTCCTCATCTCAGGAACTGATACTCCCAGTCTTCGTTCAGCTACCATGCCGTACTGGGTCATTCCTTCAATCCGGGTTGACTTGGCTTTAGCCCTTAGTTTCTTCAGGACCTCGTCTACAGAAACCATTCTAGATCTGCCTTCTCATGCTTTCTTGAATTATCCGTTCTATTGGTTGAAAGGTCTTCTGGACAAACATCACATGAAAAGAGATTTGAGTAGACAGAGGCTGATACTTTTTGTCAAGAAAGGCGTTGATGAGGATCCGAGAGGTAGAGAGAGATGCAGGTTAGTCGATGTGTTGGGTGTGAGGAGTTTCCCTGTACCGATGTTAGACACGAGTGTTATATCGTCCCAGATGTAGACTTAGAGCCAGATAGTATTTCTATTATGATGATCTCGGAGGCTGCACCTTCGAATTCAAGTGACTACTACTATGCAGAGGGAGATTCCCTTTTCGAGCAGACCACGGTTCAAGCATTCAAAGACGCCGGTGCCAATGTCTCTTCCATACAAGAGATACTCGATCTAGGTGTGTACCTCACTACGGCAGTGAAATGCGGGAAGACAGGATACGGAATAAAAGCCGACACTATCAAAAAATGCTCACTCATACTTGAGAAGGAACTTGCCCTGTTTCCAGAGGTGAGAGTACTCATGCTTATGGGAGACGTAGCAATCAAAGCTGTCAACTACATCGCTAAGAGAGCTGGTGAAGAAAGAGTGATCCCTGCTGGCTCCACGTACAAGATCCGGGGACAGAAATATTTCTTCCAAGGAAAGAGAGCTTTCCCATCCTACCTTCAGGCAGGTCCCAGTTTCTTTATCGAGAAGAGTAAAAGAAGGATGATTATGGAGGATATCGCTTCCGCATTGATTCTACTGAAGTAAACAGCGAGACGAGGGGAAGATTCTGGGTTTCCTCAAGTTTTTGAAGACGTATCTCAGCTTTATGGTCTCCGCTGTGCTACTCAACCTGTCAATGGAGGTCATCTTCGGACCTGAAAACCGTCAAGCTCTCCTTGAACACGGGTGGCAATATCTGATCCAGCACCGTCTTGTTGGGATACTCATATTCTACTCCATCTTTAACCTTGCGGGTACGACTATTCTTCTCAAGAAGGATTATGGATCTCGAGAGATGGGAGTACTCTCGCTCATTATCGGTTTCATATTCGAGTTTCTCTGGATGAGACCCGACTGGGTACAGGACCTATCTTCCCTACGAATAACGGGAGGCGTCATCGTGGCAATCATAATTTCCGCTTTCTACTGGTTCGCAGCATGGGGAGTACCATCTCGGTTCCTTCATCGAGACAATAGTTTGATGAAGCCTTGATTCTAGATTGATCTCGCTAGATCTATGATTCGATGCGACCGTATCTCTCGTGGTGGAGTATCTCCTTCAAAGATTTCCTGTTTTTAGTCCTTGGCTTCTCGTCAGGGTATCCCAGTGTTAGCAGGGAGACAACGCGTAGGTTCTCTGGTATGTCAAGCAGGTCTTTCACATCATTCTCGTTGAAGGCGCCGATCCAACAACTGCCTATGCCGAGATCCCAACCTGTCAGCGTCATATTCTCGATCGCTATGGCCAAGTCGATAAGGAAGCCCTCGAATGGACCTACCCTTGCACTTTCTTCTGGATTTGCTAGACAGACCATGACTGCTGCAGCCTCACCGACAAACCTTTGATTTCTCGCAGCAACAGCCAGGTTCTTCTTGACTGCATCATCGGTCACCAAGATAAACTGCCACGGCTGTCTATTGGCTGCTGACTGAGCAAGTCTAGCTGCCTCGACAACCTTCAACAACTCGTCTCTAGGGATAGGTTTGATCATATACCGTCTAATGCTCCCTCTTTCCTTGATAGTATCCAATATTGACAATAGAAACACCAGGATAGAGGAGGAAAACAGAAGACTAAAGCCTTTTGAAAAAAGTATGCCCTCAGCCGCGTGCGATACCGGGCGCTTAGGATTGCTACCTCTCTCAGTCATCCCTGTTTTGTCTTAGCAGGTTTCCTACTTGTTCTGCCGTATTCTTCACTCTATAGGGCCAAGGACCTGCGTCTCTCATCATCTTCGCCATTCTTTCACATTTAGCTATGGCAGCCTCAACTTTCAACTCTTTAGGATTCTTCCCGACGACCCGTTCAAAGTTCTCGGCGTAGATCTTACGAAGCACATGTTCAGGAAGGTTAAACCCTATTGTGGGCTCTCTCTTCGGGATGAACCCCCAAGTAACAGGATCCTCGGTTTCTAGGAATCTACGCACCCTCTGGATTAATTCGACTGCTACATCCAGACTTTGTCGCGAAGAAACATCGGTTCCAAAGAGGATTCTGTCTTGGTATTTGAGAAATATCTCTCGCCACTCATCCCGCCTTTCCGTCCAGTTGTACATCATCATGCCTGGTGTAACATCTAGATACAAGTTCTTGTAGCTGTCCAGAATATAGGGTGTTTGTTCCGGAGACACATACGCCAAGCCGCCGAAATGTGCAAAGATGACTTTTAGGTCGGGACAGCGTTGAATCATATCAGCGACCTCAATCCTAGCCTTCTTCAATAGGGGATGCTGCCATCCTGCTTGCCTTACCCAAAGAGGATACTGCTTCTCATTATATCGTCTGAGTTCTGTATCGTAGCTTCTCTTACCGAGTTCACTTGCTCTTGCATGCATAAGTAAAGGGAACTGGAGTGATTCGACGTGCTTGAAAAATTCCTTGTATCGTCTATTATTAAGAGGACCGACATATTTCCTCCACCTTGCGTGAGCCTCAATCATCTTGATTCCGTCAAAGCCTATGTCCATCAACTCGTCTACCTGTTTGACTAAGCTTGTCCGCTTGACTCTCCGAGAGTCCAGATTCGTACCCGAATATATCCAGGCAGGATACTCCAAAGCCCCAAAGATGTAGAAGAGGTGGGGATAAGATCTCTTCATGTAGATCAATTCAGGATTGAAGTTCAGTTTTAATGCATCAATAGTAGAAAGAAGGTTCATTTTGTCGATATTGGCAATATCCATGATCTCAAGGAATCTTCCATCAGACTCTAGATCGGTAAAATGGACATGACAGTCGATGATACGTGGATCATCTCCTTCAGGATTATTCATTCTGTTCACCCCGACCGCCAACAAGCATCTTTCCAAAAAAGGGATATTTATTATTCATTCGTATGTCCTACTGTGTTCTCTTCAAGTATGTCTCTTTGACGGTTGGTCAACGTCGAATCTAAATGCTCGGGTTGAACGCTTTCTCAGAGAAGGTTAATATGATAATCAAGAATGCAGAAAAGCTGGCTTCCCACAGCAACATTAATGGTAGAAGAATCGTCTTAGACATTCTTGAGGCTGGATTTGAAGCATCGGATCCTTACGAGAATGCGAGGAAACTGATTCGTGTAGATAACGGAAAGCTTCTTTTTGGTCACACTGACTTCGAGTGGCAGACCTCGGACAAACGTTCGAGTGGAAGACCCCCTTTTGTGTTCGACCTCTCAGAGGTTGGGAACATATACGTTGCTGGTGGAGGGAAAGCTGCCCAAAGAATGGCAAAGGCGGTCGAGGATGTACTCGGAGACCTGATCACGGAGGGTCAGATAAATGCCAAGAAAGGTGAGCCGAGATGGTGTAAGAGGATTAATGTTACATTTGCCGGACATCCCATACCCGATGAGGACAGCGTCGAAGGATCGAAGGAAATCGTAGAGATATTGAGAAAGGCAGATCACGATGACCTAGTGATATACGCTGCCTCCGGCGGTGCCTCAGCCCTTACCACCTTGCCGGGACCAGGTTTGACCTTGGAGGATCTGCAGGAGGTCAACCGTCTACTCTTCTTCGAGTGTGGTGCCTCCATGCAAGAGACGAACGCGGTTCGAACAACTTGTCTAACTATCCTCAATACGAAACACCTGAGATATGTGGGCGATGCTACCTGCATCTATTTCCTTACGAGTGAGGTACCCCCAAATCTTCATCGAAAAGACCCTCGTGACCCGAAAAGCTCTGGCGGGACAGATGCTTATCAGTGTGCTATAGACGTTCTCAAGAGGTATCAGATCTGGAAAAAGGTTCCCAAATCTGTCTGTAGATACCTCAAGAAGGCTGACCCGAGATATGGTCCCCTAAGAGCTGAGGAAGTGGAGGGAAAACCCTACTACGAGTTCACAGTCATGGATCCCCATTACATGTTGGACGCAGCGAAGGGAAAGGCGAAGGAGCTGGGACTAAACGCGGAGATCGGAGTCTCAAGCTTGAATAATGTAGAGGTGCGACCTGTTGCTGAAACGATCGCCTATATGGCTCAGGAGATAGATTCCCATGACAGACCGCTTAAGCCACCGTGCGTCTTGATCTTCGGAGGCGAACTCCTTGTTGCGGTCGGCAAATCGACGGGTGTTGGCGGTCGGAATCAAGAGTTTGCTCTCTGGACTGCACCGATGATAGACGGAAGGAGAAATATTGTTATAGCATCAGCAGACTCCGATGGGACAGACGGCCCAACCTACGTAGCCGGAGGTATTGTTGATGGACGTACTATGGAGAGAGTGAGGGAGGCTGACATCGACATTTTCAGAGAGTTGGATAATCATAACTCCTATGCGGTGCTGGAGAAGCTTGACGACCATATAATTACTGGAGCACGGGGGACAAACGTGAGAGATCTCCGCGTAGTCTACATCGGCACACCCTCTCAAGGATGAACGGAATGGCACGATGTACACTTCTTGGCTATTGCGTTACAATCAACGTTAGGTCTTAGTTACTGGAGATTAGACAATGTAGTGTTCGTTTGGATACTCTGAGAAATATCGATCCCTTCGGTCAACCAACACTGTCACGATCCTAGTGCCTTTACTCAACTTCCTTGCTGTCTTGATGGCAGCGAAGACATTTGCACCTGAGGAGATTCCGCAGAAGAAACCTTCTTCCTTGCATAATCGGTTAGCCATCTCCCTCGCATCTACATCGGTGACTGTTACAACCTCGTCTGGGAGGTCCTTGTCCAGAATTCTCTCTGTGAGCAGCTTCATCTTTGGCAAGTCAAAGGTTTCCAAAAACCCTCGGATGGCTCCAGATCTAGCCCAATCTATCCTTGGGTCGTCCGTGGGTACAACACCGACAACTCTTGTCGAAGGAAACGCTTTTCCGATAGCATCGGCTACCCCTAGCATGGTGCCACCTGTTCCGATGGATGCTACCCACGCGTCCACGTCTCCTTCAAGCTGTTCTAGAATCTCTTTTCCTGTTGTGTCTCTGTGCGCTCGAGCGTTGTTGATATTGCATAGTTGATTGGCCCACCATATGGTCGGATCGCTTTTTTCAAGTTCGTGACACCGCTTCATTCTTAAAGCAACGTATGCCGCTGCTCTCTCCTCGTTTCGTAGATTCTGCAGGAGTTTCCTGTACGGTCTCGGATCAAGAGCCTCCACGTCGGCACCGAAATGCTTCATTATTCCGATTCTATCCGCAGGGTTATAATCACTCGACAATTGGGCTGGGATGATCAAACGAACCTTGTATCCTTTCACACCTCCGACAAAGGCCAAAGCGGGCCCCGTGTTCCCAGTTGTCTGTTCGATGATTGTGCCACCGGGTCTTAGTCTCCCCTCTCTCAGCTTCTCCTATCATACGGAGGGCGATCCTATCCTTGATGCTCCCGCTAGGGTTCAAGTATTCACATTTGACGTAGATCTCCCTCTGGAGTCCCTCGGTCACCTTCCTCAGTTTGATCAGAGGTGTATTCCCTATCGACTCTAGAATGTCTGTCACACCGTTCATCTCACATGGATTTAGACAATTCCAAAGATATCAATATCACGTGCCAGGTCAGATTACAGCAGTCGAATCAGTATCGGATTGTCCTTGGCCTCACATCTATTGCCGCATATAGCGAATTCTAGTTGGTCTACTCGATGAGATCTAGAAGACCTTCCAGAATGTAGTTTATGAAGTCGCCTGTTGTGCTCTTGCTGAAGAGGGTCACCACACCGTTTCTTGTAATCCCGACTACAACCCCACGGTTCTGGGCTTCGAAGACGACGTACCAGATCTTTCCATGTTCAAGGTAGTTCCGGTAGAGTTCGGTATCGGCAAGACCGGATCCTGAAAGGCAGAGCTTTTCTACACCAGGAATATCAACATCGTCAAACCATATCAGGTTGGTCGCTTGGGGATTCGACTCATGTAGTTCCACGAGCGTCTCATGGGATATCCTTACTTCCACAATCTCTCCGGTGTTCCCGAATAACTCCTCGCTAAGATTGTTTGCTACATGACTTGTCAGTAGCTTCTTTACTCCTCTGGCCACGGAGGGAGCTAGGACAATCAAGAACCCCCTACCCGAGACACGAGTGATCCAAAAAGGAGCCTCTTCTGTCGTAGGGGTCTCAATAGGTTCGCGTTTATAGAAATGTTCACGGAGAAAATCCTTGCTGAAGACACCTGTTACAAAGCCTTCCGCCTCTTCAATATCGAGAACCTCTGTCACAAGGACACCTATATCTCCCTGACCGGTCTGATAGGATTCCTCCCTTCGGAGACCGTTAAGGTTCTCAACCATCGTCTGGACGTCGCTTTCGCCTCTAATCTCGAAGATCTTAGCTACTAGAACCAATTCTCACACTCTTGTAATGGTTTGTGTTGTGAATCTTAAAGGTTCCAGTATTCCATCCAAGACATAACCTTTTCATCTATGAACTCCTTGATGAAATAATGTACTTGGAGAATAGAACGATATACATCGTTCAGAGATTTCGTTAGGTGGAACGTGTTTTGCAGTATAGGATACTGGGCCAAACGGGTTTGAAGGTCTCGATTCTAGGATTCGGAGGAATCCCCATCGGAAGAGTAGATGAGAAGGATGCTGTAGCAGTCGTAAACCACGCTCTCGATATGGAGATCAATTTCATTCATACATCGATTACATACGGCGACAGTGCCTATAAGATCGGGAAGGTGATGGAAGAACGGAGAGACGAATGCCTTCTAGCAGTGAAGATCGGGGGCAGTCAGAGAACAAAAGAAGAGGCTGAAGAACGGCTGAAAAGTACCCTAGAGGCACTCAACACAGACCATGTCGAGATCGCCGAACTGCCGATAAATGTTCATGATTTCCCAAAAGCGATGCGCCCAGGCGGAGCCTACGAAGCCTTCGAGGAAGCGAAAAAAGAAGGAATAATCGACCACATAGGAATAACAAGCCACGATGTCGACTTCCTCGTCGAAGCGATCCAGACCAAGGCTTTCTCCAACCTCATCACCCCATTCAACTACGCGGCAAATTCAGCGAAAGAGGAACTGCTTTCTTTAACCTC
Source organism: Candidatus Bathyarchaeota archaeon (assembly GCA_020345945.1). Taxonomy (GTDB): domain Archaea; phylum Thermoproteota; class Bathyarchaeia; order RBG-16-48-13. The sequence continues at coordinate 571,338 of CP070773.1, read as the reverse complement.
AGACCTAGATATAGGAGTCATAGCCATGAAGACCTTGGGAAAAGGAGGGCTAACCAACCCATCGCAGGCTCTAAGATATGTCTGGAACCACAACATCGACACGGCAATAGTGGGCATGAATAGACTCACTGAAGTAGAAGAAAACGTTGCCGTCGCCAAAAATCCTAGAGCTCTCACCGAAGAGGAGAAGGAAGAGCTCAGAGAGAAAGCAGAAGATATCGTGAAGACAGGCCGTCTGTCTGGATCAGGATCGGTAGCACTGCGGTAGGAGGAAAGATAAACGGTAAACGAAGAAGATCTGGAAGAAGTCGCCCCTAATAGATCGATGTATCTTACTACTATTGGGCGGAAGACCGGGAACCCCCATATGGTTGAAGTCTGGTTTGCTGTCCGCGAAGGCAAGATCTTCCTAAGCCATGAAGGTCAGGAGACAGATTGGATGAAGAATATCATGAGAAATAGTCAGGTCTCCTTTGAGATTGGCGGGAAGAACTTCACAGGGAGAGCACGCTTCTTGGAAGACAGCACTGACGAAGCTTGGATAGGGAAAGAGGCACTCTACGAGAAATACTATAGTAAAGCGACAAGAGAAGTCATCGAAGACTGGTTCTCTCTCTCAAAACTCCTTGTGATCGAACTGTAAGAAAATGGACTTGAACTAGGAAATAGGCATCTCTGCACCGCAAATATCGAATATGCGTCAAGACAAACCATTGTCACCCAAAAGGAGGAGACGAAAATGACAGATCAGAGGTTCGATTCTTTCCACTTTCAAGTAGGATAATATGCCATATCCCACTTGGTAAGGCGTATCGTCAAACATACACTATCTCTTGACAATTTTTCACTATCCCAACCTACCTTGTAACTGTAAATGGCTAAAAAATCTTAGATACACTCGTCGAACACTCATAAATCCCGCTAACGTTAGGCGGCTTGATCGACGAGAGGGGGCCCAAATCACGTGTCCTAGTTCGAGGGGTCAGTTGGAGATCCATATTCGTTTCAACCATGGATACATGACCCCTATAGAGATAGCTGAGACTGAGATCTTCAGAGTCATCGAGCCCATGAAGAGATGGAAGATTGCTCGAGACGAGACTGGTTACTGCTACCTGAGAGTATGGGTGAACAAATGGGAGTTGGAGATTCTACGCCAAGCAGCCGAGAATACGGACTGCACAATCATCGAGTACGGATAAGATCAAATACACATAAAATTCTCTTCTACTACAAAACCATCCCACTCGCTATATTTTCAGCCAAGATCGGAAGAAGATAACTGAGGATGAAACATTTAGTCTTCAGAAGGGACTCTCCCAATCCTTTATATTCGCGGACCAAGCCATTGGCAGACTCCGATAAATGAACAAGATTACCCCATAACCACACTCCGATCGATAAGCAGACCTGTTCCAGGCAGAGTGAGGATGATGGCCTAACTCCACGAGAGTTAACAGTTGGTTATGTTGCACGTCGCTATGATTGGGACTGAAGAAAGATGCCTAAGAGAAAGAAAAAGAAGACAGAAGGATCAAAAGTTCAAATCAGCCGAGATCCACCTCTGCCCAAGAAAGAGTTGAGACTATTCTTCGAACATATCTGTCTTCGAGAGACGACTTCTGCTAGGCGCATTCTTGTAGAAATTCCTGAGATCAAGGAGGGAGAAGAATGGGTGAGGGGCTATATTGCTGGAATGGAGGGAATGGTATCTTCTCTCAGCGATCAACGAAGCCTCCTTATCCGTTTGGTCGATGATAAGGTCAGCAAGAATTATCTCCAAAACCTTCTCGGACAGTTTAAGAGGAGAACTCAAAGCACAGTGGGGGACTCCTACGACCAAGGATATTTCTCTGTCTGGTTAGATCTTCTAACAAAGATCAGTAAAAGACCCAAGACAGAGACAAAGACGACTCAGAAACGTACTAAGGCATCTACGCAAACCCTTGAAAACTGGCTTCCTTACTCACAGGACACTCCTGCTAAGCCCGATGATTAAACAGAATCCTCAGCTATGCTGTATTTTGCCCGCGCTGTTTTGGCTGCGATCCTTATCGCCTCGATCAGGCTGTCGGGATTTGCTCCTATCCTCTCACGGGCATGTCTGAAAGCAGTTCCGTGATCGACTGAAGTTCGTATGATCGGCAGTCCTAAGGTCATGTTTACCCCTGCTTCAAATCCTAAAAGTTTCACGGGAATATGCCCTTGATCGTGATACATTGCAATCGCGACGTCATAGACACCTCTCACGGTCTTTAGAAATAGCGTGTCCGCAGGGACAGGGCCTTCTGCGTTGATTCCCCTTTCTATTGCCTGCGTGACTGCCGGTTCGATCTTAGTCCTCTCCTCATCGCCGAATAGTCCACCGTCGCTCGAGTGAGGATTAAGCCCTGCTACTCCAATCTTGGGATGATTGTTTCCCAGGGTCTTCATAGCCTGATCGGCTAGTTCTATGGTTTCCATCACCCGTTTCTTGGTTATCTGTTCAGCCACCTTCCCTAGAGGTATGTGAGTTGTCACATGTACTACTTTCAGCTCTTCCGCAATCAACATCATTGCATATCTCTTTGTTTCTGTTAGTTTCGCAAGGATCTCTGTATGACCTTGGTAGTAGTGTCCCCCCTTGTTCAAAGCCTCCTTGTTGATTGGGGCGGTTACAATTCCATGGATCTCACCATCGAGTGCAAGCTGGACACCCTTCTCAATGTATTCATAGGCTGCCTTCCCAGCCATTGCCTGAACTTCTCCCATCTTCAAGTGCTCAATCTGAATGTTATTCAAGTCTAGAAGATCTATCGTTCCGTACTCAAACCTAGCGTCTGAGACGGAGTTCGCAGCTCGGACCCTCGTCTTCAGTCTATATGCATCCCTCTCTTGGGATAGAACCTTGACATCGCCTATCACGATTGGGCGACAATAATGGTAGATCTCTTTCAATAATAGAGATCTGATCGTAATCTCTGGTCCAATACCTGCAGCATCCCCCATGGTAATAGCAAGTATTGGTCTGAATGAGCGAGCCAACATCGTAACCTCTGTTCTTTTCCTCCTGCAGTATTACTATTATTCTTTAAATAACGATGAGGAACGTGTAGAGGCGATACGGATAAACTAAGATCTCAAACATAAGTAATATCAGCTGAAGATATACCATCTATGTCTGAGTACTAGGTAGGAACCAGGCATAACTGTCTATGTAAAGGGAGACGATGTTGAGATGTTATGGAAGAGGGTTGACAAGTATAAGTGCTACTGGAATCCTTCCTCGAGAGAAGGGCGTTTGACACTCTATTATGACGATACCTCCACAAGCTTACATATGACTTCCCCCGAAGAGATGTCTCTACTTGTTGATCTGTTGAGAAACGAGCACCCTGTCTGGTATAATATATCAGAAAATGCGTTCTCGACTGGAGCAGAACCCGTCGGAGAAGAAGAAACTTGATTTCTTGAACCTTCTTCTATTTGTACTGGTTGCAGTATATTCCTAATAGGTCGTATTCTTCCACTGCCTTTCTTAACGCAGATGTAATGAACGAAATACACCAGAAAAGAGGAAAAAATGATGCGTGAAGAATTTCAGTTTGAAGGAAAGAGACTGATCGTTGATGATATTCATTCTCAAGAAGAATTCTCTGACTTTATAGGCTCATTGAGATTGAAGAGTCCATTCATAGTCAAACCTAATTGGATATGTAGGGACCATTGCCACTATACGGACCCACAGATCTTAGAGTGGAGTTTAAGGTCTCTCTCTGAGAAGGGAGAAGTTATCATCGTTGAATCTTACTCCGCTAGGAATACGATGGCTCTCCCCAATCTAAAACCGAGTTTGACCCTCTCAGATATCGAGAGAATGCGTATAAGAGAATCTGAAGAGGACTTCTTGAAAGAGACTGGAATAAAAGGCTTGATTGAAGATCTGGGAATAGAATATGTCAACGTCACAGAGGAAGTGCTTGAGAAGAAAACAGTAGAAGAAGAAAATGTGAGGGAACTAGTTGAGAGGAAATTCCCCCCAGTCTTGAGGGACGAATTGTATAGTTTCTTGCCTGAAAAACTGTACAAAGCGAGAAGGGGCACTTTGATCAGCCTGGCCAAATTGAAGTTGTTCTTCACTATGTGTACAAAGAACATGTTTGGGTTGATACCAGAGTATGTTGGATACGGTTCCAGATTTGCCAGATACCACGGCAAGGGAAACACGGAATTGAGTCAGAATATTGTGGATGTGAACAAGATCTATCGATCGATCTTTAATGTCGTTGGTCTAGTGGAAGGTGTGAACTGTCTAAGTTACAATATTGGTGCAAGGACAGCAAAACACAGATCGGTCTTCGGATACAAATATGACGTGATGATGAACAAGGGATTGTTGTATTACTGTGAGGACTTATTATGGCTGGACGCCTTCGTACATAGACAGTGGGGGAAGGACCCCCTCGAGGAAGAGCATCTTCAGTTGGCATCCGAGACTTTTGGAAGATGGCCTCCTGACTTGGTAAAGGAAGCAGAAAAGATAGAAACTCCGTGAAAACAATAAAAAAAAGAACAACTCCTGCAGTCTGGTCTTCTATTCAATGAAAGAGTACCACACTCATTCTTTGTTGAAGGTGCAAAATTATAACTTGAAGATTGTATACGTCATTTTTGTTCTAGGGTGACGCAGTTGATTAGTACTGATGATATGAATACAGATGATGTCCTGAATATTGCGAGGAATATATTTGTTGAGAGGAAACTGAAAGACGTGGTGGTGGCTTCCACAAGAGGTGGTACAGGAATAGCCTCTGCCAAACTCTTCAAGGATTTAAATGCGAATCTAATTGTTGTCGCTCATAGCGTCGGTTTCAGAGAACCCAATAAAAACGAGTTTGATTCCGAAGCGAAGAAGGAGATAGAAGAGCATGGAGGCTCTGTGCTGTTTAGTACAATGCCTTTCCATACCATAAACGACGCTGTCCGAGGGAAGATGGGCAGCTCCATTCAAACCCTTATCGCAGACACATTACGGATGATGGGACAAGGCACGAAGGTCTGCCCGGAGATTGTAGCCATGGCATGTGATGCCGGTCTTGTGGAGAGTGGAAAAGAGGTTCTAGCCATTGCTGGCACTGGACGAGGAGCAGATACAGTGCTGATCGTCAAATCAGCGAACAGCAGGCGGTTCTTCGACTTGAAGATTACAGAAGTTGTAGCCAAACCCCGAGACTTATAGAAAAATATCCTGTTTGGACCCGTATTACTCTAGCAGAGGTATCTTCTTGATTTCGCAGTGCTTACTTAGATGACCTCAGCATAAGAGCCACTGGAATGGCGACTGCAAAGATAAGAGAAGAGGCGTAGAGAGGAGTCTCGGGTCCTAAGCCCTCCCATAGCATCCCAGCTAACGCAGGTCCAGCAGTGAAGCCTAGGCTTACACTTGCTTCCGATAATCCTGAGAATAACCCTCTCCTAGATCCAGGGGCAGCTTCCATCAATATTGAGGCAAGAGAAGACCAGGTCATGCCCCATGCTCCTGTAGCAAGCATATATAGTACCAGCAACTGTGCATACATCGTTCCAGATGACCAAAGGATGAATGTGAAGGGAATTATCGAACTACAGTAGAGTATAAGACTCTCCTTTCCGACTCTTTCTGCCAGCCTTGCACTGGGTATCTGTGCTAAGAACACTGCGACTCCGAATCCTATCGAGCTGAAGATCCCGATCTGGGTTGTAGTACTATCGAACCTCTCAGTCAGATAGATTGGGATTAATGGATTCACAGTCCCAAATCCGAATCCGAAGAGGAACTGGAGAAAGAGGAGTAAGAGAATTATCTTTGTCTGCCCCCTTTTGGAGGAGACGTCTTGGGGAGGATTCCTCACTTCAATTGTCCCATTTTCTGTACCTACTATCATAACGGTGGGCAGTAGTGATAGTCCATGGATCGCTGCAACTAGTATGAATAGGTTTGTCCATCCTGATACATCGACAACCATACCTCCCAGGATTGGACCAGCCATGAATCCTAGCGGAAATGCCATATTTAGAAACCCGTAGGCTGCTGTCCTCTCCTCCTGCGGAACCAGATCTGCTATCCATGCAAGAGTGGTAGGCATGAAGAAGGCGAGTGCTAATCCGTAGATAGTTGCCCAAGGAATCAACTGGGACCAACTCGTCACAAACATGTAGAAGAGAGGGGGAACTATTGCAAGGACAATACTTGCTAGGACAACTGTTCTTCTACCGAGTTTATCTGAGACCATACCTGAGGGGACTCTCAGGATTGTCCCGGCTATTCCAGATAGAGAGATGACGTAACTCGCTTCGAAGACAGTTGCACCAAGCGATATAATGTACAATGGCCAGATTGCGTTGATTGAGCTCATTGCGAGTGACGTGCCAAAAGTAGTCAAAAAGAGCAGGATCAACACACGATTTCTGTACACTGGGTATTTCTTGGATTCAGTCATATAATCATCTGGGCAATATCTTCTATGCTAGAACCATGAATACTCTCTGCAAATTTGCAGAAATGAGAAGATTAGTCCCCAGGCTCTTCAGGTATTATGACCCAAGCAATTAGGTAAGCGACTACAACAAATCCGCCTGCAGCCCCCAAGACAACCCAAGCGAGTCTGACAAGCGTTGGATCGATATTGAAGTACTCCGCTATCCCGCCACATACGCCGCCGATCATCCTTTCTTTCCTTGATCGGTAAAGTCTCTTTATCTCACGTGTAGGTTCTACGCTCAAAGTGTTGGAAGCCTCCTTCTGGTTTATATGACGACTATGGGGCAGAAATAGGGTGTTGACTGCATATTAAGCCTTGGTCTTAAATATTTCTCTCGAGAGGGCTAGGATCTTTGACCCATACCAAGAGAATAATGGTTGAGACTATTCCTAGGATAGCATTTACGAAGAAAGGTATGCCATATCCTGGAAGACTAATTCCAGCGATCTGAAAACTCTCAAATCGATATATGTCGTAAAGGTAGGTACTCACAATAGGACCTATTATGCCTCCTGTTGTGAATGCAGTCATGAACATACCGAAGAACCTCCCACGGGCCTCACTAGGGGTGAGATCTGCTCTGAAAGCCCTCAAGGCTGGCATACTAATGTTGAATCCAAGACTTCGGATACTTACTACCCAAGCAGCTTGATTGACGGTGTTTGTAAGGGGTAGAATCAACCCAGAGAGTCGTGAAACGAAGTTCCCAGCCACTATGAGAGGTTTCCTTCCGATCTTATCCGAGAGTCGACCTGCCGCCCAACTTGTTAAGAGACCAACAAAACCACTTACACTAATAATGAAACCTATCTCAAAAGGTGTTATGCCGAACTTATCATTATAGAAGAGGACACTAATGGGTATGATGAAACCAACTCCCATACCGTTTACAAAGACGCATACCAACAACACTTTAAATGAAGTAGAGATCAGCACCTCTCCTTCTTTCTTCGAAGACACTACTCTGACCCAAGTGTTCCCTCGCTCCTCTGAGTGATGTTCTTTGATTTTCAAGGCAACTAGTAGAAAAGCGAATAGAGCTAGGATAGAATCCACGAAGTAAGGGATTCGATAACTATCCAAGAGACTTAGACCATAGGTGTAAGAAGCCAATTGTACAGTCCCCCCAAATACAGGTCCTAGGTTTCTCCCAATCATACTCATTGACGTGACGAAACCACTTGCTTCCCCGCGGTGACTAGATGATACAGTATCCATTAGAAGAGCCTCTCCCGATAGCATGGCAGCCGAGGAGACAACTCCATTGATTACACGTATGACGAGTAACCATTGCCAGGAGGGAGCAAGACCAGTTAAGACGCCGATGAGGACGTCTCCTAATAACCCGACAAGTAGAATTCTCTTCCTACCGTAACGATCAGATAAAGTTCCCATTCTAGGAGCCATAATCGCTGCGGCTAACATGAAGCTGCTTGTGAAGAGGCCGATTGAGGCAACTGATGCACCTAACCCGATGGCATAATTCGGAAAAAAGGATAATGGTATCGCGAAAGCTAAGGACTCTATCAGCTGCACTACTCCAAGGATTAGAACTGTGCCAGAGTAGATTTTCATCTTCAATATGCAAGCTCCTTCTTTGAGAACCGATACAAACTCCAGATAAAGCCTTTTTGAGAATCCCGATACAGCCTTATGGATGCCGAATAACTACCTTAGTGGATACTGACTTGATTCTAGACTATCTTGCCACAACTCTAATAATTGATTGTATTTAAATAGAAGAAGAAAAGGCAAGAGCAACAAAAAGAAAATCGCGTCAGATAGGATGTGTCCTCGCAGCATAAACATCAGTAGAATCCCTACAAACTCGTCACCCATGCAGTTCAAGGGGACTTGCAATGAGTAGACTGTACATAACTCACGGCTCTGAGAAGAAGGATGATTCTCTGCGAGGTACAAATCAAAGGGTGACCCCAGATCGGCTGTATACAGCTACAACAATCCGACGGTTTACGCGAAAATGTATTGATAAAAGCGTAGAATGGGCGATTCTTTCAGACAAGTTTGGTGTAGTATTTCCACAGGAGAAGATAGACTGGTATCAAAAACATCCGGACCAGGTAGATGAAGAAGAGTTTCAATGGCTTCTTGGGAACTTCATCTACCGACTTTTCGGATATGACTGGGTCTGGTTCTATCACAATCCTAGGAGTTTCCATCCCTTGTATGGAAGACTGGTAGAAGAAGCAAGAGATAGAGGTCTTCAAGTGAAAATGTTCTCACACCTGTCTGAAATCAGAATAACAGAAGACACTCAGGAAGAGAAGTAACTACAACATATTCTAAAGATGCTAGGCCAGTCTACCGTGCATCTTGACTTATGACGCTAGGCTACTTCTTCGTACGCAATGAGTTGATCGCCCATAGAACTCCCTGGATTACAAGTCTTTTGAACACGGGATGTTCGTGAGTTGATTGGTCATGCCCCAGCGCATTATAGAATACTCTACCCTCACTCTTCGTATAGATGAGAGGCTGCGGCTTATCTTCCCACAGAGCTGTTGCTAGAATATCTGCGCCTCTTGGCGTTCGATCCAGTACATAGAGTTCATCGGTAATCTTGAAGTCTTCGATTCCCTTTGTGATAGGATGATTTCTATCTTCGATCTTGACCTGAAACTCATGACGCGGAGGATGATGGACAAACCTGCCACCGATTAAATCGATATATCTCCCATGTTCTTCACCAACAACAGTCGCAGAATGGATGCCGAACAACTTCTTTCCGTCGTCTACGAAATCAATTATCCCCTCTTCCTGTTCCTCTGTAAGGTCACTCATCGCTGTACAGAGAATACAGATATCATACGGGGAAAGCCTTCCATCAGCAAGGATCTCCCCCTCATGGGCGACTTCTATCTTGATACCTTCTAGTCTTTCTATCCAATCGACAATCTTCAAACCGAGTTCCTGAAGTTGATGATATTGATCGTCTCGACTCAAGATCAACATCTTTACTTTCATTGTGTATCTCCTAGCGTAACGTAACACGGAATGAGCGATAATGCTAGCCCTAAGATTGCAGTGGATCTTCATATAACCTAGCATACTTCACGAAGTGAGTTTTGTATCGGGTGAGGTCTCTCGAAGGACCGCTCTTATTGCTTCAGCACATCCTTTACCAAAAGACTGTTTGGTTATAGAGTTAGCCTGTGCCTTAAGAAGAGGATGAGCGTTTCTAACAGCGAAACATTTGCCAGCAGCTTGAAACATTGCTATGTCATTCTGGGAGTCTCCGATCGCCACGATTTCTTTAGGATCGATGTTCAGGATCTGTGCAGCAGTCTCAAGACCTATTCCCTTATCAACAGAAGCATCGGTGATATGGGTGGCGATATTGGCATCCAAAATATGCACCCCCAGTTCATCTGTGTTGAGGATTGCGTTCAGTTCTAATGTTCTTCTTCCTCCGACAACTATATCACTCTCTCTTAGTCTGGGCTTGATAGATTCCATTTCACAAAGATGTGGAAGGAGAGCCCGATAGGCTCGTAGAACTTTGACACGATCAACTTGTAAGCTCTTTCTGAGTGTTCTAGGATCCCAGACGACTCCTCCATTCTCGGCGATTATCGGTCCGCTTGTCCCGATAACTTTGGACAGAAACCTGAGTTGGGTCAAGTCTCGTCCGCTCGAGATGATCACAGGGATCCCACTGGTCTCTGACTCCCTCACCACAGTTAAGGCTTCAAGACTCAGTCTTCCCTCTTTGTCAGTTAAGGTTCCATCGAAGTCGCATGCAATCGCTTTCCACAATGTGTCTACCTCCGAGATCTCAAGAGATGACAAATGAGTCG
>CP070773.1:552265-560920 GCA_020345945.1 Candidatus Bathyarchaeota archaeon | reverse complement strand
GTAGACAAGAGCAACCGTACCTAGGTTCAGCAAAGCCATGATCAGAGGGAAGAAGATCCCGAGTAACTGGGTGACCCGAACAGCCTTATTGTACAGCTCTTTATTCGCCCCGTCAAATCTTGTGAATTCGTAGTCCCTTCTCACGAAAGCCTTCACTACCCTGACTCCTACAAGATTCTCTTGAAGCACTTGGTTCAAGTATTCGAGGCGTTCCTGAACTGCCTTGAAGAGGGGTTGTACAATTCGGATGAATAGAGCTACAAGTGTCATGGTGATTGGGAGGAGAGCCAACATTGTATTTGTCAGTGTGGCGTTGGTGGCATACATGATACCTATACTCCCGATGAACATCAAAGGTGCCCGAATCAACATGCGAAGGCTTAGAACGGCTACAATCCTCACCTGGTTCAAATCGCTGGTGAGTCTTGTCAATAATTGTCCTGTCGTAAAATCGTCCAGATTACCAAAGCTGAAAGACTGGATCTTCTCGAAGACACTCTTACGAAGATCGGCTTCCAGTCCGCGGGATGCTTTGACCGAATAGATAGTGTTGCCTACCATGAATAGGGCGCTTAGGATACTGGCTCCGATCATAAGGAAACCGGTTCTAAGGATGATGGTCGCATCCCGTTCAACTACGCCTTCATCAATTATGACCTGTACAAGTCGAGGAATGGATAAGTCAGCCACCACGACAAAAGCTAGAAGAATGGTGGCCAGGATAGCCTCTTTTGCATAGGGCTTTAGATAGTTGAGGATTCGTCGTAGATCATTCATGGGAAGTTTCCTCTAGGGATTTGAGCTTCTCAGTGGTTTTATCTAACATCTCTATGAGTACGCGTCTTCCTTCCGGATCGTCAATCGCATTACGAGAGGATACATCTATCTGGCTGATTAGTGATGAGAAGCTGTTGTAGACCGCCTCAGGCATCTTCCTGTGGAGACGCCAATAGATCTTCCTTATAGTCCTTGTACGTCTTCTGAACTGGGCATCAAAAAGTAGTTGTTCTTCAACCTCTCCTTTCCCCTCCTCTGTGAGCGTGTACCTTCTCAAGTTTGGATCCTGATCGGGCTGCGACTTTATCAATCCGTCTTCCTGGAGATGGGCCAACATAGGATAGATACTGCCGGGGCTGGGTCTCCAGTCAGTGTACTGTTCTATCTCATCTATGAGTTCGCTGCCTGACTTGGGTTGCTGTCTGAGTATCAGCAAAGTTATATGCCTTAGCATACCTCGGGGTGGACCCATTCTGTGTGGGCGGGGATGTTTTCGATGCCTCATCATATCACCCTGAATATCGAATCCGATATCGGATTCGATATTGAAGAGCCTCCCCCCATTTAAAGGTTGTTCATGCCGGTCAACCGGGAGACCGTTTCAGTACTTGAAACTAAGATAGATCAATATACTAACAGCTACGCATGAAAAGATGTCTGGGAGGATTGCGAATGGTCCGAGACCTGCTGGCCGAAACCCTAGTCTCATATACAGAATAGGGCTTGATGCAAGGGCATAGAGGAATAGTACTGCGGAGAAGACCATCAACGCGATCGTGAACTCAGATTTCACCTTCCTGTACAAGTCAATGTACGTAGCCAAAAGAAATGTAATCAATGCTAAATTAAGGGTTGAGATGATTGTCTTCCCCGCATAGAAGATTTCAATATCTCCGGGCATCTCATGCACTCGTCTAATACTCAGCGGGTGTTTGGGGGGTTCAAAGGTAGAGATGGCGTAAGCCGCGAATGATAAGGCTGTCAACACCAGTATAGCCAGTATCAGACATCTTTTTGTATTCTCTTTCATACAGGACTCCCTCAATTATTCATCCTATTTCTTTCTTTTTCAAATTCTCTTCAGAATCTCTTCAAATAGCATGTAATTCTCCTCCAGTTCTGGACCTAAGAAGTACGTCTTCCCGTATCTATCACCCGCAGAGACAATCAATCGATTCTTCTCTAGGACCTCAAGGTGATGTCGTATCGTCCTATAGTCCATCTCAATCAGGGTCGTCAATTGGTTTGCATTCTGCGGTCTCTCCCTCAATGCTTCAATTATCCTAGCGCGGGTAACGCCGCCTCTTGTGCCTGCAATCAACCATCCAAGCAGATACTTAAGATGACGCGAGGGGGAAGACATCGATGCAGGGCTCCACCTATGCTGGAAGAGGATGTGGATTCTACTGGCTGATAGTGGAATAAATCGGTTGAGATTCTGGTAGAATCTGGATACAATTCTGAAATACCGTTTTATTTCAACAGTCACCTTTCGATGCTCGGTGAGAAACTTGAGTTCAATAATAGAATGGTGGAATCCAAGCAACATGAGCTACGCTGTTAGGGCCCTTGAAAACCTTCCTAGAGTTACACCCAGATTCGGTCTAGGTCCTATAGGAATTATAGTCGGGGTCTCTATGACGGCATCCCTAGTCGCCTTGGTATTGACCCTCCTTCTCTGGCAGAAAAAGAATTAACAGTCAATGAATGGAGTAGAAAGTTGATGACGAGAGTAGGACGGTGCATGACATGAGCTATGTCATTATGGCTGTTCGTAACCTTAGTAGAAGCAAGCTAAGAACCACCCTGACAACATTAGGAATAGTTGTCGGTGTCTCCTTGATGGTAGCCCTCTTTGCTATCGGCGAGGGTATGAACGTCCGGATGGAAGAGCAGCTTCGAGCCTTGGGTGGCGCTGAAATAATGATTTATAGCACAAGTGGAACCCGCGGGATGAGGGTCGCAACAAGGGGGAATCCGATTAGTGAAGAGTACGTCGAAACCGTGAAGGCGATCCCTGGAGTGGAGTTAGCGACAGGCATACTATCCGGTAGCGGTGAAGCAAGAAAGAACCAGACCTTTATCATAGGGATAGACCCCGAGTCCTATTTCCAGCTAATGGGGGAACTCAATATCATAGAAGGGAGAACCCTTCTCCCCTCAGATCTCGATAGTTACGGAACCGTAATCGGTCTGAACCTCGCGGAAGAGTTGAACGTTACCATCGGAAGTAATCTCAATACAAAGAGTTGGGGAGGCGCATGGGATGCCCCTTGGATTAGCTTTGAGATAGTTGGGATCTGCGAGACTGGGAATCCTCAGCAAGACCGAGGTATGTTCATACATCTAAGCCATGCCCAATACATCCTCACATCCAAGGACGAATACGGCGCAGGGGAGAGACATGTAACCCAGATACTTGTGAAGACCGAAGACCCTTCCCAGATTGACGACGTTGTCAAGAGAATCGAGGAAACTGTACCGGATGTCAGGGTCTTCGCGGCTAAGACGATGATCCAGAGAATCCAAGAGAGTATGTCAACGATGATTCTCTTCCTGGAAGGGATCGGCTCAATAGCACTCATTGCTGGCACCATAGGAATACTGAATACGATGATGATGTCCGTCTTTGAACGTACTCGAGAGATTGGAACCCTGAAAGCGATAGGGGCGAAGGACAGAGAGATCCTAGTCATCATCCTTACCGAGGCCGCAATCATAGGAATTCTAGCAGGAGCCATCGGATGCATGACCGGTGCCGCAGGGACTTTATTGTGGGCGAATTTCTCCAGAACAGGATATGGGATTACATCGATCCAACCAGTCATTACTCTGGAGATACTTCTGACAATGTTTGGGATCGGAATCGTCACCGGAGTTCTCGCCGGACTCTACCCCGCGTGGAGAGCCTCACGAATGGACCCTGTGGAGGCGTTAAGACATGGCTGAGAAACGTATTGCAGATGTTCGAAGAAAAGTATCCAACTTTCTTGACACCGATGTCCCTGTCAAGACGGGAAACATCGTCGAGACCCAAAACCTGACCAAGGTATATCGGATGGGCAAAATAGACATCTCTGCCCTCACGGGGGTAGACTTGAAAGTGCCTAGAGGCGACATGATCTGCCTTTACGGACCCTCAGGCTCGGGAAAGAGTACCCTCCTGAATCTCATAGGCGGTCTTGACAAACCGACATCCGGAAGAATCATGGTCGATGGAGTCGACCTGACGAAGCTAGGTGGCAACCAACTTGCAGAGTTCAGGCTTAGAAAGGTCGGTTTCATCTTCCAAAACTACAACTTGATACCAACATTGTCGGCATTGGAAAACGTTGAACTCCCCATGATCTTTGCTAAGGTTCAAAAGAAGGAGAGAAAGAAACGGGCGGTGGAGATGCTGGCCTCTGTCAAGATGGACGATCGGCTAAAACATAAACCTGATGAGCTTAGCGGTGGACAACAGCAAAGGGTTGCCATAGCCAGAGCTCTTGTCAATCGCCCCTCAATTATCCTGGCTGATGAGCCTACAGGGGCCATCGATACAGAAACAATACGTATGCTCATGAGGATCATTAGAGAACTAAACTCTGAAGGACAGACGTTTGTCATCGTCACACACGACCTCCTAGTCGCCCAAGCCTGCAAACGTTCCATCATACTTAGGGACGGAAGGATTGAGAGGGAACTAACAGGAAAAGAGATAGCACAAGCCATAATAGCCTCTGGACGAGAAAACGCTCGTTCCTAGAGATTGTATAGAAGTGAATTTAGGCTGGAAAGGAGATACAAGATGAATTACAGCGACCTTTTCGATATTGTGAAGCGATAAGCCATTTGGAGACGCCAGATTTATAGACGAATCCACGATTACCAGAGAGAAATAGTAGGTACACAATAAAGTGTGCATTCAGCCGATGATCGCAGACACTCGAACGAAGTAGTGATCTATGCCTCAAGATAAACTCATGTTCTGTCTCGGATGCGGAAAACCATACACCCTGAAAGACAGGAATGAAAGCCGGTTCTGTGACGAGTGTGGAACATACCGTCCTAGACAGACAACAAGATCACCAACTCCGAGACCAATAAAAAGAACGAAGAGCTCAATACAGAATCCATTTCCCTACGAGTCTTACCCTCAACAAGACGCATTCATGAAAGATATCCAAGAGACTGTCTGTCAAGGCGGGGTGCTAATAGCAGAGGCCTGCAATGGGTTCGGAAAGACTGTCTGCGCGCTCTCCACAACTCTACCCACAGGTATGAAAATTGCCTACGCCACCAGAACCCATGAGCAAGTTCATCAAGTAATAAAAGAAATCCAGAGGATCACCATTCATACAGGTCGGAATTACACTGCAGTCCATCTAGCAAGCAGAACTACCCTTTGTCTTAATGATGCCTGTAGACAGCTAGGATCATCTGACCAGGTAGAAGGTTGCAGGGTGCTGCGCGAAAGAAAGAGGTGCCCATATAAGTGGGACGACCTGGCCCAATTGACAGGGATACCTTCTCTACTATCAGTCCGGCAACTACGAAGATATGGCTCCTCGAAAGGTGTATGCCCCTACTTCCTTGCCAGGAACTTGATCAATGACCGCAATGTCGTAATAGGACCCTACCAGTACTTCTTCGACCAGAGGATAAAGGAAACTATTGGTCTAGATCTTGAAGGCAAGATCCTGATCTTCGATGAAGCGCACAATTCAGACAAGATAGGAACAGAGGTTCTAAGCAGTTCACTCTCAAATACCACTCTGGAACAAGCAGAGAAAGAACTCGAAGGCTTGAAGCAGCCTTCGGGATTGATCCAGATCCTACAAACCTACATCGAAGAGAAGACTGTAGAGAAGACCAACAGGATGGAGATAGGTGAAAACATAGTCAAGGAGATCAGGGAGAGAACCGGGATATCAGACATCAACCAGCTGTCAGAAGAATATGCAGAGAGCATCGATGAAATCAGGAGGAGAAGGATGGAGAAGGGAGAGGCCCCACGAAGCTACCTGAATGGGGTACTCCAGTTCCTCCATCTCGTCCTCTTGAAACCGCCAGACAGCTACGTAGGAATCTTTAGAAGCTGGAGGAAAGAATCGAAGAGGCTGGACTACCGTTGCCTCGATCCCAGCTTGGCAATACAGCCGGTGGTCGAGGAGGCTTTCGGAACCTTGATCATGTCTGGAACTCTCTCACCTATGGACTTCTTTGCAGAGATGACAGGACTAAGAACAGCGACCAAGAAGAATTACGAAGCCATAGCCAACCCGGACAAGATAACAGCCTATCTCGACACAACAGTCACAACAAGGTTCGACGAGAGAACCCCAACAATGTTTCTAAGATATGGAAGAAGGGTAGAAGAATTCCTGACAAAAACCCATGCAGACTATGGAGCCATTGTCTTCTTCCCCCAAAGGAACTTGATGACCCGAACCCTAGATGCTTGGGAGAAAGAAGGCATAGTCAAACACCTAGGGAACAGCTTCTTTCTTGGAGATAGAGAACTCCTAGTAGAAGGAACACGAGCTTCCGAGAACCGTCTAATCATAGAGCAATACAAAGAGAAGGCTAGAAGACATCCCACAATACTCCTGGGCGTTTTTCGAGGTCGTAACGCTGAAGGGTCCAACTTCCCGGACAACGAAGCCAGAACAATATTCCTCATAGGCATACCATACGCAGACTACTCTGACCCTGTCGTAAAGGCTCAGATCGACTACTTCAACAAGAAGACGAATGGCTTAGGGGAGAAATGGTACACGATGGACGCTTTCAGAGCGGCAAACCAAGCAGCAGGACGAGGAATCAGGCATATAGAAGACTGGTGTCGATACATCTTCATGGACAGAAGATACCGAGGCGGAGAAAGACACATCTCCCCATGGATCTCGAAGAACGGGTTCAAAGAGTTCTGAAGTTTTCTATGACCTTAATAGTCTGAAGTTCTCTCTCGGCTTCTCCTCTCACCCTATGATACCAGTTCATTTCTATGGCTTGATCGTAATATTCAAGCCCGCGAGGGGTCGAAATTCTTCAAGACATTAAAGAACTCCGATCCACATACCCGCTTGTTCACCTAGGTAAACCAGAATTGTAAACAGTATGAGTCGAGGTAGAAAAGTCAAGGCAAAGAAGGTCTCAAGTCGCCTTCTCAGCAATCCACATACGAGAGCCAACAATTCAACAGGTAGAACTGGGATAAGCCCGAACCCCACATAAAGAGGCCAACCCCAACTATCCCAGAGATTCGAGATATCCTCTAGTTTTTTCGCTCCAATCCTCTTTAGAACGTAAGGTCTTCCCAAGTAACGGGCCAAACCATAGTTTGTCATCATTCCGAGCGTGAACCCTGCAGTTGCAACAAAAACAAGTAAGATCTTCGGCATCCCGTAGAAAGCGACTACTGCAACCAAAGCAGGACTCCCCAAGGGTATCAAGGTTCCTGCTAAAAAAGTCGCCACAAAGATACCTGCCATCCCATATCTCACAACGAAGGATTTCATGTTCAAAGACCATGAGGTGGTACCAAAGTCAAACCACTCGAAGAGGATAAGCAATATGCCACAAACGAGCACAACAAGCAGTCCTAAAACAATAGAGGACCTTACCCAAGAGAATCGTAGCAGATCTAATCTCTCTTTAGACATCTCTGCCCGCCTTAAGCAGAGAAGGAAAAAAAGTCTTCCTCTCCAGTGGTGTTTTAGCTTTTTTCCTATCTATAGTGTTCAACTTCTTTGATTCCGAACGAGGTGAAAGAAAATCACACCAGAAAAGATGCTTCTTGTTCTTCAGACTAAGTCTGTGTCACTGTCTTCTTCTCTTCATAAACATCTGCTGAACTGTTTTCTTGCCTAATATGCTCTCTGTAGTCGCGAAGAGGAATCAGCTCCTTGCATATCGGGCATTTCAATGTCTTTGTTGAAGCACTCGGCCTAGAGCCACCTTGAGGTCTTCTAGGTTTGAATCTTCTTCCCATGATCTATCAAGCCGGATTGTTAAGATGCAGAAAAGAGGAGTCTGCCACTTTACTCGCTCAATATGCTTCTTTGTTGAACCAGAAAGATGTGTGGTCACTAATAAATACCTTGAATTTCGTTCAAGATGGGGTTTGACTGGAGAAAGATGAAAATCATAGTCGCAGTTATAGTTTCTCCATCAAATGTGAAACCAACTGGTCTACAACACGTTCAGTTGGCCGATTTTTCTTGATATGTTAAGCTGCCTTTCCCCTCGGAAAACGGCGACTTTCCCGTTTTTGATCTGTACTTCATCCCCGATAGAGATCATGTTCGTTTGAGAGTTCCAAAGTGGTAGGTTGATGACGGCTGTCCCATCAGAGATTGCCGCCATTGAGAAGAGAAAGGTGTTCCCCCATCTTGACTGAACTCTCTGTGTCGGTTTCTTGCTGACTACTTTCGCTTTCAACTCAGTCACTCTTGCGCCAACCTTTAGATCTCTGATCTTTGGATTAGAGACCGTCTGTTTTGCCTTACCCCTTGGAGGGTTCGAATCAACCAATCTCTTGAATATTGTTCCAGTCCTCGACTGGTCGTTCAGCAGGCTTTCCTTGAGTCGTAACTGTGCGACCATCTTCCCACCTACGGTTAGTAGAAAGAAGGAGTGACCTTCTGCCTTGTTCCTGCACTCAATCTTGAATCTCCCCCGCAGCGATTCTCCTACTTTCTGTGCTTCAAAAAGCCGTTCAAGTATCTCTTCGGGGTCGATCTCGTATTTATTCGAAAGGACAATCAGGTATTCAAGACTTCTGATATCATCGTGAGGTACTCTAGGACGACCAATTCTACGCGTTGTCAACAACTCCATTGCTTATCTGAAGGAACATTATCCCTTGAAGAATACTCCCAATTAGGGCACCTC
>CP070773.1:545189-552165 GCA_020345945.1 Candidatus Bathyarchaeota archaeon | reverse complement strand
GTGACTTACAGGTCTTGATATGGAATAGACCTTCTGCCCTAAACCCACGGAATACTCCTCACTATAGATCTCGTGTCTTGAGAACTCGTAGCTTAAAATGAAGGGCCCGAAGAAACTTGAGTTGACAGTGTTAGTTCCGATACCTATCCTGATAATGCTCTTCTCGGTTGCTTTTATCTCGACCTTCCACCCCCAACTCCCCGATAACCCACCTTCCAATTGGGAGGTATCCCAAGTAACCTTCTCTCCGCCCCGTATCTCCACCTCCCCAACTTCAGGCATGTCAAATGTATCGTGGACAGCATAGACAATCTTCTCGTCAGGTTGGGCTGCACGTACATACGCTGTTGTCTTAAGCAAGAACCAGCGAAAACCATCACCCGAGGAAGCACCATGAACTATTACAGAGTTGATTCCGAGAATAAGCGAGAGAGAAAGCACCGTCAAAACCATTTTACCCATACGACTCGGTTCCTGCATCCATGAACTCTCCAAATCTAAACACCTTACCAGCAAGAAATATTTCTCAATCGAGATAACTTAAAAGTTCCATGCGTAACCAGTAGCTCCCATCATAGAGAACAGTTTCTTGCATCTCCAACAGGAGAACCCAATAGCTATTAGTTGAAAGGATAGGAAATAACTCTCCGCTGAGAGCATCATGAAGTTCTCGGTTATAATTCCAACCCTGAATGAGGAAGAAAGCATCAGGGACACTATTCGTAAGGTCTATAGGCTAAACCCAGATGTCGAGATAATCGTTGTGGACGGGGGAAGCAAGGACCGCACGGTAGGAATTGCCCATGAGGAAGGTGCGACCGTGATAGATTCTCGTCGGGGACGGGGACCTCAGTTTAACGCTGGTGTCGTAAATGCCTCGGGAAATATACTTCTATTCCTCCACAGCGACACCATACTGCCCCAAGATGCCTTCAAGGTTCTAGAAGAAAGCTTTCAGGACGAGAATGTCCAGATAGGCACCTTCAAGGTGACCTTCGAACCTAAGCATTGGCTTCTCGATATAGGTGCTTACTTCTTAAGGTTCGATTCTGTGATTACCCGGTTTGGCGACCAATGTATCGTAGTCCGGAAATCCTTCTTTCATGATATGGGTGGATTCCCCGACTGGCCTCTCTTCGAGGATGTCCATATACTTCGGGTGGCTAGAAAGAGAACCTGGATCTATTTCTTCCCAGGAACAGTCATCACATCCTCTAGAAGATTTATAGAGAATGGTGTTGTGACCCAACTGTTGCGAAACCTCTGGTACATGTTACTGTACCTCGTAGGAGTCGATCCAAGAGAATTAGCAAGAAGATATGAGGGGGATCAAGGTCCTCGAAGCGTAAGAAGAAGGAACTCGACGACTCAATTAGCCTAGAAACTTTTCGCCCAGCATCTCTCGATGTTGGGAAAGATACATCATCGTCTTTGAAGAGCTGAAGACCGAGTCCACGCTCCTCTCGAAAAGATTTTCGAGGTCTCTAAGTGTATCGATGTCAGCCCAAGAAGGCAGCGTATAGTAGCTGGACCCGACTCTTCTCAGCTTCTCAACAGTCTTCCTGAACACCGTCTCTGTACTCCATGCTATCCCCTTGAACACTGAGGGAAGAAAAGCAGTCTTCTGGAAGCCGATAAGATAGTATCCACCATCCGGCGATGGTCCGATTACCGCATCGTTGGTCTCGAGAGCAGCACAGGCCTCAAGCAGTATCTTCTCCGGAAGATCCGGGATATCACTTCCCATCACTATAGCATTTTCTACTCCCATAGAGAATGCGTCAGACAGACCGTTGCTGAGCCGTTCACCCAGATCCTCCCCTCTCTGCGCCAAATATTCATACTCCGACCCCAACCAATCCTTGAACTTTTTCATCGCGTCCGCCGGATCAAAGCAGACTACAAAAGGGATGCTTGACCGTTCAAGCATCGAAAGTTCATCCAAGACAAAGTTCCGATAGAGATCCACTGCAAACGTCTCGTCTGTTTCACGGCTAAGACGGCCCTTCACCTTTCCTTTCTCAGGGTACTTGACCATTAATAGGATGCAAGTATTGATCTTCAACTTCACAACCGTCAAGTAACTTTTACATCAGCCAGGTTCAATCTTCTATGCTATCAAGGCTCCCCCACAAGACGAGCCATGTCCAGCGGTACAGCCGAAGCAGTGACTCCCGGTGACAATCCTCCTTTCACAGTGTAAGGACGGTTCGAAATCCCGGATATGTGATGGTACACCCTCACTCATCGAGAGCCCTTGCGCGAGGTTGAAGTCACAGTCGAACATTCTCCCATCCCAGCCAATGTTGATCTGACTTCTACACATTAGAGTCTCGATGGTTTCAGGATTAAACGAGTTTTTGAGGAGCTGTTGATACTCAGTGAACGAACCGTTCTCTTTCAGCATCTCTCGAAAACGCCCAATCGGCATGTTAGTGATCGTAAGCAGATTGTTGAAGGCTATACCGAAGTTCTTGGAGAGTTCCTCCCTGTACTCTTTCTCTAGTGAAGCTTGTTTTGGCGGGAGAAAGGCGTCTTCTGGGTTGTATACGAGATCGAGGATAAGCCGTTGGTCCGATCCGTAGCCAAGCCTATTCAACTCTCCAAGAACTCTCACACTCTTCTCGAAGACACCTACGCCCCGTTGGAAGTCGACTTCCTTCTTTAGGTAGCAGGGGAGAGAAGCAACGAGTTTGACTTCAGCATCTCTATAGAACTCTATAATGGACTCCATTCCTGGTTCAAGCAGAACAGTCAGATTCGTTCTCACCTGAACGTTCTGACCATCCTTCTTTAGAGCAGCCACAAAACGGCGTAGTAATGGGTTGAGCTCAGGCGCCCCACCAGTTATATCTACTAGTTTCGGCTGCACCCTTCTTGCCACGTCGAGTATAAGCTGCATAATCTGCCAGTCCATCATCTCAGTCCTTTCAGGTGAAGACTTTACGTGACAATGAATACACTGGTTGTTGCAGCGGAGTCCTATGTTGGGCTGTATCGTCTCGATATTACGAGAATAAAGGTCCGATCCGATGATCTCTCTGATTCTGTCATCGAAATCGTTCAAAGACTCACCTGATCATAGAGGATTTCAGCTGTATCACGATCTAGTTGGCTTTTCCTTTCCTATCGAGAAGGCTTTTGCAAGACATTTTCCGACTCCATGGTAGAGACGATTTCCTGGACTGTAGAGGATTGGTCTCAGTTTTTCTATATCAGGAAGCCCGTTCTCATCGAGTATAGAGGGATCTGCCTTGACGTCTAAGATCTCTCCGATGAATCGTGTATGAAGCCCAATCTTGATTGTGTCGATCAGTCTACACTCTAAGATCAGAGGAAACTCCTCTACGTAGGGAGCGTCGACGAGATCGCTCTTCACTGGAGTGAGTCCGGTTTCGGAGAACTTGTCTATGTCTCTTCCCGAGGCGATCCCGAAATAGTCTGTCTCCCTTACGTGTTCCTCAGAAGCTATGCTCACTGTATATGCCTTTCGTCTTACGATATTACCATAGCTGTAAGTTGCCTCTCTGAGAGAGACACCAATACAGGGTGGTTTAGAACAGCAGATTCCTCCCCAGGCTGCAGTCATCACGTTCGGTCTTCCTTCCTTGTCGTAGGTCCCCACAACCCAGGTTGGTGTTGGAAAAGCGAGAGTCCTCGCACCTAAAGATTTTTTCATGAAATCCCTCCTAGCACTATCCCAGTGACATCCAGATACTTATGGACTCGATTCTCTGAACGATGCCCAGTCTTCGCAACCCGCCTTATACAAGTTTCGAGAACTATCTTAGCTAGATGATCACGCCCGATGCCGGTTTTTCGGCTAAAAAGCGCTCCTGGAGGGGAAGAATTACATTTAGATAGTCTATACACAATACTAAGTAAACCGGAGAGGGGTGTTATCCCATGAGTGAGAACTTAACTATCGCGCAATGCGAGAGAATTCTACGGAAGGCAGGATCAGAGAGGATAGGAGAAGACGCAGCAAAAGAACTTGCACAGGTCCTTGAAGAGATCGGAACCACGATCGCGTGGAAGGCAGCCGAGTCCGTCAAACTCGACAGGAGGGTAACGATGAAGAGAAGAGACGTTGCCGAAGCCTCAGAAGTGATCCTAGCAATAACAAAACTCCACGCAACCCCCGCAAAAATATCTTAGACCCAGCACCAGCTAGAAAAAGTAGTAAAGCCCGTATTCAAGACCTTAGAGAATACCAGCAACACGACCGTGCTCCCGAGGAGATATTGACGCCCTTACACATTGTCTAGCTGAAGAGCTGCTTAGTCTCTCCCCCCATCATGACATTCGGTTCAGGCATGATCTCCATGAGGAGAGGGAAGTTCTTCGTGACGTTTCCAATCACTATACACTGCCGGTCTTGGATCTGACGGAGCAACTCCAAGGTCTCAACATCTATCATCTTTGCTTTAGCGATCTGGGTTAGATCGTCCGGATTGTGGAACCTGAAAGAGATAAGGTTGTCACAGAGTGAGAAGACCTCTGACGGAAGTGTCCTCGGGTCATTTGTGATAAATGTTGGAAAGATTCCGTAGTGACGCATTCTCGTAAGGAGATCATCGACCATCTCACGAGAGATATAGAGCTGAGCCTCCTCTACAAAGACGGATATGGGCTTGATCTGGTTCTGTCGACCCAGCTGGGCAAGCCTCCGCATGACGAACTTTACTAATACCTCTCTCTCCTTCCTTGTGACGTTGGTAAGATTCAAGACCAACGCTCCGCCAGTCTCCTGGAGATCAGTAATCAGCCCAGCGATATCACTTGGCCCAAAGAGGTTCATGGCTCTGGCAGCTCTAATCTTTCCTTCCAAGCCTCTCCGTACAAACTCGTTCTGAATCCCACGCACATACTGTTCAAGGTCGTTGAGATCGAAACTTCCTCGTTGATTGCTCCAGAAGATGATAAGTTCATTATACATCTGGGTGGTTCTATCGATGTTAGTGAAGTCGGCGAACTCATCGTAGCTTACCTCTTCTAACGGTATTCTGAAAGGGATCTCGTTCGCCGTCGCCCTCGTCGCCCTTGGGTTCAAGACCTTGATATAGGCTGCATAGTCGCCTGGCTTGCTGGAATCATCCCTCCAGAGGTTAAGATACTCACCATTCAAGTCGAAAACTAAGGTCACTTTTCCTTTCTCGATCAGTCTGAGGAGGATCTTTTTAGCCGAATAGGATTTGCCTGAGCCCTTCATACCAGTGATCAAGTTTATGCCTAGCTTGTCCAAGAGTAACTTGAACTCAGCGGGAGGATTTGTGAGTAGCTGGGCGAAACTCGCCTCGAACGGCGACTCGATCCCAAGGAGCCTGAGAAATTCTTCGGGTTCAATCTTGACTATTGGCGTATTACTTCTAGCAATGGAGAACTCGATGAGTCCATGTCGGTACCCGTCCTTGCCGAGTCTTCCTCGGATCTTCGCGATAGCCAACCTGTGATCAGCCACCGTATCGAGGAGAGTTCTTACCTCTTCCTGGGACTGCTCCTTCACCTCGGGTTCTCCAAGGAGAGATTTTCGAAGGATATGCTCCAATATCCCGGGAAGAGTAGCATACTCGATATCGATGACCTGGGCGACTATTCCTCCTATGTCAAGGCATTCACCGATCCTCAGATTCTCTTCAGGTCTAAGCAGGATGTATATCTCGTCACCTTTCTTGTTCAAGATGTTCGTTCTCTTCACCCCCAGGGACCAAAGATCTTCTCCCTGATCTCTTCTCTCAACTCTAGGTCGTATTTCTCTACCGCCGCAGCCTGTAACTCTAAGACCTCCAAGGAACTGAAGATGCATGCGATATGAGCAATCCTGAGCTCCTCAGGATACCCAAACGCCCCGGCGAGACCAGCTACCTCAGAGAGAAGTTCTTCATGTTCCTTAGAGGAGTTGATAGGTATGTCTACTCTAAAGGCTTCTCCTTTCTGACTGAGTTTGACAGTGAAGATTCTGATCGGCGTATAGTATTTAGTAGAAGTTGAAAGATGAGGTTTGACATCACAGTAGCAGGATCCAGTGACCTCTTCAAGAGGAGACAGAATACTCCTCCCCGTTCCTTTCAAGGTTAGAGTAGTATGTTTAGAGACAGAGACTATATCATTACCGTTCTTAGCTGCGATATTAATCAACTCTAAGAGGTGACTTTTCGGGCTGTCCCTCGAGATCGTCATCGAACCGTCGAAGAGAAGAAGAGATTGCTGATAGTTCTTGGCTATCTCGAGTTGGAGTTGCTTCTCGAGAAGATTTCTAGTCCAGTCTATCATCTTTCCTAGATTAGGAGTCTTCCGTGTCTTCGGGAGTTGAAAGATCTGAGATCTGAGTCTACCGTATACTTCCCCCTTATTCTGGCTGGTGAAACAGACGAGATACGGTCCATAATTCTGGGTCTTGAACCCAGGAACTTCTGGTTCCCTAACAACTATCGATCCCCTTACCGCACCGACGATGGAGTCTTCTCCTTTTCCCAAGACCATACTCGTTCCATCAAGGGCTACAACTCTCCTGCGAGGGGGGAGCGACTTGATCTTGACAGGGATCAGCTTGCCAGGCTCGGTGAGGGGTAACTCCTCCTCGTCCTCTTCAGGAACCTGAAAAACCGTACCGAGTGAGACCGGAGTCATTCCACCCCTAATTCCTTTGAGGTCGAGTTCATCGGTTATGGACGTTAGTTTCTTGGTGGACAGCATCGCTACCAGCTCTTAGATCGGATCTGGGTATAACCGTTCTCATCCCTCGCCAAAACAAGGTGATAATCTACAAGGTTGGATATGTCTTCGTGGGCGATGATGAATATCTGTCGGAACGTATTCTTCATCGCTTCGAGTACATTGAAGATCCCTTGCTTCCTAGGCTCATCACTACTGGATATGCATTCATCCATAAGGAGGCAGTAGTTGTCTGCCTGTATCCTTGAGTCCAATATGCTCTGGGTGAAGGCAAGCCTCAGGGCGATGAGGAACTGGTCTT
>CP070773.1:538160-545089 GCA_020345945.1 Candidatus Bathyarchaeota archaeon | reverse complement strand
AAGTACGCGCTGGACGGGGAAAGAGTCGAGGTCGCAGGTTTAAGAGAGGAAAAGGGCCTCTCATAATCGTTGGAGAGGATAAAGGAATAGTGAAAGCCGCCAGAAATCTCCCAGGGGTGGATGTGATCCGTTTACGTTTCCTAGGCTCCGAATTGTTGGCTCCCGGTACTCATCCCGGCCGTTTGACCTTATGGTCTGAATCAGCTTTCAAGGAGCTGACAAAGCTCGATAGTAATGGGGGTCTGAACGCGGATTGAAGGTATTTGAGGTCATTAAATATCCACTAATGACAGAGAGATCTGTAACCTTGATAGAGAGTGAGAATAAACTGACATTTGTCGTGAACCTCAAAGCATCAAAGAAAGATATTAGACGGGCTATCGAGGAGCTCTATGATGTAGAGGTGGAGTCGGTCAATACGCTCATTTCTCCCAACGGGGAGAAGAGAGCCTTTGTCAAATTATACCCCGAGTTCAACGCTTCCGACGTAGCGGTCCAGCTTGGGATACTATAAGAGATGTGTAGATATGGGAAAAAGGATTCGTGTTCAAAGGAGAGGGCGAGGGACCCCCACATTCAAGGCCTCCGTTCATAAACGTATAGCTCCAGTCAAGTACCTGAGTATCGAGAAGATGAGAGGGGAGGACCCGAGCAAGGGGGTTGTTGAGAACCTTCTTCATGAACCGGGTCGAGGTGCTCCCATTGCATCGATCCGGTTAGAGAATGGGGAGAAGTACTATTCGGTAGCTGTTGAAGGGCTCTCTGTTGGGCAAGAGATAATGATAGGTTCTTCCGCGTCTGTCGAGTTAGGAAATGTCGTTCAGCTACGAAATCTTGCTTCTGGTGTTCCTGTTTGTAACATCGAATCACAACCAGGTGATGGGGGTAAACTTGTCCGTTCTTCTGGAACCTACGCTACTGTCGTTGCCCACACCCCTGAAGGGACTATCCTGAGATTTCCGTCTGGAAAAACTATCACTAAGAACGACAAATGTCGGGCGACGATAGGAGTGGTCTCAGGAGCAGGGAGAACTGAAAAACCCTTCCTAAGAGCAGGCAAGAAATACCATAAGATGGCTGCCAAGGGTCAAAAATACCCCACCACTCGTGGCGTTGCGATGATAAAAGCGAGCCATCCCTATGGAGGAGGAAGACACAAGCATTCTGGAAGACAGACGTCTGTCAGTCGTAATGCACCTCCAGGAAGAAAGGTGGGTCTGATCGCTCCTAAACAATCGGGTCGAAGCAAGAGACGCCGGAGATAGACTACCCACCTAGACGACGACGGTAGATCAGATAGAGCACCGATCCTAGGATCGCGATCGCAGCTGAGATGACTGTTAGAGGAGTCTCTTCTTCTGTTTCTTCCTTCAACTCAAGGACTATTCTGACGGTTCTATCGGATTCAAGTGTGACGACCTTTCTTGCTATATTGTCATCCTTGCGGACCTCTAACTCGTATGTGCCAATCGTTACTAGGGTCTTTGCAGTCCCATCAACTCCAGTCATCATCACAGAGGTAAGATGACCTGTCTCAGTATCGATCACTTTCACTTCAGCTCCTTGTATCTTCTCTCCGTTAGGAGTCACAACCTCTACCGTAAGCCTACAGAATACATACCTTTCTTCAGTAACCTCTTCCGACGAGCCTCCTCCACCTCCTCCCCCTCCTCCAGACCAGGAGGAGCCTAGAAAAGTTGTGTTTCCTGTCTGTCCTCCGCTGGACTCAACAGTGGTGTAGAGAAGAATGGGGTTTGAGTTAGAGAGTTGAACTATCTCGTCTGCTACCTGTTCTCCCTTCCAGTAGGTCCTTAATCTATGGAGGCCTCCAGGGGCTTGTTCGAATTCTACCTTGCCATTGCTGTCTGCTGTAACTGTTCTTTCAGTGCCGTTTGGGAAGTCAACTATGAGTGTAGAAAACGGGAGGGGAATGCCATCAATATCACAAATACTTACGGTCAGTGTATGGACGTCACAGATGACTGCGATAGTAGCAGAGGATCGTACGGTAAAGGTGACGTTTCCTACTTCCTTTCCTCTCCATATGACTGAGGTGCTATAGTTTCCCGTAACTATGTTGTTGAATCGAGCTTTTCCATATCCATCGGTCAATAGAGTCCTAGAGGATCCTGCTGGAGATATGAGTGAAGTTTCAGCCCCAACGATAGGTCTACCGTTTCCATCTAGAATTCTCAGGTCGGGGCAACAGACCGAGCACTGGATCGATTTTGAGGCTTTTCCTGCCAGGAGACTGATCTCCCCTTCTCCTACAAAGGTTTCGTCGATTCTGACATTCAGGCCATACCTCCCTGGAAACAGGTTCAGAGTCACTTCCCCCTTTCCATCTGTATAAGTCTCTTTCATGATCTCTGCATCTCTAGAGAGTTGAACGACCGCTCCAAGCAATGGATTGTTGTCTAAATCTTTACAGGAGAGTCTAATCTGACAAACTTCAAATCGTGTCTCAGCACCTCCTCCTTCTGTCCCATTATGCCATGCAAGGACCGCCTGATAGGTTCCAGATTTGAATCCTTCGTTTAGAGTCAAACCTCCTGCTGTGGAGAAAGTTGTGGTATTCGATATCTGTCCTGATTGGGTGAATATCTCGATACCGTTTGGATCGTAGACATATAGAGTCCACTCCCCATCACTGACGTCTTCTCCATCTCTAGACTCCCAATGGAAATCTGTTCGATTCCAACTCTTATTGTCATAGTCCAATCTCCCGATTTGGTTAGGGCTTTCTGCCGTAATCCAGTAGGTTCCGTATCTTGAGGACTCAAATCCTTCCGGGTCTAGGAGTAGTTGGAAGTGGGTTGAGTTGTACTCTATTGAGTGGGAATGTTTTGTTATGTCGATTCCAGCCGGGTCTGCTACTCTAATCCTAGAATATGAGTTAGGTAGAGTCGTCGTGGCATTATATTCGCTATAACCAATTTCTGCAATCGGACTACTTGGATATCCGATTGTAAGACCAATCGAATGAGATACTGCACGATCTGTATATAGTATCATGTTATGTTTGTCAGTACTCAATTCTTTGGAGACCAAGCATCTGAACTCGACGATGAAATCTGCACCTGAACAGGTTATCTCTCCTCCCTCGAATCCTGGTATTTGATAGAACTCCTGATCAGCCACAATGAGTCTTCCTTCAGAATACTCGAACTTAGCTTTGCTAAACGTGATTCTCACAGCGAGATTGTCGAAGAGTAGCTCTATGTCCCCACCACCATATTCGATTCCTATGCCTATTCTCACAATCTTTCCTAGGATATCGTTCCAAGTCTCTCTCGGAATATCCATAGATCTTGCGAGATCCCAACTCTGGTCTACCGGATCTGTTGAATTATGCACTACAAGAGAAGCCAAGCTACTGTTTTCTGTGGTGGATCGAATATCAACGCTTTCCATCGCGTTTGCCCCTCTTTCAACTTCAAGAGAAACGTCGTTGAAGGAGATGTCAAGATAGGCGTAATCACCTGTCCCGTCCCAGGCACAGTGGTCCACCCAGCCATAGAGATAGAAGAAGAGGATAGTACAACCGTCTAGGCTACGTTGATAACTGGATTGGAAGATCTCGTTGATATTGATGTCCTGAGCCGATCCGCCGTATCCTAACGTTCCACCCAGAGAGTCGCCCCATCTTGGATCTTGATTCTTTTGACCTAGTGTGATGTTCTTTTCATTACCTGATTCATCAACAATTATCAGAAGGGCTCCGCAGCCCATTGGCCAATTGTTGGCTCCATCCCCATAGTTCGCGAATTGGGCTTCGTTAGTTCTAGTCAACGACCAGGACGCCTGTATTGTGTCTCCGCTAGAAACTCGATGATTGATAGGGTAGGCTATTCCTCCAGAATGAGCTTCAAATCTTTGACAGGTCCACGCGAACCTGAATGAACCTGAATGAGGTGCACTGAGACTTATGTTGATTCCTCTCGAGCCGCATTGCGGTTGTTCAGAGTAGGGTGACCAAGATGTCCCCGAGATTATCTCAACTATCCCTGGATCTGCTCTTCTTCTGTACTCATCGAAGATTAGGGATATTGATTCTATTGTATCCGGATCATGATATGGGATTTCCAACTCTTTGTAGGACCAGTACTCAGCAGATGTTAAAGCTGAGGGAATTCGGCACTGTAGACGGGAGTTTCCGAAATCGTTAACGATTTTCCATGGCGGTTCTGTTGTCCATCCATTATTGAAGTTCTCTGAAAGAACTGTATTAGATCGTACAGATAGACCATTAGCTCTAATCCAAGTCTTTCCGTCAACTATGCTGTACCCTGTAGGAGGTTTAGGAATCATCGAATTACTGTGTACCGTTTTGTGTTCTAAGGTCTGCGTGTAGGTTAGTTCGGCTACGCAAAGAAAATTCATTCCTTCTGGGTCTATTCCCCCCTCGCAATCGGGATTAAAAGAAGGAGACTCTTGGAACAAGGGTATGGTCTCGGTCTCTCGGATCTCTGTAGTAAATGGTTGTGTGATGTTGACCTCTCTGCTTACTTTTGGAGTCGTGCAGGTGTTAGGCTTTGGTCTAGTAATTGTATCAATTATGATTGGTGTCCTCTCAACTGGAATGGCTTGTTTGAAAGTTTGGTCTGTCTCTGTACTATTTTCGTTTCCTATACTTGTCTGTTCATTTTTGTATATAGGTCGTCTCAAGTCGGTCAAGAAGTCTAGAAGGTTAGGGATGTGAGCTATCATTAGTATCATGATGAAGATTACTACGAAGATCAGATCCTTTCTCTTCCTTCTATCTTCCGAGGTTACAATTGTCAAGGTTCCAAGGAGACTTAGAATGAGGTATTTCTGTCTAGAAGCGAGAAGGTCTTTCTTTGGAACTCGTGTAGCGCTTTTAAACGATACAGTATTCGAACCTACTTGACACAAAGTAGGAGATCCTGTGCTCTCATTTGAACATGATATTGTCATCTGTTTGAAGACGATTCCCCAGATACCACACTCCTGGCGAACGTATCTTAGGAGTCTATCATCCTTTCTCTTCCAGAATCTTGAGTCTAGTGGTCTGTCAAATGCCTGAAAGTTGAAGATCTCACCTATATCGGCTTCAACTTCGTCATCTACATAGTTTGGGCACATCAGATATTCGTAGTAGGCTGATGCGGCGATAGGTGTCTTCGCTTCGAGCCTCAAACCTCTTAGTGGGATAGTTACATTCACTAATCCCTTCTTTGAAGCTAGTAACATGTTTGAGATCTGGAAAGAGAGTGTGATTGAGTGTCCCTTCAGATGGATTCGACGTACAAAGCGATGTGAATTAGAGTAGGGATATGTTCTCGTCTCGATTGCGTCATCATTTCCTTGTATCGTGATGTTGTGGATCAACGCGTAGGGATGCTGTCTTCTGACGTCTCGAAGCAGTTGTGTTGAGATCTGGCGACGCAGTCCATCGTCGCCTTGAAGAACGCTGTACCACCAGAAGTTGTATGCTCTCTCTTTCCTGAATGTAACGGTCAGTATGAATTTGGTAGAGATCTGGTGGATCTCTTCCCGTGGTATCTCAGGCTCCATTCTAACCGTCAGTAAGACCAGGATAATTCCAGATAGGAGTAGTAGTGACCCCGTTCTTCTCAGTTTCAGACTAGTGTTCTTCTTTCTATTCTGAAATATCCAAGAGAGGTGAGTTCTTTCCTTAGTCAATTTTTGACACTACTTCTGTAGCACAGGGAAGTTTGGGTTGTAGCGTCGTGATTGTAGTCTCTTTTAAGCTCCACTTGATTCTCTCCTATCTAGGAACTTAGAAGAATCAGATACAATTTCGGCTTGTCCCTTCATGATCTTAACAATAAGATGCTTGTTGATGGTTGGTGGTGATTTCTCTGAAAGCTTAAATAATTCGAAACGACCAATCCCTTGGAAATCGGCGAAGAGGAAAAGAAGTATGCCTAAGGATTTTACCTATTGCGGATATAGCATGGAGCAACTATCTCGGATGTCTATGGATGAGTTCATCCAAATATTGCCTAGTAAGGCGAGACGATCTCTCCGACGTGGACTATCCCCTGCTCAACGTAGTTTACTTGAGAAGTTGAGAAAGATACGTAAGACGGGAGACGAAACAACTTCTGAGGTGAAGACGCATTGTCGGGATATGGTAGTGCTACCTGAGATGGTAGGACTCACAGTGGGAGTCCATGACGGTAAAGAGTTTCAATCCGTTGAGATAGTCCCAGAGATGCTTGGTCATGTCTTGGGAGAGTTCGCCATTACTTGTAGAAGGGTGACTCATGGAAACCCGGGGATTGGTGCATCCCGGTCATCAATGTATGTACCACTAAAATAATCTACTCTATGAGAAATGTCCGTGGGGATTCATCTCTAGTTTATAGTCTCTGAACAGCTCGGGTATCCCAAAAGATTTTAATAGGCTATTACTCTTGAAGCCGAACAGTCGGTGTCTTCCATGCCAAAATGGGGATATTCAATAATCGGGCTTGACCCGGACAGAACTGCGGTTGCTAGCGGGAGAGAACTCAGAATATCTCCGAAAGCCGCCAGGGAGATCTGCCGAACTATAAGAGGAATGAAACTGGATCAGGCTAGGTCTCTCCTACTGGAGGTAATCGAAGGACGTACGCCGATCCCTTACAAACGGCATAGAAAAAAAATACCGCACAGAAGAAGACTTCAAGGGTGGGATGCCGGAAGGTTCCCAGAGAAGGCTGCAAGTGCCATATTGGGGATTTTAGATAGTGTCGAATCCAACGCTGAATATAAAGGGCTCAGCATAGACGACCTGAGAATAGTCCACGCCGCAACTCAGAGAGCTAGAAAAATCCGGAAGTATATTCCCCGTGCTTTCGGTCGTTCCAGCCCATATTTCGATGAACTTACCCACGTAGAGGTTGTTGTTGAGGAAATCCTATGACAAATCTTCTATGTGATGACTTCTAGAGCCTTCT
>CP070773.1:536945-538060 GCA_020345945.1 Candidatus Bathyarchaeota archaeon | reverse complement strand
CGTTCATGCAGCTGGCTTTTGTGGTGTAGCCTTCGCTTACTGCGATTATCTCGTTGTTGGGGGCTACCAGCCTGAATCTGAACTCTCCCCCTGCATCCTTGTAGATCGTGAATCTTCCCACACGCCTTCTGACCGCGCCTGCAGGTACACCTTCAGGTGCTGCCAATACACCGGACTTCTCACGTCTCCAGGCCCTCATGAAGAGATAGGCTAATGCTCCAAATACTGCAAGAAAGATCACCCACCCTTCCCATGGACACCCCAAAAAACCATTGAGAACAATCTTGGAAATCTCAAGTATTACTCCAGACATATACAATCCCACTGACCCATGAGTAGGTAGAACTATTAACAATTTAGATCCTCTCAGATCAGAGAATTCTTATTATGGAATCCTAAGGTAATCAATAGATGCTTTTTTAAAATCTGTAACCGAAGACGAGCATCCTCGCAAGGGAAGCCCTCATCGTGGTAGAGAGGCGTCTTGAATGGATTTGCGGGATATTCATCTCTGTTCTAATGCATCATTTCCGCTTCGAGTAATTCTAATCCAACGATAAGGAATGGGTTTGTGGTCAGGATCTTCAAAATCAAAGACCAATCCTTCTCCCTCCTTTATCAATCCCTTTTTCCTGAGGAATGTCAAGGCGATCTCATATCTTTCTTCAGTCCATCCAAGCCTCTCTTTCAGATCCTCTTCGCCCATGCCTGCAGGATCGGGGTGCACGAGCTTAAGTAGCTTCAGTATCTCGAATCCATCTGTCTTGCGCATATGAAGGCACAACTATCACAAAAGGCAGGTTCAGTATTATCCTTATCGAAACTGGAATTACCGTTAAGTTTTCAAAAGCTGGTTGGAACCCTTGGAGACTATATCGCCATAAGATTCCTGTGTGAGCCTCCTGCTGTACTCGTTTCTCAAAGCAGGATTGGCAACTTGATCGGCGAAGATCTGGAATCGGGGAGTGGTACAAGAAATAGATTGACCATGGTTATCATGTAGCGTGGGGATTGGGGCTGGATTCTAGGCGGGACGGACTATAGTAAGCTCTTCAGCGTTCCACACAAATCGAGAGGATCTGCATCTGGGACAGAATTCAAGCCATTCCCCTCTC
>CP070773.1:535722-536845 GCA_020345945.1 Candidatus Bathyarchaeota archaeon | reverse complement strand
GAGAACAGGTAAGAACAGAATTTATCAAGATGATGATGGGACAGGTGGGCGATTCCGAAGTATCTTCGCTTGCAGCTCAGTTAGGGATAACTCCCACGCAAGTCAGGAGGCTCATCCGCAGAGTCAGAGGAGCAACGAAGAAAGGAGAGACTGAAGCCCTACTTGAACATGAAAGGGAGCAGAGAACAACAAGGAATAGTGGCTATCGCAATAACAACTACAAGTACAAGATTCTCACTGAGAAAGAATTGTGCAAACACTTGGATGAAGGCTGGGACTTAGTTAAGGAGATGAGCAACGGCAAGCTTGTAGTCAGAAGAGAGAATCCCTAATTCCGGTCAATCGTCCTCAGTCAGCTCGTATCTCAAGGAATCTCCTTTGCTATTGAAAACACCCATGTTCTGTTCTGAACGATAAGGATAGGCAACTATAATCATTACGCGTCCGTAATAGTTGTTCATGTCTCCCACTGAAGGTTTTGGAAAGCCAATTGGATGAGAATGTGCTGTACCTACTGTGGACAAATCTATTGGAAGCATGTAGATAGGGAAACTAGAGTAGCTACTTCCATGAACTGCAAGAGGCGGTATCTCAACCTCATCAACCATTATCCTTTCTTTTCCTATCTTTCCTCTTAGAAGGAGGATTCCTTCTTTGGGATGGCAGGCTCTGGCATATTCCATGATGCTTGTGAAGGCAGACCCTCTAATGAGAACAACTCTTTCTTTCATAGACCTTCATTCCTGCTCAGATGGCACAATGACTAGCTTTGTGTCGCCAGCTTTCCGAACATCATCTTGAATGTAGCTAGTTTCCCTTATATCTCCTTGATCCTTTGTTTCAGCTTCTCTTTCATCGATCGATCGTGAGTGTTGATCGTTGTCATATGCGATCTCCCTGTTTCCATGGGTACTGGCATATCCTATATGGTTGGTTGTTATTCCTGAGAGGGTGAAAGAAGACAGAACCGAAGACGGGAACCTATCTGCTAATACGTACATATTAGGAAATTTGGCATTAGCAATTCTATACAGGCCCCTCTTCTTAACAACATGTCGTATGTGTATCTTTCTTAGTAGCGAGCAGTCAATCAGGCTTGTGAGGAAGTTCCTCCATCTGAATA
>CP070773.1:534498-535622 GCA_020345945.1 Candidatus Bathyarchaeota archaeon | reverse complement strand
GTCAAGGCAGAGTCAGATATATGCTGTACATCTGCCAACGCCGTCAAAGTAGTGAACTCTCTCCCAAACAAGGAAATTCTGTTCGTCCCTGACAAAAACCTTGCACATTATGTAAGTCGATATACCAAGAAGAAGATAATTCCCTGGCCAGGATTCTGCCGCGTTCATGAAAACATCTCTCAAGAAGAAGTCTTGAAGGCAAAAGAGAAACACCCTTTTGCAGAAGTGATCGCCCACCCAGAGTGTAGACCCGAAGTCATCGATATAGCCGACTATGTTTCCAGCACTTCAGGGATGTTACAATACGCGATGGAAAGCAAGGCAGAGGAGATTATTGTCTGCACAGAGACAGGAATGATAAACAGGTTGAAGAGAGAAAACCCAAATAAGAGATACTTTAGTGTAGGTCGAACGTGTATTCAGATGAAGATGAACACTCTCAAGAAGACATATCTCTCACTCAAGGAAGAGAAGTATAGGATAACGGTTCCAGAAGATATCAGGATACGAGCAGAGAGAGCCCTCAATCGAATGCTGAAAGTCAAGTAAATTGAGACCCCTTCACTAGAGTGAATGGGTCCTTAAAGTACCTCTGGGTTTTGGACATGTTTCAAGGGTTCTCCTTGAAGGTATCTCCCAACATCTTCGAGAACTATCCTAACACCACGTAAGGGGACCTCTTGCGTCGTTCCTGCAAGGTGGGGTGTCAATGTTACATTATCAAGTTTCAACAAAGGAGAATTGGGATCAACCGGTTCTTCTGGATATACATCCAGAGCCGCACCGAGGATTCTACGGTCTTTAAGAGCGTCATACAGAGCCGAGTAATCCACAAGAGAAGCTCTTGCCGTATTTATCAAGATAGATTTCTTCTTCATCAAGCGGATCTGTTCTTCCCCGATCAGACCAATATTCTCATTGGTAGCTCTAGCATGTATGGATACGAAATCGGATTCCGACATGACTATGTCCAAGTCGACGAACTCTACCTCAGATTCCTCCTTGACCTCTTTCGATACATAGGGATCGTAGACGAGTATCCTCATACCGAAGCCCCTTGCCCTTGTAGCAACTCGAGTGCCGATGTTACCGAACCCGATCAACCCAATCGTCTTTCCTGGAAG
>CP070773.1:533235-534398 GCA_020345945.1 Candidatus Bathyarchaeota archaeon | reverse complement strand
TCTACCCGCATGTTGATTCACTGCTGCAACGAAGTTCGGAGGTGCTTCTCGAAAACGAGCTAGCTAGCGAATTCTATGAAGCTGGACATGAGTGGAGATAGCCATATACCTGCGATAGCAAGTACGACAAGGAAGAGACCTGTTTTGAAGCCTGAGGAAACACGTCCCGAGACTATCTTTCCTGTGACCAATCCAAGCAAGAAGTCATGGAGTACCAATGGAGTGATTAGTATTTGGCGGAGAGTCACTATGGGGATAACAGGTTGCAGCATCCCGCTCATTGAAGAGAAGAAGTTGAGAAACATCGTTGCTGTCACAACCAGCAGAAGAGCGCCTATAAGCGGTATTATGAGAAGAGGGTTCAGCATTGCTTTTCGCTCTCTCTCTAGGGCAGCCGACGTCTCCGCGAATTCTGCTAGAGTCTCGAAGCTTTCCTCGTTTCCTCCCCCTACCACAATTGTGTCTATGAGAAGATACATGTTGATCTGCGCTAACCAATTTTTCACTCCTCTTCTGAAGTCAGCCATAATCCTTGTCATGGGGAAGCCCCAGTTCATCTGAGAGTTTACGCGTTTCAGATATTTTGACAATCTCCCATAGTCCTTCCGAGATAGGATACGAATGCATTTTTCAGGACCCAAGCCGGTCTTCCTGTTCTCGGTCATATCCCTGAGAAACATTGTTATCCCGTCAAGCACTCCCTTCTCTTCCCGACCATAGTAGTAGTCGGCGATGGCTGCGGGAACAGATATTGCCGCCAAGGAAATCGCCAGCCCCAAAGCTGCTTCGGAGCCCTCGACGAAATTCAGTTCTGATCGCAAGTTGATAACAAAGGTTTCAAAGGGCGGGAAGATCAAGATGTCATGAAAGAAGAAGGGAAGGAACATTTGCGTAGCAAGAAACACTCCCAGCGGGGCAGATACTGCAAGCACAGCATAAGCTTTCTGGTTTGACGAAGGATACTTGATATGAAACAGATCACCTAGATACATGAAAAGACCGGACATGATAGGAATCACGACGAAAGCGAACAGGAAGAAGCTCTCTTGAGAAAAGCCCCCTCCTGTGGGCTGGCTCATCGATATGATGAAGATCATGTAAAGACCTAAGGTGCCCAAGACGCCAACGATCATGTATCCTTCCATCAGTGATCCAATTATCTC
>CP070773.1:531938-533135 GCA_020345945.1 Candidatus Bathyarchaeota archaeon | reverse complement strand
TTTATTGTAAAGAACATTTAAACTTCTTAGAAGAATAAGCAGCTCATCTACCGTTAGAATGTCTAAATCCCCGGTTGGTTCATCTAACACCAATATCTCAGGGTCGGTCACAAGCGCCCTAGCAATACCGGCCTTCCGGAGTTCACCCATACTCAATTGAGGTGGATAATACTCCATCTTCTCCATCAAACCGACCAGCTTCAAGAGGTCTACGGCTTTGTCGCGTTTATGACCATCTTTCTTTCCCCTTAAGAGAATGGGTAGTTCGACATTTTCCAAGATGGAAAGACCTGGAAGAAGGTTGATGTTCTGAAACATGATGCCAAGATAATTTGCTCTGATCTCAGATACTGCGTCTTCCTTCATCTTAGTGATCTCAAAACCATTGACTAGGATTCGCCCGGAATTCGGCTTATACAATCCTGTCAGCAAGTTCAGTAGGGTTGTCTTCCCACTTCCAGTCGGACCTACAAGGGCTACGAACTCACCTGACTTTATGTCTAGGTTTACATTCTCAAGGATAAATGAAGGACGACCTTCAAAGAAGAAGACTTTCGATACGTTTTCTGCTTCTATACTTCCACTACCAACGCTCATGTCTTAATGCAGCCCCTATCTCCGGATTCACATACTTCCTAGCAGAGTAGATGCCTGATGTCAGTGTCGCTGATATTCCTAAGAACAGCGCCAACAGGACTAGATCTCTAGAGAATGATACATCGATGAAAAACCTGAGACCAAGAAGAATCGCCATTCCCAGAAGAGTGCCAAGAAGTGAGCCGAAGAGCCCCATCAATATAGACTCTAAAATGCAGATTTTTAAGACAGATGACTTCTTTGCACCCAATGCCCTAAGAACAGCAATCTCCCTCTTTCTTCCAGAGAACAGTAGAATCTTGGTCGTGAGAGTACCTGTCGAGAGGACCAACGCAGAGAGGAGTACAACAACGACTGCAGCCAACAATGGATTAAGATGCACCTTGAGTATACTCGAGAAGACTATGAAAATGGTTATTATTCCACTCAGATTCAGAGTAGCCGAGACTACTCCTTTCTTTGCTAGGTCTCTCTTTGCTAGATATGAAATGGCCATTCAAACATCGCTTCCAAGTAAGAGCAATGCAGGTATGTCTGTCGAGGAACTGAAATAATTAAGAATGACACTCAGAAAGGTCAACAACGGCTGCTTTCACAGTC
>CP070773.1:530515-531838 GCA_020345945.1 Candidatus Bathyarchaeota archaeon | reverse complement strand
TTCTCAAGGTACATATCTGCTCCAACTGGCAAGTCGGTGTTCAGGTCGCCAACATAGCCGTATTTCGACGTATTTGCGTGAGCGACCCAAAGCGTGACTATCCGAACCGAAACAGGTCCATCGTTTCTGAATTGTGCCGCCACTTTGACTTGGTCTTCCTCCGCTGTGTAATTTACGTCTGAAAAGGCTATTCTTTCGCTACCTTGCTCAATGTCTGTCTCGTTGAGTTCGTTCACGGCTTCCCTAAACTCAGTGTTCTTGAAAAGCGTAAACGTGAAGACGTTGAAGGAGATGAAGAGGATTATTGTGACCATGAATACCGTTGCGATGATACTTGAAATCCCTCTGGAATTCGAGGAGAGTCTTCTTCTAGGCAGCAAAGGATGTGACAAAAGCTTTTCCTCTTCCAGTTACCATGAGAATCGTGTATGATGCATTTTCGACTAGGCCTACGGAAAGGCGGAAGTATCCTTCATCCAGAATGTCGAGCTCCTGGATCAACTGGCCAGTCAGAGATCTCAGTTGCACATCGTAGAATATTCTCTCCCAAGTTTCATTGGTTAGAGAGACGCTAGATATAGTCGCACCGTCAATCCTTCCGCAGTTCATCAAGTAGACCGTCAGATTGCTGTTGTCTGTGTCGTAGAAAACGTGTTCGAAAACCAGCTTCTCCTTAATCTTCTCTATGCTGTTGTCCACGAGGGCCCCATACTGATTATTGTACTCTATGGATCTCCAGTAAACATAATATTGCACCCCGAAACCCAGCCCAAGAACAACAGAAGCAAGCAGAACATTAGAAAGAACACTGGATATGGCCCGTTTGCTGGAGAGCATCCCACGGATCTTTCTGATCAACCTTTTTGGCATCCAATCTCCTCGAAGTGATTAACACCAAGTTCTGAGCGCAATTAAACTTTGTGAATCACAACTCCATCTCCTAGTTATCAACTTCCCGTCCGTCGGAATCCCTACAGCTTCTTCCCAGATCGGCCGGGGAGGGTCCTAGTAGGGTCTTCTTCATATCACGTTCTACCCGCATGTTGATTCACTGCTGCAACGAAGTTCGGAGGTGCTTCTCGAAAACGAGCTAGCTAGCGAATTCGATGAAACTGGACATAAGGGGAGATAGCCATATACCTGCGATAGCAAGTACGACAAGGAAGAGACCTGTTTTGAAGCCTGAGGAAACGCGTCCCGAGACTATCTTTCCTGTGACCAATCCAAGTAAGAAGTCATGGAGTACTAAGGGGGTAATTAGTATTTGGCGGAGAGTCACTATGGGGATAACAGGTTGCAGCATCCCGCTCATTGAAGAGAAGA
>CP070773.1:529085-530415 GCA_020345945.1 Candidatus Bathyarchaeota archaeon | reverse complement strand
ATCGCTGCACATATGACAGCGACAACACTATACCCAAGATTCGTTGCGGAGAATGCAAACGACGAAGAGGACAGAGACGCGGGACAAGTGATGACAGATATCTCAGAGTGGATCATTGAAAACAGTGACTACAAGAGAAAGTTCCTACAAGCAGTTATATCAGCTCTAGTGGCTCCTGCTACTATTGTGGAGTTTGGTTTTGCGGAGGTGATGAGAAAGATTAAAGAAATACAGGACGACGGTTCATGGACAGAGAAGGAGATACTAGACGAAATTATGTCAGGGTTCCAGACACACCTAGTTCCTGTGGGGGAACTTCTTATTGCAAACTTCTACGAGCCAGATATTCAGAAGCAGAGATTTTTGATACGAAGAAAATATATCGACTACAAAGAAGCCAAGGCTATTTACGGGGGGAAAGAAAACTGGAAGTACGTAAATCCAGGGGTATTTGCTGTATTCAATCACGAAGACAATTCATTCTACGATGTACAGGATGACGAAGAAAAAGACAATCAGGTTCTGGAGGTTAGATACTACTCTAGGATGTTGGATCTTGAACTTGTCTTTATCAATGGAATTATAATGTGTGACCCTACACAGCCGATAAAGAGAAAGGACAAGAGATACAGATTTGCAAAGACCATATTCGAACCACTAAACGACGGACAGTGTTTTTACGGGAAGTCAGCAGCAAGTAAATTGGGATCAGACCAAGAGGTTATCGACACACTTTACAACATGGTGCTGGATGGCTCATATCTACAGCTTATGCCTCCAATGGCACTATACGGAAGTGAAGAGGTAGACTCCTCAGTTATCGTTCCTGGAATGATTACATCATTCAACGACCCTAATACCAAACTAGACTCAATCGCGCCAAGAACAGACACCAGGGGCGGATTAGAGGCTATATCTATGGTGGAGAGGTCAATGTCAGAATCATCACAGGACAACTTCAGATCTGGAATCGGAGACACTGGAGGGGAGACCGCGCGAGCCGTTCTTCTTAAGGACAAAAACGCAGAGATTGCGATGGGACTATTCAAGCATATGATTGGTTTCCTTGTTGAGGATATCGGAGTTCTTATGTAAGGGGACATCATTCAGCATATGACAGTTGCTACAGCAATGGATATTACTGGAGATGTTAAGTTCAGGAAGTTTATTCTCACAGACAAAATAGAGTCTGGAAAGAAAAAGACTAAAGAGATTGTATTTGACAATGCACCTTTCTCAGATAACACAAACATACTAGCAGAGAGCTTCAAGCTTTTGGAAAAGGGCGGAGACAAGAAAACTATTATAAAAGTTAATCCAGAAATATTCA
>CP070773.1:527655-528985 GCA_020345945.1 Candidatus Bathyarchaeota archaeon | reverse complement strand
CTGGAATTTCTTGAGGAAACGTAATCCAGCTTCTCCAATATTCTTGTAGCTCACCCCTGAAATTTGGGCACTCTTAATTTTCACTAATCTACTTGCCTCGAAGACATCTCCAATGGTAACAAGTAGTTTAGTAGCAATGGCTTTTGCTGGTCCGTACTCTCCATCCAGCATTGCCTCTTCTTCTTTGGTTAAGTACAATTTTCTTAGTCGTTGCTCCCATTTACTACTCTTTTAGTATCTCTTTCGCTCTCTTCTCGTGTAATTCCGTAAATCTTGCTTTGATAAACGATTCTTTAGGTCGGGAGAGGGTTCTAGTAGCATCTATTCCTAGTTTAGTAGTTAATCCTAGATTCTGGTCTCCTGATGGGTCTAGGCTTGAACCTCTTGCGTTTGGTACTAATACTAGATCCTTGTCTGCCTGAAATCTTGTCGCTATTGCCCACTCAACTTCTTTCAAGTTTTGAGGGTCGATATCCGAATCTACCACCACCACATGTTTTAGGCTCTTGTGGGCTGTAAAGGCAGCCAGTATAGCATTTTTACCATCTCCCTCAGATTGTTTCTCAAGGGATATTACCGCATGAAGCCAGCTACATCCACCCAGAGTTAGATTCACTCCTCTGACATATGGTACTGTACTGCTTACACTCTCCCATATTTGCGCCTCAAGGGGCAATCCCATAAGAAGATGGTGTTCACTCATACCAGGCAGTAAAGCCTGATAGATGAACTCGTTTCGGTGCATGATCCGTGTGACTTCCACTACAGGCTGTTTTCGAACAATATCATATGTCCCTGTAGCGTCTACAAAGGGACCCTCATCAGTCTCATCATTAGGATGAATCTTCCCCTCCAAGACAAGTTCGCTATCAGATGGAACTGGTACACTTACATCCTCGCATTTGGTGAGTACAAGATCTCCTCCCAATAGAGTGTTTGCAACCCCATATTCGCTTACACCGAATGGGAGCGACGAAGCGGCTGCTAACATAATGGCTGGATGTAATCCTAACGATATGGCTACTTCTAGGGGCTTATCGGCCTCCTTATGCATTTGTAGGAGCTTGTACAAGTGTCTACGTACAATCCTAATTGCGAGATGAGTATCATCCAGAATTTGTAGCCTGTGAAACGAGACATTCTCTATCTTTCCATCCAAGCCTCTTGCCGCAACTATTGCAGATGTTATATATGGCCCCCCATCTCCTTGAAAATGGGTCAGAACAGGCAACTTACTCAGTTTCGGTGAATCGATATTCTCCTTTACTGGTCCACTATCCTTTATCTTCGGGTATACTGGATTCCTTATGGCCTGTAAGAGTCCCTTGTG
>CP070773.1:526179-527555 GCA_020345945.1 Candidatus Bathyarchaeota archaeon | reverse complement strand
GCTATTCACGCTCTTGTTGAGGCTCATTGTAGTAATATGAGCACAGAGGCTATGGGTAGAATTGGTCTCGGAACCGTAGCAAAAGGTGAAAATATCAAAGACATTGCGAAGAGAACTGAGGTGTTAAACAGTGACCGGTTTATCCTTGTGGCTCCACATGGAGTTGCAGGAGCTGTCGCTGGTCTCATAAGCAGACTAAGTTATTATGAGTCACCAACCTTCAAGCCCGTAAAAGGACTCTCAAAACTTGAGAAGTATTACACTCCCTCAGAACTCAGACAGTTATTGAATGCAGGAATTCTACCATTAACAGCTCAAAGAGGAAGAGGCATAATCGTAGTTAAAGGAATCACTACAAGCAAAGAACAGATAAGCGTTATTCGAACAACCGATCACGCTGTAAGACTAGTAAAGTCAATAGGAGACCTCTTCATTGGTACATTGAACACAGATAGAGGTCGACGAGCTCTAAAAGAAAAGATAACAGAGACTATGATCAGAATGGAACGAGAAGAAGCTATTGTCCCAAGCACTGACATGACAGAACCAGCGTTCATGGTAGACGTTTACAGTTCCCAATTAGACTTCGCACAAGGCATCGTACGTGTTGACCTAGCAATAAGACCAGTCCGAGCAATAGACTACATCTACGCAACAATAAATGTACAAGCATAGGAGGTAAGAAAAAATGTCATTAGTAATTGCATCAGCTGCAACAAGCAAGGTAACGATTGAGGGTGAAGACGTAGCGGGTCTACAATCCATCGAATTCGCTGTTCGGCGAAGACAAATGGACGTAGATGCCGTTGGTGTGGGTGAACGGATAGGCGTTGACGCAGGACACATATTTGTCACAGGTACCCTTAGGATAAGATCACTGAACAGCACACTAGATGAACGACTATACGCACTCGTTCCCGAACCTTTCAACATGGTAGCAGAGCTAAAACAAGGAGAAGAAACAGTAAAAACGATAACCTTTGATGAGTGCTTCCTCGACGATAAGAGCTTCGAACTGACAGCGAACGGTGTTGGAATAACAGTCTACAACTTTACTGCTACAAGAGTAAGGGAAGAGTAATCGCCTAAAGTAGCTATCGAAAAGGGACCGAGATGAAGCGGATTAAGAGGCTCACAAAAGAGGATATACTGAAAGGCAAGAATAAGTCTGAGTCCGTCTACTTAGAAGATTACGATGCTGAAGTAGTGATTCGTCCGTTGACAGATGGAGAGTTGACCGAGATTTTTTCTCTAATTGGCAATGTTCCTCTCAAGGAGGATGGGACTCCTGATGTCAGTAAGATTGATATCACAAAAAACTTTGAAGCTTT
Organism: Candidatus Bathyarchaeota archaeon; assembly: GCA_020345945.1. Lineage (GTDB taxonomy): Archaea > Thermoproteota > Bathyarchaeia > RBG-16-48-13. The sequence goes on along the minus strand of CP070773.1, from coordinate 526,224 downwards.
AAGACTTGCAACGTCACAAGCTCTTGTAGAGCCTAAACTCACTTT
>CP070773.1:524662-526079 GCA_020345945.1 Candidatus Bathyarchaeota archaeon | reverse complement strand
TAAGTAGTTCATGAGCCTCCTGTCTCCCCATTCCTTTCTCAACCAGCTTAATCATGACGCTCTCGGACATACAGAGCCCACGAGTCAACTCCAAGTTTCTACTAATCATCTCTGAGTTGAAGACTAGGTTCTCCATGATACTTGACAACTGCTTAAGCATATAGTCAACAAGTATGAATGATTCGGGGACAATGATCCGTTCACTCGCCGAATTTGTCAGATCCCTTTCATGCTCCAAAGAGATGTTATCTATTGCAGGAATGACCAACGACTTGATCATTCTCGCAAGGCTGCAGATTCTCTCGCTCTTATGCGGGTTTCTCTTCTGAGGCATAGTGGAAGATCCAACCTGCCTTCGTCTAAAAGGCTCAAAGACCTCCGCAATCTCCGTTCTCTGGAGGTTCCGGATCTCCTTTGCCATCTTGTCTAGAGTCGCAGCTATGAGCGCAAGTAATATTGTCAACTCGGCATGTCTGTCTCGCTGGACAACCTGTGTGGAGACCGTCACAGACTTTAGCTTGAGCCGCTCCATTACTAATCTCTGTATCTCGATTCCTTTCGCCCCAAAACTTGCTTGAGTACCTACCGCCCCAGTCATCTTTCCGACGAGAATCCGTCCTTCCACTTCTTTAAGACGTTGCCTGTGTCTACGGACCTCACATGCCCAGACAGCAAACTTCAGCCCATATGTGGTAGGAATCGCGTGCTGTCCATGGGTACGTCCAATACATACAGTATCCTTATGCTTTCTTGCTTGTTCCACAAGTATCTCTTCGAGTTTCTTCAAGTCTTCTGAGATTATTTTGATAGCCTCTCGCATCTGCAGGGCAAACGCTGTATCTTCGATGTCATAACTCGTAGCTCCCAAATGGACATATTTGCCGGAGTCGGCTTTACAGACTTCGCTTAGCGCCTTTACCGCAGCCATCAGGTCATGGTCGATCTCACTCTCAATCTCCTTCACTCTACTTAGCTTCACGTGGCGAAGATTTGCTTTCTTCTCGATCTCCAATGCTGCCTTCTTCGGGATATTACCTACCTCTGCTTGAGCGTATGCGAGGGCAGCCTCCACCATCAGCCAGTAATTCAGTTTACTCTCTTCCTCAAAGATACTCTTCATCTCAGGATAATAGTATCTGAACTCGATTGGGTGGACTGGCATTACTCATCCTCCTTTCTCCTCTGAGCATTCAGTATACGGATTGCTAGGTGAGCAGCGTTCTTGCCATTGTCCACACCTACACACGCAACAGGCACTCCGGGAGGCATCTGCACAATAGACAGCAACGCATCCAATCCCCCCAGCTTAGCCGAGACAGGAACCCCGATGACAGGTTTATTGGTCCTCGATGCAATGAATCCTGGTAGCGCAGCAGACAAGCCGGCTACTGCGATGAAGACCTCTACTGTCGAGTTT
>CP070773.1:523105-524562 GCA_020345945.1 Candidatus Bathyarchaeota archaeon | reverse complement strand
TTGATGGATTTTGTCTTCTCTTTGTTTGCTGCGGTCTCAAAGGCTTCATTGATCTTCTCCAACGGGAACCTGTGGGTTATCATCTCTGTTGCGTGCAGTTTCCCGTCAGCGAGAAGATCGCTCACGATCTGGAACTCAGGATCATTACCCCAGAAATAGAACCCCGACACAGGCACAATATCGACCTCTCCCCACTGGATCTTCGGCCAGTCAAGTTCCATGGCAGGTAAATCTCGCCTCAACCCTCCTATGAGCGCTACCTTACCTTTTCTTCGAACAAGTGAAACAGCCTGCGGCAGTGTAATCGCAGCAACTTTACCGCCTACACACTCGCAGACTACATCAGCTCCTCGTCCGTCTGTGAGTTCCATCACCTTCTCTACCGGATCCTCTTTTGCACTGTTTATCGTCTCGTATGCACCGAAGGTCTTCTCCGCCGCTTCAAGTGGGAAGTCAAGGATATCCGTTATGATACCCTTAGCACCAGCCACATTCACCAAGTCCAACAGACTCAATCCGATAGGACCAGCACCTATGATGACGACAGTCTGATCCATCCTGACCCCTGTCCTATTAATAGCATGAACACTAGTGCCGTACACATCCATGATTGCTGATTCAGCGTAGCCGACATGGTCAGGAAGAGGATAGAACTTGTCCGAAGGACCAGCCACATACTCACCGAACGCTCGAGCCAATGTGCTACTTCTAATCTTTCCCAAGTCTGGACATAGGTGGTATTGTCCGACGCGACACCAGTAGCATCTTCCGCAGGAGACGACGGATTCTATACCAACCCTGTCACCAGGCTTCACATTCGTCACATCGTCCCCAACCGCAACCACATCACCAGCAAGCTCATGACCCATTATCGCCTCCTCACCAGCCCACATACCGAATTCGCTCTCCTTGGGCGTGGGAACTTTCCAGAAATGAAGATCACTTCCGCAGACCCCTGCTGCCTTGACCCTGGCAAGGACAAAGTTTGGTTCTGTGATCTCGGGCATCGGAACATCTTTGACCTCAAAGTCACCTGCAGCCGTTTTTACAGCAGCCTTCATCTTCTTAGCCATACTAATTCTTCCTCGATTTTAGAGACGATTACGTCCCATATAAGATAGATGTAGAGTTCAACTATTGTCTAACAAAGAGAGATATCTAATGATACATCTATCCATAGCCTTTGATTGAATACAACAGAATCTATGAAGACCTTATTGAAGAAAGACTCTCCTTCTTTCAAGCTATCCTCGGTATCTGAAAAACAGGAAAGAAAAAAGGGAGAGAGGAAGGAGTTAACCGAGACGCTCGCGGTATTGGAGCTCTCAAGTTCTCCTTACTAGTATTCTAGGACTACTTTGATGGATTTTGTCTTCTCTTTGTTTGCTGCGGTCTCAAAGGCTTCATTGATCTTCTCCAACGGGAACCTGTGGGTTATCATCTCTGTTGCGTGCAGT
>CP070773.1:521541-523005 GCA_020345945.1 Candidatus Bathyarchaeota archaeon | reverse complement strand
GGAGGGAGTTCACTACTTTGACGGCGTTGGCAGATGTACAGCATATATCTGACTCTGCCTTGACTTCTGCCGTTGTATTCACATAGCATACTACCGCTGCATCTGGATACTTCTCTTTCTCTTCTATCAGGGTCTTGCGAGTTATCATTGCTGCCATTGGGCAGAAGGCTCTCTTCGTCGGAGTTAAGACTTTTTTATCAGGATTCAGTATTGCTGCAGACTCTGCCATGAAGTTTACTCCACAGAAGACTATCATGTCTGAATCAGTTTTCGATGCATTCCTACTTAGGCCTAAGGAGTCTCCTATGAAGTCAGCAACTCCATAGATCTCGGTTCTCTGGTAATTGTGCACTAGTATTACTGCTTTCTTTTCTGTCTTCATCGACAGGATTCTGTCTACCAGATCTTCCTCTTGGACGCCTTCTTCCTCTATTGCAGTTTCAACTGTCGCTCTACTTGCAGACACTAGCTGGTTCCTCTCTCAATTTGATCGTGCAGGATAAACGGTAACTTGATGAGCGATCGCAAGGAGACATTATAAACCTATCGAGACGAAAAAGTCGGAGTTCTGGCTATGTCTCCTAATTGTCTTCTCTCCACTCGATTACAAGGAATCCCATGGTGGACGGATTCTGAGTCTCTCATCCTTACCTTCAGTTGATCTGTCTGCTTGGGGTGATTATACGTCTGCGGCCACTGATTATTACGAAGACTGCGCCGGTTAGTCCTAGTATGATTCCTTCCCATGGAAAACCAGGAACCATTGGAGGTTGTGCGGTTTGAGTTGATTGGATTTGGAGACTTAAGTATAAGTCACCCCAAGTGACCTCTACGCTCTCTACACCCCCATGTTCTGAAGTCTCTTCGCGGGCGGAATTCCAAGCTTTTATTCTTACTGTATAGGGACCTGGATTCAGTGTGTTTGTATCCAAGGTATACTCATGCCACTCGTTTATCCCATCTGTGTTTATCCGCGTCATTCGTTCTACTCTAGCGTCGTCGTTCTCGTCGAGGAGCATCAAATCAGCTTTCATCGACTGTTTGCTGGGTTCTTTCAGGGCTACAACAATTTTTAACATAATGCCATGGGGTACAATGTGGGTTTGACCAGGCCATTTCCGTTCTTCGTTAAACTCTACATATCTAAAATGCGGCTTCCCGCTTACTCTACTCATTTGAGCTGTACTGACCGTGAATACAAGTAAGATTACCAGTATGATCTTTGGGAGAGATCTATTGTTCATTGTTCCTCTTCCCTTACTTTTATCTTACATTCTTAATGGGTCTCTATTAAAGATCTCTCGGCATTTTTCACGCAATAGGGCTACCATTGATCGAAGAGTATTCACTTCTGAGTGTATCGGAGGGTTAGACAAAGTCTTTTTTTATGAAATGAGAAACCGTAAGACGGGGGCGTTCATACATCTTGACTTCTCTTGTATCTTTGGTGCACGGAGATGATCG
>CP070773.1:519964-521441 GCA_020345945.1 Candidatus Bathyarchaeota archaeon | reverse complement strand
GGATGCGGAACCTGCGGGGCCGCGTGTCCACAAAAGGCCATCACAATGCGCCACTTTAAAGATGAGCAGATGCTGGCTGAGATAGTTGCCCTGATGGAGAGGAAGTGATGGAGGAAGAGTAAGCATGTCTCATCATGAAGATTTTGAGCCCCATATTTTGGGTTTTCTCTGCAATTGGTGCAGCTATGCTGGCGCAGATCTGGCAGGAGTCAGTCGATTCCAATACCCCACAAACCTGAGAGTCATCAGGGTAATGTGCTCCGGCCGGGTGGATCCCGCACTCGTACTAGACGCGTTTATTCTGGGAATAGATGGAATCGTGATCTTGGGTTGTCACCCTGGTGATTGTCATTACCTTACAGGAAACTACTACACGGAGAGGAGGATGAGGACATTACAGAAGGTCCTTGAGATGGTGGGAGTAAAGCCAGAGCGACTTATCGTGGATTGGGTATCCGCTTCTGAGGGCGAAAGATTTGCCAACTTAATTGGAGCGTTCACTGAAAAAATCGTGAAGCTCGGGCCCCTTCGTGATGACCTCCCGTCAGAAGAGCTCCGGAGACGTTTGGTGGCGGCAAGGGACGCCCTCTCCCAGCAAAGGATGAGGTGGCTGGTGAACCGGGAAAAAGAACTGTTGGAGAAAGGAGACGTCTTTGGGGAGAAGGTGGACGAAGCCGAGTTCCACGAAGTAAAATTCGAAGCCTTGGCTCGAGAATATGAGAAGAATAGGATCCTCCACTCTATCAGTGATAAGGTTCTCTCAGTTCAAGAGATAGCTAAGACAACAGCTATCCCACCGAGAGAGGTCTTAAAGAACCTTGTAGCCATGGAGCAGAATGGGTTAGTTACGGTATCGGGAATTGACGGTGTAAACCCTAAATATAAAAGATTGGGAGGCGGTGAGAACGTCTGAATAACACAAATCAACCTGAAAAATTCGTTGGTGCAGTCTTGGTTGTCGGTGGTGGGATTGGAGGGACGCAGGCGTCACTGGATCTAGCTGAATCTGGCTTTAAAGTTTTTCTTGTTGATTCGTCGCCGAGTATCGGTGGAGTGATGGCGCAGCTGGACAAGACCTTCCCGACCAACGACTGTGCCATGTGTATTCTAGCCCCAAAGCTCGTAGACTGTGGAAGACATCGAAATATTGAAGTGTTAACCTACTCTGAGGTTGCAGGGATCTCCGGAGACGTTGGTGACTTCACAGTATCGATTAGAGAATGGCCAAGATACGTGGATGCTGAAAAGTGTAACGGATGCGGTCTGTGTGCTCAACATTGTCCAGTCAAGGCCATAGATAGTTTCAACAAAGGGTTGAGTGAAAGAACAGCGGTATATATAGACTATCCCCAAGCGGTCCCCATTACCTATGTGATTGAACGAACTAAGTGTATAGGATGCGGCCTCTGCGAGAATATCAGTCTGGCTGAAGCGATTAATTATTCAGATCAAGAAAAAGAGACGCAAATAAAGGTTG
>CP070773.1:518323-519864 GCA_020345945.1 Candidatus Bathyarchaeota archaeon | reverse complement strand
TCGCAGGAACGCACGTATACTCCGTAAAGCAGTTGCTGACGCTGGAAGACCTGGAATGTTCATCTTGAATAATGCACCTACAAGCGACGCCACCATAGCTATGTATAATGAGGAGAATGGACTGAGACAAACAGATCCAGTCAGTGTTGGTCTACTTTCAGAAATGAAGATCAGTTATGATGAGATGAAGCGGGTCGCATTCGCACTGGATTATGGATCTCCGAGAGGGTCCGCCCACAGTGCTGTCATCGGAGGATTCTCAGGTGGACCTGACACAGCGGTAATCGTCGCGGTGGCTGGAGGACTTATGGCACTCACAGCAGGGTATGGTCAATACGTTCGACCAGGAACGGTGCACAACCGTATTCAAAGCAGGGCATGCCTTCCATGCATATGGACCGCTGCCCTTGCATGCGAAGCCTTTTCCAGAAATAGTCACGTCGCAACAGACAATGGAGACCATCCTGCGGCTGGACCCGGGACCAAACAATACTTCTATGAGCTTGCAGCCTACCAGATCGCTACAGTTACAGCTGGAGCCCACTCTAAGGGGGGAACACGGAAGTTCGTTATTGGGCGAACAGAAGACTTCGGAACACCCTTGGAATCCAGGTGGCTTGGAGAGATATGCAAGGCGAGTGCAGGAATCAAACGAGACCATGCCAACGATATCATCAAGAAGCTCCTCCAGAAATATGAGGATAAGTTGATGGACGCCCCTGAAGGATACACCTTCCAGCAACTCTATGATCTCAAAAGAGACAAGCCGAGAAAAGAATACTCAAAGATGTACAGTGAGATCAGAACAGAGTTCGAAGAGATGGGACTAAAATTCGATTAGTAAAATAGTAAAGTCCAGAGGAGGAGAACTGTAATACTCAGGACCAGTTACTCAAGGGAATAAACTTGGATTAGCTAGAGCTGAAAACCAAGATCCTTCAGTTCTTTCTTGGCACTGTTCTGGTTCTGAACATATTTCTCGGTTGGCTTCGCTTTCTTAAAGTCGTAGAGTTCTTGGAGAGGATTGAAGTAGGTGTCGAAATCCTCGTATAGCAGCATTCTTCTATCGGTGAGCGTTCGAGCCTGGGATTCACCACCGAGCTTCTCACGTACTTTCTGTTCAATAGCAAGCATGATATCTTTTACCTCTTCTCTCTTGATGCCTGCCTTTATTGTGGCATCCGAGACTTCAGCTCTGAACTTGACATCAGCAGGGATCTCATGGTGACCGAAGAAGTTACAGCCCAAGACAGTATCTATTATCGCTGTCTCCGCAAGGAAGAGCAGGTGCGTCTCACTCCCTATATTTCCGAAAGCCCCCCGTTCGATGTCTCCTCCAAATCTGATGATGTCAGTGTGCTTTGAGAGGGCCCTATTGATGACGTAACCGGGCCAGATCGGGTTCGGTTCCCTCACGATACTTGTCCGTTCCTCTTCAGGAGGCCTTCTCACGTCAAGAGCCTTTACCGTCTTGCAGGTGTATTGCGCGTTGTCTCGATATACAAGCCAAGCAGCCATCACCTTTGCTAGCACCTCTAGGA
>CP070773.1:516657-518223 GCA_020345945.1 Candidatus Bathyarchaeota archaeon | reverse complement strand
GGCAAAAAGGAAGTCGCTAGCTAGAAATTTCAAGCAATATACCATCAGGATCCTTCACGAAAGCAAGCCTTTCCTCCAAACCTGCCTTCGAGAAATTGAAAGGTTCTCTGACGATCTCTATACCTTTATTCCTTAGTTCTTCAACAGTCGCATCCACATCCCCAACAATGAAGGCAAGATGACCTAAATAATCTCCCATAACATATTCCTCCTTCCCACGTTGATAAACTAGCTCGATGGCAACATTACCTTCCTCCCCAACGACAAGCGCGATCTCAAGGTCATTTTCTGGCAGTGAAAAACGGTTTGCTAACCCAAGCCCCAGCGTGTTACAGTAGAAATCAATAGACTTCTCTAAGTCTTTGACATTAATGCAGAAATGTTTGATCTTCATAGGAGCACCAATACCAACTCGAACACAGAAGAGAAAAAACATTTCGATGAGATCCAAAAAATATGTAGAAAGAATATTATTGGAAACGCCTTGCGTTTCGGGTATTCGCATCTACTATCTAAATCGAGAGTGCTGAACTTTAATAAGAAAACGTTCCATCATCTTTTGAATGGCAGAAACCTAACCACTTCAATAGTCCTTCCGAACACTTTGTCGTCCGATGATTTGACGATGAAGTCTGGAATCTCGGTTGGTCAAGTAAACGTATCTAGAAAATATAGACACGTCAAACATGTTTTGAAGAAGATGTCATCTTTGGATCATAGCTTAGAAACACAATCGTACTACGGTAACTGGGAATATATGGTCGTCTCAATTCTTCTTTTCGCCTTTTTCATCGCTTTCATGCCACTCCATAGAAAGACCCATAGACGTCCTGCAAGCATATACCTTGCTTTCATTGTTGCATCAGCCTTTGAGATGTACGGCATACCTCTAAGTATGTATTTTATTGCATGGGCTTTCGGAGTCTATTTGCCTGAAGGATTACTATGGGGTCACACTTTGAGTCAGTACATAGGATACTGGGGAATTTACTTGGGCTTAGCTATTAACTTTGTAGGAGCAGACTTAGTGATCCGTGGGTGGGGAGCCGTCCACAAAGATTATTGGAACAAGAAGAAAGGGGAAAGAAAATTGGTGACCGATCGAATCTACGCGTACATGCGCCACCCCCAATATACCGGCTTTATGTTGCTGACGTTAGGTCTAATTGTCCATTGGGCGACAATCCCACTCATCATTATGTGGCCTATTCTCGCCTACCAGTACTACCATCTTGCCAAGGAGGAAGAAAAAGAGATGATAGAAGAGTTCGGAGACGAGTACCTAAAGTACCAAAAGAGAGTACCAATGTTCATCCCCCGACTTAGGAGAAACTATAAGAACCCCTAATGAACCCAACCATCAATCGACGCCAATCAACAATTGACTGATATACGCTGATTAGAAAAAAGAAAAGGAAGCACCGATTGGTGCTTTGTTGGTCTTCCAGCTAGAACTCGATGACTACCTTGATGGATTTTGTCTTCTCTTTGTTTGCTGCGGTCTCAAAGGCTTCATTGATCTTCTCCAACGGGAACCTGTGGGTTATCATCTCTGTTGCGTGCAGT
>CP070773.1:514981-516557 GCA_020345945.1 Candidatus Bathyarchaeota archaeon | reverse complement strand
GTCACCTGGTCCGAGAGTTGTAAGGTCTTGGCGCGTTCTTGAGCTTGTTTGACCATCTTTTCAGCTATATCGATCCCAACAACCTGGCACCCATACTTGTTTGCCAGGTAACACGAGTTTCCCCCTGTACCACAGCCGACCACGAGAATTCTACTCTCTTGGTTGAGTCGACACAGCTCTGCAAGGCGGTCGAGAGATGAGGTTCCTCCGATATTGAAGAATGGGACTTCCATGTATCCCATAAAGTCATAATAGCCCAGTTCCTCAATCTCCTTAATGGATAAGGACTCCTCAGACATGAGAATCATCACCGGGTAGACGTTCACAATCTGTTGAAGCGGAATATTCATCGAGATAGTGGTGGGGCTGAGGGGATTTGAACCCCCGATTTCTGGCCGATATTGATTCGGTCACCAGCACCCCAAGTTCCCCGCAAGGAAATGCTCTGGGATCTTATCGGCAGGAATATGCTCCTTGGACCATATTTCCCGAGAGGGGTAACCGCTCTCTAGACTACAGCCCCTTTTTCCCTCCCTGTCTAGCGCAACTAGGAAGCAATTAAAGATTTGGCTATTTAAGAGCGTCAATCATCTTTGAAGTCGGTGATCGGTTTCTGTTCAGTTCGAGCCTTGTCATCTAGCTTCTTCCAAGAGTCCTCAGAGAAAACACCACCCACTTGTTCCTTTATCCTTTTAGCGACTCGCGGTCCGATCGTAGGGATCCCCACAAGAGTAGATAAAGGAACCTTTCGAAGATCAGTGAGTCCCTTAATTCCAGAATTATGAAGCATCCGAGCCCTTATTCTACCAACACCTTCTAGCGCTACCAATGGCAACAATTCACTCTTAACCCCATGTTTTACCCTCCTATGGACTTCTCCAATCGTCTTTCTATGCTTCTTATATCCAAGAAGTGAAGAGAGCTCGTAAGTAGCCTGAAGTAGCCATTGAGAAGTATCGACCAATCTGTATAGATCCCCAGGTTCAACATGGCATTTCTCGATGATTGCTTCCTCAGACATCTCTTCTATCCAGCTCTCTAATACACGCGTCATCTTCAACTCTGCAAGAAATGATTCCAGTTCGATCTCAGAAGACATCGCATCAGCCAACACATAGTGCAACTCTTCGGTAGACTCCTGTGAGAAGGGGGGACTGAAGAATAGTTCCTCGTGATGCAGACTAAGATACTGAAGCATCTCTTCACTCTCTCTCCGTCTTAGATAGAAACGAGGAAACATGTCAGGCGTATGACAGATCAGATGCAGAAAGCTAAGGGTACAAGGATGCCCCCGTTCTGAGGACAGACCCTCTCGAATGATGACCGCTGAGACAGGGTCGATATAAAGCTCTGATACTCTTCTGCCGAACCGGGTTGGATTCAACTTGGGACCATCGAGAACTACCATCCCTTCGTTCTCCAAGTACTGAATTACCTTCCCTATCACACCTTTAATCGCCTGGGATCCATACTGATGCGCATAGAGAGTATGGTCAAAGAAACGGTACACTTCCGCCTCCGAATGAGCAAACTCAGAAGCTATTGTTGCGAGTATGTGAGACCGAATAACACTCTC
>CP070773.1:513182-514881 GCA_020345945.1 Candidatus Bathyarchaeota archaeon | reverse complement strand
CCTCTTGGTCGCCTCTTTAATCTTCTTATATTTTGAGGCGTCATCTACAATAACGCGTAGCAGAGTCCTCTTTCTCGTGTTTCCCAAGTTTGTGTATTTGTCTTCAGAAGCCACGCTCTTGATGTTTTGGTGCTGTTGTAGAATCCTGTAAAGTTCTTTTTCAGAATCTTTGTCCTTTGGTAGGAGATAGAATCTGGGCGAATATGGTTCACTCAGTCTCAGAGTTATGCCATCTTCAGTTTGAAGCCAAACCACCGCTTCATTTTGTCGAGTATAAACGTCGAGAATCCATCCTTCCACTAGCTTCACATTCTGCCATCCTTCAAAGATTGATCTGCCGTTTTTACCTACTTCTTTCTTTCATGTCCCTCAGGCGTCTCTCCAGGTTAAGACGTCTCTCGCGAAGAGACCCACTACACTTCTTGTTGTGGACGTTTGCCATTAAATTCAGAATGTCCATTATACACAGAACTCCTGAATTTGACATGGCGGTATTTTCCACAGACCAAGCCCCATTTAAAAGTAAATCAAAAGCCTCCCTGTGCTCACTGTTGATTAAGTTGTTCTGAAATCCGATCGAATTCTTCAACTCATCAATTTGTTTTTGAAATTTCTGTTTAAACAAGGAGGCGTCCCTGCCCATCAGATCGATGCCTTCTGGGTGTACGCATAAAACTACGGATTTGGGGGTTGCCTTATAGGGATGCTTCACTAACGTGGCCCTAATTGAAGGCGGGTTCTCTCTCTTCATCTCGTCTAGGAAGACAACAAAGTTCGCCTCATGTCGTAAGAAAACCCCGCCCTTAGGCTTAGGCAGTCTACTTCTATGGGTCTTGGAAGCCGTGCATGTGACAACTAAGCTTATCTCCTTCTTGGATGCGATGCGTCTCAACATCCCGATCACTTGTCTCAGAGTTTTTCGAGCCTCCAAAGGTTTGCGAGATGTTTCAATAAACCTAGTGAGGTTTTGAACAACCAAAAGACGAATATCGTTGTCATCTTCAATAATCTTGACGCACTCTTTAGTTGCACTGATCTGTTGGTTCTCATTGAAGGCGCTAACCGCGTATATTCTCTCGAAGATCGTATTTGGGTCAACTCCAGCACACTTTGCAATGGTTGTCAACTGTGAAGGATCTAAGATCGTCTTTCCTTGGTGATAGTTGCAGACGTTGAAATAGAGACCCTTGACTCCAGAGCCTCTTTCCCCGTATGGAAGGACGCAGTTGACCAGTATCCTGTGGACGAAGGTATCCAAGATCTCTTGGTCGTTACCATATAAGAGGTAGAACTGCCCCTGCTGAATCCCATCAATTAAATCGTCTAGATCTACGCTCCCTGTTCTCAATCTTAGCAGTGTCCTCTCTTCTTCTAAGGCCTCAGCTGCTGTTTTCATCATAACCTCCAAAGATCGTCCCCCTTGAGATGCGCGTCTTTGATTTGAACTAAGACTCATTTGCTTCACTATTGACATAAAGGCGTAATTATTTCTCTAAGAGCCCTCGGGATCCGTAACGCCTGCTTCAGTGAGGGTAAACCTTGTGTCTATGTACGGGTGGTACGGACTGTCAACAATGGTAGCTATCCGATCTTTACCTGCTTTCTTAAGGTAGATCCGGTAGGTGCACGCGTGAGCAATTACATTTCCCCCTGCTGGCTTAGTCGGATCTCCAAAGAAAGTATCTGGTTGTGTCTGAAC
>CP070773.1:511343-513082 GCA_020345945.1 Candidatus Bathyarchaeota archaeon | reverse complement strand
AACCTCTACTTAACTGAAGTGCGTCTTCCAGCATAATTCCAGACGATATAGGTAAAATTTCTAGAGGTTCGACGGTCTCGAAGACCAAGCGATAAATCCATGAGGGAAAAATGTAGTTCCAGGGAGGTAGTGCAGGATGGACCATGTCGTTTACCTCGATGCGAAGGCAAAGGAGATGGAGAGAATTCTTGACGGGACTAAGACGATGATTATCCGTGGAGCTGCTGGTAGGAAACTGCCGTATGGGCGGGTGAAGGTGGGAGACACTCTCTTCTTCATCAATAATAACGCTGAGGGTATGGTCAAGGCTCTCGGCGTTGTGAGTAACGTCTTCAACTCGGAAAAGATGACGAAGAAGGAATCCAGTGACCTGGTAAACAGCAATCAGGATAAGCTGCAGTTGACTGATAGACAGATGAAACGGTGGGCTGGCAAACGATACATAGTCCTGATCGAGGTTGTGAATGCTGTGAGTATTAAGCCGTTCAAGATAGACAAGAGTGATTACGGTAATATGGACGACTGGCTTCTGGTGGGAGATATCAGTAAGGTAAAGGAAACATAGAAGTAGTATGACATATGCCACTGGCTATTTCCAGACAGTTGATTGATTATGGAATGCCGGTTTATTGGAGAAACAGCTTAGGTAGTAGATTGGTAGAGAATAGATGATAGCTGCAAGAGAGAGTAAGAGGATTAGGGGAATGACGATTATCGTGAGATTTCTCTGCTTCAAATCGTTACTTCATCTCTTTCTTCATCCTAGTAGCTTCAATTCTCTATAGTGTTGCTTAACAGATTATGCGACGAATACACTTGATTAAAGTTAATTGAAACAGAGTTCATTCTCCTAGCAGAATATTTTCGGGGGAAAGTGGGGTGAGTATTGAGCTTCCTGAGGCGAGGATTCTCGCCGGTCAGATGGAGAAGGAGCTTCTTGGGAAGCGGATTGTGTCCTATGAGCTTGCAGACTATGAGAGGTTGCAGAAGATTGGTATGCTGAACAAGGATGAACGTTCCTTCAATCGGCTGGTCGATAGAGAGATCAAATCTATCGTATCTAGAGGCAACAGTATTTTGGTGAAGTTTGATAGTGCGATGAACCTGCTCATCTCACCTGAGTATGGCGGTAAGATCTTCTTTCATGCAAGTGAGAAAGCAGTTTCAGGTAAGTTTCATCTGAAGCTCGTATTCGGCGATGGGACTGTATTGACGACGAGGCTTACCAGTATGGGTGTTATCTTCGCGGTCAACGATGAGGAGCTGAAGAGATCGTACACCTATATGCGGGATTTCAATCCTCAGGTAAATTCTCCTCTGGATGAAGGCTTTACCTTTGATCGTTTCTCTGGGCTATTGTCAGAGAACAATAGGATGCTTAAGGCGGTTCTTGTAGGGAAGGATGCTGTCCTTGTAGGGTTGAGTAACAGTGCCTTTCAGGACGTGATCTACAGGGCTAGGCTTCACCCGAAGAGGAAGGCTGGAGAGTTGAGAGAAGACGAACAGCAAGCCCTCTACGATGCTATTAAGACTGTGGTGGAGGAGAGGTTTCGACTTGGTGGGAAGGACGAGTTCTATGACCTTTACGGGAAACAGGGTAGCTATACGCCAGCAATGGGACCAAGGATGAGAGACCATTCCTGCCCTCTTTGTGGCACTTCCATAGAGAAGCTGAGTCTGGGAGGGGGACGTGTATATATCTGCCCTGAATGTCAGGTATAAAGAGACGGATTTCTAGC
>CP070773.1:509295-511243 GCA_020345945.1 Candidatus Bathyarchaeota archaeon | reverse complement strand
CAAGTAGAGCTATCGCAAGCCTCTTCAAACTGGTCAGAGCCGCCAACAGAGCACTTGAAAGAGGAGCTAAAAACAGAGAACTCAACCTGTATGCTGAGAATATAAGAGAACTAGGGGTAATCCTCGGACTACTGCAGAAAAGTAAGAAGAGAGAAGAACTCTCAAAAAAGGCGGAAGAGCTAATTAAACTCCGAGAAGAAGCAAGAAAAGAGGGAAACTGGGAGAAAGCAGACGCTCTACGAGAGGAGCTGAAGAAAATAGGAGTTCTCATAGAAGACACCCCCAAAGGGCCAAGGTGGAGACTGAAAGACTGAATTAGCTGGCTTTAACAAGAGATGGCCAATCCACTCAACGGTAACGACGAATTGAAAATGTTACCACAATCGACCTACAAGGAATAGAAGAAGAGAGAAGAGAGACAGAACTATCAGAAGTGGTGAGGTTACTAAATAGAAGTCTCCACGTTTATAGACGTATATCAAGAACCATGGAAGTTCATCCAGAGAGGGAGTAATCCGCTCAAGAAACGGAAGCAGAAGCATCAGTACCCCAAGAATAAGAAATAGAATACCAATCGTAGTCGTGGTCCGATATGTCTGAAACATATGCCTCGAAGAGAGACTGAAATCCTAGAAAAGCATTTCTCGATCAAATCTGTAATACTCTGAGAAAGTACCCTTCTGGAGCCCCTGAGAGCTTTCACACGCTCTACTTCGGTGAAACCCTCTCAACATACGCCGAGAACAATGTAAAAAAGAAGTCGGGATAAACCAGCCAATCCTTAGATCTCAGGGATCTTTACCACGCGGACTACAAATGATTGAGGTTTACTTACTCCTGCTTCAACCATTCAAGTACCAACTTGAACTTATCTTCTGGGATCCGCCACCTCTTCTGTTCGTCATAGCGTCTATGAGGTTTGAAGGATCGAACATGATTCTCGACACTTTCTCCAACAACATTGATGCTTCCCAGATCAGCACATCCCAGTCCAAACTTGTGAGCATAGAACAGATACCCGATATCCAATGGATTAAACCCCATCAAAGCAGCACCAACCGCGTCTGCTGAGATAAAGTCGCACGAGGAAAAAGCCACTCTCATCTCAACCCGATCGCCACCAACAGGTCCATTTCCCTCCATACCCTCAAAACCATCGATGACAGCAAGATGAGGCGGAATCAAGGATGCAATTTTATAGAGATCAAGGTTCTGAACAGGAAATCCCTGATGTATAGTACTCTTATCACCGTCAACAAGGCTTCCGACAACTACATTCTTCAAAGACTCAGTGATTATCACACAGTCATGGGTCTTGGGAATTGCTAGAGAAACTCTGAAATCGAAGTCAAGCATAGTCTTGGCAACCCGAACAAGAATCTCCCGATAATCACGATTAAGTATTGGAACCTCGATATAGTCATCCTTGTCCAGATCTACAAGATCTATACCATAGGAATCACGAAGAGTAAGATACCCGAAGTTTCTATAAGCAGAAAAAGTGTCTCCAGCCGATCCCTCAGCGATTATCACCTCTGTAGGATTCAGTTCGAATAAAAAGTCTAGAACAGCTTTTACAGACTCGACATGAGTTGCAGCAAGCTGCCTAGATGTCGAGACAAGATTCGGTTTGACCAGAATCCTTCTTTTACCATTGAAAGCCGCCTTAATCTCATCACATATGAGATCGAGCGATCTTTGGACATTACTATAACGATCATCTCCGTGCACCAAAGAGACAATAGAAGTCAATAGGTATGAACATCCCCGTCTTACGATTCTCATTTCATAAAAAAAGACTTTGTCCAACCCTCAGATACACTCAAAAGTGAATACTCTTCAATAGATGTTAGCCCTATTGCGTGAAAAATGCCGAGAGATCTTTAATAAAGACCCATTAAGAATGTAGATCAAGGTGGGAAGAGGAACAATGAACAATAGATCTCTC
>CP070773.1:507245-509195 GCA_020345945.1 Candidatus Bathyarchaeota archaeon | reverse complement strand
ACGAAGGCATAACCTCTACTCGAGGGTATATAAACGCCTTGCGCGCGCGCAAACCAGCTCTCGCAAGCACTATGGCGCAGGGGGTGACATAGAAACATCTAGGACCTGAATCAACGTTTCTACAGGGTAAATATAGAACTTGTCGTCGTCGATCATCTTCTTCTTATCCAAGTCGTATAGAATCTTGATCTTCTCCCTGAGAACGGAGTCTACTCTGTCAAGGTCCTTCATGTCGATGTTCTTTTTTGGTATTATTGCACCGTGTAGACCGGCTTCATATGCGGCCTTCAATTTTACCGGGATCCCTCCCACGGGGAGTACCAAGCCGGTTATGTCCAGCGATCCTGTCATGGCAAGCCTTTGGTCTATGGTCCTCTTCTGGAAGGCTGAAATTGTAGCCGTGGCGAGGTCAATGCTCGCGCTGTCCCCTTCCTGTGGCTCATAGCTTTGTAGGTATTCTAGATAAACGTCGTAGTCTCTGATCTCCTCACCGAACCAGTCGGATGTGGCGATCTCAACATTCTGGACGGCCTTTTTAGCTATCGGACCAAGGAGCTCGGACCCGGAGAAGATGACCTGCCCCTTTCCCTCCTCGCGGCTTCGAGATACTTTCCCAACAATCACCCCAACTCCGCCGGACTTTTCTGTTCTTACATATAGGCCGTTCACACGCCCTACGTAGAAGCCCTCGTTGAATATGATCTTGTATTCTTTCTCTCTTCTACCCATCTCATCTGCTATTTGGTCTTCGACAGTCTTGCCGTACTTCTCCAGAACCGACAAGAGATCCTCTTTCTCTATCAGCGTTGAGGTTACGTCAGGTAGAAAACTGTATATGTCCTCAATTTCCCTTCTTCTTATCTTTTCTTTTATGATCTTCTCGTCTCTCTTCTCTCTAAGAGTGATCTTGAATTTTCCACTGATAATATCAACATCGCTTATCTCGCCATATTCTGCGAACTGCCAGATCTTTTCCTCAACGAGACCGCTTTCAACTCTTCTTGGATCAACCTCGATGATGAACCTATCGACCCTATCCAAGGCTTGATAACCAGCCTGACGGACAACCCCAGCTAGGTCACGTAGAACCAGCGTAATCGTGTCGGGCATCGTGGACCTCCTCCTCGCCTCATTATAGACTTCCTCCACAAACGCTCTGCTCCCATGAGGGATTGTACTCTTACTGATCTCTTGGGCTACGAACTCTGCGATTTTGTCTCTGTTTTCTAAGGTGTCTGGCATATAGGAGTTGAAGTAGACCTGGAAGCCGTACCCTTCAATCCTAGACCGTAGGGCTCGATGTAGGAATCTAAGGGAGTCGACGTTTCCTGCTAGGATTAGGATCCATCTTGTGGGGACAGGTTCCGTAGATACCATCGCGCCCGAGGACATCGGGTTAACACCGGTAATGCTCCACTCCTCGTTCTCGATTATGGTGAGGAGCCTCTCCTGATCGGGGAGTGCGAGCTGTCTGATCTCATCGACGAAGAGAACCCCCCCGTCGGCTTCGTGTATCTTTCCAGCTCTTACAAGTTGGTGACTCGGGGTCCCCGCCTCACCCCAAGGAGTGTGTTCCACATCGCCGAAAAGGGCAGGCGAACCCCCGAGGCCCCCCCTTCCCGCTTCCGCTGTTACTGTTGCACCAGTGTATTGGGCCCAAGGGGCATGACCGGCCTCCATGAATTTTGTATTGTCGACAAGCAGGTTTGGTGGAAGATCCTCCACCTCCTGTGTCAACCTCCTCCTGGATCCCATGATCCAAGTAATCCAGACAAGGCTCGTAAGCAGGCTTATAGACAGATATACGTACCAAAATGCTTGTCCCGATAATTGAATAGAACTAAGTATCTTATAGATCAGAGGAGCTTCCTCTTCCCCCTTTCTTGTTAGATAATCTGCTATGACTGGTATCGTAGCCGCGACATTGATAGCTGCAAATCCTACTACTAA
>CP070773.1:505191-507145 GCA_020345945.1 Candidatus Bathyarchaeota archaeon | reverse complement strand
GCCTGGAGTGTTGACAGCAGGTTCCAGTCGGTGTCGTATAAGTAAGCCAGACCAGCACATCCTACTCCTTCTACATGTCCCCACCATTCTCCTATCAATAGAAGGTCCTCACTCAGGGCGATATCGCCTCCGAATCCACCGTATCCCTGAGGGTTCGACGGCTCCAGAGTTGCGATGACATGGTATTCCTCCTCGGCTCGAACAGGGGCCATAGAGATCGCTGCGAGGATGCTCAGGAGTATCAGTATCGCATGTTTACAGTTGAAGTAACCTTTTTTCAATTCTTTTCATCTCCTCTCTTCTTGGTACTTGTATAGCTCCCCACCTCGGAGCTGAGGCTCGATTCGCGATTTCCTCAAAAGTACCTGGTGTAACTGTTCAACCGAGACGTCTATCCTGAGAACACCGTTGACTCCCGAGAACTCTAGAACATCACCCTCCACAATTGACAACTCCAAGAGCTCCCCGAGGTTTCCCTCGAAGAGTACCCTGTCGTGAGCTTCGTCAGAGAGAGACATGTTCTTCACGTATTCCTTGGATTTCAGCTCAACAGAAAACGCGTGTTCCATGTCATTCACAGCCGAATCGCGTCAATCAAACCTCTAGGCCTGGATTAGTAAATGTCTATATTCCACCTCCGAAGGTTGAGTGAAAGAATTTTATCATTGATACTACAAACTTATGATTGGGCTTAATTGTGACCGCATCTAACGGGTTCTATGATCTCCTCTTCGAGACTTCTAATGAGACGCGACATAACATTCTGCTTCTACTCCAGCTGAAAGGTATGCGGCTCACAGATGTAGCAAATGAGATGGCGCTCAACAACCCTGAAGCCAGACGCCACCTGTTTCGGCTTAGAGATGCAGGCCTCATCGTAAGGGATAACGACGGCTTCTATCATCTTACTCCTTATGGTGAGACGGTCCTTCTCTTGCTTCAGGAGTATCATTTCCTCTCAGCTAATCGAGAATATTTCCAGACTCATACTCTCTCAAAGATTCCCAATAGATTTGTGAAGCAGATAGGTGAACTCAGAGCAAGTATGAATTTGGCGAATGCTATGGATTTTCTTCGTCATACAGAAAATCTCTTGAAAGAGTCAAATGAATACGTCTGGCTGCTTGTAGATCAATTTCCCATGAATTCTCTCTCTTCCATCGTTGAAGCTATAGAACGTGGGGTACAATTCAGGATCTTAGAACCTAGAGAGCGCATACTCAATCCCGATATCGAATCCATGACCTCTGAGGAGACTCAGGCCCTGAACCGTACCAGGCAGACTCCTCTGGTAGACCAGAGGATGGTGGATGATGTCAATGTAAACTTGTTCTTGTCTGATAATCGATGCGTGATAGCTTTTCCAACATCTGAAGGACTGTACGATTACAGGGGATTCACTTCAAATGACGACTCGTCTATCAAGTGGTGCATGGAACTTTTTCATCATTATTGGGAAGAAGCTAACCTACGAACAGCCGAAGATACCATTCAACCAATCAAAATCACTCATATTTCAGACACTTTAGTATCTAACGAACTGATCATAGTTAATGGAAGAAACGATCCAAACATCGATGCTCAAGCGATTCAAGACGCTATAGACAACTATTCTGAAGTTATTTTAAGAGGTAGATTCAACCTTGGTAGATCGCGCATTGGGTTAGAAGATGGAGCAACTTCAGTTCAAATACGTAAAAGCGTGGTGATTCGAGGAGAAGGCCGAGAAAACGACTTCCCTACAACAAAGATCTATAAAAGAGGCTGGAGATTTCCCTTTCGAGAGTATGAGTACCTCTTAACAGTGGATGGAGAAGGCATTGACGTCACTGTTGAGAACATACATTTCTGGGACTTCAATGGAATCTGTATAGCTAACATGCAAGGAAACAGCGTAAAAATTCGTAATAATCGAATAACACTTAGCACTGGTTTAGGCAGGGGTCAAACTTAT
>CP070773.1:503134-505091 GCA_020345945.1 Candidatus Bathyarchaeota archaeon | reverse complement strand
GGGGCAGCCTATACGTGGTTATACGCTACCGAGAACATGAAACTAGTCCTGTTCCGACACTAGGAACATCGTGCGACAGTGAAGAGAAGAACATGGAGTTCTCACGGATAACAGAAGGATTCGAGATAGTAGATAAAAGAGAAGGATTGAAAGTTGTAATAAAGATCTGATCTCACCGCCTTCATCCCCTCTCCTTTTTCTCGTCGTAATTCATCAACGCCTCTCTAAGAAAGATATCTGATTCACAGCATATAGAAAAGAAGAAATCTTGATCCAAAAGTTCTTGACCAGTATCCACCTCATTTTTTCAAGAAGATGGATGATAGGCAAAACGTGTGATGAGACTCACCAAACTTGATCAATAAGGAAGGTTAATCTACACTCGCCTACCTCGTCGCCCCCCTGGTCGACGAGTTCCATCGTGGGGAATAGGCGTCTGATCCTCAATCCTCCCAATCCTAAAACCTGAACGGGCAATCGCCCGTATAGCGGCTTGAGCACCAGGACCCGGGGTCTTGGGACCGTGACCGCCAGGCGCTCGAACATATATGTGGAGTGCAGTGAATCCTTTGTCTCGAGCCATCCTTGCTGCTGCAAACGCGGTCTGCATAGCGGCGTGAGGAGAAGATTCAAGACGACCTACCTTGACATGCTGTCCTCCGCTACTCCGAGCAACAGTCTCTGCCCCTGTCAGATCGGTAATGGTAACGATCGTATTGTTGTAGCTGCTGAAGATATGGGCTATTCCCCATCTCTCCGAGGGCTGTTTGACACTCATGCTCTCACCTGCTTGAGGCGTTCTCAGTTTTGATAGAATTTGGACCTATTAAGGCTTCCGCGGAACTGAAATCTAAGGTCGTATGCAAAAGGCATTTTAACTGAACTCGAAACGAATGTATGCATCCACTCTTCTCATATGGAACAAGGAGGCTCGAAGTTTGGTCAAGAAGGAGATCATCTTTCTCTGCTCTTCGACACTAGCGGTCATGCTTGGTTTCGGAGTCGTTGGACCAATCCTGCCACAGTACATATTGACTTTTGGAGTGTCATATACCATTGCCGGATTAGCTGTCTCAGCCTTCCCTATGGCAAGAATGTTCTCCAACTTCCCTTCCGGGATTCTAGTAAATCGTATCGGTAGGAGAAAGACCCTTCTGATAGGAATATTCATAGTAACATTTGGAGCTTTATTCTGCGGACTTGCGAGGAGCATTTACGAGCTGATTGCCTCACGATTCCTATACGGAATAGGAACCGCGATGTTTATTGTCGCAGCGAATGTAATTATCGCTGACATTGCCCCAACAGATGAACGAGGGAAATACCTCAGTTATTATCAGGGATCCTTCAGATTTGGTGCCATACTTGGACCCGCAATTGGAGGATTCATTGCGGATACCGCTGGGATGAGAGCACCATTCTACCTACTGTCTACACTAGGCCTGGTGAGTCTAATTGTAAGCTTCTTTCTCATCAGGGATGATACCACATCACGAGTTAACGAAAGTAGGACAAGCCTCAACCCAGTCTTTTTATTGAGACTGATGCTAGACAGGAGACTGATAACCATAGAGCTAATGCAGTTGCTCAGCTTCTTCACAATGTCAAGCATTCGAACGACAATGGTTCCACTCTACGGAGTCAACTTCTTAGGACTGCCACTCTCAGCTATCGGCACAATGTTAAGCGCCGGAGCCCTAGTGTCGCTACCAATCCTCCTGTTGATGAGCAACGTTGTGGATAAAATCAAACGAAACAGGATAATTTCCTTCGGTTTCGTACTGCTAGCTGTTGCAGTCTTCTACTATACTGTAGCGGACAACTTCGAAGAGATGCTCTTGGCAACTCTTCTACTCAGCATAGCACAGGTTCTGATAAATCCCTCAAAAGTGGCTATTATTGGGGATATTACTACAAGAGAGACTCGAGGACTTGCCCTTGGAGCCTTCAGAACTGC
>CP070773.1:501007-503034 GCA_020345945.1 Candidatus Bathyarchaeota archaeon | reverse complement strand
CGAAACCAACCGGAACTTAAAGGCAGCAATCAACACGGACTGGAGGGTACCCACGAAACCGCCAAGGCAAGAGATAGAACACATGTACGAGTACGTCACTCTCGACAAACAGCTATTCCAGCTAGGATAAAGCTCAGTTTCATTCCGACACAAGTGGATTGACGGTCAAAAAAGCGCGCGCTCACATGGCGCATGCTGACATCGAGCAACGACATCTGAACCACAAGAAAGAGACTGTCGGAATCGTTATGCCTTACGAGTTATATGCTGTGCAGTACAACTCCCTTAGTAGGCATTGAGTGATCTGAAAGAAGGGGGCATTTGAAGTGACTGGGAAGTCTATCATTGTTATAGGCGCCGGAATGGGTGGTTTGGCATCCGGCATATACGGTCAGATCAACGGATATGAGACGCAGATATTCGAGATGCACTCTCTACCCGGGGGGCAATGTGCTGCTTGGAAGCGAAAAGGCTACACGTTCGACTGTTGCATCCACCATCTATTCGGCTGCAGCGCCAGCACAAAGCTTCACGGGCTTTGGACTGAACTAGGAGCGATGCCGAGGGAGCTAGTCAACCCTGAAGAATGTGTCAGCGTCATCTCCCCCGAGGGTAATATCTTCAACGATTACTACGATCTTGAAATGCTGGAACAGCATCTCAACGAGCTGTCCCCCTCAGACTCCAAACTCATTAAAGACTACGTGAAAGCTACCCGAGTCTTTGCTAAACATGATTTCTTCGGGGAGGCGATGCTTGGAACGACTGTAGGGCTGCTCAAGATGCTGCCTGCAATGCTCCCCACCCTTCAGTTGTTCAGGCCTACAATGCAACAGTTTGCCGACCGATTCTCTGACCCCTTCCTAAGGAGAGCGTTCCCCTTACTCGAGTATTCGCTACCATGGATGCCATTCATGGTACATTTAGCCAAGAAAGGAGCCGGCAACAAGAAAGACATCGCATGGCCGGTCGGTGGTGCCCTCGAATTCGCAAGGTCCATAGAGAAGAGGTACAGGGAACTCGGAGGAGAGATACACTATCGCCAGAAGGTCGAGAAGATCCTAACCGAAAACAGTAAAGCCGTCGGGGTCAGGCTTGCCGACGGCAGCGAACACAAGGCCGACATCGTCATCTCGAATGCGGACGGACGGAAGACGATCATGAACATGCTCGAAGGACGATACACCAACGCCCAGATCAGGAGATACTGTGCGGACCCGGCGGATGAAACGAACTGGGCTGTACACGTCTTCCTCGGAGTCGACAGAGACCTATCCAAAGAACCCTCCGCCCTAATAATGCTCCTCGACAAACCCGTAACCATCGCCGGCTACGAGAACAGGTCCCTGGAGATGCAGCTCTACGGGTTCGACAAGACGATGGCACCCAACGGCAAAGGGGTAATCAAAGTCGAACTGGTCTCATACTACTCCTACTGGAAGAAGCTCCACGAGCACAGACCTCTCTACGAGAAAGAGAAGCAGAAGGTAGCCGAGACAGTCATCGGACTACTCGAGAACCATTTCACCGGGATCACAAGCCAAGTGGAAGTGATCGATGTACCGACACTCATGACCTACGAACGATTCATGGGCGGAACCCATGGATTCACAAACATGCCAAACAAGAAACTGGACATCGTTGGGAGCCTACTCGGAAAGAGGCTTGAGACAACGCTTCCCGGACTCTCCAACTTCTATCTCGTCGGAAACTGGGCGACATCAATGGGCGCACTCTTCGCAAACGCCCTCTCTGGAAAGACCGTTATCAAAAACATCTGTGGAACGCACGGCAAGAGATTTAAGGCAACCCCTGAACTCAAATAGAAAAATGGACAAAACTCAGCTTCATACCGACACGAGTAGACCAACAGACGAAAGATCCCTGGCTTTTCGCCTAGCACCACGATAATGTATCTACACTATAGAGTAGAAAAACACGTGCAGTTCGTTCACCGGCCACAACAGGTACGGGATAATGTCAAACGAACTCAAATCCATAAACAGAAATAACAAGTAAAAACAATT
>CP070773.1:498855-500907 GCA_020345945.1 Candidatus Bathyarchaeota archaeon | reverse complement strand
GCCCTTTTCCTAAGTCTGTTTCTAGGAGTAATCTTCCCCGATGTTGGTGGCTTCTTTCAGGTTCTTCTTCATTATCTTGTTGTAGTCGCTCTTGTCGAGGAGGCGGCTAAGTTCTCTGCTGTGTTGAGAGCTTACCGATCCTCAGAATTTGATGAGATCATGGATGGTATGGTATATTCTGCAACAGCGGCCCTGGGTTTTGCTACTGTGGAGAATGTGTTCTATGTTCTCTCAGGGGGTTTGCAGACTGGTATCCTTAGAGCTATCTTATCTGTTCCTGGGCATGGGCTCAACGGTAGCATGATGGGATACTACTTGGGACGGGCAAAACTCAACGAGGCTCGCAGGAATGGATTGTTGTTGAGAGCGGTGGCAGTCCCAATACTGTTCCATTGGATCTGGGATTCTTTATTGGTGATCGACCTAGGATTAGTGGCTGTATTAGTCTATATTGTACAATGGGTAATCACTTTTCGTATGATGCGTGATGCTGTTGCTCGTTCTCCCTATAAGGAACAGGTCTATCCAATTATTCTCCCCTTTCTACGTGAGAGATTGCCTCAAGACTGCCCCTATTGCAGGCACCCAATCCGATATATCCCCGAGCGTCATAGGTCCTACTGCGATACTTGCAAGAGATATGCGTCTTATCGGTTCTGCCCCTTCTGTGGTAAAGATTTCAAACCGTTCTTGTCGTGGGGAGAGATATCTTTCTGTCCTCGATGTGGGAACAATATTCAATAATACTTTCCGTGTAGGATCGGAGACACCTGTCTTATGATTGGGGGAAAATAACTTCGTCTAGAGTGTTTATGACATCGTTTCTCTCGAGCCATCCGCGTCTCGCAGTTCCTACTCCGTATCTCATCCATCTCATCTCTGTAGCTGTATGTGCGTCAGTCCCGATGCTCACTCTAACTCCTGACTCCTTGGTTCTGCGCAGGTTTTTGTCGTCTAGATCGAGTCGATCTGGGTACGCATTAAGCTCTAGGATCTTGTTATACTTCTTTGCTCTTTTTATGACTGCTTCAAGGTCGACTTTGTAACCTTCTCTCCTTGAGATCAATCTTCCTGAGGGGTGTGCGATAATATCGACATTTGGATTCTCGATGGCCTTGATGATCCTGTCTGTAACATCCTGCTTGAAACCTGTGTGAACTGCGGCGACGACTAGATCGAGTTCCTCTAAAACTTCGTCGGGAAAGTCAAGGTCACCATTTTTCAGGATGTCTACCTCTGTTCCCCTTAGAATTTTTACTTCTTGATCTGTGTTTAGTCTTTCTATTTCAATCATCTGTCTTCGGAGTTTTTCTTCGCTAAGTCCTCCTGCATAATTGACTGACTTTGAGTGGTCGCAGATTGCTACATACTTGTAGTTTAGAGACTTGGCAAACTCAGCTATCTCTTGGAGAGTGGAAGCCCCGTCGCTATAGTTAGAGTGTACATGAAGGTCTCCTTTAATATCAGCGATATCGATTAGCTTCGGTATTTCTCCCTTATATCCAACCTCAATCTCTCCTCGGTCCTCTCTTAATTCAGGGGGAATATAGGGTAGACCTACTGCCTTGTAGACCTCTTCTTCGGTTCTTCCTGCTATCCTGTTCTTCCCTTGAAAGACGCCGTATTCGTTTATTTTCAGCCCTTTCTCTCTTGCGATTCGACGAAGTTTTATGTTGTGTTCCTTAGAGCCTGTGAAGTATTGCAAGGCTGCCCCAAATGACTCTTGGGGAAGTATCCTAAGGTCGATCTGTCTTGTTTCTCGATCGGTTCGTACTAATATGGAAGCCTTGGTGTCTCCAGAGGCGATGACTCTCTCCGTGTTAGGATATACTATGAAATGGTCTATGATCTTCTTGCCGTCGATTCCTGTTGCCAAGATATCTATGTCTCCGACGGTCTCTTTCATCCTTCTCAGGGACCCTGCTGGAATGACCTGTTCAACGTCTTGGTTAGATTTCAGGTATTTCACGATCTTTTCGCCAATCTCTACTGCTTCAGATATCGGTATTCTCTCTCGAGACTTCTCGAAGATCTCGATGCTTTTCTTGATGT
>CP070773.1:496577-498755 GCA_020345945.1 Candidatus Bathyarchaeota archaeon | reverse complement strand
GACGTAGAGTATGCTCTATTATATAACCCTTTATTGATGAAAGGTCTATGCTTCTGTCTCAATCATAATCCTGTTTTCTCTTGCTAGAAGTGGCAATTCCCGGTCGGGCATCCTCCAGAGTACTCGGAGGAGGCAACAACGTAGTTCGGTCGACGGGTCATTCTGTCCTTATCTTCACCGATAACTAGGACTTGTTCTGATTTGGAACCATATCTGTAGATCGTTATTCCCTTGCATTTTTCTCTGTATGCCAGCATGAATACTCTACGAATATCCTCTGTTGTTGCGTTGTGTGGGAGATTCACTGTTTTAGATACTGCATTGTCTACATATTTCTGGAAGGCGGCCTGCATTCTCACATGCCATTCCGGAGATATATCGAGGGCGGTAACAAATAGCTGCTTCATAGTATCTGGTATGCTATCCATACCGACAAGGGTTCCCTTCTTAGCGATCTCCATTGTCAGTTCTCCACTGTAGATCCCTTCTCTCTTAGCGAATTCTTCGAAGACACTATTCGTCTCTAGAAGCTGGGTCCCATTAAGCACATTCCTTACGAAGGAAATTGCGAAGAGAGGTTCGATTCCACTCGATGTTCCGGCGATTATGCTTATGGTTCCTGTTGGGGCAATGGTTGTATGGGTAGCGTTTCGCATGTGTTGATATCCCTCCTCCTCGTACCAGATACTCTTCTTGAAGTTCGGGAATGATCCCCTCTCCTCTCCTAGTTCCGCAGATTTCTGCCGGGCTTCCTTCGAGATGAACTTCATAATCTCTTCAGCCGTGTTCAGGGCTTCTGATGAGTCATATGGAATTCCAAGCTTGAGTAGAGTGTCGGCGAATCCCATTACACCTAGTCCAATCTTTCGGTTTGCTTTCGTGATGATTTCAGTCTCCTTCAATGGGAATTTGTTTGTATCTATGACATTGTCTAGGAAGTGGACTGCCTCTCGTGTTACGAGCTTGAGACGACCCCATTCTATCTCTGATTTCTCAACCATTTTTGAGAGGTTTATCGATCCTAAATTACATGATTCATATGGAAGGAGCGGTTGCTCTCCGCAGGGATTTGTGCATTCGATTCTTCCTAACTTCGGGATTGGGTTATGTCTATTGATCTCATCTATGAACACAAGACCTGGGTCTCCAGTAGCCCAGGCTGATGTCGCTATCATATTGAAGATTTCTCTGGCAGATACTTCTCTAACCGGTTTACCTGTTCGTGGATTGATCAAGGAATATTCAGCGTTCTCTCCTACCGACCCCATAAAAGAGTCGGTTGCAGCGACTGAGATGTTGAAGTTGGTAAGTGTGTCACCTCTGCTTTTGGCGGTAATGAAACTCATTATGTCTGGGTGGTCTACTGCTAGGATGCCCATGTTGGCTCCTCGTCGTTTTCCCCCTTGCTTTATGACCTCTGTAGCGACGTCGAACACTCTCATGAATGAGATGGGACCGGATGCGACGCCTTTAGTAGACTTGACTACATCCCCTTGTGGTCTGAGATTGGAGAAGGAGAATCCTGTCCCTCCTCCCGACTTATGTATCAGGGCCATGTGCCTGACTGCGTCGAAGATCTCTTCCATCGAATCTCCGACAGGAAGAACAAAACAAGCGGAGAGCTGGCCGAGATCCGTACCTGCGTTCATGAGTGTGGGTGAATTAGGGAGGAAATAGAGTCGTGTCATCAGCCCAAAGAACTCTCTTGTTGATCTCTTCGCATCTTTTTTTCCACCATATTTCTCGTCGACTTTGCCTACTGCCTTTGCCACTCGCATGAACATCTGTCTTGGCGTCTCTGAGATCCTTCCAGACTCATCGCGTAGGAGGTACCTGCTTCTCAGGACTTGAATGGCGTTAACGCCTAGCTTCAGTTCGTCTTTCGGAACTCCAATGAACCCTTTTGTCGCTCGTATTGTTGCTCTCTTCTGTCTGTATAGGATGTAGGCTTTCGCCGTCTTTGGTTCACCACTCTCCATCAGTGTCTCTTCGACTATGTCCTGTACATCTTCGACTGTTGGTATCGTTCGTTCAAACCTTTCGGATACCTTGGAAACTACGGTAGACGCTAGTTTCTCTGCGAGTTCTTGATCTGGTCTTCCAGTAGCAATCATGGCTTTGAATATGGCATTCGATATCTTCTCTTTTCTGAATTTGACTATTCTACCGTCTCTCTTT
>CP070773.1:494271-496477 GCA_020345945.1 Candidatus Bathyarchaeota archaeon | reverse complement strand
GATGAGCTACTTATTCTTCTAAGAAGTTTAAATGTTCTTTACAATAAAACCATTCTAATCGCTACCCACAGCCCTAAGGTCGCTGAGATTGCGCATAGAAGAATTTCTCTTCAACAGAAGGGAAGAAGCAATACCTGGCTTGCCTGTTAGAACTCTTCATGGTTCTCTCAATCAATCTTAAATATGTCAGCACAGTATTTTTCCGTCAAGAACTGCGGAGAATGATCAAGAAATAATGGCTGAAATTTGTCCAGTTTGTGGGCTTCCTAAAGACATCTGTGCATGTGGAGAGATTAGCAGACAGCAACAGAGAATTACTGTTCGCGTAGAGACTAGGAAATGGGGCAGACCGATAACCATCATTGAAGGCGTCGATAGAAAGAGTGAGGATTTGAGTAGGCTAGCACAAAAATTGAAATCACTCTGTGCGTGTGGAGGAACAGCAAAGAAGGGACAGATCCTCCTTCAAGGAGATCAACGCGAGCGAGCAAAAGACAGTCTGATAGAGATTGGATTTCCGGTCGATAATATCACGGTCCAATGACTTCATCTACGTCGCCTATTACATTCTGCCAATCCCTCAGGAACCCCAACAACAACGATGGTCACAGGATTCGGTCAGCTCTGACTCTACTTCAATTTGTTTTTCTTCGCGAAGTGAAATCGAAGTCATCTATCATAGGACATCAATAAGGAAGGGACGAACGTGACTTTTACATGTTCTATACCAAAGAGATAATATACAACAAACGCTAGAATCATGCTTCAATATTCGCGCTGATTCGTCGACTTCACTGGCGCGCTGACTTCATCATAGAGAACACGAGGGAAAACCCTAACATGGCTATTGAGAGGGAAAGAGAAGCGGTAAGAGAGAGGGTAAAGATAACTCGTGAAGGAACTTGCGAATATGGATTCCGTGCGCCGGTCTTTTGTGTTGTTATCGAAGAGACTTGTCCGAAAGATCTAGAGGCAAAACTCTGTGCCTTCAGCTAGAATCTCCCCACTCAAGAAAAGCGAGGAAGGGGCATCCATCAATCTCAGTATCATTAGCACAAGAATACAAGAATCTTGGCAAGTCATACAGAAGATGAGATGAGGATATGGCAAGGACTTCAAAACACAGCAAAGAAAGCGTGTTGAAGAGTTCCAGTAGTTTCTCCTAAATCTGACAGGGCCTGGAAAAAAGAGAAATGGAAGAGGTCAAATCTCTAGATGGAGTGATTCCTTCAATCCTTTGTATCTATTTCTTACTGTGACCTCGGTGACCTCTGCGGCCTCCGCGATCTCCTTCTGGGTCTTCTTCTCCCCGTTTAAGACGCAGGCGATATATAACGCTGCAGCAGCGAGTCCCATAGGATCCTTACCTGCTACAACTTGTATCTCCTGGGCACGTTGAAGTATCTCTATCGCTCTTCTTTGAGTCTTTTCGCTTATATGTACTCGAGAAGCAATCTTGGAGACATAGTTCAAGGGATTGGTGATAGGCATCCTCATATCGAGTTCTCGTAGGAGTAGACGATAACACCTGGCAATATCCCTCTTCTTTATCAGGCTTGCTTCAGCAACTTCTTTCAAAGTTCTAGGAGTCTCTGTAAACCTGCAAGAGGCGTATAGAGAAGCTGCAGCGATGGCAGAAATTGATCTACCGCGAACGAGACCTTTGTCTAACGCTCGCCTGTAAACTAAAGCAGCCTTTTCTTTTACTGAACCAGGAACATGAAGCTTATCTGACAAACGATCGAGTTCAGCCATGGCTTGAGCTAGGTTTCTATCTATAGAGGAATGTACTCTAGCACGTATCTGCCACTTCCGAAGTCTGAGCATCTGTAAACGAGTGGACATCGGAAGCTCGCGTCCATACGCATCACGATTCACGCGGTCGATCATCGTTGAGAGACCTTTGTCGTGAACCGAGAAGGATAATGGAGTGCCGACTCGGCTTCGACCTTCTTTCTCCTCTCTAGTAAATGCTCTCCATTCAGGACCCTCGTCCATTACATTCTGATGAAGAACAAGGCCACAACCACCACATATTATCTCGCCACTATCGTAATCCTCAACTATATCTAGACTTCCACACTCAGGACACCGATCAACATCGCGACGGGGTTGAGGCTCTGTACTACTAACCTTTGTACTACTGACTAGACCCATATTCACACCCCTATGCGAAAAGCTGTCACACGAGGAAGAAACAAGACTT
>CP070773.1:491958-494171 GCA_020345945.1 Candidatus Bathyarchaeota archaeon | reverse complement strand
CTGCTGCTGTCTGCGCCTCCGATATCCGTGTATTCAAAGGTGAGAAGAAGGCGAGGCTAGGAGTGATCCAAGGTCATGAGTTCTCAGGAGAGATTCAAGCAGTCGGCGAAGATGTACAAGCCTACACGATAGGGGAAAGAGTGACACTACACCCTGTGATCTCGTGCGGACACTGCTTCTACTGCTTAAGAGGGCACGTCAATATGTGCCTGAACCGAAAGACGATCGGATACGATGAGAATGGGGGGTTCGCTGAATATGTGCTGATTCCAAGGTCGATGGTAGAATCAGGAAGCTTAGTAGATATACCTGATGCTATCTCATACGATGAGGCTGCCTTGACCGAACCTTTGGGATGTACAGTAAACTCGATTGAGACATGTAGACTCAATGTAGGAGCTTCTCTCCTCATAGTAGGGGCTGGTCCCATGGGACTCATGAATCTCCTGGTAGGAAGAGTTGCTGGGGCTGGCAAGATAATAATAAGCGAACCCAACGAGAAACGTCTGAGACTGGCTGAGAAACTCGGGGCCGATGTACTTATCAATCCCAAGGAAGAGGACTTGGTACTCCGAGTAAAGGAGGAGACTGAAGGATTGGGGGCTGAAGCTGCAATAGTTACTATAGGTATTCCCCATGTTATCGCTGAGACGCTTAAGGCCATTAGAAAACTGGGGGTCGTCAATCTCTTCGCTGGCTGTCCAGTTGGATCGCATATGAAACTCGATCCCAACCTAGTTCACTACAATGAAATGCTTGTTACAGGCAGTCAAAATGGTACCTTGACACAATTCAAAAGAGGACTGAACCTACTTGAGAATCGAGTGGTTGATCTCAGCACTCTGATTACACACCGGTTTCCCCTTGAAAAAGGAGAGGAAGCCTTCAAGAAAAGAATCAGTCTGGAAGGGCTGAAACCACTTCTCCTTCCATGATACAGCCTTTCAGGAACCTTTCTTCAAGGGTCCATTCAGATTTAGCCTATTCGATGAGTAGTTGCTGGGATGACTTGAATAGTCTAGTTTTGCACGGTATTAATGTAGTAGTCCCTTTCATGTGGAAGAGCGAGAGCAATCCTAGAGGGACTCTCGCTCTATATTCTCGACAAAAAATATTGATTGCTGGCTTACTCTAGCTCCTTTAGAGCTTTTTCAACACTTGCGCCTTCATGGATTATCATTGAAAGGGCTCGGATCATTGCTGTGGGGTTCTTGTGTTGCCAGATGTTCCTACCGAAAGCTACACCACTTCCACCGGCATCGATCATACCTTTGACAACCTCTAGTACATCCCTGTCTGTCTCCATCTTGGGTCCACCCATTATAGTTGCAGGGATTACACAAGTGTCCACGACTTCTTTGAATGACTCAGCGCTTCCAGTGTAGGCTAGTTTGAGGAAATCTCCTCCTGCCTCGGCTCCAAGTCTTGCAGCTTTCTTGTTCGTCTCCAAATCTGTTATTGTCTTCCGAGTTTCTGGCTCGACAGGTATTGGCTCTGCACACATCGGCATTCCCCATTTCTCACACTCAACACCCATTGTGCGGAACTTCATGTATTCAGCCCTATTGGATAGTGGTTGGAAACATCCGATCTTCAATCCATCTACCCCGAGCTTTATGCTTTCTTTGACCCATGATGGCTCATCGATTGGTACGGTCCACATCACAGAGGGGAGTTGTTTCAACTCCTTGCTGAACTCTCTCAGAATACCTAGGTTCACGATGATCGAGTCGGGTTTCCCTTCAATAATCTTCTGTATCGTCTTCTTTGGGGACTCTATTCCTCTCCTAGGTCCTCCCATTCCGTGATCCATTGCTACAATCAGTGTTTTTCCGTCGCTACGGAAAATTTTTCCCATCCTAAGGTCTTTTCCAATAATAGTCAAATCTCATACACCTGATCTTGTCTCCTCTCTCTCCAAGTATTAGTCTTTTGTGAGGATTCCATCAACCTCGATCATATCAATAACCGTAATTATCCATTGGAAAAAGTAAAGTTATTCAATAGGAAGATCAGATGCGGAGTGACGGTGTTTCAGATGGTAAGTTATCGGGTTCCTGTACTCGCAGGTGACGGAATTGGTCCTGAAGTAATGGCAGAAGGCATCAAGGTGCTGGATGCTGCTTCTGAGATCCATGGATTTGAGATCGAATGGGTAAGCTACCCATACGGGGCAGAACACTACTTAGCAACTGGAGAAATCCTACCCGACC
>CP070773.1:489610-491858 GCA_020345945.1 Candidatus Bathyarchaeota archaeon | reverse complement strand
GCTATGGTGGCGTCGCTTGTAGGTGCATTATTCAAGATGAACATTCCAGGTCTTCCAGCGTCAGCAACTGCTTTACGGAGTATACGTGCGTTCCTGCGATACTGGTAGATCTCAGTAGGGTGATTGGCTTTCACATCATACTTATTATGAACTCTCGCTTCAAGTCCTCCCCATATTCCATCAGCCGATCTCTCCTGAGCACATAACCTATAGATCTTATAGGATGCATCTTCACCGCTGAAGATTGCAGTCTGAATCCCCGCACAGACAACCGGCTTCGTTGGATCTTCAATCTTCCTGGCGACTTGTCTCACCGAGTCTTTTCCATGCCCAAAGACTACTTCTGATGTTGCTTCACTCAAAACATCTTTGATCTCATCTTCCGTGAACTTGATGATCCGATTTGTGCTTATGCAGTAAGCACCGACGTCTAGATAGAATCTTAGACCAGCCTCCCATACATCATCGATCAATGAATTATCGGTAGGCACAGGCTCTTCTCTATTGTATTGAATTCTGTATTCCTTTGCCAGCTCGGTTGCAGTCTTGAAGATGGTTAAATCAAAGTCTCGTTCTCTCATCCGGGGGCCTTTCTCAGCCCTCTCCACGATCTCCCAGAAGGACACCAAACTAGCCTCTTCCTACTAGTCTCTTTGCCACCTTAACTGCTTCAGAAGCGTTAGCAGCGTATCCATCAGCCCCTATCTCTCTTGCCCAATCTTCAGTGACCGGGCCTCCTCCAACCAAGACTTTGAACTTGTCCCTAATACCCAGCTCCTTAAGGTCTTCAATAAGCTGTCTCTGTCCTGGCATAGTTACTGTCATCAGTGAGGAGACAGCTATCAGCTCTGCATTCAAGTTCTCCGCACTCTCGATGAATCTGGAGATCGGGACATCTCTCCCAAGATCATGCACCTGAAAACTGTTTGCTTTCAGAAGTCCTGCTACCAGGTTCTTTCCTATATCATGGATATCGTCCTTGACTGTTCCAACGACCACGATTCCTTGTTGAGTTTCACTGAGTTTCTCCTTCGGTATACCTTTTTCAAGGACCTTGGAAGCCGCTGTCATTACGTCGGCAGCCATCACTAGGTGGGGGAGGAACATCTCTCCCTGCTCGAACTTCTCTCCTACAACCGCTATCCCCCGTCTCAGCCCCTTGTCTATCGCCTCCAACGGATCTACGCCTGCTTCCAGAGCTTCCTCTGCGGCTTCTATCGCCGCTTTCTCATCGAACTGAAGAACAGCATTCATTAACTTGTCAAGAATATCTGTCCTGACACTCATTCATGTCAGCCTCCCATTTACTGTGGAATATTTCTTAGCCTTCAGTTCTCGATCCTGCCGAAGGCTTGTACTACTCAAACTTCAACCCTAGATCAGTCAATTCCTTCTTGACCTTGTCATAGATTTCTTGGTATTCTTTACTTGGTTTGTGTTTGACAAGGTCATAGCATTCCTGTATGGTTTTCCCTGGCGTTGGTTTCTTGCCTTCAATCTTCTTTGAGAGAGCTTTGAGGATGTCTTCTGCGTTCTTTCTAGTCAGACCTGATTTGATTGTTGCGTCAGAGACTTCAACCATCCACTCAGCTTCTAAAGGTGTTTGTCCCGCATTCATTCTTGGTCGGCTGACTCTATGCGCGTACAGGTTAGCTC
The DNA here is from genome assembly GCA_020345945.1 of Candidatus Bathyarchaeota archaeon. Lineage (GTDB taxonomy): Archaea > Thermoproteota > Bathyarchaeia > RBG-16-48-13. Next base: position 490,202 of record CP070773.1, on the reverse strand, counting down.
CATTGAGGGGTGCTTCAATATTCCTCAATGCAGATTCAATAAGATGCGTCTCAGTGCAGAGTTCTGAACAGGGAATGTTCCATTCCATGTACACCGTATTGGAGTTCCTATTCAAAGCTTGGAAGACGACAGACCTAGCCCAGTTCATAGGCTGGACAAGGACCTTTTCTCCACTAATCGCGGCGATATGTTCTACTCCCGTGTAGTGGATGGTATCCCTGTATACCATCCATCCTATGATAGGTCGGACAATTCCCTCAATAATCGCTCCGTCGGGTCCTCCACAGAAACCACCTGCCATAGCGAAGCTGCCATTCACCTTGATCTTGCTGCCATAGTCATGGTATACGATAGCTGTGGTGAGGAGGTCGTATTCCATCTGAACGTCAGGCAGGGTCGAGAGGAGGACGCCATCGCTTCTTCTAAGTCCATAATCAGGATCCAAGGCAGCTATCAAGGTTGATGCTGCGGTTGAGATCGGATAAACAACAATGGCTAGTCCGGGTCTTCCAGCCTTTCTAACGCCCTCCCGCATCCACGCTACTTCCCTCCTCGAAGCATACGCTTCCATTGGTCTGCCGTAGACTTCTCT
>CP070773.1:487261-489510 GCA_020345945.1 Candidatus Bathyarchaeota archaeon | reverse complement strand
CTTGGCTCACTGGACCCTTCGGAGTTGTAGTAGCAGCTCTTCTAGGCGGGCCACTATATACTCCAACGCTGATCGAAATAGTGCTTGGTAAGGCTTTGGTCGATCTGGGAATGTCACCAGCTGCAACGTTAGCATGGCTAATGGGGCAACCTTACGACATACCAAACTCACTGTCAGCATCAAGAGTAGTAGGCTGGAAGATCGTTATAACCTATGGACTGCTAGCCTTCATCTCTGCAGTACTATCTGGGCTGATATTTGGCATACTCACTGGAGGACTCTAAATACCTCTTTACTAAGGAATCTTTGATACGACATGAGAGGATCAATCACCTAGAGAGATATCTTGATTTGGACTCGCGATAAACAAAAGATTTATTCTAGAGCGGTATTGAACCAGATTTCTTGTCTCTCGAATGGGAAAATTCAGGTGGTCATATTGAATCTTGAATCCTTTGAGAAGATGCTTCATGGTGGGGCATTTGGACTTACCGAGAGCACTATTCTAGTACTAAGCTTACTGTTGGGAATAGGAAGGGCTACCCAGAATCCACACTTGACGTTGTTCGTTGGAGTTACCGGGGTGATTGCGAACTCTCTAGCAGGTTCTTTCGGACACCTTGTCGAAGGGCTTACAGAACGTGAAGAACAACGTCACCGCAGAACGCATGATAAAATTCAGACCGAGGTAATATCCTTTCAAGAGATCCTTGGAAACATGATTTCTTGCCTCACAATGAGTACAGTAGCTGCTGTCCTCCCAGTACTCCCGTTCTACATCTTCTCAATCGAGACAGCAATGATGACGGCGATGGCCATAGCAATTGGAATGTCCTTCTCAATGGGTTATTTAGCTGGGAAATTAGGCGAAGAAAAGAATCCTTTTTTGATAGGCGCACTATACGCGATAATAGTAATCGTTGGCTCCGAGACCAGCTATTTCTTAGTCAATCTAATAGATATGACTTAATACACAAGACAGGAACCGTCGTATCTTAGACCTTCTTTTTTATTGCTTCAGGACTGAGAGAATCGTAAAGATCTATTTATCACTTGGGAGTTTAGGGAATCAGCACAGACTTATTCGTCTTCGAAGCCCGTTTCTTCCGTTGCACCTTCTCTTGCTTAATCAGTGACATAATTTCATCTAGATCTTTCTCTGTGAACCAAGGCAAGACCTCCTCGAGATACCTTTTGAAGGGTTCGTGGAACGATGGTGGGATGATTACCTCATCTTCGTGTGCATCCTCTGCTTCTAGTTGCTTTTTAGGTATAGGTACCCAAGGGATCGAGTTTACATTTTCGTCGGGATGTTCTTCCCGGATGTGACTATCGACATCATCGTACTTATTGGATAGGAAACCGCAGACAAGACACTTGAACAAATCTTTCCTCCAACTCCTGTAACCATAACTACTCCGCATATCTCTACATAGGTGTTTCTAATAATCCTCGAATATTTTCAATAGTCTCGCTTAGACAGATTGTAAAAGAATTCACCCATGTGCTGAAAGAAACTTCCACCGAATAAAGACTGCAAGAAAATCCTTCTGTTCTGGAGGTTCAAAGGGTTAAAGACTCGACATCTCCTCGAAGAGATCAGATAAGTCGGTTCGCATCCTGCAGAATATCTTCGAGTAGTATTTCCCATAGAGTCTAACTCTTTCTTTATCGGGCTCGAATCGGTCCTTGATTCGAATTACCTGTTCTGCTGCATGAAAAGCATCTCTATAGGCTCCAACACCAATTCCTCCCAGAACTGCGGCCCCGAGAGAACCTCCCTCCGTGATCTCAGGTCTCATTATCTTCTTGTCTGCAATATCAGCCTTCATTTGAAGCCAAAGATCCGACTTAGCACCACCTCCAATCGCACGTATCTCCTCGACTTGTGCACCTCTTCCTTCAATGAACTCAAGCATACTCTTGAACTCAAAACTCAAACCCTCGAGAACCGCTCTAATCACCTCATCCTTTCCGTGCCCAAGGGTAAGTCCTAGCAACACTCCCCGAGAGTTTCTATTAGTTAAAGAACCAGAGAAATCCGGTAAGAAGAATAGTTTGTCACTGCCTGGTCTCGCATTGGAAGCCCTCTCGGTCAACAGATCGAATGCATCCAAACCTTCCCTCTCGGCTTTTTGGAGTTCCTCATAACCGAAATTGTCCCTAAGCCAACGGAATATCACCCCTGCCGTAGACATCGCATGAAAAACCACAGGAATGTCATCGGTTTGATTTATGCCTTGACAGAG
>CP070773.1:484757-487161 GCA_020345945.1 Candidatus Bathyarchaeota archaeon | reverse complement strand
TCTTTCTTGGTACGTTCTCTCGCAAGTAAAGTGGGTGCAGAATATGCTTATGGGGTTGAATTGGAGATTGAGAACAAACATGCAACCGGAGAGATCAGCGGTCTAATCGGTCTGAGAGATGGGAAGGTTCTTGCACTTGACGAGATATGTCGACTGGAAGCTATCTCGCCTGAAGAATGTGTGGCAATAGCAGATGATCGAAGCAACCAATCTTTATTTCAAAGATGCGGTCTCTCGATAGGATTCAATCCAGACAGAGAAATAAGTCGTTGTGCGGATATTGTCGTTGAGGCTGAAGAGCTTTCAGGAATTCTCCCTGCTCTCCAAACCCCTTCAATCATGTCGCCCGAGATTAGACCATTCACCTTGCACGATTTCTCTAGGTTACTTTTTCACATCTCAGGTCTCTGGGTACCCTATCTTGGGCTTCTCCTAGGGGTCCGTCCTCTTCTATTCCTTATCGGACTGACTACTGTCGTTTATGGTGCTTCGGAGTTTCTTAGATTGGAGGGAAGTTTACTTCCTATAATCACCGATATTACTACATTCGCAGCGAGAAGAAAGGAACTTCGACAATTCGTGCTAGCCCCAGTCTACTTCGCTTTCGGCATATTCCTTGCCCTTCTCTTCTTCCCGAACTCGTATGGTTTTGCCGGGATAGCCGTTCTCACTCTGGGGGACTCTACTGCATCGTTTTTTGGCGGTTGGATGGGGAGAACCCGACTGCCTTACAATAGACTCAAGTCTGTTGAAGGAACCTTGGCAGGATTTATTATGGGAATACTTGGAGGTGCTCTTTTCATCAATCTCTATCTCGCAGCTATCGGGTCATTCGTAGGGATGCTGATTGAGTCTCTTCCAATGCCTTTTGATGACAACGCTCTTGTTCCTATCTCCGCAGCCGCCGTAATGTATCTTGTTGGATTACTGCTGTAAGGATCCTCTTTCTCTTCTATCTCTCTCCTGTCTCTGTACTTTGCCTATATGGCCTTGCTTGAGGGGTTACGTTGTGATCCTCTCAATCAAGTCTTTTCTCTCAGCCCTTAAATACTAACCTGGAGAAGAATAGTAGCGTCAGAGGATTTGCGATGATGTCTTTGAGGCTAGGAAGCAAGTCTCGATTCATGCTTGTTGTCGGTTATTATGCCGTGAGTGGGGCCATCTACCTCATTCTATCCATTCTTTCTCCTACTCTTTGGTTCTTCTCGTTGGGGCTTGCCGTTGTTTCCCTTGTAGCGTCGTATGGTTTATACTCCCGGAAAGGCTGGGGGTGGCTCTTATCTGGTTTAAGTTCACTTCTTGGTATTGTCTTCTGGGGAACCAGTCTATACGCATCTTATATGATGGTCGGAAATCCTTTTGCGGAGAATGCGTCAGCTTCTGCGGACACAATACTGGTCATGGATATGTTTCTAGCTGTGTTAGTTCTGTTCTCAACTATCTCTCTATTCCATGCTTATATGTCTCGGAACTCTTTTTCCGAGTAAAGCTGATTCCCATAAGTGCCGAAGAGGTGATGTCTATCCATGAAAGAGGTCAGGATGAGAGGATTCTCAGAGCCGGTTCGTGTGGACGAAGCTTTGCGTAGATATCTCAAGGCGATACGGATTGATAGTCTTCAAGATGAGACAATTCTAGTGGCTGAAAGTCTCGGAAGGGTTCTGGCAGAGGATGTCGTCTCAAGTATTGATGTCCCCCACTTCGATCGATCTGCTGTTGACGGATACGCAGTAAGATCACACGACACATTCGGGTCGTCCCCAACGAATCCAATAGTCCTTGATCTGGTTGGTAGTGTAGGAATCGGGCAGGTTCCTAACATTGATGTGGGTAATCTTCAAGCGATAGGAATAGCCACTGGGGCTCCTCTTCCTAAAGGAGCAGACGCTGTGGTAATGCTAGAGTACACTGAGAGGATTGGTGAGGGGAAGATAGAGATCTATCGTCCTGCGACTCCCTGGAGTAATGTCTCGAAGATAGGAGAAGATGTAAAGAAGGGAGGAAAGGTGTTGGGGAAAGGAACCGTCCTGCAGCCTCAAGACCTGGGAATGCTAGCCGTAGTAGGTGTAGATCAAGTGAAGGTTCTTCGAAAGCCAAGAATCGCCATCTTGTCGACCGGGAATGAGCTTGTGGAATCTCGAAGTGAACTGGTATTGGGCAAGGTGGTGGATGTGAACCGTATCATGATCTCAGCTTCTGTTGAGGATCTTGGAGGAGATCCTGTTGATCTCGGTATTGTAAAAGACAAGGTCGAGGATATCCGGTCGAGAATATCTAAGGGACTCAATGAGTCAGATATGGTCTTGGTAAGCGGCGGAACATCTGTCGGGGCGAGAGATTTTGTGCCAAAGATAGTGGATTCTCTAGGAGAACCTGGGATAATTGTTCATGGGGTATCCATGAG
>CP070773.1:482210-484657 GCA_020345945.1 Candidatus Bathyarchaeota archaeon | reverse complement strand
CCCTTCTCCAGGTTGAAACCCTCGGGTGGGACTTGGAAGGTGGCAACTGGAACCGGATTGGTCTCGGCTGTAATATCCACAATCCAAACCAACTTCCTCCCTTCTACAAGGTATGGTCGAGTAGATTCTTGAAACACCACCAACCATCTACGGTCCATGATGGTTCTACTCACAGGAAGGGCTGTGTGGAAGGCGCCGCCGTAAGGAGGACTGTAACTACATCGGCTCACCATCCGAGGATGACGTATATCTGAGATATCGAGGATAACGAATCCTCCATCCCAGTAACCTAGATATGCCCTATCATCCAGAACGACAGGGTGATGATGCCGAAAACTCTTCTTGTCAGCATCCCATGTCGGCTCTTCGCCACCTTCAACCCACTGCCCAGGAAACCACCAACGAGACACCTCACGCAGTTCACGAGGGTCAGAGAAATCTAAAATCATGAAGAACGCATTCAGATAGCCATCCATCTCGGTAGAGATATACGCCAGCTTCTTCTCACAGTCCAACCAGAAACGATGGACACCCTTACCCCCGGTCTCGAAGAACCCAATCTCAACGGGAGTAGAAATCTCAGAAATATCAAAAACTTTGAGACCAGCTTCAAAGGATCTCCCTTTTCCGATCCTCTCCCTGTTGACAAACATCAGATCCCCGGAGACCCGAACCTTATGTGAATGTGTGTTCTCAGGAACAGGAATCTGTGCAACTATTCTCGGATCTTTTGGCTTAGTCACATCCAATATCGAGGTGCCTAAATCCTTCATGTGACCAACAAAAGCGTAATATTTGTCACCTCGATTCTCAACTGTCACTTGACCTCCGTTACCGTGTCCCTCAAGAGAGCTATGCCCTACCAATCGGAGATTCTTACTCATCGGGTTCGATAATGACATATCAGGGTATTAGTGAAAACGCGTTTTTAATATTCACTCCGAGCCTGTACGTACGAAGCCCCTTGATCTTGATATGAAGTGACTGTTTGCGACCCATTATTCATCTTGAAATGCTGTAGATCCTTTTCTGCATTCATCATATAGATGTCGTAATGTGTTCAGCAAGGTATTGAAAGGCTTCCTCCTCCATGTCAGCAATTGCCAGGAATTTCTCCTTTGCTGCTCCGATTCTTTCCTCGATATTTATGGCTGTCTCTGCATCAACAAACAATTGACCAATTTCTGAAAACCGCTTCCCCGACTCCAAGATCATCGAGGCTGCCTCTTCCAATGCCTTGTTGGAGGTGATTTCTGCTGCTTCCCTCAGGAACCTAGAATACATATACCGGAAACAACCACCTCCTGTACCTCCTATCTCAATAAAGATGTAAACGGTGAACAGATTCAACCTGAGCTCTCTGTCATCAAATAGACTCGGCCATCTAGTGATCTCTTCTGCTGACCGTCTTATTCCCTTAATGCCGAAGTTGCTGATGGGTGGGTTGAGCATAGAATGAGCCGTTTGACTGATAGAGGAGTAGATGTCCTCGTCCCTTGGTGGATGATAATCGCTGAAATCGAATTCAAGATAGGCATTCTTCGGAGGAAAAGGCTTGTATGGTGAACTTCTCGCCTTCCGCAGCTGCTCCAACATGATGGGGTAGTAGAATCCGCTTTTCAGTCCACTTGCCTTTTGGTCCATATCCGATGCCAAGACAGTATCTTCGCCATCATACCCGCAGATTACAAATGTATGTCCCCCAAAATGATATTCTTCAGGGAGGTCAAACCAAGGAAGAAATCCCATATCACCATAGACCATAACCGGCTCCTTTCTCAAAAGCCTCTCAAGAAGGATTCTCTCAGCCTTCTTCTCACTTGAGGTGGTTTTCAACTCTATCTTGACAGAGGTTCTCTCTCCAAGGTCTTGAAAGAAATTCTTCACATTCCCACGCCCACCGATGAACGGAGGTACCCCCTTTTGATGCCAATACATGAACCCCATACCTGCCCCAAGCCCAAAAAGCATCTCTTCTGAGAGAGGACAATTATAGTAGTGAAAGATCTTTGCCAGAGAATTGGTCTGGCAATGGTAACCATCTAACGCGGGACAGTTGTCAATCGGAGTGATACTACCCTTTCCCAACTTAGCCACGGGCAATGGTAACCACTTCTTGTTACTGGCACACTTTCACAGTTTAAGCCTTTATTCTGCCCGTCTCGGTATCTAGCGCGTACTCTTTTTTTTCGCGTGCCTCAGAGGAAAATGTCATTTTTTCAGTTGCACTGATTGATAATGGCTCACAAAAAGGAACAGCCAACCCAGGATAAGATAAACCATAATCTCAATTGGATTAGGCGGGGATCTCCCCGCAAAGGCCAGTAGACGCAACGGGGCAGTCTCCCCACAAAGAAACCAGGTGGCAATCATTAAAAATAGATAACCAATCAGCTGAAAACTGGCTGCAATCCTCTCTTGACTATTGAGTACATCATATTTCTTCA
>CP070773.1:479658-482110 GCA_020345945.1 Candidatus Bathyarchaeota archaeon | reverse complement strand
GCCTTTTCTATTATTGGGGTGAAGTCGTATCCGGTGATGTGTTGTACGCCGGGCATCCCCGTAATCCCCGCGGTAAACATCCTATCCTTGTAGTCATCTTTGGGGAGGAGGACGCAGTTCGACGTTCCGAGGATCGCAAAGGGATACTTCGAGAACAGTTGTCTCTGGTCAAACCATGCTCTTCCCAGGTTGCCAACCAAGTGCTTGTACTTCTTTATGCCAGGGTACCCATGGGCGGGAAGAAGCTCTGAGTGTGTGTAGACGTTTATCCCGGTCCCTTCAGTCTGTTTGAGCAGCTCTTCAAGTACTTTTAGGCTGTGTCCAGTGGCGATGATTCCTCGACCTTTGACTATTCCTGTCTGTACCTCGGTGGGCTCAGGTTCGCCGTAGGTTTCGATGTGGGCCTTTTTGAGGAGTCTCATTGTCCGAATATTCATCTCGCCAGCCTCTAGAGCTAGCTTGACGAAGTCTTCTGCGTTGAAGTTGACATTGGTTAGTGTAGCGTAGAAGGCTTTCTCCAAGAAGCCGTCTATCTCGTTGTCGGTGTATCCGAGCTCGCGTGCATGGTAGAGGTAGGCTGAGATGCCTTTTATGGCAAACAACAGGTTGTCCTGTAGCCGGGCAACTGTAGCCTCTTTCCCACATACTCCTCTAACGGTACAACCAACTCCTCTCGCAGTCTGTGAACATTGATAACAGAACATATCCAGTCCTTCCTTTTCGGCCATCTTCAATACCTCTCAATCACTTATGACTCAGCTTTCTTATGCTGTAAGGCAGATTATGGCAGTGTCATATAGGTTTAGTGTTTCACATGCACGGAGTGGCAAATGATTTTGCTGAAGTTCAGGATGGTGAAGCTCAGGACGGTGGTGTTTTCTTCCTACGTTTTGAGAGCGAGTTGATGAAAGACTTTACGGCTTCCCGTCTTGTTCATAGATAGATGAATGGGACTATTGGGTAGGCAAGAATGTTTCCTATGATCCACCAAAGCCATCTTGGATTATTGCATCTTCTGGTATCGTAGGCGATCAGTCCTGTTGTGATTACTCCCCAGATGCCGAATAGTGTGTGCTCGATGGAGTAAGGATTTTGATCTAGGGATTCTCCGTTTGACGAGCTGGCAGATGGAGCTTGTCTAGATTTGATGTAGATATGGGTGTCTGTGTTCATAGGTAAGGGGCTAGTTAGGGGTACGGTTCTTCCCATTGATGATCCGCCTTACTTATGAGAACTGAATATGTCATCAAGAGAACTAGGATTGCTACAATCAGTCTTCTTGACCCTTCTGTCTCCGGGAACACCGTCTGCCCCATTTTTCAGCGGTCACAACAAACTATTGATTCTTTCTTCTCCTTTTGTGTGAGGTGGATTCTCACATGACGACCATTGTCGATGTGTTTGTGACTTTGTCTAGACGTCGTATGCGTCTAGTGATAATATCTTTTAGCTGGTTCAGGTCTTCTGCTTCGACCTTCGCGATGAGATCGTAGGTGCCGTATCTCGTGATGGACTGGTCGGGATAGTCAGATGCCCATTTCAGTAGCCAGATCCACTACCACGTACGCTTCATCTACGTTCTTCATCTTGAGAAGTCTTTCCATAAGATCTTGTTCCGCTCCAACCTCAGATGTAATCAATACAAATGCTGTTGCCATTTCTGTCCCTCCCTTTGACTTGCTTATCCCGATCTTATTTTTAAACGGTTAAAGGTTTCGAGAAAGATGACAAACCGACAATTGCCTCAAGACCTTCCTTTGTCGACAAGAGAAGCGGCCAACCGTCAGCAGGTGCGGCGAATACTGACTTCGTTCACAATCCCGTGAAGTTACCTTATGAAAAGACCAGTAAGAGCAAGTAGATGTCCAGTACGATCAAGACGAGGAACAGGGATGAGATATACAGTTTGCTGTTGTGGTCAGCTCTCACTTGGTCGTTAGACTGTGCAGAATAGCCTTTTAGTCCGGCAATAATGGGAATCGCCGAGAATATTGGTAGTATCCATAGATTGATGTAATCAAGGACTATGAAGAGGACGAAGAAAGCTGATGCAAGGATTGTGAGCAAGAAGACAAGAAGAGCTGTGAAACGCCTGCCTGCCAATACAACGAGATTTTTCCTTCCGTATTCTCGGTCGCCCTCAAGATCGGGTAGTTCAAGACTCAAGCCGAGAATAAACCCGTAGATTACTAATGGTATTGAAAAGAATAGGTAGGTCCCGTCGATAGATCCTAGAGTAGATATGTAACCTACAGCGGGTATGATGAAGCCTGTTCCCAATGCTATGCTTGCCTCGCCTAGTCCTCGTGCGTTGAGTTGGACAGGTGGGGTTGAGTAAAACCAGCCCAAGAGATTCATGACTACCACCAAGCACAGTAGAAATGGTGTTGAATCGAAGAACACGACCATGACCATAGCTGTCAACAGAGATGAAGCTGAAAGAAACACAGCT
>CP070773.1:477101-479558 GCA_020345945.1 Candidatus Bathyarchaeota archaeon | reverse complement strand
CTGACAAAAGACAAAGAGAGGAGATCGAGGATAACAGCAGGGTAATAGGGGTTGGCGTTGAATACTTCGTGGATCGGGACCAGTCTCGAGTGACTGACCGACATTCCTAGGCAAAGTCTTGATACGCGGGGATTCTTCACCGACCGAAGGGTGACCTTTTCCGTTCAGGTTGATACGGGTACTTGTCCAGCACTTCAACCTTGACTCCACCGATACCTAGTCCAGGCTCAGTTGAGGGAACGATATAACCTTTCTCGATCTTGATAGGTTCCTCCACAATCTCTGCTTGAAGACCACCCATCGTCTCGATGACTTCCTGTGCCAAGAAGTTGGGAATGGTGACGTCAAGCTGGATATTCGCTGCACAGGCTACTGGACCGCAATGCATCCATGGTGCTACCTGTGCATAGTGTGCTTCTGCCATTCCTGCGATCTTCTTGGATTCAAGTATCCCGCTTAGACCGACGTTTACCTGAATAATCTGGGCTGCCTGTTTCTCAAGTAGGCGGCGGTAATCCCATTTCGTTGAAAGACGTTCCCCTGTAGCGATAGGGACGCTTGTGTGTTGAGCTACCCTCGCCAGCTCATCCACATTCTCAGGCGGCACTGGTTCTTCGAACCATAGCACATCATGCTTCTCCAGAACCTTCGCCAACCTAATAGCGCTGTGGGTTGTGAACTGCCCGTGGGTGCCACAGCCTACGTCGCATTCGTCCCCGACCGCGTCTCGGATACTCTTGAAGACAGCATCTGCGTATCGCAACTCTTTCAGCGAGATCTCTCTGGGTTGTGGAACATAGGGAGGTAGCGGGTCAAGCTTGAATAGGGTAAAGCCTTTCTCGACTAGCCCCATCGCAGCCGGTCCAGCCTGCTCAGGTGGGTCTCCAGCACCCCAATCGTATAGATAGGAATAAGCTCGTAGCTTCTCGTTTCTCCTACCTCCCAGTAGCTGATAGATGGGTCTATTCAGCACTTTTCCAATAATATCCCAGCAAGCCATCTCAAATCCTCCGATCGCTTGCCCTGTTAGGCCACCGGGATGCTGGAAGATATGGGAGGTATGAGCTCTACTTGACTTGTAGAGTCCTTCCCAGATCTTCTCAACGTCGAACGGGTCCTGCCCGATGACGAACCTATTTCCCAACTCTTTGAGTAACTGTACCAGCGTATATTCCCTATACCTAGCGAAGTTACACTCTCCCCATCCTTCAATTCCCTCATCGGTTACCAGCTTTACGAATACCCAGTTAAGCCCTCCGCGATGAGGGGGCGGATTCCCCATAATATGGGTCTCGATTTTCACAATCTTCATGGTTCTCTCCCCCTTGAGAATCTTCATTTCTCTTCATATATCAATTGATATCTGAATTCTTACTTTGGACGAAAAAGAGGTTGTTATCTCGGTTTCTCAAGTCCGACAGAAAATTGAGATCGTGTTCTAGGGAGTCTACTGCGTATCCTACTAAATAATCTGTATAAGGAAGATGAGCCTCGATCGATATTCAATAGCGATGTGCATCACTGAGTGATATAGAGGAGGTTTCAGGTTTTATGTATGATTTCGGTCTGAAGAAGGAAGATGAGCAACGGTCGTTGGATCTGCATGAGAAGTCTATTATTATTAATGGGTTATCGACCTTCTACGGTGTCAATGAGATAACGAACATTAATCCTGTCAGGGTCTCGCGATACTATGAACTGATGAGTAAGGGACGGATTACAGGCGTCAACTTTACCATCGCGATGGACCACTCTTTTTCAGAGGCTTGCAGGAACATCTCTCTGGTCGTGAACTCCCTAGAACATGCAGCCTCAGGGAAGATGATCCAAGTGAGGAGTGGTGAGGAGATTAAAGAAGCGAAGCGGACGGATAGATGTGGATTAATGTTCGGTTTTCAAAACACGCTTCCTGTTGAGTTCAATCTCGCTTTTCTGAAGACCTTTCACACTCTCGGTGTTCGGATAGTGCAGTTAACTTACCAGAAGCGTAACCTCGTAGGAGACGGGTGTGGTGAGAAGAAGGACGCTGGCCTGAGCGAGTTCGGTGTTAAAGTTCTTGGAGAGTTGAACCGCCTTGGGATCCTTGTCGACCTTTCCCACTGCGGATACAAGACGACGATGGAGGCTATTGAACTGTCAAGGTCTCCTGTCGCCTTCACACATGCGAATGCGAAGGCGTTGAACGACTGTATAAGATGTAAATCGGATGAGCAGATCCATGCCTTGGCAGAGAAGGGAGGAGTGATGGGCATCACAGTTCTGTCAAAGTTCTTGAGACCAAATGGAGGTATAACAGGAACTACTCTGGAGGATTTCCTGGATCATGTTGGCTATGTCATTGATCTGGTAGGGGTAGACCACGTTGGCTTGGGGTTCGATGTTTTCGAGTTAAGGTCGAAGGAGGACTTTAAGGAGAACCATGAAGGCAGATTCTATCTCAAGTATCCAGAGATGAGG
>CP070773.1:474530-477001 GCA_020345945.1 Candidatus Bathyarchaeota archaeon | reverse complement strand
CAACGACCTTACACACAGATACTTTCAACTTGAAGAGAATAAATGATTGGTCGCAGATGTTTAGTTTCATTCCTACGATGAGTATCTAAAAATACGTACAGACCATGGTTCAGAAATATCTACATATCACAAAAATACAGTATCCTATAGGAACCAATATTCCTTGGTCTATGCGTCAGATGAAAAGTTTATACGAGTTCAAACTGATTCGATAGACTCCAGATATTGATTCTTGATGAAGAGAAAATCTAGATCTTCAGGGAACAGAAGCCTTATACCTATTTAATTTCGCTGATATAGAAGGGAAAACACAAATGGTTGAAGTGAAGAAGAGAGATGGAAGTATTGAGGACTTCATTGAATCAAAAATAATAGCCGCATGCGAGAAAGCTGGTTCGACTGCTGAACAAGCCGCATGTGTTGTCCTGGACGTAGTCGAGAAGATTGGAGACGCGGCCCTAATTTCCACCGAGGAATTGTCAGAACTAGTAGAATCTTCACTTAGAAAAGTAAATGAGGGGGCAGCAGACGCATTCCTCACGTACAAAGAGGAAAAATACCGCCCAGATGCTGACTGAGAGAGTAGAAAAATGCAGCGAAGCCTTTTTTCGGGCTTCTGCTCGATCTAAGATACCTGATTATCTCTCTAGTTCTTGGATTTTCAATTCAGACCGTCTATTCAGATTTTCTCTGTGCAAGCTCTCTGTCTATCAGGAGTAGCCCTTTGCCGTCGCTTCCTGCCAGTTTGATCCTCTGTACAATTTCGTCTGCTGATGCTTCTTCCTCAACCTGCTCTGCAACAAACCATTGAAGCATATTTTGAGTAGCATAGTCATTCTCTGAAACCGCGATTTTCACTAGATTGTTTATCAATCCAGTCACTTTTACCTCGTGTTTATACACTTCCTCAAACGCTTCAAGAGGCGAACTCCACTCTAAAGGAGGTTGTTCGATTGGCAATAGCTTCACCCTTCCACCTCTTTCTACGATATAGTCGTAGAACTTCAAACCATGGCTTAACTCCTCATTCGCCTGCACTCTCATCCAGCTCGCAAACCCTCTAAGATTAACAGATTCAAAGTATGCAGACATAGAGAGATACATGTATCCAGAATATAGTTCGGCGTTGGCCTGCTTATTCAAGGCCTCAAGCATCTTATCAGAAATCATATCTTCGAAATCCCCGTACACCCTAAAGGAATACTGACTCATTATCTTTTCGAAATCATTAATCCCCCAACATCAGGTTGAAACAGGAGACTGGGCTACGAGTTCTATCAATAGTGATATTGTTGGAGTAGACACCTCAGACAGATTATTCAACCAATTTTTCGAAGAAATCTTTTGGAACACCGCATTCGGGACAGACCCAATCATCAGGGACATCCTCAAAAGGTGTACCTGGATCTATACCATTGTCTGGATCCCCTTTCTCTGGATCGTATATGTATTCGCAAGCAGTACATTTCCATTTATCCATATCCGGAACCTCATGACACCCAAAAGGTAAGCGATTATAGTCTTTTTCTCTTGCTTACTCAGTCTTCTGAAGTAGCTCTTTCGTAATATGCCTTTGCCGCAGCCTCATTGGTTTCTCGTAGCACCTCAGAGACTACATGCGACACCTCTTCTGAATCGATCTCAACCTTGTCTTTAATATACTCACCAAGCTCCCTTGCTACGCATGCAGCTTGATAAGGAGTCGAACCAGCTAGCTCGCATGTAACTATTACTTCTGATAGTTTGAATTCTTTTTTGCTTCCATCAGGATTCTTTACTTTGACCATTTAACGACCTCCTCGGGACCATTCAAACTGTTTCAGTGCCTGATATAAGACTTCTGATCCTGGATTCATAGAAGGACAGGCTGAGCTTCTGTAAGGATTCAAGAAGATATGAAAAGAGAAAACACTGGCAAGATACTGATCGAAAAACATCCAACGATGAGGAAGCCCCCTAATTACTCATAGTGTCGATCCCACCTATTCCGATAAGAGCATCTGTCTTTGACCCTTCACAGCATACTGGATCTCCTCTTCTGTCAGTCCGAAAGGGTCAAGAACTGTGGCAGCTGCATTGATCAGCATCTCCAAATACTTTTGCAGATCATAGCACATCCTTGAGTTCAATAGCAGAAAGGGGATAACACGCAGATTTGGATTCGAATTGTATGCGTCCCTGATTAGATATTGCACACTTTCTCCTGCATGAATCCTCATCCCTTCGCGGACGAGTTGCCTCGCAGCTATGCCTTGGAGTAGACTCCGATCATACTCTTCAGGGTCTTTCGATAATCTCGTAGTGATCACAAGCTCTTCCATGTCTACCCTCCTCGTCTTGAGACGGTCAACATATTGCCGTAGGACACGGATGGCTTCCGGGAGGAGCGAAGGAACATCTTCTCTGGTCTCGGCCTTGGCGAGCACGTTGATCATCTCCAGCTGAGCATCACGGACAAGTTTCGGGGTATC
>CP070773.1:471941-474430 GCA_020345945.1 Candidatus Bathyarchaeota archaeon | reverse complement strand
ATTGTCATCTGCCGTTGTTGTTCCTCCTCTAGATAATCCAGAGCGAGAGCTTGACCAGCTAGAGATGGGGAGAGAATGCCGGCGGCAGCAAGGAGGCTGTCTGTCATCGTGGTTTTTCCATGATCAACGTGCGCAATAATACCGACCGTTCACGAGCGTAGGAGTTCAGCCCTACGCTTCTCGTAGTTGGTCCTTATTGTGCGCGATTTTCAGGATCTCTTCTGTCTGTTTGTATCTCGGCATTGATATCCCTTAGATGATTTCGTCGGTAAATGAAATTGGGTGGATATATAGGTATTGATGTACCTGTCACCACGATTGTAATAAGTCGGTGCACAGGATATTGAGTCAATTCTAGTACGTTGGGTAATGTGCTGTCTAGAGTATTATGCGAGATAATATTTCCCGGTATGTGTAGCTACTCACCTCTTTGGCAAGGGCGGGGCGAATATGTAGTATTGAGTTAGACTACTATCCCTCGTTCCATGCCAATGGGCGTCTCCTGGAGGTAGAAAGACTATCATTCCTGGGGCTATATCAAACTCTCCTTCTGGTGTCCTTATGTAGCCTTTTCCTTCAAGAGGAACTAATAGTTCTTCAACTTCTCGGAGGTGCTTATCAGACTCAAATCCAGGTGGAAAAGTAATCCACCCGATCATGATATTCTTGGCTCCTACAGCTTCTGTTATGACCTGCTTACTCTTTCTTCCTCCAGTAATTTCTCTAGCTTCTATCTCATCTAATTTGACGATTTTCATCCTACTCCCTCTGAATCTCGACAGTATCTTTGCTTTTAATGAATAAAAAATTGGTTTGTTCTATGAGTCTTCTTTCTTCAGTGTTCTCTTTGGTTGTAGGTCTGTGCACCTGCTGGAATCAGTCGGTCAATGATAGTCTATCTCTGGTTGATTTTTTCAGCATTAGTTCATTGATCTGACCTTTTATTTAGAAGTCTTTGGAACGTGAACTGCTTGGCAAATAATCTAGGTTTTTCGGATGTATACGAAGTTTAAAATAGAAAATTCTGGAACTTATCAGAGTACATAGGAATACGACCTATGCAATATTGAAGGAGAGTAGATGGAGATTGCCAATTAAATACTCTAAAAAGAACATTGCCATTGCTGCTGCAGCTGTTGTCCTAATTGTTATTCTCGGAGTCTTCGTCGTGTGGCCTGCGGTCCCCAAAGGTACAGTCAAGATCGGTCATATACTACCTATCAGTGGTCCATTGTCTCCATACAGCGAAGGTTTCCGTAACGGTGTCCGTCTAGCGGTTGATGAGGTGAATGGTCAAGGTGGTGTCGGTGGCTGGACGTTTGAGTTGATAGAGGAGGATACTGGGACCGACGCCAGCAAAGCTGCTGAAGCGACGCGTAAGCTAATCGATGTCGATGGTGTAAGTGTAATAGTAGGGGCATATGCGAGTTCCTGTACTATGGCTGCCGCTCCGATATGTGAAGAGAACCAAGTCGTACTTGTGTCTCCTGCCTCAACATCCCCACTTGTCTCGGATGCAGGCAACTATATCTTCAGAGTGGTGCCAAGTGATGAACTGCAAGGAGTCGCGATGGCTCAACTTGCCCTAGAAAAGGGTTACAAGACCGCTGGTATCATCGTAATCAATAACCAGTATGGTATCGGTCTGGAGCAGGTGTTTAAGAGGGTCTTCGAGGCGGCGGGTGGCTCAGTCGTGGTCGTTGTACGTTATGAGCTTGGAGCTGCGAGCTACAAGACCGAGCTGGGTCGACTGAAAGCAGCGAATCCAGATGTGATCATAGATGTGTCTTATGCAGATGACGGTGCCATTATCTTCAAGCAGGCGAAGGAGCTTGGAATTGCTTCACCATGGATATGTGCTGAAGGGGTAGCGGACGAAGCGATCTTTGGTGCTCCAGGAGTTGCAGATGCTATGATGGGCATGATGGGCACAAAGCCCACTTCGCCGGAGGGAAGTGCGGCAAACAAGGCGTTTCTGGATGCGTACAATGCAAAATTCGGTATGGCTCCCGGAATCTACGCAGACTACGCTTACGATGCAGCGATGATAGCATTGCAAGCAGTTGGCAGGGCAGGAAGTAGCGGCGATGCCATAAGGGGAGCGATGTCCACCGTCGGAAACAACTATGAAGGAGCTAGTGGGACGAAGACATTCGATGACAAAGGCGACGTTGAAGGTGAGTACATAATCTGGCAGGTTCAGATGGTTGAAGGATCCTACAAGATGGTGCAGATAGGGACTTGGACTTCGAGCGGAGGAGTCGTACTGTCCTAGATCAGCACCTTTTTTCTTTATCTCTAGTTTTTTCTACCTAGATAGAGGCGCCCTATCTCTTTGTGATCTAGTATCTCGTCTCCCTTTCCCTCGTGAACTTTCTTACCCATCACCATCACATATCCTCTATCTGAGACATGAAGAGCCTTCCTCGCATTCTGCTCGACGAGTAGTATGGATGTACCTCGGTCTCTGATCTCAACCACTCTCTCCA
>CP070773.1:469330-471841 GCA_020345945.1 Candidatus Bathyarchaeota archaeon | reverse complement strand
TGCCTTGTTCTCTCGTGGTGTTCCTGTTCACAATGCTCGTAGTTATGTTCTCGTTCTCTCTCGCGGCATTCCTCGGTGTCACCGTAGTCTTCATGCCACGGATCGGCAAACACGAAATAAGCGGAAGAAGAGACCAACAGCAGGATCAGAAGCCCTGCAAGAAGACTGTAGAATTTCATCAATCTCACCTACCTTCTATTCGCTACGACCCCATCACAGCACGGGCAGATAAAACCGTATTTCAGAATTAACCCCATATCTCACCCTAATCTTGACCAATTCTCTTCCAATAATCAGCAGATTGGAACCAATCCACCCACATATCTTTCCGTATCTCGCTTCCAGTAAATTCAAAGCTGGAACGAGTAAAGCTCTTACCTCTTCCAGCCTAGAGTTAGGAAGCATACAAATACTGGTGAACAATCCCCATAATTGAGAGCCTATTGAGCATCAGTGTAGGGGTACTCTTCCCCTTACCTACAATCGAACGCGGCATCACCTGCCCCAGGTGTGGAAGAAATATACCCTCTTCTTATCGGTTTTGTGGGTGCTGCGGAGTAGACACAATACAGTATCTCGCTTGGCAGAAGGCAACGAGACCATGCCAGAAGTGCAAAAGGACGATACCCTTTCTTGCTACCTTCTGCCCTGAATGTGGAACTAAACAAGTCTAAGTTCAGGAGCTTAGATCCTTTATCGTCTTCAAGGCCCAGTCTGGATCTTTCAGGAATGCTCTCCCTACGGCGACCAGATCAGCTTTCCCCTGTCTTATCGACAAGTCGGCGAACTCAGATGTCGTTACACCACCAACCCCTATCACCGGGACACTGACAGCTGACTTGACAGCCTCAGACAAATGCAGGAAGAATCCGGGACCCTTAAGCCAATCCGGCGCCGAACCACAGTGTCCACCAGAAATATCTAAAATATCCACACCAGCAGACTCCAGCATCTCAGCGATTCTCACACCCTCTATAAGGGTCAGACCCCCCTCCATCTTGTCATCAGCACCTAAACGGAAAAGAAGAAGCACCTTCTCTCCTAACTCATCCCTAACCCTTCTTACGATATCCAGCGGAAATCTAACCCTATTCTCTAAACTGCCACCGTACCGATCGGTCCTCTTATTGGTCAATGGAGATGTGAACTGGTTCAGAAGGAAGCCATGAGCCCCATGGACCTCTACAGCATCGAAGCCTGCTCTCACCACTCGAGAGGCTGCTGCAACAAACTGTTCGACAATCTCCTCAATCTCTGACACAGACAACTCTCTAGGTACGTCACCCCCTCGAGGCGGTGGAACCGGTGAGGGAGCCACCGGCTGAGCCCCTATCACATCTGACGATGACTTAGATCCTGCATGATTGATCTGGACGGCTGCAACAGACCCTTGTTTCTTCATCGCCTCAGCTAGACTAGAGAGCCCCGGGATGAGGCTGTCATCGTAGACCCCCAGCTGGTTCTCAGAACGCCTACCCCCTGTAGAGACATATGAGTGCTCAACGATCGCGAGACCAGGGCCCCTCGATCGACGAATATAATGCTGGATCAGCCCCTCAGTCACCTCTCCCTTCCCAGAACCAAGCTCAGTAGCCATAGGTGGGAGGACAATTCGGTTTCTCAACACGAAGTCTTTCACAGTCAACTTATCCAATAACCTAGACAAAACAGTTCATCCCCCGAATCTAACCACAGACATGAAACACATAGTCAAAGGAAGAAAAAACTTACTATCGAGAATGACGAACTGAAAATATAGACAGATAACACTCACGCTTTTTCAGAAAAGATAATTACCTTGCTGGTCGGTCATCTAACATGATTGTTTATTTTAAGGAGACCTGAGAGAGGTGAAGAATAGGTTGAAAGTGAGGGTAAGAGCATTTGGGGATTTGAAGAAGTCCCTTGGCAACGAATCCATAATCGACTTGAAGAGCGGTGCTAGAATCTCTGACCTGCTCTCCAGACTCAGCGTGATTACCCGCACCTTTCGAAAAGGTCATATTGGGGCTCACAAGGTAGGGTCCGACCTCCTGATAACCGTGAACGGAAAGAACATGCATGTTCTAGGGGAATCAACCTCCCTCAAAGACGGCGATGTCATAGATCTCGTACCCCTTGTCTGGGGCGGATAACAGCCCTCCAGTATCCCTAAGCCTTTTATGACAAGGATAGGAGATAAGCGAGCATCAAATGAAGAGGATCGAGAGGATGAATGATGAGTAATCCGGTATGGATTGTAAGAGAGTATATTAGATGTACAGGCTGTCAGAGATGTGAAGTCGCCTGCAGCCTCCACCATGAAGGTCGGATCTGGCCTGAGGCGTCAAGAATACGCGTCTTCATGCCTTTTCCCGGAGTAGAGGTAACCCATCTATGCGCTCAATGCGACGACTACCCGTGTATCGAATCATGCCCGGTCGAAGCGTTGACAATCGACGATAATACAGGGGCTGTTCTTGTCGACCAAGAGACCTGCACATCCTGCGGACTATGTCTGAAAGCCTGTCC
>CP070773.1:466700-469230 GCA_020345945.1 Candidatus Bathyarchaeota archaeon | reverse complement strand
GCCTAGTTCTGATTCTATCTTTAGAAGCCTGTTACCTCTACTGCCTGTCCCACTCTCTCTGATGTGTCCTGTATCTAGTCCCACTGCATAGTCGCCAATATCCACGCCTTCCCCTCTACTACTGCAAGGCATTACACCATAGCCATTCCTGTAGGCTAGCTGTACAAGGTCGAAGGCTTCGGTGATGGTTCCTATCTGATTGACTTTTAGGAGAACTGCATTGCATGCACCGACTTCAATCCCCTGTTTAAGGCGTGCAGGATTTGTCGTGAAGAGATCATCTCCTACTATCTCGATTCCAAGCTCTCTCGTTAGGAGAGCATGTCCTGAATAATCGGTCTCGTCAAGGGGGTCTTCGAAGATCACGAATGGATATTCTGCAACCATATCCTTGTATAGTTCTATCAAGTCCTCTTTCGTCTTGTCTCCTTCAGAGAATAGTCCAGAGAAGACGTCCTTCTTTTCGTTGTAGTAGCATCCAGCAGCGATATCGACTTGGATTCCGATCCTGTTTGAGTAACCTGTATTCGTTATAGTGTCTACCATTAGATCCCAGAGTTCTCTATCGTGTTTTACTACTCCTCGTGGAACGGGTGCGTGTCTGATTGTGCGAGTTTGGGGATTCAGGTAATACCTCTCTTTAAGAAGGCTTTCACATTCCTTAGATACCTCCCAACATGCGTACGAGGCCTCTGAGAAACTCTTGAATCCATAAGCTGTAAAGGAGTAGCTTGGTTTTGTCCCTGCTCTTTCTCCACCTCCATACCTATCGCTCCCGTATATAGCGCCGGCACCAGGAACTGGGAGTGTGCACGCGCTGGCACCTCCGATATATCGGTAGAGAGGGATTCCTAGGCTTGTAGCGGCGACTTTCAGAATAGCGGCTGAGACACTTGCAGTAGCGTTTCCTCCAAGTCTAGACTTGTTAGATGTCCCGTCAAGCTTGATCAAGACCTCGTCGATCTCCTGTTGTCTCGCGGCATCCATTCCTTTCAGTGCAGGAGCAATTATCTTATTGACATTCTCAACTGCCTTAAGGACCCCCTTACCTTTATAGCGCGAGCCTCCGTCGTAGACAAATTGAACTTCGTGCTTCCCGAAGGATGTACCTGCAGTAACTAAGGCAACCCCAGATGCGCCATCCTCAGTTGTCACCGTTGCTTCTACACCGGGATGTCCTCGGTCGGAGAAGACTTCTCGAGCATAGACCTTCCTTATCTTTGCATCCATTCATTATCCCCTTCCCCAGTGCTAGTCTCAACCCATTATTAGGATTACGCCGAAACCGAAGACACTGGACAACCGAAATATACACAACTGAAACCTACTATTCGATTCCCCAAGATTCTTGATGAAAATCTGTAAAAGTCCTCTCGGCAGTATTCTATTCGGATGTGAAAACGAATGACGTGTTACTTCAGACATTTACGAGCGGTCTTTGAAGAAGCAGGTATTTCAGTAACAAAAGAAAACAGGAAGAAGATTGACGAAACTATACACGATATAGTGGGTGTGGATTACAAGAACTGTTCTGAAACATGGAAACAAGTGAAAGACATCATGAAAGACGATGAAAGTAGAGAAGCTTTCATCCTAAAGTTGAGAAATTCGACTAGTAATCTATGACTGGTAACATTAGTCTAGAGTCATCAAGGAATCATTTCAAAGTTAGATGATCTCTGCGGATTCTGTGGAAATTTTTACAGGAGGACGAAAGGATCAGTCTTCGAATTTCTCTTTGAGTCTTTTTGATCGGAGATATCGTTTCTCAAGAAACGCCTCGTCTCGGAACACGGCAATCCAGTCTAATTCGTTCAGCCGGAAGTAGGTCTTCTCGGATAGCTCTCTCAGCAGTCTGTGGTGACGTATTTCGTCATTTTTCCAACTCTTGATAAGCTCTACCAGCCCCTCGCTCTCCTTTATCCACCCCTCGCTGAGGATCCTGTTGGCGATGTCTATGGAATCTTTCTCTAGTTCTAAATGGCGTCTAAGCCCTCGTTTTAGATGTTTCTTATCTTCACTGAGTACGTCCTCTCCTTGGATGATGTCAATAGAGGCCTGAAGGATATCAATATGCTTCTCAGAGTCAAGCCGGATCATACGGAGAATTTTTTTGACAGGCTCGTTTTGTATCTCGTCAACGGATTTCTTGTATGCATCTATGCATAACTTTTCAGTTCGGATCTGTTTGCGAAGAAGCTTGATAATTTCCTGTTTCTCTTTCTCCCCTACAGTTCTCCTAAAAACTGCCATGTTTGGAACCTGGGACTCTATCGTTTTAGATCGTTTTATCTCTTACTTGATTAAAGAGACTGGATCCTCTATCCTAGGTCGAAATTCTTTCCGTGAGTCTAGGAGTTGACGTGTAGGTATTAGACTTCCAAGGGTCTGACTCTCTCTAGGAGACTACGTATTGCATAAAAACACAGAAGATATGTGGCATTTCTAATAACTCAGTCTGATCAAGTCTGGTCATTTCTTTTCTAGTATGAACCGACAGCAGTGGTCCCCCCAGGCGATTCTTTGGTCA
>CP070773.1:464066-466600 GCA_020345945.1 Candidatus Bathyarchaeota archaeon | reverse complement strand
AAACCTATGCAACCCCTTAACTCTCGGTTGTCATCTAGAACTTTATTTAAGGTTACAAAAACGCCTCTTGGTACTTTGAACTCTCTTGGAAAATCGGGTGGAACAGAGATTATCTCACCTTTCGTTAGATAGCTCTGGATGGCTTCCCTGGCAAATTTGACCAACAACCCTCCTTGTTCCAGCGACAGACTCAATTTAAATCAACAACCATAGATCCTTTAAATTCTCAACAATCTAAGCCAATCATAATGCTGAGACCCAGATCCTGAAAGGGTTATCACCATCAAGAGACTTCAGCCTATCCTCAATAAATAAAGATTGGCTCGAATATCCCCACTAAATTCATAGTAGACCTAAATCGAGAAAGTCCTTCCGTAATCTGATGAGAAAGACGTCAATACCCTATCCTTTCCGATCAATCTATTACGACATTCACAAGAATATTTAGGATATAATAAAGACCGATCCAAGATATCCTGACCTATCCATCAAACCAGATAAAAAGGAATATACTGGATGTGGACGACCTAATGAGAATAGTATCTAGGAGGCGTCTGAACGTCAGAAGATCTGACTAGAATCTACAGAACAGCAGTTTCTGATAAAGAACTACCGAATACTGTAACGTTGACGATAGGCGACAAACAGTATCTCTTCTGCAAGGTCTCTTGGGATATCAACGGTGACCCAAGAGGATTGAGGTACGGCACGAACCCGCATCAAACAGCAGCGATGTATGTACCTGAGGATCGGAAGAGAAGATTCTTGGCAGCTACAACATGGAAAAAATGGGGGAAGAATGGTCCTTCTGCAACAAACATCGAAGACGGGTATAGGGCACTTAGGATTGTGAGTTATTTTGATAAGGCAACAGTCGCGGTGATGAAGCATCTTAATCCGACGGGTGTTGGAATTTCCTATAGGGATGAAAACGCAGATGCTTTTGAAAAAGCTTGGAGCGGGGACCCAAGAGCAGCATATGGCAGTACAATCGGTTTCAATTCCTATGTGGATAAAGAGACTGCAGAGAAAATCGTCCAGAGATACGTTGAATGCTTGTTTGCTCCCTCCTATTCTCCGTCAGCATTAAAGGTTCTTCAACAGAAGGTCAATCTCAGGGTGGCTGAAGTCCCAGACATCAATAAGCTTGGAAGCGAACTATTCCCCCACGAAATCAAGGTTCTAGGAAACAGTGTAATCTTGGAGCAGACATTCGCTACCAAGATCAAGAGTCTGTCCGATCTCAAGAGTTGTAGATGTGCGACAAAGAGAAAACCGGAGAAGCAAGAGATATGGAATATGCTATGTTCGTGGTGGGTCTGTTCGGAGAAAAGATCCAACGGAGTTGTTATCTGGAGGGATGATAGAGCACTGGCTGTCGGTACTGGTCAGCAGGATAGGATTGGGGCTATTGAGATAGCGCTCGAAAGAGCCAAGAGAGTTGGTCACAGCTTAGACGGAAGCGCACTTGCGTCTGATGGCTTTATGTTACAAGATAACATCGAACCTTTGGCTAAGGTTGGCGTCACCTCGATCATTCAGCCGGGAGGTTCAAGGTACGACGAGAATGTGATAGAGCAATGTGAGAAGTATGATATCTCTATGCTCTTCACCGGAGAACGGGTATTCAGGCACTTCTAGCATCAGACTTTGAGGGCTGGGGCACAATAGAGGGGCTCTCCAATCGAGTTGCCAATGAGAACCACGAAAGGACTTGCACTACCGAATTCTTATGTAATTCTTCGATATCCCTGCAACCAGCTTTTCTAATCCCATCCCTTAACATTGTCATAGAAGGTATGATGTAGTCTTGTAGAGGACCTACGTAAGACACGTACATCTCAATACCTTCCTCGAAACTAGCTTGATCATATCTGAACCTAGCCCATTTTCTAGCTCTATTGGAGCCTTCACCCCAGTATTCTTTCACAATCTCTTGAACCGTTCTTCCATCGACGGTCACATGTCGGGTGATCCTTGCCGAGTTACTCTCTTCAGAACCAACAACAAAACGCCCAACCATGACCGAGTCTGCACCGAGAGCAAGCGCCATCGTGATATCAGCGGACCTTGAGACCCCTCCATCTGATACGATTGGTATGTATACACCTTTCTCTCTATACAGTTCGTCTCTTGCATTTGATACTTCAATTACTGCTGTGGCTTGTCCTCTCCCGACGTTTATCTGTTCTTGTGTGATGCAGATAGAACCAGAGCCCATTCCAACCTTCACACCGTCAGCACCGTTTTCCACTAAGAAATCGAAGCCTTCTTGGGTGACTATGTTTCCTGCTATCACCGGTGTGTCTTTGAAATTCTCCTTCAAGTACTGGAGACAGACTTGAAAGTAATCGGAGTACGCTTGGGAAGTATCTATAACTAAGAAATCTGCCCCTGCATCTACAACCGCTTTGACCCTGTCTTTATAGTCGTGTGTATTTATTGCAGCGCCACAGATGAAACGTTTCGTTTGATCGACGAGTTCTAACGGGTTTCTCAGGTGCTCCTCCACATCTTTTCTGAATACCACATAG
>CP070773.1:461422-463966 GCA_020345945.1 Candidatus Bathyarchaeota archaeon | reverse complement strand
TTTCGAAGCTCTTTGAGCTTCTCAAGACTAAGCCCCACATCCTTGAAGCCAATATTCCTGATTGGGGTATCTTGGATCTCATTGAAGACGTCAAGTGCGTTCCATATTGTTGTATCGTTGTAGGTTAAGTAGAAAATAAACTCAGCCACCCTTCGCACCTCTCTTTACTCTCTGCTTATCATAGAGTCCCTATCGATGACCTTTGCGCCCTCTGTGGGTCTACCGACATATCCTTCACACTCGATCCCTTGGGTGATGAAAGCTTCTCTCATCGCATTTGCCACCTCACGAGGATCTACACTCTCAGGATCCACTGCTGCGATAATTGTTGGTCCAGCGCCGCTAAGAGTTGCTCCCGTGGCTCCGGCATCTATCGCGGCTGACTTGGCTTCGAGGCATCCTGGGTAGAGTGGGATTCTCTTCGGTTCGACGATAACGTCTCCCATCATACCTTCACCTAGGAGTCTTGGGTTAGAAAGGAGGAGTCCTGCTAAGACCAATGAGGAGGACCCAAGGTTGCGGATAGTCTTCGATAGTTCCACATTCTTAGGGAGTACAGCCCTCGCCTTCCTTGTAGTCTTTCTTATCCCCTTGGGAAGGGCTATAGAGAAGACTAGATTTCTTGGCGGTGGAAAAGAGGTTACTCTCAAGGGATTGTACGAGCTTATGATAGTCAGCCCTCCAAATATGGAGGGTGCGACATTATCTGCGTGAGGAGCCCCGGCAGCGGCGATTTCACCTTGTGCAGCAATCTCGACCAAGTCTCTGTTGCTGAGTTCTGTCTCGAAGAGATAGTTCATAGCGACTACTGTTGCTGCTGCGCTGGTACCTGTGCTTCCCAGCCCGGAGCCGGGCGGAACTCCCTTCAATAGCTTGATCTTTACACCTGCCGAACCGTGTCTCTTCATAAACTCGAGAGCAGCTCTCCCTGCGCTGTTTCTCTGGGGATTGGTTGGTATTCTCTGAGCTTCGACTCCTTCAATCTTTAGGAGGACTCTATTCTCGTCGAGAACTTCAACTTCTGCTATATCGTGTAGGATATCGAGTGCAAGTCCGAACACGTCAAATCCAGGTCCGAGATTGCTGGTTGAGCAAGGTGCTTGCACAACTACTCTTTTCATCTATTGGTCTACCTCTTTTATGGTGTCAATCTTATTGCCATACTTATCTTGGGCTAGCTTGGCTGCGACCTTGATCGCCTCTACCAAACTGTTGGGATTTGCACCCACCCTCTCGAGTGCATGTCTGAACGCGGTTCCATGATCGACCGAGGTCCGTATGATCGGCAAACCGACCGTCATGTTTACTCCTACTTCGAAGCCTAAGAGCTTGATGGGGATACACCCTTGGTCGTGATACATTGCGACTACGATATCGAAGTCCCCCTTCTTGGCTCTCCAGAACGCTGTGTCGGGTGAAATGGGGCCTACTACTTTTAGCCCTGCTTTCTTCGCCAGCTCTACTGCTGGTTCTATTTCTTCGGTCTCTTCTCTTCCAAACATCCCTGACTCGCTTGCATGAGGGTTCAATCCTGCCACTGCTATCCTTGGGCTAGTGATGTCCATGCCTTTGAGGGCTTCGTAGGCTAACTCGATGGTCTTGAGGACCCTGTCTTTCTTGATTAGGTCGCAAGCCTTCCTGAGGGGCTGGTGGATTGTAACAAGGATCACACGTAGGTAGGGAGTCAAGAACATCATAGCAAATTCTCTGCTACCGGTAAGCTCTGCTAGGATCTCCGTATGTCCTGGATACGGGTATCCGGCTTTGTTCAATGCCTCTTTGTTGATCGGGCATGTCACAATTCCTTGGATCTCGTCGTCGATGGCTAGTTCCACTCCCTTCTTGATGTATTCGTAGGATGCTTTCCCCGCCATCGGTTGGGTCTCTCCCACTCTGAGTTCTTCGATCTTGACATTGTTTAAGTCCAGGAGATCTATTGTGCCGTATTCGAATCGAGCATCTGAGATGGTGTCAACTGACCTGATTTCTGGTTCGAGGTCGTATGCCCTCTTCTCTTGTATTAAGACCCTACGATCCCCTATTACTATTGGCTGGCATTGGTCATAGAGATTCTTTAGCGAGAGGGCTCGGATCGTGATCTCTGGTCCGATCCCTGCAGGATCGCCCATTGTGATGCCGAGGATGGGTTTGAATCGTTCTGGCAACACGATCACTTTCTGTTATTCACTCCTCGCATCTCTATTATCATTTGAGGAATTATGGAACAAAACTGGGCATCTTCTTTGTGCATGTTTTCTGGTTCTTGAAGTAGGTTTAATATCTAGTTATAACACTGTGATATTTTGCTAGGGGTTGGTGATTATCTATGGTTGAGAGAATTTCTGATTCAATACTTGAGACGATCGGGAGAACTCCACTTATCCAGCTGAACAGGATTGCAGGAGGGTTGCGGTGTCGAGTCGTCGCAAAGACCGAATCTAGGAACCCTGGAGGAAGTGTCAAGGACCGAATTGCTTTGAGCATGATAAAGAAAGCAGAGGAACTAGGTCTAATCAATAATGAGACAGTCATTGTTGAACCTAC
>CP070773.1:458763-461322 GCA_020345945.1 Candidatus Bathyarchaeota archaeon | reverse complement strand
TTGGTGGGAAGGACGAGTTCTATGACCTTTACGGGAAACAGGGTAGCTATACGCCAGCAATGGGACCAAGGATGAGAGATCATTCCTGCCTTCTTTGTGGTACTTCCATAGAGAAGCTGAGTCTGGGAGGGGGACGTGTATATATCTGCCCTGAATGTCAGGTATAGAGAGACGGATTTCTAGCATGGATTACGCTTATGATCGTTGTCTTCTCTCTTGTCAGATCGGGGTTGATATGATCTCAAGGATCCTTTTCACCATTGTAATGTGTCTTTGTTCGTCTCTCATCAACTCTGTGAGTTGGGCGCGATATCTCTCCGATTCTGGGTGTCCTAGAGCTTCTTCATAGATTTCTGCTGCTCTTGCTTCTAGGGATAGCAGGTCTTGGACCTTCTCTGTTATCATGGGTTCAGTTATCATCTGCTCCCAGCTCCTTCATGATCTCCTCGATTATTTTCTTATGTTTCTCTGTATCTCTTGTGAGGGATTCTAGTATTATCTTGATGTTGCTTCTCTTTTCTTCTGGAAGATCGGTCTGAGCCAGGAAAAGGATAAGCATTGAGTTGATGGCGGATATGATCTCTTCTTCCCAGGCGTATCCTTCTCTTAGATCTTCAATAAGGCTCATACTCTCACATCTTCTTGTGGATCTCAGAGAATCCGTGTTGAGTCTTCTCCCAGTAGAACGGTCTTGTGATCAATTGTGCTACACCTCTCCAGGCTCCGACGCTTATCAGTATCCAGTATATTGGTATTAGTAACGATTGAGGTATGAATTCGTACTGTCTCTTCCTGATGCTGGTGGCTGTGTGTATTAGGATGTAGACTGAGTTTCCAACTACGAGGTTAAAGATGCATATGTAGTTCATGGGATAGAAGAAGAGGAAGTCGAATATGCCTGGGCTGAGCACTGTGAGGAGGGTTACAGCCCAGAGTAACGGGTTTATCAGTGGGAGTAGGATGTTGCCGCCGAAGGTGAGTTGGAAGTAGAGGCATCTTCGCCAACCGAGGTCATCGAATAATCTACGTGGGTGTCTCATGTGGGTCAGGTAGGTTTGGACATATCCTTTGTTCCAGCGCGATCTCTGTCTTATCCAGTTCCAGAGGTTCTTGTTTGCCTCCTCGTACGTATAGGAGTCGAGCATTGCTGTATCCATCTGCTTTCGGGATAATCTGACTCCCAGGTCGGCGTCTTCTGTGACGTTGTAAGGATCCCAACCGCCGAGTTCTCTCAGCTTCTGGGTTATGAAGTGGTTGCTGGTTCCTCCTAAGGGGATTGGGGCGCCTACAGAGTCCAGCCCTTCAAGATAGAACTCGAACCAGTAGGAGTATTCAAGAGAGAACCATCTGGTTAGAAGGTTATCTCTTGGATTATAGAAGTTCAGCCGGGATTGGAGGCAGGCTATCTCTCCTTTGGCGCGTGAGAAGGCTATGACTGCTTTCTTCAGCTGGTCGGGTTCTGGGTCGTCTTCTGCATCGAATATCACGCAGTATTTTCCCCTCGCCCGTAACAGACCGTAGTTGCATGCTCTTGGCTTGGTTGTGATCTCTGCGTTTGGGACAATAACAGGATCGAAGATTTTGAGGAATTCCCTGTACTCTTTCCAAGTCATCGGTTCCATCGGCTTCTCAGGTCTACCGAAGAGCCCGAGTCTCCGGGCTTCCCCAAGGGTCTCATCGTCCTTCTCCTCCATCAGTATCTTAACGTCCAGTTTGTCCTTAGGGTAGTCCATATCATATACGTTCTGAAGTATATGCTGTAACATCTCTGCTTCCCGGTATACTGGTATCAATATGGTGTAGATAGGGAGGTTCTTCTCGTCGAGGTCCACCACGTCTCTCTCTGATACTTCGAAGACCTCTCTTGATCCTTGGAATCCTTTCAAGGAGATATAGGCTTTCACAGGGTTGATGCAGAAGTAAGCGAGGTTTATGATTGAGAATACTAAGATTAACGAGGCAGGGTAGTCTAAGAAGAAGAGAAGTAGGAATAGTACAATTGATGTGATTATTAGTTTCCTCTGCCAGGGGTAGAGCACTTTGTAGGCAGATTCATCGGGATTACGGTAGTATAAGTCCTTCAGGGCTCTGTGCCTGTGTATAACTTCATACTTCTTCTCAATGGCATCCTCGATTGCCTGTGGAGATGCAACAATAATTTCAACATGCCTATTGAAGGTCCTTTCAAGCTGATGGATCATTTCTTCATCTAATGGATTGGCTACTGCAACGGTCAACGTTTCGGCGGATAATTCGAGAGGCAGAAAGAGTTTCTCGGTCATTAGGCTGTAGGGGATGGCGCTCATCAAGTCTCGTCTGGTCTTGGATAAGAGTTGTTCCTTCTCGATGAAGGGTAGTCCCAGCTCCTCTGATAGTGTTTTGAAGAAACCTTCGTCTATCTCTATCCTATGTCGTCTTATGGCTGAGATGATCTCTTTGACGGTGAGATTGGGATCTTCGAGTCTATCCAGATCTTCGACACCATATTTCAGCAACAGTTGGATAATCAGTCGTCTTTCTTCTCGCACTTTTCAGGCTTCCAACTGTCTCTTGAGTTCT
>CP070773.1:456103-458663 GCA_020345945.1 Candidatus Bathyarchaeota archaeon | reverse complement strand
TACGTTGCCAAAAAGCTATGCTAAGAATAACTGCTGCTATTCCAATAGGCAGAAAGACTTCAATTCTACCACTAGTCGCACCTACTATAATGAAGATAATCCCACCAATTGAATAAAAAATTGCAGCGGTTCTAAACCTTTTTGCCTCTTCCATGACTTTCCCTTGATATGTGATTACTTGATGGTATACTACCATAACAAATCAATTGGTCAGTTTTGCAAGAAGCAGGAGATGTGTTATGTCAGCTGTACCAGATTTTGATATAGGCGTGTGGAATGCTTGGATTCTAATGCTTTATTTACCCCTTCATCCATTCCTGTTCATAGTTGTTGACCAAAGCAGAGAGTGGCAGCTTCATTGGTATTTTTATCAGGGATAGATTTTCTCGGTGAACTGCTATTCCTTTTCTGGTCGTCTGTCTCTGGACTTTTCTTGTCATGGGTATTTTCTTCCCCCTGCTTTTTCCCATCTATCTCAAGATTGTCCAAGTATGGTATTCGATTCGGTGATGAATGGTTGATGTGCTTTCTGTTACTCTTAGATAGGGTTCTCTAACTTGAATAAGGGACTTTATAAGTTCTCTGACAGACTGAACTTGCGTCTCAACATTCCTTTCATCATCTTCAAACCTTATCTTTTGTAAGATTTGATCTAGGGTAGTGATCTTCGGATTAAGTTACGGAGGTGATGCTAGGATGCCTGTTGTTGATGTTAAGATGTGGGAAGGTAGGTCTGCTGAACAGAAGAATCGTCTGATTGCGGCAATAACAAAGGCTTTTGAGGACACTCTCAATACCAAACCGGACCATCTGACCATAGTGATTATGGATATTCCAAAGGAGAATTGGGGTTCCCGGGGCAAGTCTGCTGTCAACTGGTAGTCGTTGAACGGTTATCAGAACATCGAAGTCTGACTCTTTTTTCTTGGTTTTTTCTAGGGCGATTCTCTCGAAGGTATATGACATGTTACCATTTGGTAACAATGTTTAAATATTGCATTCCATCTATCCTTCCGAGGTGAAATTATTGTCTGAAGATGATTATCCTTCTTGGACTAGGAGGCGCCGACGACGTCCTTTCTTCTTCCCGTTCTTCCGAGGGGGATTCTTCGAGGATTTCGACGAGACTATGCGGGAGATGGATGCCCTAATGGAAGACATGGTCAAAGACTTTGAGAAGAAGGTTCCGGAGAATCTGATCAGAGAGAGGAAACTTCCTGATGGTGGTACCGTTAGGGAGATGGGTCCCTTTGTCTACGGATACTCTTTTAGTGTCGGTCCTGATGGGAAACCAAAATTCAGGGAATTCGGTAACGTTAGACCAACACGTGACCTCGGTACCGCTAGGCCAACACTGAGTGTTCAAGGAGAACGCGAACCGCTTGTTGATGTCATACCCTCTAACGAAGAGATCAAAGTCGTTGCTGAACTCCCTGGAGTCGAGAAATCTGACATACAACTGAACGTTTCTGAAGACGGTATGAGCATATCTGTTGACACCGAAACCCGAAAGTTTAGGAAAGATCTAGATCTGCCATTGAACGTCGATCCTGACAGTACCAACGCGTCCTATAAGAACGGAGTACTTGAAGTAACTCTCAAGGTTCAGAAAGAGAAATCTAAAGGGAAATCAGTAGGCATCAAGTAGTCTGTCTCCCCTACTTTTCCTGTATCTTTACCATCTGAAAGATTTCAACAAGACTATTGTTCTAAGGAACACCTTAGACTGAATCTATTCAGGGTTCTTTTTTTTCTCCCAGTACTTCGGCGAGTTTTCGGTTTATCTAAGTCGTGAGAATGGTGATCTATTGTTTAATTTTTCTGCTAGACAACTGATGATGGCTTATAGTCCGAAGTCTGTTTTTGGTTACGATCCTTGTCTTCTAGACTAATCCTAGGACTCTTGCTGCAAGAATGATACTTATAGAAGTGGCAAGGTCTCCTATTGCAGTGACTATAGGTATCGTCGTGCTGCCTGGGTCTAGGTTCCTTCTATAACTCAAGAATGAGATGAAGAGTGCAGCAATTAATGTAATACTAGAGACTAATATGGCTGCCATTACTGTGACTTCTGCCATTTCAAACAGGCTTAATCCTCTTATCCCAGCAAACTCCGAGAGTATATACATCACCAAACTAAGGTACATTGACGATACAATCGCTATCGTTGACACGGCAAAGACGTTTCTAGTCAATACTTCGCTGTGTTCAATTCTAGGCTTGACCAGTCCTAGGTGGAGTGCAGTCGACAGACGTGAAGAGAATATCGATCCAATAGATCCTGCCATTCCTGCAAGCGGTGGCGTTAGAGCCAAGAGAACTGGAAGAGCGACAAAGAGTTCAATCCCTCTGTTTAGTATAGAGCCTGAGGCTAGGCTTATCACTACTGAGAGGGTCAGAGAAGGAATTCCTTCTTGGACAATTTTTCGAGCAGTATAGGCTGGCATATCACCCCCCTCCGATTATTACTTGTGTAGCGAAGTAAAGGGCGAATAGGCTTACAATGTCTCCGAATGTCGCCAAGTATGGGCTCATGACTGTGTCAGGATCGATATTTCTT
>CP070773.1:453425-456003 GCA_020345945.1 Candidatus Bathyarchaeota archaeon | reverse complement strand
TTTGGAGGGCTTGAGCTGCCTGAATGTCAGGTGGAATATCCGATCGATGAGACTCGATGGTTAAGTATCCTGTATAGTTGATCTCTTTCAAGGCTCTGATGAAAGCGATATAGTCACATTCTCCAGCACCCGGTATGACTTCAACGGTATGCCTCTTGGTTGGCGACGATAATGGAGGAAGAGCAGAGACAGTCTTGTAATCCATGCAGTGGGTATGAACAATAAGACTACCAAATTCTCGTACAGCAGCAGGAAGGCTAGGTTCCTCAATCACTCCATTCGCATGGTGCATATCACGCCAGACCCTTGCCAGATGGAGGTTTATCTTGAGGGCTGGAGATCCTACTTCTTTGATGAAATTCCTCCAGAAATCCACTGGAGCATATTCTTCAATAGCCAAAAGTACACCCCGATCTGAACAGTAGTCGGCACATTCACCGACACCCTGCACCATAAGTTCCACTTCGTCATTCGAGGAAAGTTCAGGTACCTCAAATCTAGGTCTTCCCCCATCACCCCTACCTCTGAGAATCCCAAACGGCATTCCAGGTAGAGAAGGTGTAGCATATTTACGTGGCGAAGGGATATGAGTGGTCACCACCTTGGTATCGAAGTCTGCAGCCAGATCGATGATCCCTTTCGTCCATTCCATGCCAAGTCTCTTACTCTCCTCATCTGAAGATGTGAAAGAGGCGTCAGGAAGAGGCCAAGTATGTGCACTGAAGGCTTCCACTTCAATCCCGAGGTCTCGGAGAGATTTTTTCAACATCCGTCTTTGAGTCTTGGAGATCTTCCAGAGACCTGTATCCAAGATGTGAAGGCAATCCACCTCAACCCCATCATACCCTATCTGGGCTAGGCTTCGAAGTGTATAGTCCAAGGTATTTCCGCTGCCAGGGTACAGTCCAGTGTATCCATACGGAACCCATGCATAACAGTTCGTCTGAAAAGAGATTCTATACAAGCCCATTACCTTAGATCAGCCTATGAACCACTCCTAAGAAATTGGTTGCGTCTTCTTTGGGGACACATTACGTATTCTCTATCAGAGTCTACCCCTAGATCTAGGCTAGTCTGCTTAGCAGTTCGAAGACTTCAATCTCTGTATCTTTGAGTTCCTTAAGCAGATCTGCACCTTTTCTCCGCATCTGTCGAGTCCATGTGTTCCCATCGATCGATCTATCTCTCGGTATCCATGTCTTCCCTTTTTCCTTCATATCCACCCAGAATGGCATAGGAAAATAGATCCAGTTCTCAAATAGCATCCTCTCCATTTGTCCAAGCTTCTCACAGGCTTTTCGGACTGTCTCTTTCTCCTTTCCTGAGAATTCTGTCTCGATCCGTTGGAGATATCTCACTGCAGCGAGCCTAGCGTCATAGAGAGAATCATAGGTCCATCCGTTCACATGCCAATGAAACTTGAAGGTGTCCTTGTCCATCTTGTCGAACCATCTATCCTTCTTCAAGTCTTCGATCCATGCATCATACGCTGCAATTCCGTTAGTGTAGTCATCAATATTCTCCTTGTATGCAAGGTCAACTGACAACCTGAACGACCCTAAGATGGCGTCAAATCTCCTTAGTGGAAGACTCACTTTCTCGAAGGTAAAGATTAGAAATGGCAGATTCTCAGCAACGGAGTACTCTTCACTCTTATCATAATACGTGCGACAGAAGAGAACATTGTCCTTATATCCTGTTATGATCCCCCAGTCGGGATGCCTGACTAGATCGATGGCTACGACAGGTCTTCCCTTGTCTATCTCTCCATGTATGATCTGGATCATCTCTTCCCTGCTCTTCTTCTCTTTAGAGAAGAACCGTCCCCCATAGCCTACCGATTTCATGACTTGCCGTGGATAGGCTTCGTTGAGTGCTGCATCTGGCGAACTAGGACACCACTCGGGCTGGTGAAATAGAAGACGAAAAGCTGCTCCAGAGATCCCCATCAGATAGACGTAATCGACTGATTCTCCCAAGAAACGTAGTGCCGCATCAAGCGCACCTATGAATGTGCACTCGATGCCTTTTCCCCAACCGATTCTGGGCACATCTGTCAACACCCGTTTCTCTACCATATTCGATCCGCTCTTCTGAACAAGCATGGGAATGCTCAGGTCATCTCTGCCCAGTTCTTGCAGATCCCTACCCCGGTTACGGCATCCTTCGCATAGCCATCAGCCTCTATCTCCTTCGCAAAGGTCTCGGTGACCGTGGCTCCCCCGATGATGACTTTCACCCTCTCTTTGAGACCAGCCTTCTTCAGCTCATCTATAACGAGAGGTATCTGCTCCAGATTGGTTGTCAGGAGAGCTGAGAGACCGACGATGCTAGCATCAGAGTCCTTTACGGCCTCGACAACTTTCTCAGCGGGTACATCAACCCCCAAGTCGACTACCTTGAAGCCAGCTGTAGTGAGAAGTGTGATGAATATATTCTTGCCAATGTCGTGTAGATCCCCGAGAACTGTTGCTACTACAGCAGTGCCTAGAGTCGACTGCGGTTCCCCAGTGATATGTGGTTCTAGGACTGCTACGCCTTCCTTCATGGTCTCACCTGCCATGATCAGTTCAGGGAC
>CP070773.1:450746-453325 GCA_020345945.1 Candidatus Bathyarchaeota archaeon | reverse complement strand
GAAACTACTCCAACTATCTGTATCTGAAGAGTGTTTTCCATTTAGGAGATGACTCCTCTCGCAGCCAAAAGATTCTCGGAAGAGATAAATCTATCTCATCGTATGAGGAGGAAAATGGCAAAAACAGGGTTGATAACCTATAGAAAAGATCTAGTGTGATGGCTGGATGCTATACATCGAAGAACTTGCATTTCTCGCCTCGGCATCCTTTATAATTGGGTTCTCTGGCGCTATAGTTCCAGGACCGATGTTTGTCGCAACGGTAGTATGGTCGACAAAGAGAGGACATATTGCAGGTCCATTAGTTGTACTCGGTCATGTGATAGCGGAGACGGCTATCATGCTTGTCTTACTCCTTGGGTTGAGTTTCATCTTTGAATCCAACGAGATAAGACTCCTCTCAGGAGTTTTTGGAGGACTTTTCCTAGTCTGGAGCAGCATCGACCTCTTAAGGTCCTCGATGTCTGCTGATAATCAACTGCTACCGAAGTTGGAGGGAAGCTTACCAATGAGTGGAGACCCAACCTTGGCAGGATTCATCACCAGCATATCTAACCCCTACTTCTTCATATGGTGGGCGACAGTAGGAAACCATTACACGACCATCGGTTTGGAAACAGCTAGCTATATAGGGGTAATGGTCTTTGCTTTTGCACATTGGCTCTCAGATCTTACATGGTTCTCGTTAGTCTCCCTGTCAGCATCCAAAGGAAGGAAGGTAATGGGTGATAGAGTATACCGTTTTATACTAGGAGTATGTGGGATGCTCTTGATGATTCTAGGAGTCCTTTTTATTGCCGGCTCAACAAGGATGGTCTTCTCTCTAAAGTAGAAAGGGTCCCATGAGTCCCTGTTGGTCTTGATCAGACTATATGAATAAGCCTTAAAGTCAACCGGCAGCGATTTCTTCCCACCCAGGGTTGAAGGATGAGAAATGTTCGATCCAAGAGGATTTATCGAAGAGAAAATCGGGTCACTCAAAGAGGAAGTCCAAGATAGGGAGACCGTAGTCGCTGTCTCGGGAGGCGTAGATAGCACTACAACTGCGATGTTAGGACACCTTGCTCTCGGAGAAAGACTTCATGCAGTTTTCTTGGATGATGGGCTGATGAGAGAAGATGAACCGAGAAGAGTATCAGTTATCTTTAAGCACCTTGGAATTGAGATCGAAGTTCGCAAACTCGAACAAAGATTCTTCTCCAGCTTGAAAGGGAAGACTGACCCCGAAGAAAAGAGAAAGGCGTTCAGAGATACTTTCTATCAATGTCTTGGAGAGGTTACGAAAAAGATTGGGGCAAGATGCCTTCTTCAAGGGACTATAGCCGCTGATGTATTGGAGACACGTAGAGGAGTAAAGACTCAACACAACGTCTTAGAACAGATAGGTATAGACTCTGTTGAAGAGTATGGATTCAAGGTTGTTGAACCCCTGAAAGAGCTTTACAAACATGAAGTGAGAGCCGTGGCAAAAGAGCTAGGACTGCCAAGGGAAGTATTCGAGAGGAGACCGTTCCCAGGTCCAGGACTGGCAATAAGAGTTCTTGGTGAGGTAACGCCTGAACGTATTGGGAGGATTCGAAGAGTTACCGCGATAGTGGAGGAAGAGACTGTAGGAACTGATTGTTTCCAATCGTTTGCGGTACTTATGCAAGATAAGGCTACAGGACTAGATCTAGAGGGAAGGAGGAACTATGGTGAGATCGTTGTTGTCAGAATCATTGATTCAGTGGATGCAATGACAGCAACTCCTACAGAGATCTCTTGGGAAAAAATGAAGAATATGCAAAGAAGGATAGTAGGAACGGTTCCTTCAATAGTCCGTGTCCTCTACGATATCTCCCCGAAACCTCCTGCAACAATAGAATTTGAATAAATGTACTGCTAATAGACTTTTGCGGGGATCGATAGATCAGGATAGGAATCTGTCTAGGATTCAGGTCTAATCTTAGCTGGCGTCAAATGTAAATAGAAGTAGGCAAGCTGATCACCCAACTCAGGGTACAATAGGTCGCTTACCAGAACAAGCGTGTATACTCCAGCTATTCCTAGAATTAGACTGAGAGGATAGTGAGCAAGGCTCCAAGGCAGTATCTCTCGATAGACTAACCAGAGTTCAAGTACAATCCTGAGAAAGTTCATAACAAAGAGAATCACAGATACTATCAACAACACCTTGACCTTACGTATCCAAGTAGACCTCCGAATAGGGAGGACCAAACCTGCCATCACTGCAATGACTTGAATACCTGTACATTCTCTGACGACTTGAATGGGTCCAACAAAAGCTTTACCATAAGAAGATGAGTAGGCTAAAGGGACTCCAATTATGTTCAAGAGTATAGATGATAGGATGGCAGATAGCTGTTCAAGCAAGAAATAGGAAGGAACATAATAAACGAATATTGTTATTCCTAAAACAGCGAAGAGATAAACAAAGAGGTCTTTTATCACGTTGCGATCCAACGTCAGCTACCTTATCCTTATCGCGGGATTAGCTATGTTATTGCTGACACTCTTCTCTTATATGTTCGGTTATTCGTATATCAAAGAACTTGCGATGTTGTTGGGAGTTGCATTAC
>CP070773.1:448047-450646 GCA_020345945.1 Candidatus Bathyarchaeota archaeon | reverse complement strand
TCATCATCTCTGGTCTAACCGCTACTTGCTTGACCAACGCTCCTTCAGGTGCAAGATTTCCGTAGAGGACTGCAACCCCACCTTCAGGATGGACAGGAGTCTCCAAAGGCTGGATAGCTCCCCCTATCTTACTTGTTACATGCTGAATGTTTCTTCCCAGCAACTCCCCTGTAACAGTACGTACTTGAAGGTCTAGTAGAGGAGACAAGACTTGCGTGACCGCTGGGATCCCTCCCGCGTGATCCAGATCAAGGAATGAATAAGGCCCTGAAGGTCTCAACGCTGATATGTGTGGGGTTTGCCGACTTATCCGATCGAAGTCATCCAATCCGATCGTGAATCCCAGTTCACTGGCAATTGCTATTATATGCATACAAGCATTCAGTGATCCCCCAAGCGCAACATCGATAGTGATCGCGTTATTGATAGCTGGCTGTGTCATGATATCGGAGGGCTTGATTTCCTTCTTCAGCAACTCCATGACCTTCGAACCGCTCTCTTCTGCAATCCTTCGTTTCTTGGAAGATACTGCATGTGCTGTCGCGCAACCTGGAAGAGACATTCCGAGGGCTTCGGTGACGACAGCCATCGTATTCGCTGTTCCAAGCATTGAACAAGTGCCTGGTCCCGGGCAGATCGAGTCCTCAGCCTCTTTTAATTCCGATTCGGTCAATCTGCCTGCTTTGAAAGCGCCGATAAACTCTCTTCCATCGGTCAAGGTTACTTGTCGTCCCTGAAAGAGGCCTGGAAGCATTGGTCCAGCAGTAACGACGATCGAGGGGATATCAAGTCTTGCAGCAGCCATGAGATGGGCGGGGACATTCTTATCACAGCCACATATCAGAACCATGGCGTCAAACCGGTGACCTTCCACCATAACTTCGATTGTATCCGCTATTAGTTCTCGACTTGGGAGAGAGTATCTCATCCCGATCGTACCTTGTAACATGCCATCACAGACCGCTATAGTATCGAATTCGAAGGGAGTACCTCCATTAGACCTCACACCTTTCTTGACGGCCTCAGATAGTTCTCTTAGATGGACATGACCAGGGACAATCTCGTTCCAAGAGTTGGCGATTGCTATCCAGGGTCTAGCTATCTCTTCGTCTCCTATCCCAGTTGATTTCAAGAGGGAACGTGAAATGGTACGTTGAACTCCATCTTTCACTAGGCTGCTTCTATTATTCAACACAACATCACCAGACTATAGTAATCGAATACGATCTATGGAAGAGGATCCACCCCTCCATTCTAAAGAAGCGGGAACCTCTTTCATCTAAGCAAGCGGATTGTCCCTTAACGTTTTTGGCATCGAGCCAAAGAATTGAGTCTACCGGTTGGATGGGTAGGCTCGTTGTGTGAGGTATTTATCCTGACTCAGGTATAGGAACAGTAATCCTCCAGACTTATGGTTCAGAGGTTGCCTTTCTCTGGGGTAGAAGTATTGGACCGAACTGTTTCTCGGCTGCCTCGACGTGCTTTGTCATCCATTCGGCAATCGACTTGAAGCTAGCAGGAGACATGCGTAACTCAATCTGGAGTTCATGAACTATCTCCTCCATCTCCAACCCACCAATCGGCTCATCTGTTGTCTTCGGTTTACGTCTATCCACATAAAAGATCATACGTCCTCCCCCAGGATCAAGTCCACCAAAGACATTCTCAACATAGATCATACGGAAATAATCCGCCTCTTCAACCCGGAAACTGTACGGTCGACCTCCTCTCGAAGACTTCGACATCAAAATCCCCAGTCCGAATATATTCAAACTTCTTCATTTGCTTTTAGTTCAGGAGAATCTGGTAGTTCCTGAGTTTCTACCTTACAATGAAGCTAACGGTTGTACTAAGAAGTAAAGAATCATTCTTAAAGAGATTGAAAGCTTGGGCTGGATAGGAGGAGATTTTTAGTCCAGTCTTACCTGCGGGAAAAGAAAGAGGGGAGAGTAGCCAATGTACTTAGCTACCCTAAGGGCATGTTGCTAACCCAAGCTTGTGTTGTAACATCAAGGTCAGGTGTTTTTTTCCAGTTCGTCACACTTTTCCAACATCGGGTGGGCTTTCCATTGGTTGATCACATTCGTGACAAACGAGATTACCCTTTTCATCCTTCACTAGAAACATACCACACCGACTGCACTTTGGCTTTTTTTCTTCCGGCATCTGACATCCGCCTCCTCTGTTAGATTCTCTGAGTCCTGCATAATTTGAAAGTTTCGATATGAGCTTGATTTAAAGAAAAAACAGAATTTACGGATGGTAGTCTAGTTCGTGGGTTGGAGTATGGACTTTACTGAAACTCGTCTACATTCTATCGAAAATGTTCCGACAAAACAAATATAGAAGCGCTCCAATAAGGTCGATGCAATAATCAAAACTTGGGAATAGGAGACTTGCCGAATGAGTGAATTAGAGAAGGCTCTATTAATTTTGAAGACAGCGGCTGAGAATGAGCGTCGGGGTCACCATTTCTTCATAGAAGCAGCACAGATAACTTCCAATCCGAAGGGGAATGAGATGTTTGTTTTTCTTGGAGACGAGGAGATCAAACACATGAAGCTACTGGCGGTAGAAATAAAGTCACTAGAGGAAGGAA
>CP070773.1:445322-447947 GCA_020345945.1 Candidatus Bathyarchaeota archaeon | reverse complement strand
CCCGCTAAGCGCCCTATTCACAACTCCCATAACAATTGGGAGTCTAGTAGAGGCGGCTATGTAGACAATCTCCCACATCAACGCCAAACCATTTGCCGCTGTCGCAGTCATCGCCCTTCCGCCCGCTGCTGAAGCTCCAACACAAGCACTCATAGCACTATGCTCACTCTCTACCGTGACGAATTCAGTGTCCACCAAGCCATCTGCAAAGAACTCAGAGAATTTCTGAACCATCGCAGTCTGTGGAGTAATCGGATAAGCCGCAACTACATCGGGATTAATCTGCCGCATCGCCTCAGCCGCAGCATCAGTTCCAGTCATAGCAACAATCCGTCTCATGTCTCTTCCTCCACCATATCGATCGCATCAACAGGACATTCACGTGCACATATCCCACAGCCCTTACAGTGAGCCAAGTCGATCCCAGTGAGCTTCTCATCTTCCACCAATATCGACCCATCAGGACAGAGGATCCAGCAGATCAAGCAGTTGGTGCATTTCTCCTCGTCCCTTATAGGCCTAAAAGCTCTCCAGTCTCCAGTCTCATATTCCACAGCATTCCCTGCTTTCAGGATTAAACCACCTATAGGAATACTCTTCCACCCAGGTTTCGTCTTAACCTCAGTCATTTCCTCTCAACCTCCTCATATGCTCGCTTAACAGCCGCAATATTACCTTCAACCAGTTTCTCACTCAACCGGTCTTCAAACCGTTCCCTCGTCTTTTCCAGTAGCGTCTCAAACTTCACTAGTGACGTCGCCTTAACCATAGCCCCCAACATCGGAGTGTTTGTTATCGCTCTGCCAATACTGTCAATAGCGATCCTCGTTGCATCCACAACAAATAGCTGCCCTCTCTCAGTTCCTAATAGACGCCTTAGATCCTTGGCGTCCTTGCTCCAATTACAAACCAATACTCCATCATCCGGGAGACCTTCTGCAATATCTACTTTTCCCGCCAAGGTCGGATCGAGCAAGACCACAATATCGGGAGTCTCTACCGGACTATGGATGTATATCGGCGATTCACTTATTCTCGTAAAAGCACGTACAGGAGCACCCATCCGTTCTGGACCATATTCCGGAAAGCCTTGAAAGTATTTTCCTTCCTGCAAGGCGCATTCAGCAAGAAGTTCAGATGCGGTCACAACTCCTTGACCGCCACGACCATGCCATCTAACTTCGGTGATTTCGCCCATCATTTTCCACTTCAGTTGCGGATAGATCACACACGCCATTCTTAAAAGCGTAGTGCAGAAGAGAACAGCAGAAACCGGTAATCCAAGAACGCTTTGACATCCCGGACAGTTTTCTCAAAAGACTTCTGAAAGAACGATGTCTCAAAGATAAGAATCCAATTAAATTTCTCATCACAACCAAGCGAAGAAACTGATTATTGAGTGGAAACACCACTCTCAATTCAGTCCTATTGTAACTATTAGAGAACACATTTCATCGGTTAGAGATTTGCTATGAGGATTTTCACAACAGGTCTTCAGCCTCTTTCTTAATGCTATCCATAGTCTTGGTCTGCTTGCTCAGTCGACTCTTCAGCTCAGTGATCGATCTCATCGACCACGGATCGACCTCGTTCATTATCGCCAGATAGAGGCTGGCTACATCGACCACGTACATCACAGATAGCATCTTCGTCAGGCGGGACTCCCCTTTCGGGAATACTTCAACTAACCTCCTAGCCTTCTCGGCAACTAGGTCTCTTGTGATTTCAGCCCGATACCTCAACTCTTCCATATCATCACCGGTTCTGAGGAGGACAACAGAGAACTGTTTAGAATATTCTTCTGGGGCCTCCCATCCCAACACATCGTTATGGTCTATCTCGGAGAGAAAACCGGAGATAGCAAGGAGTTTACTGTTCTCATTCATCTGTGTTCGAGATCGGTAGGCGATTGCCCGACTGTACCGGTCTCCGTAGATCACTGGGATGCTACCAAACAATGCAGCAGCCAACTGTTTTGATCGATTCGCTGTGATAGAGATCTCCGGTAATATCTCGTCTCTTACCTCTCGAAGGATCATCATCGTCTCCTTGATATCTTCTTCAACATCTCCGATCAGATCGAACTTTTCAAGTATCATAACAAGAGGGAAGAACAGATAACCGATGGCACTTCGAGGAACCATTCCGCCAGGCAACTCGACCATCGGAATCTTGAACCCATTACACAGCTTTCCAAGAACTCCGCCAGAGGTCACCGCAATGACTTTACATCCGCGTTTGACTGCATCGATGAAAGAGCTGAGGGTCTCCTCAGTATTACCGGAATAACTCACAGCTATTACTAAGCTCTCAACACCTGCATAGTGTGGAAGATGGTAGTCTCTGCAGACTTCCAGAGGCACATCCAAAGTCTCTGAGGTCCAATCCTTCAGGATATCGCCGCCGATAGCCGATCCGCCTACACCAACTACTAAGACCTCTGAAGGTTTCCCATAGTCTAACACTAGTTTAGAAGAGATCTGAAGCTTTTTAGGAATCTCAAGTTTCTGAGCCCTTCTTAAGGCATCCTCACACTGTTCTGGGAAATCACGCCAGAACTTCACAGAATTCATTGTCTTGATTTTTTTCGTCGAGTCCAATGGGTGAAGAAAGACATCTGACATC
>CP070773.1:442589-445222 GCA_020345945.1 Candidatus Bathyarchaeota archaeon | reverse complement strand
CTTGAGAGAGCTTATCGAAAAGAATGCTCAGAACGCTGTCGTTGCCCTGATAGCAGACCCTGAGGCCGTAAACAAGGCAATAGAAGCGGGAGTCGGTAAGACCATAACTATGAAGATCGGTGGCAAGACAGACAAACTCCATGGAGCTCCCCTCAAGGTGACCGGAGAGGTCAGGATTATATCGAATGGTAAGTTCGTAAGCAAGGGTCCCATGGGGACTGGGATGGAAGTAGATCTAGGCCGTTCCATCGTCCTACGTTCGGGCGGTGTGGATATCATCATCACTGAGAAGAGATTCCAACCTACCACGCTAGAATTATACCGGAGTTTCGGTATCGAACCTGCTGAGAAGAAGATTATCGTCGTCAAATCTGCTGTACACTTCAGGGCTTCTCATGAGCCAATAGCAAAGAAGATCATAGAAGTCGACGCCCCTGGAATACACAGTGCCCGCCTCTCCGCATTCAGGTATAGGAAACTTCGTCGGCCAATATTCCCCCTCGACCCAGAGATGCTCGGTATCACAGAGTTAAAGAAATCACTCGAAGACTGACCCAAGACTCAGAGACACCCGAGACTCTTATCTCTCACCTCTCCCATATCCTCTCGACCCTTCCTTGATCCCTTTCTCTATCGGTTCCAAGGAACGAAGTTGTAGTATATGCGGAAAGAAGTCTTTAACCATCTCTCAGGCCATCGGTGTCTGTGTAAACTGTCTAAGAGAAGGGTCCAAACATTCCCTAATTCAAGCGCTAAATACACATGCGTCTAGCAGACATCATTGGGGACTCCCTTCGCTGCCGCCAAGAGATCCTCATGGCATCCCATGTAACCTCTGTTCAAATCTCTGTCGGATAGGAGAAGGAGAGAAGGGATTCTGCGGACTCAGATCTAACATCAATGGGCGTCTTGAATCCCTATCCAATCCAGGCAAGGGGATTCTTCACGCATACCGTGACTCTCACGTAACCAACTGCTGTTCAGCATGGTTCTGTCCAGCTGGAACCGGAGCAGGTTATCCTGCATACGCCTACAAGCCTGGCTCTGAAAGGGGATTCGCGAATTATGCTGTCTTCTTCTACGGATGTAACTTCGACTGCCTATTCTGCCAAAACTCGTCGCATAAGAATATAGCATCACGTCAGACTGCCACATTGCAGGACTTTGTGAGCCATATTCGAAAGGATCGAAGCTATTCATGTTTATGCTACTTCGGCGGTTCTCCTGAACCTCAACTTCCTTTCGCGATCAAGGCTTCCCAAGCCCTTCTCAAAGAGAACTCAGATCGGATCATTCGGGTATGTTTCGAATGGAACGGATGTGGGAACCCTGAACTGGTACGTAGAGCAGCCAAACTCTCCCTGAAAAGTGGCGGGAATATAAAGTTTGATCTGAAGTGTATCGATGAAAACTTGAGCTTAGCCTTAAGTGGCGTATCCAACAGGAGAGCCTACGAGAATTTCGAGATGATTGCCAGAGAATTCTATGAGCAGAGAAGCGGTCTCCCATTGCTGACC
Source organism: Candidatus Bathyarchaeota archaeon (assembly GCA_020345945.1). Lineage (GTDB taxonomy): Archaea > Thermoproteota > Bathyarchaeia > RBG-16-48-13. Next base: position 443,705 of record CP070773.1, on the reverse strand, counting down.
GCAACCACACTCCTTGTACCAGGATACGTGGACAGTCTAGAAGTCGAAAGGATCGCTGGTTTTATCGCTGACCTAAATCCAGAAATCCCTTACTCATTACTCGTCTTTCACCCCGATTTTCTCATGTCCGACCTACCGGTAACCTCTAAGAAACAGGTTGAGGCATGCTACAAGACAGCAAAAAAGCATCTTGAACGGGTCCACGTCGGCAACGTAGGACTCCTAGGGCTGGGTACCTTCACCTATTGAGGGAAGAGTGCCCTATCGGTAAGTTAGGAGAAACTGAATCCTCGCCAAGATGGAAACTGGCTTGTGAAACGAATAGCTGGTATCTGTCAGCAGACGAGGAGAAGCCCTACGTAACCCACTTCCTCGATTTCTTCGGGCTCCGTCTCTCTCCCGACCACCTGTACCTTCCATCCTAGATTATCTAAAGTAGCTAACACATCGATTCCAAGGGATTCCATAGAAGGTCTTGACTCAAAGGGGTGTCGACATATCCCTTCTTCTATTCCCTCACAGGTGCCATCGAGGTGACATATCTTACAACAGCCCCCTATCAGTGATAGAGCCAGATAATATCCCTTGTAGAAGGCAGAGGACTCCAGTTTCAACATGAGTTTCCGTAGATCCTCGGCGTGCAATCCATATCGGTTCTCCTCTCTTGCATCAGTTCCAGCGAAGTCTTCAGGTCTTCCCTTCTTTCTGACGAGTAGAGCATACCTATATTGGCTGAACAGTTTCCTCGCATCTTCAGGTTTTGGGGTATAGGGCGGACACATCAACGACCTATTATACCGGTTACATGACCAGATACACTTGTATAGGACGCGGTCATCGACAACTACTTCTTTTGGATCTACTACTGCAGCCTTGCTAGCCCCTAGTTCATAGGCTTCATCTCTCAGAGCGAGCAAGGACTGTTCTATCTCTTTTTTCTTCCTCTTGCGAAAAAGTCTGGACATAGCAATCACGGAGAGATGTCATCAACCATATTGCTTGTTCTTGAAATAACTTTCTCCGCCCTACACTACAATCTTTTTTCTTCAGCTTGTTTCTCCCCTTGGATGGGGCTTCTCCGAAAACTTGTTCTTCTGAAACTTTGATTACATCGTT
>CP070773.1:439824-442489 GCA_020345945.1 Candidatus Bathyarchaeota archaeon | reverse complement strand
ATGTCCGAGAGCGTCATGATTAAGCTGGTTGAGAAAGGAATGGGGAGACAGGAGGCTCATGAACTACTTAGACAAGCTGCACAGATCTCTTTAAAATCTGGTGAGTCTCTCCAAGAGATCCTGACGAAAGATGGGGCTATCCATAAGTATCTCACTGAAGATGAGCTTGCGGAGCGACTAGACCCCAAGAACTATCTTGGTACAGCTGAAGTCCAAGTTGAGAACGTGATTCGGTTGTTGTCTAGCGGAGATGAAATTAATGGGTGAGGAGGTCACCTACGCTAAGTCCGGTGTGGATATAGAAGAAGCGTCGAAAGCGAAGAGAGAGATCCTTGACCTGCTCGCAGGGACCTTTAGGACCCGGGAAGGAAAGATTGGTGCCCCTTTGGATCTGGAAGGACATTATGCCGGTCTCATCGATCTTGGGGACGATAGGTTGCTGGCGCTTCACGTCGATGGGGTTGGGACTAAAGTCTTGGTTGCCCAGATGATGGGTAAGTATGACACTGTCGGCATCGATGTTGTTGCTATGTGTGTGAATGATCTGATATGTGTCGGGGCTGAACCGATCGCGCTTATCGACTACTTGGCTGTTGAGAAACCTGATGAGGAGATGTCTCGAGAAATAGCGAAAGGACTGGCAGAAGGGGCTCTTATGTCCGACGTGGCAGTTGTAGGCGGTGAGACTGCAATCATGCCAGACGTGATCAAGGGAGAGATCCCGGGCAGGGGATTCGATCTTGCCGCGATGGCAGTAGGAGTGGTTGATCGTGACAAGCTGATAACCGGATCGAAGATGAGAGAAGGTGACGTCATCGTTGGGTTAAGGAGTAGTGGGATACATAGCAACGGTCTCACCTTGGCTAGGAAGATTCTCTTCGATGTTGGAGGGCTGGCTGTGGATGACCCTATGCCCGGTTCGGAGAAATCTGTGGGTGAAGAGTTGCTCGAGCCAACCAAGATCTACACTAAGCCGATTCTTGAGGTTGTTAACTGTACCGAAGTCTCAGCTCTAGCTAACATAACTGGGGGAGCTTTCACGAAATTTGAGAGGTTCCAGCGTTTCTCTAAGGTTGGTTTCGTCCTGAATGAGATGCCTGACCCGCCAGAGATCTTTAAGACAATTCAGAGGATTGGCAAGGTCTCTGACAGAGAGATGTATAAGACCTTCAATATGGGAATAGGTTTCTGTATCGTCTGTCCACCAGAGTCAAAGCAGGAGACGCTGAAGACTCTTGAAGATTGCAGCTATGAACCGCAAGTAATAGGAGAAGTGACCAGCAAGAAGGGAATAAGAGTCAGGAATCCTGGAAGAGATTGGTTAGTATACTAAGGGGCTTCTAGATGGCTGGAAAAGACAAAAGATTGGCTGGACTAGTAGAAGTGGCTCCGGTACTCTTCGTAGTTTTGGTCTTTGAGGCTGTTTCTGTGTGGTACTTTTATCCAGAAGTCGGGGGAGTTATAGCGGGTCTGCTTTTACTTGTTGCTTTAGGATCATTATTGGTCATCACCACTTCGTGGACCTATTTCTCCATGAATCCTCTGAGATTTAAGGTAAGGTCGAGAAGAAGGTTGAGCAGACGAGAACGACGAAGAGGTCGGAGAACTCCTTTATCTGTGAGTATACTTGAGTGGCTCGATTCTCAAGGGAGTAAAAGAGTTGCCTCGATTGTCGTCTTGCTACTTTTCCTTACATCGCTCTCTGCCGTTTTTCTAGTAGCGTCGGAGTTGGCGCTTTCATTCTACAAAGAGATCTTTACTTTGGCACCTGAGAGTGTTCAAACATACTTGCGTTCGATATACAGTGTGGTTAGGCCGATGATGGGATTGAAGGCGGTGGAGAAGTGTCTTCTTGTACAAAACCTTCCTGCTATCTTTGTCGCAGCAGGTTCTCTAGCTTTCTCGCGTCTACGTAGATAATGACAATAGATCATCAAAGGCTGTTACCGATTCTTGGACTATCTTGAGTCTAATCTCTAGGATATTAGGTCTTGGTAGCGGGTAACTGGTCGAGGGGCGGTTTTAGATCGGGTGGGATAGAGCAGATATACGTTGCATTTTTCATTCTCTCAGTAAATTCTTGTTTTACTCTTTTCAGCAGCTTTGGTTTTGTAATAAGGTCCAATGTGGAGCAAGCAATTACCTTAGAGGCGAAGAGGAGTGACTTGTGACCTATGCTTGACTTCGAGAAGGTAACATTCTGCCATGAGTGTCCGGGAGTTCCTAGAATGTAAGTTGCAGTTGTGAATCCTTTTGTAGGTGCTTGCCAGCTGACATCAGCAACGTCTGTAGACCAAGGCCATGTGACTCCATCATCCCACGGATCTGGTACGCTCGTGTCGATATCGATGTCAATCAGTTTCTGCCAATCCGGTCTCTTCGACCTTTGAAGAGCTCTTCTCTTCTCCTCCGGCGAAATACTCTCAGACATCTCTTTCGCAAACTGAAGATCTTCTTTATTGTAAGTAGGAGTACCAATTTCTCGCATATTGTTGATTATAAGCTCACTCAAAACTTGGTTTGGCAATGTGTTGTAACAGCCCGTGAGGAAATCGACGTCGTGCGTTGTGTTGGCCATCAGATCTGCTCCGTCAGCAATGCGGAGGATCCACTGTGTGATAGATTCAACTTCACTTCTTTCAGGAGCCCGAACGAAGTACCATGA
>CP070773.1:437050-439724 GCA_020345945.1 Candidatus Bathyarchaeota archaeon | reverse complement strand
CACACTTGTATGGCCGATTCTTGAAACATACGCGTACTCTCCTTACTATATCGGACTACTCATGAGTCCACTCCCACATCGCCCTTACATGAGTATCCCCTCCCTTAGTAGTCTGCTGAGATGGGTCGGCCTTCCCTTCTTCCCACTCTCACTCATAGGGTTGATGCGACAACGGGAGGACAGAAACGATACGAGGCTCCTAACATCTTGGTTCTTAACTCACCTTTTCTTTGTATGGCAGTCATTGTTTCATACCTATTCCTCCCCACCTACTGGTTACTTCTATGAACTTGGTCGAATAATGCTTCTTTCTTCGATACCAACTGGAGTGCTGGCAGGAGTTGGCCTCTGGAAGCTCCTCAGATCACTTAACCTTCTAAATCATATTCGCTTTCGTTTCATCCTACAGTCGTTCACGGTCCTCGTAGTTTTGCTCTCAGGGATTTCCATCGCATACTACTACGGAGGATTCGTCTCTCAATCGATGATTGACACCTCAGGCTATCATACTATCTTGTGGCTGATGGGAAAGAATGACGGAGGCAACGTAGATGTCACTTACGCCTTTGACTCATGGACAGGATACTACGGACATCTTCAGAAATCAGGATTTCCCCCAACCTACTTTTTAGACGAGGAGGGAACAGATACTACTCCCTTTTGCAATCGCGTATTTGATAATGGACACCGCATCTTCTTCCAACCTGAATAATAACATCTAGAAAGGAATCTAGGCTAACAAAGGAATCTGGTTAAAAACTGAATCTACTTGTTTTACTTCTCTTCGTAGGGTCGGTAACCCAATATGACTTGAGTGTGTAATGATGAATCTTGCTAGGTCTTGGATTCCCCGTTGACGAGCTCGCTTAATGACTTACTGCGCGGCATCTTGTTTTGGAAGAGGTTCAGCGACGAGAACGCTTCTTTCTCTTCAGGCGTAAAGGAAACCCCAAATTCTTTAAGGAGTTTTAAAGCGGCTAGCATGTAGTAGAGATCCTGAGACTTTCCGTTCTCGATCATCTCTAATGCTTTTTGAAGGCTTAGAATCTTTATTGAAGCTGCAAAAATATTTTCAGAATCGCTTCTTTTCTTCCGGGGAAAGACTACTGGTTTTCCTTCCTTGGCGAGTTTATTGAACTTCCTTACGTAGTAGCCGACTGTAGATCTCGGTATCGTCGTCCGATGTGAGATCTGATCGACGGTGTATCCTTTCTCCCACAGGGGATAGATTATTTCATTCCTTGCAGCATTCGTTTGGAACATGTATTATAGGATGTCTATAGGATAAGATAAACATAACTATATGACTGGACGCATATCGTCACAGCATATTGTACACGCTTACACTGAAGCAGCAGCCAAATCCTGAAACCTAACAACACCGGTTATCTATGCCACCATATCTTCAGCAAATCCCTTGCCATCTCAAGAACTTGCTTATTTACACGGATCTTGGATCCACTGACTGGACTCCAGATTATAGGTACTTCCCTAATCTTGTAGCCACTGTCATGCGCCTTGACGATAAGGTCGACGTCGAAAGCGAACCCTTTGATTTCTATCTTATCCATCAATTCCTTTGACACCTCGTTCTTCATCATCTTGAAGCCGCACTGCGTATCCCTAATCTGAATCTGGAAGAACAACCTGAACAGCCAGTTGAATCCTTCCGCGAGAATCTTTCTCGTAAATGACCTACTTTGTGTGATTGTTGATTGGGGTAGTGAACGGGAACCGACCGCGAGGTCTGCCCCCTCTATGATCGCCTTCTCCAGCCTTGAGATCTGGTCAGGCTTCGTCGAGAGGTCTACATCCATGAACACCACAAGATTCCCTACTGCCTCTTGCATCCCATTTATTATCCCCCCACCTTTTCCAAGCCTCTCCTCTGAATGTACCACCTTGACACATACATTTCGAGAGGCGTATTCCTCGGCGATCTTGAATGTATCATCGATACTTCCATCCTCTGAAACGATGATCTCAGCTTCCATTGTTTCGTCATAGAATTTCAGCAAACAATCTAAGCAATTTGGTAGCCTCTTTTCCTCGTTGTGTACAGGAATGATTATCGATAACTTATAGTCGCCACGTCTTTTCTCTGAACCCACAGTCGACACCTACTTCAAGTCTGTACACTGAAAGATACCGTTTCTCTACATTTCGTGTAACTTAATCCTAGAACATGCGCTGAAATCATTCTAAACATGTCTTTTAGGATACAGGGGCATCCCATACTGGCTACTCGATTGGCATTTGTAATAGTAAACGTTTCTTCTATCTAGTTCACTTGAATTATGATCGAGAATCTTACTATCCCCTAGCCATCTGATCTGTGTGAAAATCATTTCACCAGAGATATTCTCTCAGCATACCCCCTTAATCCACAGAGATGCTTAAGAACTCCAAGACTCCTTAGCCAGCGAGCGATAGGTCGTTTCCATCCCTTACTCGCTGGATAGATAATATGGAAGATGAAACCATGCCTGCGGAAAAGCTCTCTCAACATCGTATATCCGAACAAACGTTGGTAGGACCTTGCATGAGGCGGACTCAGACCCAATGCGATTCGTGTTCTACTTGGAACCGCGACGAAAATTCTACCCGCGTAGCTGAGAATTCTGACTATTTCAGCCAAAGCACCATCAATGTCATTGATATGTTCTAGGACATA
>CP070773.1:434268-436950 GCA_020345945.1 Candidatus Bathyarchaeota archaeon | reverse complement strand
TTGTCGCATATAATATGAGACAACAATTCAGAATCAAACCCTTAACCCGCGAACATCCACTCTTCAAGATCTTCTAGAAAACAACCATACATTTTCTAAAAGCCTGCTATACTCCCGGGCGCCCTCAAGATGCCTTGGCAATTCAGGTGCGGTCGAAGAGTTCGTTTACATAAATATCAGAAACCACTTATGAAAGGAGTGTAAGACCTTCTAGAAAAGGGATTCAGAGGAATTCATGGAAGAGATTTACATGGGACTTGATGAACTTGTAGAAGCCGTTGTAGATGGGGATGGAGATAAGGCCAAGACCTTGACTGAACAACTATTGGATGACGGAGTCTCGCCAGTTGATCTGATCGAGAATGGTCTGACGAAGGGATTACGTCTTCTCGGTGAGAAATGGGATGCAGGAGAAGTCTTCTTGGCTGAGGTTATGCTTGCTGTTGCAGCCTTTGAGGAGGCGAAAGAGGTTGTTAAGCCGCATCTAAAGTCAGAAGAAACAGGTACGCTTGGAACCATAGTCATAGGGACCGTGGCAGGAGATATACATTATATCGGGAAGAACATCGTAGCCACGATGTTGGAGGCTGCGGGCTTCACTGTCATAGATATCGGTGAGGATGTCTCGGTCGAGAATTTCTGTTCATCAGTTAATTCAGCTAAACCGAATATTCTAGGAATGTCCTGTCTTATCTCCCCTGCCTTACACCAGATGAAAGAAGTGATAGATGAGCTGAAAACGCGAGGTCTGAGGAAAGGGCTACTAGTAATGGTAGGCGGGCCTCCTCTCAGTTCAGATTACGCTGAAGAGATCGGTGCAGACATATATGTGACCGACGCTGTTGAAGCCGTGGCAAAAGCGAAGGAGGCCATGGGACGGTGAGCATGACTCCTAGAGAGAGGTTCGATCGGGTAACTTCACATCCTCCAAAGGAGGCTGACCGTATCTGTATAGAGTTCCCTGGGGCCAGCATTACCACGAATATCGTAGATCAGCCACCGTACGGTTATAGGGCTCTATGCGAGTTCCTCGGCATCAACGACTACGCTCCCCCCAGATCGCACTCAGTATGGGGTGGCGTCCTGAACATAGACGAGCGGATACTGGAGAAGTTTAATGTCGACTTCAGATATCTTCCACGTGGAGAGGAACCTCCAGAGGTACTTCCCAATGGGTACGTTCGAGTCCGGCGTTACTTCGGGATGTTATGGAAACCCGCCTATGGACGCTACAGCGTGGTTCCAGACAAAGAGACTCCAGCACGGTACCTGAAGACGATCGAGGAGATAGATGATTATCCCTACTGGCCTGACACTGAAAGTGCACAGGCAAGAAAGAAGATAGAGGATAGAGCGGAGGAACTCGGGAAAGCCGCAAAGAAGCTGCATGAAGAGACAAACTACGTGATATCTGCTACTCCAGGATCTTATGATGATGAACGCTATCGTTGGATCCGTGGTTTCGACCAATGGATCATCGACATGAAGAAGAATCCCGAGTTCTACCATGCCCTCGCCAGCAAGATGTTGCAGGTCGATATGGACAAGAACGAGATAGTCCTCAACGCTATCGGTGACTACATCGATCGAGCAATGATAGGGGACGACTACGGAACCCAAAGAGGAGGTATGATCTCTATTGAAGACTTCAGAGAATTCTGTAAACCATACCACAAGAAGAGCTTCGACCTGATAAGAAAATACTCGAAGGCCAAGATCCAGCTACACAGCTGCGGATCAATACACATGTACATCAAAGACTTCGCGGACATCGGGCTCGACATAATCGGACAGCAGATAGGATTCGCAAAAGACATGGAACCTGAGAAGCTGAAGAACGACTTCGGAGATATAATCACCTTTTGGGGAGGAATGGACACCCAGAGAGCACTAGTCCACTGGACGCCGACTCAAGTCAAGCAATGGGCAAAGAAATGTATCCAAATACTCTCACCAGGATATATCGTAGCCTCAAACCACACAATCGAGAGGGATACACCACCAGAGAACATCTGGGCAGTCCACGAAGCTATAGAAGAAATATCACAAAGCAAGTAGTCTCGGACTCCGAGATCACTGTTATCCAGGGTATGAGAAGCAATTAATTGATGTCCCTTCCTGGTTCAGGTAGACTTGACACGAAGATCCGATATAGAAGGGTGCCTCTTAACAGAATAGAATATGTACCGAGAATAGTCCCATATTCCTCTTACATTTTAATGGATCGACCAAGATCTTTGTACATATATCTTACTTGGGGGAGACAGATATACCCTCTTTTCTTGTACAGGTTGATTGCGGCTCTATTCTTTTCAAGAACGAGTAGACCTACAATCTGACAGCCCATTTCTCCCAGCCTTTTCTCTAGTTCTTCAACCAGAGTTGATGCAACACCTTTTCGACGATGATTCTTGTGTACGACCAGACGGTAGATGATTCCTAGGCGCCCATCGAAGCTTGCGAAAGCTGTGCCTATGATCTTCCCTTCTTTCTCGGCGACGAGTAGAAGACTGGGATTTCTCCTCGACGCCCCAACTATCATCGATCTGTTGTCTAGTTCCTCATGGAATTCCGCCTGCTCCCTCCAAAGCAGAGCGACCTTCTCGTACTCCGAGGGTTGAAACTCTCTGATAATCATCTCAGTATCAGAGGAAGTAACCTCTCTACGTAACTATAAGGGTA
>CP070773.1:431471-434168 GCA_020345945.1 Candidatus Bathyarchaeota archaeon | reverse complement strand
TCAGATCTTCATATTGGAAGCAATACATTCCTAGAGAAGACTTTCGATCGGTTCCTATGTTGGTTAGATGGACAAATTGGAGGAGAAAGAGAAAGAGAGCTTTCAAGTTATGTAAAATATCTAGTAGTCGCTGGAGACTTAGTAGATGGAATAGGAATATACCCAGATCAAGAAAGGGAATTAACCCTCAGGAATATTTTTGAACAATATAAAAAAGTAGGTGAATTAATCGGAAGAATTCCTGATTATATCGAAGTAATAGTTATTCCTGGTAATCATGACGCAGTAAGACAAGCCCTTCCTCAACCTTCAATACCAGAAGAATACCGAGAATTACTTACCAAAGATAGAAAAGTTATATCGTTAGGGAATCCTTCAACTGTTGAGATTCATGGGACCAGAATATTACTATTTCATGGAAGAAGTCTAGAAGATGTAATAAGAACCGTCCCTGGGCTTTCTTACCACCAACCTCAGAAAGCAATGGAATATCTACTAAAAGCAAGACATGTCGCTCCAACCTATGGAGGAAGTACACCAATCGCACCAGAAAGAGAAGACCATTTAATTATAGAAGAACCGCCCGAAATATTTCATTCTGGTCACGTACATGTCAATGGCTATGTAACATACAGAGGAACCTTGCTCGTAAACTCAGGAGCCTGGCAATCACAAACAGACTACCAAAAAAAATTAGGGCTAATGCCTACTCCATGTAAAGTCCCAATAGTAAATTTACAAAACATGCATCTTGCAGAATTGGACTTCCTTTCAATCTAACCATTATATACTGATGTTTTTGGTTTTCTGCCTCTTTGTTTTCCGTATTAGACATTTAGGAGTATGGTTAACCATCGAAGCGAGAAAAGAGTCTTCTTTGAAAATCTTAGACAAAGTTTCTTGGGGAATAGCCAACCTTACCTTTTTTGTTCGTCCGTAACGACCAAAACTTACAACTCGAGCATTTATGAGACCAACAATATCTAATTCATTAATCAATCCACTAACTCTTCTCTGAGTAAGTGGATCAATACCTATCGCCAAGCAGACCTCTTTATACACTTCATAAAGGTCACCTGTAACAGAATTTTCATAGTTGGCCTTCTTCAGTAAGAAAATACCAAGCATAACAATCTTAGAATGTAAGGGAAGAGTAACCAAAACCTCTACTACCCTATCTCTCTCGATCTTTTGTTTTGCGTACTTCACATGTTCTTCGGAAATCTTAGATGCACCCTCACGTTCAACAATTTCACCGGCAACTCTAAGAAGATCCAAGGCGCGTCTTGCATCACCATGTTCAGCAGCAGCCAACGCAGAACACAAGTTTAATGCTCCACTTGAGAGTCGGTCTTTGACAAGAGCGATTTTTACCCTCTCTCTAAGAATGTCTTTTAGTTCAAAGGCAGTATACGGATTAAAGATTACTTCTTCTTCGCTTAGACTACTCAGAACTCTAGGGTCAAGTAAATCTTTGAATCTAAGATCATTTGATATCCCAATTATTGTAAGTTTTCCATGTCCTAGTTCTTCATTAATTCTTGTAAGTTCGTAAAGAAGAGAGTCACCACAATCTTTTACCAATGCATCTATCTCGTCTAGGACGCAGATTAAAAGAAGATGTTTGTTGTTTATCGTGCTTTTCAATCGGTCAAATACTTCGCCCGTAGCTAATCCAGTAAAAGGGATCTCTAAACCTACTGAATGACATAAACTTGCGAGAACTCGGTAAGGTGTCCCAGCTATCCGACAGTTAACATATGAACTTCTAATTGATGCACCAATCTCTTTGCCTTTTTTAGTTAACCTTTCAAGAGTATATTTTGTGACAGCTGTTTTACCAGTACCTGTCTTACCGTATATTAAGATATTAGATGCTCTGACACCATCAAGAGAAGGAGCTAGAATCTTACCTAAATGAATGATCTCTTGACCTCTATGCGGTAAAGTATTAGGAATGTAATCAGGTCGTAAAACTTCTCGATCAATGAAAATTCTTGGGCCTTTCAAAAAATGTTCAAAGACATCACTGAGTGGATCCTGGAAACTATCCAATATACAACCCCATTCTCTATTGAATAATCCCCAGTTTCCACTGGAAAATAAAACTTCACATCAAAAGTTATTGACAAACAGCTCAATGAAATTTAACTAGTCAGATTGACTGCAGGAGGCCTCTACGACCCGGACCCCTTTTTTTCCTATGGAAATCCCCCAAGGAAAAAAGAGTGTAGACCGATAAGTAGAACGATATCAATCCCCCAAAGGGTATGAAAGAATATCAATTAAAAATAATTATGATACAAAATTCTTGTCTGCTAGATCAATTTTTTTCACTGAATAATTAAACGCAGACAAAATTTAGTTGTTTTCTTCTTCCAATGGAAATAGAGGGTGGGGTCATGTCAGATCCTCTTCCGTTGTTACCCCCATATTAAATATACACGTGTATACTATATCTGTGAAACGTTTCTTTTCTCACCTTAAGACCAACATTAGTAACATGCGAATCGGGAAAATAGGAGTCATTTATCTCTTCTTCACAGTGATAACTCGTGACACCCCTTCGTTTCCACTGGAACTAAACAGAAATGGACTCAAAAAAACCCTTGTAACAAATATGTGAAGTTGTGATCATTCTCTATCTCTAATTTTTATGGTCTATCTGTTAAAATAATTGTATAGATTTCTTTTTTA
>CP070773.1:428672-431371 GCA_020345945.1 Candidatus Bathyarchaeota archaeon | reverse complement strand
TGAATCGATTCTATGCATATTATGGGTTTATGCTCTTTTCCAATGCTTGAAGACATTACCTCACGTATTCTAGGAGCGATAGGCTCAAGAGAGCGCGAGGAGATAGAACGGTATACAAGAGACAGGAGGTAGACAAGTGGAGACGGCTGTGGTTCTAGGTTGGGTGGTGTTGGCTGTTGTTGCCTGGATCTCGCAGCAGGTTTCACGTCTTATTGTTGTTGGGGGTTCCCATCCAGTGGAGGCGATCATGGTGGGAATTGTTATTGGGGCAACTGTTCGAAATGCCGGTCTGGTTCCGAGGGGATGGGAGCCGCATCTGAAGAGGTTCCAGACTCCTCTCCTGTGGGGGATTGTTCTTCTTGGAGCAGGGTTTACGTTTAGGGTTGCCCGAGAGTTACCGTTGGGTTTGGTGGTAATGTTTGCCACGATGGTTCTAGGGTTCGGTTTCGTCTTTCTTGTCGGTAGAAGGACGGGTCTCCCGGAGAAGCTTAGTGTGCTTCTGGCAGTTGGGACCACAATTTGCGGTGGGAGTGCTATAGCGATCACTGCGCCTTTGATTGGGGCGGAGGAAGAGGAGACCAGTTACGCGGTAGGTACTATTGTTATCGCCGCGTTTCTTCTTCTTGTCTCGCTTCCCTTTCTTGGAGGTTTTCTCGACCTTTCTCAGACGGCTTTCGGTGTCTGGGCGGGAACAGCGGTCCACAATACGCCTCAGACGATTGGGACAGGCTATATCTATGGAGAGATGGCTGGACAGATTGCCACAGTCGTGAAGCTGACTCGCAACATGTTCATGGTCCTTGTTGCGTTGATGGTGTCGGTCTGGTTTAGAGCCAAGGAGGTAGACGGAGATAGACTTGGTAGAAAAGCAGTTCTCAAGGCATTTCCATGGTTCCTCTTCGGTTATGTTGCCATGGCGGTGTTTGCGGTGCAGCAACTCTTTCCTGTTGGGTGGATTGGTTTCTTCAAGGAGGCGGGGAAGTTTCTCATCCTTATGGGGATGGTCGGTATCGGTTTTGGCACGGATTTCAGGGCGATGAGACGGTTCGGATTGAGACCTCTTCTTGTAGGAATTCTCGGTACAGCAGTTGTCACCTGTATTAGCTTGGGAATGATCACAATCTTCCGCTTGAAGTAATGAGAGAGTCTACCAGGATAGGTTGCTTCGAGTCCCAAGAGTTCACAGAGGAATTATTTGTGTAGGCGTTTGCCTGTTTTGAGTTGGTGTTGATTCTACAAAGACTGAAATATTGTAAGCAGAGACTTGGTGGCGTGTGCCAATGGTTTTTGAGGTATTTCTTTGAAGATTACTGATGTGAGGATTGTCTCCAGTAAGAAGCCTATTGTTCTGCCTGAGCCTTGGAAGCCGGCGATGAGTAGACCCAGCGCGGAGCCGCGACGAACAACCCGTTTTGATTATTTTGAGATCTGTACGGATGAAGACATAACGGGGATTGGCCCCAGCTACTCCCTTAGTTCGCTTCCACCCTCTTATCTGGAGTTTGTCAAGGAGGCAGTGGTTGGTTCGGATCCATTTCATGTAGAATATTTCTGGGAGAATTATATGTCGGGGCGGTGGGATGTGCCTGGGTCTTTAGGGGGTGTTGATACAGCTCTCTGGGATCTTGTCGGGAAGGCTCTCGGTGTGCCAGTCTGCAAGCTTCTCGGAGTCTATCATGACAGGATTCCTGCTTATGCAGCTACGTATCAACTCCATTCTCCTGAGGAGCATGCAAAGGAGACAGTGGAATTCAGGGACCAGGGGATTCGGGCGATCAAGCTCCGTCTCCACAGGCAGAACCATGAGGATGATCTGAAGGTAGTGGAGGCGGTTAGGGACGCCGTAGGAGACGACATGGATGTTATGGTGGATGCGAATCAGAACAATCTTGCCCCAGGTTACAATTATTGGTCGCGTCGGACAGCGATGTGGATGGCTCGGAAGCTGGATGCGCTAGACGTATTCTTCTTTGAGGACCCGCTTCCGCTCAGCGATGTTGCCGGTATTAAGCAGTTGGTTGATGCGGTTGACATGCCGATCTCTGGCGGAGAACATTCACGGCACATCTACGAGTTCAGAGACCTCCTCTTCAACGAAGTCTTCGATATAGTCCAACCGGATCTGATCATGGGCAGTCCTGGTGTGGGTATGACCGGGATGGGAAAGGTTGCAAGGATGGCACAATCCGTGGGGAGGCTTGTGGTGCCTCACGTCTATCCTGGGGCAATCTGCGGTCTCAACCTCGCTGCGACATTACAGGTGCTTGCCTCGGTAAGTAACAGTCCCTATGTCGAGTATCCGCTTGAGCCACCGGCGCTCACGGTTGAGAACCAGCATGGAATTCTGAAAGAACCGATACTGATTGAGAAGGACGGTTGTATTCGTATACCTCAGCAGCCAGGGATAGGCGTCGAGATTGACGAAGAATTCGTCAAGAGATACCTCTGAATAGGGAGGTTTACTCCTATGGTTACGGAGAGTATAGGAGTAGTACAGGATAGTCGTTATGGTACAGTATCTGCGATTTTAGTTGCCCTTGTATGGGGTTTCTCCTTTGTCGCTGCCAGGGTAGTTCTCTCGACGCTTACGCCTATCCTTCTTGCCAGTGTGAGGTTCTGTATCGCGTCTCTGATCTTCATGCCTATCATCGTTAAGGAACTTGCCCAGGGGAGGGTCCCCGAGTCGCGAGACCTCTTTG
>CP070773.1:425862-428572 GCA_020345945.1 Candidatus Bathyarchaeota archaeon | reverse complement strand
GATAAGTACGAGCGAGCCACAGTTCAGACAGAACTTGGAACCAGAAGACGAGTCCTTCTTCTCCTTTGTATGTATGTCTGTCTCGTCTTTATCCTTCCCTTCCTTGGTGATCATGGCTAAAGATATCCCCCACTCGAATATCTTGCTTGTATCGATCTTCACCCTGATCTTGTCTCCACGTTTGAGGATTTGGCCTGTCTCTACAGAGAATTTGTTGCTTTGATCTGGAAAGATTACTGCTTGGCTTATGATTGGTTTATGGCTTGCTGTTACGTTGATTCTTCGAGGTTTCAGGTCATTTTTTGATGTCAACTTTATCTCAACCTTGATGTCGCGGGGAGAGGAAGTGATCTTCTCCCAGAACTTCTCGGTAGAGAATTCGACCCAAGTTCCGGTTTCAATCCTATGATTTCTGCAGATCTCGACCCGTAACTTAGACGTAACTGTGCGAGGTTGTCTCCTTTTTTGTCTTCCAGTTTGCGTTGTTTTTGAGTCCATCCCCATCACATAACGTCTTTTTCACTGTCCTATATATAAAGGAATGAAGGGTCTCGTGGCATTCCTAGGACTTCCTTTCTCCTCTTGATATATATGAAGGTAATATCTCGGAGGTTTGTGATTGAGAAAACAAGTCAAAATTAACGTCCATTTCAATTGTCATAAACTATGTTATGTAGATCGTATACGAGATCAAGATTTACACACTTTTTTGTTTATTATCGTAGATAACTAGCCTTTTTAATATGGTCAAAGATTTTGACTCTAAGAGGCGAAAAAAATGGCTCAAATCGCGAGTTACTACCATCTCTACGAGAAATCTAAGTCTTGCCCAGAATGTGGCGGTGCACTTGGAGAACTAGAAGTGAAGAGAGGAGAAAGTCAATACACAGTCTCTGTCTGCGGTAAATGTGGCTGGTTGGAACGCCGAAGACTAAGATAGCGGCCTAGAACTTCGAACCTTTCCGCAACTTCTCTGGTTCTTATTTCCAGTAGAGAGAGAACAATCTATACCAAATCTTATTCATCGATAATTCCTTATGGGTCGTTCTATCAGTAAGATTCAGGGACATCTTTTTGCGTTGTAAGAGGATCGATACTGACGTTCTCGTAGTCGGTGGGGGTGCAGCTGGAATTATGGCTGCGATCTCGGCTAAAGAACGCGGGGCTAATGTTCTAGTAATCTCCAAGGGGTCAATAGGGCTTTCAGGTTGTACTCCAATCTCTCTTGGAAGCATGAGAGGCGCCGTGACCGAAGATGAATCGGTTTTCAGTCCTGAGAGACATTTCAAGGAAACCTTTCAGGGAGGAAGGCTCATCGGGGATCGAGGTTTAATTCGTGTGATGACTTCCAAAACCGTTGAGATGTTTGAGAAGCTCCGAGATTCTGGGGTTCCTCTAAGTTTCCATAGTCAAGGAGCATATGCAAAGTCCTCGGAGGGAAGATCTGGACAGACGCTTGTGAATACGCTTCTTGGGTACGCTCAAGGTCTTGGAGTCAGGGAAAGAAATTGGACAATCGTCTTGGATCTGCTAACTGCTGATGGTACAGTTAAAGGAGTTATTGCGTTTGATCGTCGACTGAAAATCATCCTACTAATAGCTGCAAAGACCGTGGTTCTTGCTACAGGAGGAGCTGGCGGACTCTACCTTGCCACAGATAATCCGAGGAGTATCCTGGGTGATGGATATGCGTTAGCCTATCTTACTGGTGTACAGTTGATCAACATGGAGTTCGTGCAGTTCCTCCCAGTGATATATCCTCCCTCGGTTCGCAGCCATCCTATCCCTGCTTGGGTATTTGAAGAGTGGAAACATGTCACTCCTGGTATCCTGAGAAACTCCAAAGGAGAATCGGTTCTGGATAGACACGGCCTGTTGAATCGGGAGATCCTGCGGGACAACTTGATTCTTGCCATCGGAAGAGAGATGCTTAGTGGACGGGAGATCGATGGCGGTATTGAATTGGATCTTACTGATATTCCTGAATCCATATACTCCAGCTCTAAGCGTACTGTCTCTTTTATGAGAAGTCTTAGGGCTGATGGAATTGATCCTGCCAACTCAACATATATTCTTGCACCAGCTGCTCACTACTTTCTCGGTGGGGTAAAAGTAGACAAAAACTCCGAGACGAGAATCAAAGGTCTCTTTGCTGCAGGGGAGGTAGCTGGTGGAATACACGGCTCGAATCGTATAGGAGGAAACGCTCTTACTGACGCTCTCGTTTTCGGGGAGATCGCAGGGAAAAACGCGTCAGAACGAAGTTTCACTCTGGCTAAGCCAGACATAGACAAGGAACTTGCTTTAAAGGAGCTTCTCTCGTCATCTGACATTTCGAAGTCCCAGGTTTCTGATACATTGGAGTTGAGATCTTCAAGGGATAAGATCCGAGGAATTCTCAGTTCCAGTGCAGGTCCGGTTAGGGAAAGGTTGACCCTGGAAAAGGCAAGCGAAGAACTTACTCGCGAATTGACGCTTGTTGAGTCCTCTCATCCTGGGTTTGAAGCAACCTTGCCAGCATGGTTTGAAACAAGAAACATGATTCTGGTTGGGCTGATGGTTGTCTGTTCTGCCTTGAAGAGAACGGAGAGCAGGGGATGCCATTTCCGTAGAGATTATCCTTTCCGGGATGACCTATACTGGCGGGTAAGTATAGAAGTCGGGCTTGAGGAGGGTCAGATGATGCTGAACTGTCGCAACTCTAGTTGAT
>CP070773.1:423050-425762 GCA_020345945.1 Candidatus Bathyarchaeota archaeon | reverse complement strand
ATAGGCGTGTTTTCCCATGAGAAGAACATTTGAGTACTCGGCTCCAGCAGAGGCTTTGTCACGGGTGATCGAGATCATCCGACCCCAGCGTCTAAACTCAGAAGCTGTCAAGGTGGAAAAGGCATTCGGACAGGTTCTCGCAGAAGATGTTCTGGCTGGAATAAATATCCCTGAATATGACTCTTCACGGTTTGACGGCTTTGCAGTTAGAGCTGAAGACACTGTTGAAGCGTCGAAAGACAATCCGATATCGTTCAAAGTCAAGGATGAGGTACGACTTGGTAAAATGGTGGATATCGAACTTGGTCAAGGAGAGGCATGTAAGATTCCTACAGGCGGATTCCTGCCTTCTAAAGCAGACGCGGTGGTTATGGCAGAACGTGTCACCTCTCCAAGGAAGGGGATTATTAGGATCCATCATCCTTTGGGCCCTCATGAAAACGTGATTGCGAAAGGAGAAGATGCAAAGAAAGGTGACAAGATCCTCTTCAAAGGTAGGATCTTGCGAGCTCAGGACGTAGGGCTTCTCGCGGCCTTAGGTATAGAGAGAGTTCATGTGTTTCGTAAGCCAAGAATCCCAATAATCTCCACTGGTAATGAACTGGTGGAGAACGTCAAGGAGAAGAAGGTGGGAGAAGTCCTTCAGAGTCATGGCTACATGATCTCGAGATTGGTAGAGAGGATGGGATGCATACCAATCGACCTCGGCATAGTACCAGATGACATATCCTTCTTGAGAGATAGAATAGTCGAGGGTCTGAGGGAAGGAGACCTATTGATGACCATAGGAGGATGTTCGGTTGGAGATCGCGATTATGTTCCAGATGCGATTCAAGATGCTGGAGAAGATGTCTCCATTATCCAAGGAGTCAAGAGGAGACCTGGTAGAGTCTCTGGAGTAGGCATTGTTGACGGGAAGCCGATTGTAATGTTACCTGGACATATTCAATCTGCTTTTGTAGGCTTCCATCTTTTTGCTATTCCTTTGATTAGAAGGATTAGTGGAACCTCAGAAAAAGAACTGTGTTTCACGATCAAAGCAAAGGTAAGCAAAGAGGTGCTGTTCAAAAGGTCAGAGGAATTTGAAAACGCGGTCTTTGTAAAATTGGATAGAGAATTGGAGGGGTGGACGGCGAAGCCGATAGTAGGAGATTCTTCCCTGCTTAAGACGCTTGTCGAAGCAGACGGTTTTACAATTGTCCCATCAGGAAAGAAGATGCTCACAGAAGGCGAGGAAGTCGATGTAAATCTTGTAGCAGGTTTCTCTTGGGTTTAATACCAAGAACCGGATAAGGGTTAGAGAGAATTATGAGCCAAATCATCGAAAAAGCTAACGAGTTGATAGCTAGAGGTGAAAGATTTGTCCTGGTCACGGTAGTGAGGACCGAAGGCTCTGTTCCAAGGGAGGTGGGGGCCAAGATGATGGTAAGACAGGATGGAAGTATCCTTGGCACAATTGGCGGAGGGAGGATCGAAGCCCTTGTCATTGCTAAAGCAAAACAGGTACTCAAAGAAGGAAAAACAATTACCGTGACCTACTCACTTGGTGAAGAGGAAGGCGTCGAGACCCATATGATGTGTGGAGGCGAGATGGAACTACTCCTAGACCTAATTCAAAGTAGACCAACACTATTGATAGTAGGGGGTGGCCATATCGCATTGCCACTCTCAAAACTTGGAGTTATGTTGGGTTTTCGTATCGTAGTGATTGACGATCGGAAAGAATACGCAAACAAAGAACGGTTCCCAGAGGCAGATACGATCGTGTGTCGACAGTTCGATGAGGCATTCAACGAAGTGGGTATAACGTCTTCCACGTACTTGGTGATAGTCACAAGAGGTCATATACACGATGAACTCGCACTCAAAAGGACAATAGCTTCAGAGGCTGCATATATTGGGATGATAGGTAGTAGAAGAAAAGTAGGAACAATCTTCAAGAATCTGAGAGAAAGCGGTATCCCTGAGAAAGCAATTAGACGAGTCCATGCTCCGATTGGACTAGACATTGGTGGTGAGACCCCTGAGGAGATAGCGGTCAGCATAATGGCCGAGATTGTTAAAATCCGTAAAGGAGGTACGGGTAAGTCACTGTGGTTGCGTAGAGAGAAGAAAGGCTAAAAAGTGGACGACCTGGAAAATTTATCGAGATCATCTCTTGCATCCAGGTCGAGCAACACTTCTTTCGAGCCTACCTCAACCTTGTTTATTTGTGTCCGATACTTCTTTACTATCGCCTTCAATCCTTGGGTCTCCTCGTTTATTTGGGCAATCTCATGGAATAGGCTCTTGTCGAATAGAATTGGATGCCCGAGTTTTCCTCGATGAGCTGCGACCAGTATTGGATCTCGTGTTCTCCTATATTCTTCGATCACCTTATCAATAGACTGTGAACTGATCGAGGCGATATCTCCTGGCATGATCAGAACGGCCTTAGAATTCCGTGCAACAGAAGCGAGTCCGGTCTTAATAGACGAACTCTGTCCTTCTTCAAAATTCCTGTTATAGATAAAGCGGCATCCAGTCCCTGATACTTTTCTCTTTAGCCTTTCAGCCTCATACCCTAGAACAAGGAAGACTTCATCTGCTTGAGACCCCAACGCACTCTCCACTACACGTTCGATGACTGTCCTATCACCAAGCTTATAGAGTAACTTATTCTCCCCAAATCTCGTTGATTTCCCTGCGGCCAAGACAATAAGAGAGATCAAT
>CP070773.1:420211-422950 GCA_020345945.1 Candidatus Bathyarchaeota archaeon | reverse complement strand
TTCCTAGACTGATAACTCATGAGAAGAGGTTAGACTTAGACCAAGGAGTTGAAGAGGACCTTTCAAGTTTCTGCGAACTCATGGAACCTCTATCCTTGAACGGTAAGCTAGGATGTCTTCTCATACAGCTGCCTCCTAGTCTCGAATTCGATCCTGAACTTGTAGAGAGTTTCTTCAAGGTTCTACCAACTGCCATAAGTTTCGCCGTCGAGTTCAGGGATCTCTCATGGATGACGGAAGAAACCTGGGAACTACTTAGAAAGTATGATGTAGCCTATACTATCGTAGACGAACCTTTACTGCCACCAGAGATGCAATTGACGTCAAAGATAGCGTACTTCAGGTGGCATGGAAAAGGAACAAGACCTTGGTACAACTACCGATATGACAAAGACGAATTGAAGCCATGGGTCCCCAAGATCAAAGAGATTGCAGGAAAAGCTGACAAGGTCTACGGTTTCTTCAACAACCACTACCATGGATACGCTGTAGAGAATTGTCTACAGGTCTTAGAAATGCTTGGAGAGCTTACTCCTCGGCAAACAGAGGCAAAAAAGAATATTGAGAATCATTTTGAAATGCTTGTAAAAGTACAGAAGCCGTCTTTAGAATCGTTCATCGAGCCTAAGAAGCTCATGAAAATGACTGCTCGAGACCTCCTCAAGACGTTCATTGACCGACAGAGGCTAAGGAGAGCTAGAGACATCAAGGATCGAGAACTATCCATCCAGGAGGTAACAGACAAGCAAGTTAAGGCGCTGATAAGAGATTACAGAATAACCATAGACCTTGAGAAACAACTCATCCTGCACGACTGTTCAGACTGGGAAAGAGTATCATCTGACAAACGATTCTGTAAACATATAGGTAAACTCTTTTTATCATTGGAGAAAAAGAAAACCTCAGACATCCTCAAACAGATACGCTCAGAGAAAGAGTCGTGGCAGTTCAAGTCATACCCGAAATAGCCGGGTGTCCACTAGAAGAAATCAAGGTATAGGTTTCCCTTTGCTCCACTTTGTCTGGAAAGAGTCTGCGAACACACTGACCAATCCCGGATTCTGGGTATAATGAGGTCTAAATGAGATCGGACGCTCAATATCCTTTCTTGTAGCCCAGATAAGCATCACAAGCGTCTTTTCATCCACCAATGTGCCTCTCACAGGATACCATTCCCCTGTGTATTGGCGCACTTCGACACCTATGTGTTCCAGTTCCCGTGCCCTTATAATACTCGGTTCTTCAGGAGCAATGATGAGCACCTTAGCTTTCACTCCTCTTTCCACAGCGGCTAGGATGTATTTTCTGATGCTTCCATACCATCCGAAGGTCTCGGTCAATATGAAGATACTCTCTTTTGCCTCGGAGATCATTTGGGCTGTCCTCTGTTCCATTGACTCAAGATCCTCTAAAGATTCTAGCAGTTCTTCTGGTCGGATGCCTGCTCGCTTCTCCCAGTAAAGGGTCTGGAGAGGTCTCTGAAGTGAGGTTACGGCTTTCCTTGCCGTCTCGAACCTGTCTCCAAGACTCTTCTCCATCGTCTCCAACGCAGCGAAAAGCGATACCTCAGGAGGTACCGCAACTGCATTGTTCTCCTTGATCTTCACGAATCCTTTGTCAAGAAGTGTGACTAAAGCGGTATTGGCCTCATGACTCGAGGTCTCGCAGTGCTTGGCGACCTCGCCGACCGGCACTCCTTCAATCTTGTCCAAAAGGAAGAGATAGACCGTTGCCTCATTTGTTGTGAGTCCCACTTGTTCAAGGAGTGAAATGTGATTCACTGATGACATATTAGAAAGACACGACCCAAAGGACACTTAAAGATTTGGAAGAGTCCAATACTATCCGAAAGGTTTTGTACACTACTTTTTGCTTTCCCAGATATCAGGGACAGCGTCCCCGAGGCCCAGTTTCTTCAGCGTCTCTGGCAATGGCTTTCCTGTTTTAGTATCCCAACCCATCTGTTTGTAGTAGTTTTCGAGCATATCTTCCCAATGTGGCATCACTGCTATTCCTTTCGAAGGACCATCGACCGGTGTCGAACCATATCTTTCAGAAGGATAATCTTTCTCCTTTGTTATTCCGCACCGAATGTTGTAGGTCCTCATCAAGTTGACCACTCTGAGACCGACGTTTTTTCCTTCTTCTGGCGTGAACTCCCATCCAGTTACTGCGCTGATCGCTTTGGATTCTAGTTCAAGGTTCATCCGACAGTTGAACCGACAGACTCCCAGAGAATCCTCGAAGACCATGATACCCTTGGTCAAGGCTACCGAGGTCGAGATCGCTTCAGGATATCCAGGACCGCTAAGTTGGGTGTTGTCTCCAGAGAAGTATAAGGCTGCAGGTCCTGTCTCGAGGGTGCCTGTGTTTGAGAGTACTGTGTCGAACATCTCAAACCATCTTGTTCGATGGTCGTGTCCTCTAGGCGTGTTCCCTTTCTGGGTGTAGATTGCACAATTGGCAGCTTCTCCACCAATTTTCTGTGAGGCCCGCATCACGCCTTCTGCTAGTAGATCTCCAATGCCTTCCCTATTTGCGATCATGTAGAGAAGTTGTCTAACCGCCTCTGCGTTTCCCCAGCGCATATCTAGACCGTTCAGTTCTTCCTTGCTTAGAAATCCTTTCTCATAACACTCCATAACCCATCCGACAAGCCATCCCGCCTCGTTATTATCGAGACCGACCCTGTCCGTGACGCCAGAAAGCATGGTTGCCGCAGATACTTCTCTCAGATCG
>CP070773.1:417344-420111 GCA_020345945.1 Candidatus Bathyarchaeota archaeon | reverse complement strand
GAAAGCAGCTAGACACATGACAATCAAGTATAAGTCTTAATCAAAGGAGAAAAAGGAGAAGAACGAGGATTGAAGAGCTCTAGCGTTCTCCAATCTAAAATTTCTCACCGCAGTTAGAACAGAACTGTGCAGCTGCCGAGTTTTCAAATTTACATTTCGAGCATTTCTTTCCTTGAACCTGTTCTGGTACTGCTGGGGTAGCAGTCAGGCCTCCACCGCAGTTCGGACAGAACTTCGAAGTAGATGGAATCTGCGCAGAGCACTTAGGACATACAACCAAAGCAACAGACGGGGTCCCAGCCGCTGGAGCAGGCTGCTGGAAGATCGGAGGAACCATCACCATACCAGTACCAAAGCCTGCACCCGGAGACTTGCCTAGCTCCTTAGCAGCCTCCTTCACAGTCTCCATTCTCAACACCTCCGAGGGAGTTGCCCTTCCGGACCTAAGCCAGAACAGTCTTTCTCGATACTCCGGAGTTGTATCCACACCCTCAAATCTCAAGTCAACAAGTTCTAGCCCAATACGGACAAAAGCATCGACTATATGGTTCTTAACGACGATAGATGTCTCGTCAAGACGAGTAAACACTGCAAGAAGGTCGTATTGAGAGAGTTCATCGATCATCTTCTCGTTTATGAATCCTCTCAGGAAATCGTTCACATCGCCAGTTGCATAGGCTCCCTGTCCACCGACCACCTCATTCACAAATACAGAGGCATTGTCTACCTTAACCCAGAAGGCCCCATGGACCATTAGCGGAGCTAGGTCTGTGGTCTGTGCCTTTGCCCCATACTTTCCTGCAAACTGCTTCGTCGAGACAAAAATAACCCTTGACTTGAAGGGAGTCTCCCCAAACCCCACCAACCTTGAGAGAATCGACGTGATTAACGGGAGATTCATAGTTGTTATCGTGTGCCGTCCAGGACCAAAGACATCGTAAGCCTTTCCATCCCTGAAGAACACGGCAACTTCCATCTCGTGCACTATGAGCTGTGCTCCCCAGGTTATATCCTCATCCGGATATCTCCAGACTATATCGTTCTCACGGGGATTAACCCATTCTATTACCTGTGGCATAGATATCTACCCCAATCTCACTCCTTTTATTGCTTCAGATCGCTCGCTAAAAGCATCTTCGATTACTTCAATCGTTGACGCTAGGTTATCGATCCATTCATCGACTGACTCACCAGTAGCATCAGCAACCATCTTCTTGAACTTCCTGGTTCTAGAGCCCAGATCTTTCACAAGCTCAACCAAGCGTAGGTCGAACGCCAACATAGAATCTAGGTCCCCCTCTCGTATCTTTACTGCATCAAAGAAGCCACTGTATCCGTACGATGCCCGGTTGATCTCCCAAGATACCTTATCGAACTTCGCTATGAGGCTGTCCATACGTTTTGAGGAAGCAGTATCTCCACGCTCCACCAACTGTTTATAAGCACCTCGCAGATCACTCTTTGACCGTTTCAGCCGTCTATAAAGGGAATCCCTAATCAAGCGGTCAGCCTCTCTCCGCATCTCCTTCTGTTTATAGCCACTAAATCCAGGAACCGCTAACATGATCTTCTCAAGAAGCCCAGCTTCTTCTTCAACTTTCTTCAACGGATTCTCAGCCATCTTCCTCCCTCTTCAAAGAATCAAGAGACAACGGAAGCTTTAAGCTGTTTCGACAGAAGACCGTAACTATTCTTATCTTAGAATAGCTTGAACTCCGCAGGAGGAATGTCACCTTTAACGACTGAGCCGGTTACACCATCCAAGAATACGGAGTAACTTCCACTCCGATATTCATATGAGAAGAACCAAATGGGAGCATGAAGGAAAACCGGTTCCTCGATCTCAACCTCGTGATCGATCTCAACTATTCGATCAACATCCTGTTTCGCTAGGAACTCATGGTGGAAACCAACCTGCTGTTTTGCCATGTCCACAGCCTCGTTCTGAGATAGCTCGCTGTTCAAGACATTCCCGAACGACTCAATCCGTCTGAAGTCAAAAGGGATCTTACCAGCTAAGGGAACATCATATTCTCTTGTTGGAAACTCAGATCTTCTTCTACCAAGAACTAGCCAATCGTAGTCCTTATCGATCTTACCCTCTTTCACAAGACCCGGCCCCATCCTCTCAAAGATACCCTTGTAACTTGTTGTGACATTCATACGCACTATCCAAAAGGGTAGATAATTCAAAGTGCCTTCACTGATCTGGGATCTTTTCACAAGATCATTTGGCTTCATGAAGCCCGATCCCATCCAACTACGAACCTGATCAACAGCTTGGTTGGGAGTATAGCGATTTATCAGCATGGCATGCTCAAGTGTAAACGACTTCCCCGTATCTAGAACACTAGTATATCCACAATAGTTACAGAGACCAACAATCTCTCCAGGATTGTACCTGAGAGGAGCACCGCAGTGAGGACAATTTATCTCTCGGACGATCGAACTCACAGAGAACACTCTCGATCAATAAGAATAAAGAAACTAAGCATATATCTCTAAGCTTGGGGGAAAAGATCGCATTGGCTTCTCTCTTAAGGTTGAAAGGAACAATGGTCACATCTGTTCTGCTGACTTTGGTCTTCTTTTCAATCTTCTTGGCTTCTTTAGCAGTCCTTTTAGAAATCGACCCGATCCTATCCGTATTGGCATCATCACTATTCATCCTCTTCGAGTATGCGATAGGTCCTTCCATAGTAGTCTACTCTACAGGATTGAAGTACCTGCAACGAGGAGAGAATCCTTGGCTTGAATCGATTGTATA
>CP070773.1:414459-417244 GCA_020345945.1 Candidatus Bathyarchaeota archaeon | reverse complement strand
ATGGAATAGAACAAGCGAGATCGAAAAGACGAGTATCATACTTCTATTGTCATGGCTGTTAACCCCAATTCTTCTAACCCAGAGTTATCTCGTTGGCATCGCAGCAGATTACCGAAGGTTATGGTACTACCCAGCACTCCCCCTAATGGTGACAGCCTCCTTCGGCCTTTCATTTGTAGCTAGGATTATCCACCGTAATCTGACCATGATATCTAAACCTGATTTCGAAGATTCGAGATCAGGATCCATGAGAAGGCACTCAATAGGACACCTATCGATTCTTCTAATCCTTACAGCGATAATCGTAAGTCCAGGATGGTGGACAGTACACGACTTCAAATCTGCAGCCAGATACTACATTCATATCCGGAATCCAGAATACGGAATGATAAGATGGATCGGAGAGAGAATACCAGAGGGAAAGGAGATAGTCTCGGGAGGAACCATCGGTTGGTGGATACCAGGACTCAGTAGGAGACACGTTATACCTGCTATTCCCACAGCATTCATTGGAGTCTCTTGGCAGGCGGAGAGAGCAGAAGATGCAAGCTTTCTCATTGGATCAAACGAATACGAGATAACAAACGGAGAACTGCGGATTAGGGACTCCAACCCTCACCTATCAGCAAGAAACCCATCACTCGAAGTCTGGGGAGAGAGACAATTTGAAGAGATCTTGTCACTAAATGACCATGATATTAGACTCATAGAACCCAACGGAAGGCAGACAGAACTCTCAGAACTAACCTCAAGGACTTGTTCATGGGGAACCCTAAACGAGAATGAAATGACCCTAAGAACCGAATATACTGGAAAAGATTTGACGGTTATCAAGAGTATTACTCTGATGAGGGGAGGAGAGATCGCTAGAATAGAGTTCCGATTAACGAGTTTCAAAGGACGTTTCCCCAGTCAGCTCAGACTGACCCTGTCTGCTCCAGAAGAGTATGGATACAACAGAATCATAGAAACAAACGAAAATGGAAATATAGAAGAGGAAGACCCAAGAAGAGAAGAGAGCCGAATAAGTCTACTCGACAGCAGAAGGGAGATTACCTGTATTCTGATAGCCCATTCAAGAACTAGGATCGACCCCCTTTTGGTAGAGAAAAAGATCTTAGGACTAGACCTGAAGATACCAATCCAAGAGAACAATGCAGTCCTTTATATTGGCGGCTATAAGAACGGTCAAGACAATACTCTCTCAGATAGGATAGAGAAGAACTCAACCCAAGAACTCTTCTCCCCCAGTGGAAGCGAAGGACCAGATGTTCAAAGGAAAGATTATTGGTGGATAGTTAGAAGATATCGTATTCATTACCTTATCACGATCAGGGGGGATATTACCCGTAACTTCAGGGACCCAAGAATGAACCTTCTTTTCTCAACAGGAAGAAACAATGTCTTCGGACTAGAACAACCACAGAGAACCTGATAGAGCAGTTCAGGATAAACATATATTTGAGCCAATAACTATCAAAGGCGCCTCTAGACCAAGACCTCTCATATCAAGGAGAAAATATCCATGCCATATACAAGAAAAGAATATGTTCACGGTACACCGGCACCTAAGATCTCCATCTTTGAAATGGGTGACCCAAAGAATCAATATGACACCGAGATTGTACTCCAAAGCATAGAAGCCGGGAGTCTGTCTGATAAGTCTCTAGAAGCACTACGGATTCACGTCAACAGGTCTCTTGGCGAAAAACTCTCGAAGTACTATTACCGAATAAATCTTTACCCTCACACTATACTAAGAGGGAAAAAATGGCTTGCATTCGCTGGAGCCGACAGAATCTCTTCAGGGATGAGGAGAGCCTTTGGAAAACCTTCAGGAAGATCTGTTCGAGTCAAAGAGAATCAAGTGATTGCTACAATCCGTGTCGACAAGACCGATGTAGACTTTGTCAAGAAGCTCCTAAAGAGTGTAGCTCCTAAGCTAGCTACTCCCTGTAGAATAGAGATCAAAGATATCTAAGCAGATCGGACTCACTTCCAACAATAGACCGGTCTGGGAAGTCCCTGACAGCTATGGAGTGAGATGGGATTGGTCACGCGGGAAAAGGACAACCTCACGGATATTCTCTCTGCCAGTGAAGACCATAAGTAATCTATCGAACCCCAAACCCCACCCGGCATGTGGAGGCATACCATAGTCATATGCTTTCAAATGATACTTGAAGGCAAGAGGGTTGAGACCTTGTTCCCCCAACCTCTTTATCAGCATCTCTTTCTCTGAGACCCGCGTTCCACCAGAAGCCAACTCCACCCATCCATGCATCAGGTCAAAGGATTCTGTCACTTCCGGTCTCCTATCACTGGGTTTAATGTAGAATGGTTTTGTCTTCGAAGGCCAATCCAATATGAAGTAAAATCCCGAATGGATCTCGCTCAATGCCCTCAGATGCGAAGTAGGCATATCTTCTCCCCACTCAAGAGGCATATTGAGTTTCTGATCGAGCTCCTCAAGGATCTCATCATAAGTGTATCTCAATATCTCCTCTTCCCAAGAACTCGAATCCACTCCGAGGATCTCAAGCTGATGAGGACACTGTTCTTTTATGGAGCGCCCCGAATGTAGGATTAGTTCCTCTAGAGTCTGGGATACATCGCTAAAATCAACAAAAGCCTCTTCTAAGTCTACAGATATGAACTCGCTAAGATGTCGGACAGTATGGGATTCCTCGGCTCTAAAATAAGGAGCAACCTCGAAAACTTTCTCGAATGCTAAAGTAAGTTCCTCTTTGTATAGTTGAGGACTTTGAGCTAGGAATGCCTCTCT
>CP070773.1:411573-414359 GCA_020345945.1 Candidatus Bathyarchaeota archaeon | reverse complement strand
CTTAAAACCCTTTCAGACCTTATGAAAAATTAAGATCATATAGGAAGTAGGTAGTCTGTCATCAATCGTATGGGTTTTAAGCCTTATTCGAGTCTACTTGGAAGTCGTACTCCCACCAACTAAAGAGAAGAGGAAGGTAAAAGCGAAGAACCACAGGAGATACTTGTTAATACTTCTCATTTCTCTCGTCATCGTTTCTACGTGTAAAAGCCTTTCTACATCTAAGGCAAAAAGCCTCAACCATTTTAGTTCAGACAGTACAGACTATTATTTTGGTTCGGACAGTACAAGCCCACTTTCTCCAGACAATAGAATTGTGGTCAACATCGACAACGAAGGAGATGCCGCAATACTGATGAGGTTGCATGTAAAAGCCAAGTATCCAAATGGTGTGGGAGACCTCATAGAGATTCCTGTGCCTTATCCACAAAATAGAGTTGTGGTTAGGAAGATAAGTATCTCAAACTCAGCTGAACCAAACTACAGGGTTATTCGCACAGGAAAACAGGTTACAATTCAAGTCAGAGTGGAAAAATCCCCTCGAGAAGTATATCTTGAAGTATTCTACTTAGTCAAAGACGTATATGACGGGCGTGGATTAGATATCAAGTTCCTTCTATCAAGTTATGCGACCGAAATATCAATGAGTTTGATGATGAGCGGTAGGAAGACTTGGATTAACCATTATTCTATAGAATTGAATCCTCAACCTTCCAGAGAAACTTATTTCCTCATCAGTGAGGAAGTTCTACCATTTTCAGTATATATCGTTCTGTCTAATGTGAATCCAAAGATTATTGAATACTCTCTGGAGACACGGGCAGCCCCCTATAGTTTAGAGGTGATACCTTACTATGCAATGATAGTGTCTATGATCCCTGCTTTCTTATCTTTGCTTATCGTGAAGACAACCAAGATCCTAGGCAGTCATAGGAGAGTAGGAATGATAGTTCTCGCCTACAGAAACCTCCATAGACGACTTACTCGGTTTGTGCTAACAATTTTGGGTGTCAGTATCCCAACCACGTTACTCGTCCAAACATTAATCCAAAACACATTTGCCCAAAAGATGATTAGACCAGAAGTTTCAGAGGGGGTGTGGTATATCACTCTAATTTTTATTATCTCAGTAGTGATTGGAGGATTCCAGGTCTACAATACCGTCTTCTCATCAGTAATGGAGAGAATGAGAGAGCTGGGTATTATGAAGGCCATAGGATTCAATCCCTCATATATCACCCAAATGGTCATGGCTGAGTCAGCCCTCATTGGTCTTATGGCAGGATTTTTGGGAAGCATAATAGCCACAGTATTGACAATAGTCTCTATCCAGATCTTCTATGGGATAACCCTTCCCCATTCAGTATTCGTTGAGACTGTAGTCAATATTTTTGGAGATATCTCCTTTAGTAATCCCTTCCTTAGGAACTATGCGATTGCTCTCGTGATAATGACAGCGATGGGCATGATTCTCGCATATTTCTGGCCCTCAGAGTATAATATTGGGGGAGTAACCTTCATGGTAGTGTCACCAACACTCTTCTTTATTCTCCTGCGACCTGCGGACCCTTTTACAATTGATAGACTAATTGAAATTGCTCCTACTTTGGTAGTAAATTTGATCATAGGCACTCTCTTCGCAGTTATCCTCTGCATCTCTGCTGGATCTTACGTAGCTTATAAAGCGGGAAAGACCAGACCATCGGAGGCTATGCGAAGTATCTGAATACAAGGTCGTTCAACGCCTTATATTCCCCGCGCATCGATGATGAGTTGGTGGATACAGAACTTGGGCCTAAAACCTGAACCGCAATGCGAAATATTGGATGAGAAAAATGGAAAGAGGAAAGAAAAGGGGAAAATAGACTATATTGTTCCCCACTTGACTGTCCAATAGAAGTATTGAGTCACTACTAGGATGATAATCAAAGGAATGATTACAGCCCACTCTTTCTTACCCATCTTGAAATCGTATAATGGAGCTCTTGGACCTGTCCCGAATGCCCTAGCTTCAGCAGCGACTGCAATCTCATCGATCATGCCAACTGAGGTCCGAACGACAGGATACATGAGAGGTAGCATGCGCTGGGCTTCAACAAACGGGTTTCTGGATTTCTTTCGTTCATATCCACGCAGGGTTTGGGCTTGATAGACACGAGCAGTCAGCTGCGCCATCACACTCGCGTACCGCCAAGGAAGCATGAACACGAATTGAAAAGCAGCCGGGGCTTTGGCACTTGCCAGCATTTGGAGCTGTTGAGTAGGTGAAATTGTATAGATCATCGAAAGCAGCATGACCCATGCTCCAAGCCTCAAGAGAGCTCCGCTGAGATACAGGTATAGGTTTGGACCTGTAAAGCCAATTCGCCCGATGTGGAACGGCCCGATCGTGAAGTCATGAGCAGTAAGATAGAATAGTTCGATCTCTTTGATCCACATTGGTAAACGCTGGTAAAGATCAGGGTTAGCAGCGAATGACCCGAAGGTTAAGTCCCAGGGAATTGCCATAACTTGCATCAAGTAGGGGAATCTCCACCACCATTTTGGCATACGAGAAGACAGAGCGAAGATATTCATGATAATGAACAGGGGGATTCTAAATTCCAGGATGGTATAAACCGAGCCCATGTAGACTAAGATTAGGTATACCCATACTTTCAATACTGGATTCATCCGATGCAAGAACGTATCCTTATCTTCATACCAGAATACTGGCATTAGATCACCGCCTCCAGTATATTGTACATCTCATCAACAGTTAGAACATCTCCTGGCATTCCGAACTT
>CP070773.1:408652-411473 GCA_020345945.1 Candidatus Bathyarchaeota archaeon | reverse complement strand
ACTCATTGTTGGAGGTATACATGGTCGGGAAGGAAAGGCTACGAGACCTATTCTTCGACGGCTGATTGAGTACGACCCTCCTTCCACCGGGTTACTTGCAGTTGTCCCGAGTATGGTCAGAGGACCTAGGAAGCACATCAGTACTCTCAAAGAAGTGTACTACTCCACGGAGGAGGGTAAGAAACTTCTCTCGTTGATAGACCACTATCTACCCGAGATCTACGTTGAACTTCATTGCTACGCCAAAAGAGCCTACCGCATCCTTACCGACCCCAATAGGAGAGAGAAGAGAGGCGTCCCTCCTCTTATCGAGCTTGAGGATGGCGTTCTTATTGGCTCGGTCTCACCGTTTCTACTTTCAAGGTATAGGTTCGATCTTTGCCTGATCCTGGAGGTGCCTTGCGGAAACAAGAAGACGTGGAGTACGGCACTTAGACTCCTAAGATTGCTCAAGGATTCGAGTTCAAGATCAGAGGCGATAGGGAAGCTGAGAGCTATTTATCCAAGTCAGATCGATAGGGCTATCCGGCTCATGGATCGCTGGAACAAAGAACATCTTCCCGAATAGAGAGTGCAATATCTCTGGCTGTTTGAAGTTTTTTCCAGATGGTCGAGGGAGAATTGCTGGCATTTTTTATCCACGATTTCAATAAACTTGAATAGGACTCTAGATCAGTCCAATCTACGGGGAGTTAGAGTATCCTAGGTAGGTCAACTCGTATTGTACAGAGATTCCCGAAATAGGGGGATGAAGTGGACGAATATCTTGAAGACTGGATCAAGGATGTTGATAGTTACCATAAAAGGGAGGACTGTTTTGGGATGAGTTCGCGTAAGGAGCAATGGGGCATGGGCAGCCCCTCAGCCGAGGTCTTGGCAGAACCAGCTACCGACGTAGAGACGCTGTTGAAGGTTCGTTCTTGGGAGGTAAAAGAAAGCCCAACGAATCTCGGGTATGCTGTCGTCTCCTCATGGCCAAGACTGCCCTCGAAGTGGAAGTTTGGACAGGTGGCTGGTGTTGCCGCAGACTCGAAGGGAAGATATTACGTTTACCAGAGAGGAGAAGAGGCACCGCCACTTCTATGCTTTGACCGGAAGGGTAACCTTCTCAAATCTTGGGGTAAGGGTGAATACGGTCGACCCCACATGGTGAAGTGTGACGAGAACGACAACATCTGGCTGATAGACGACGGTGGGCACATTCTTTATCTCTATTCTCCGGATGGAGAGGTCATCAAGACGCTTGGAACAAAAGGCGTCTCCGGAGAGGATGAGACCCACTTCAATCAGCCTACAGACATCGCTTTTGGCATAGATAGTGGATTCTATGTCTCCGATGGTTACGGGAATACAAGAGTAGCTCGATTTGACAAAAACCTGAAGTTCCTAGGGCAATGGGGATCTGAAGGGAGTAGACCTGGAGAGTTCTTGTTGCCCCATGGGATCACTACCGACAGAGAAGGCTTGGTGTATGTGGCTGATCGTACCAATTGGCGGATTGAGATATTCTCTCCCGAGGGACGGTTTCTGCGGCAGTGGACCCATATCGGACGGATGTTCGCAATCACCTATGGTAGTGACGGTTACTGTTATACTGTTGATGGAACCCATGGGCGGGTGACAAAACTTGAGACTTCAGGCAGGATTGTTGGGTTCTTTGGGACGCCTGGGGAGGGTGAGGGTCAACTCTCAACTGCACACGATATCGCTGTCGCATCTAACGGTGATATCCTAGTAGCTCAACTGGATGGTCGAGTACAACTCTTCGTCAAGGACTAGATCATTTCGTTTTCTACATAATCATTTGGTTCGGGCCAGTAAAGGACTTTATTCATTTGTCTGCGAGTAGCTTGTAAGTAAGGCTTCTCCACTGAGATATAGGTCTAAAGTATCTTCATGAGCAATGAGGCTGAAAAGAGGTACACGATACTGTATCTGTTTGTCCTTTAGTATTTCAGTGGTTGGGCTGATATATTTTTCAAACTCATGAAAACAGTCTGGCTAAAAGAAGAGCGAGTGGTGAACCGTTGAAGAGAGAAAAGAACAGGATAGTTCGATTTCTGGAGTCTGTCAGAAAATCGTTGGTTTTGTGTACAAATATAATGAAAGGTTTCATGATGGGAAGAAATAGAATGGCCCCAATGATGTTTATCGTCAGGTGTACCAGCCATACGCCGATTGCTGCAGGGTCTCCGGTGACAAGTGCTGCCACCATAACATCGAAAACGGTGCCAATATTGGCGCCTAGGATATAGGGTAGGATATTCTGATCTGCTCCTATGAGTTTGGTTGCAGTAAGAGGGACCAGTAGTGAGACCATCACTGATGTGCTGGGGACAAGGATGGTGAAAACAAGGCCTGCGAGGAATGATTTGATCGGGTCGCCAAATGTGGATTGGAGTAGATTCTTGGAAACTTCGGTAGCAAAGACAGCGGACATATGCTTCTCACTCTCTCTTAGAGAGAGCATCAATAGTGCACAGCCGATAATCATGCCAGACCATGCTGGTATGAAGGATAGTAGTGCGTCGATCCAGGGAGTCATAAGATCGAATATAGATGGTACTTCAGTTATGCCTGGAATCCTGCCGAAGAACCGAGTCCCTTCAAGTGCTACTCTGGTCAAAAGGCCAGATGATAATTCAATTGGGAAGAATATCAGGAGTGTGACTAGGTTATACCAGTAATGAGTCATAGCGACCTCGAAGGAGAGTTTGAATACTTCTTTCTCACGACCTAGATAACATAGGATAGAGACTAACTGAGTTGTGACCGTTGTTCCTAACTCTGCTCCGATAATGATTGCTACTCCCACGGTCAT
>CP070773.1:405719-408552 GCA_020345945.1 Candidatus Bathyarchaeota archaeon | reverse complement strand
AGGAGATACAACTGCGTGCGGCTGACGGCATACGGCAAGAGGTTACTGGTGGAAGTCGAGGAAGAGTATGCCCACGAGGTGGGGAAGATCATGGGTGTGCTCGGCGACTCGGATGTGCAGGAGCTAATAAGCGCGCTCGAACGTCTTCGGGCGAACCTCAACGGGCGCTGACCCGCTATTCACAGGGAGACTCAGGATGTTGGAATGTTTATTTATGGAAATAGGTTATATATATATCATATACATGTCAACCATCCTATCATCTAGCGCGTTTATTACAAGGAACTACAGTGAGGGAAAGGCGTACGAGAGGGATATGGGGCTTTTCTAAGTCCGTCGTTTGGAGGGTGGGGCCATGACCGGGGCAGCCGTACTGGACATGAGCGCAGCGTTTGAAAGTGGTTTATTCTTGCCTGCGGAGAAAGGTCAAAAGAGAACATGTGATGGTTACTTGGGATGCGACGTAGGTTCCGTTTCGGCGAAGATGGTTGTGATAGATGATGATACGAACATATTGGCTAAGACCTATCTCCACAACAGGAATCTGATCGAAACGGTGAAGCATGGCTTGGCAGAGTTAGAAAGCCAATCAGACGGTGTAGAAATAAGATCTGTAGGTTGCGCCGGAAGCGGCAGGGCTCTAATGATGTTAATACTAGGAGGCGACATAAAGAAGACGGAGATTCTGGCTCACACTACAGGAGCTCTGCATTATTACCCGGCCGTAAACACCATATTTGACATAGGGGGAGAGGACTGCAAGATCATAACTCTGGAAGACGGTGTTTGGAAGAACTACATAATGAACAATATCTGCGGCGCTGGAACGGGTGCCATGATCGAATCGATAGCGGGGGCTTTGAACGTCAATATAGAAGACGTTGGAGACCTGGCTTTAGAGAGCAAGATAGAGCTGGGTTTTCCTGGTAAATGCGGCGTCCTATGTCAATCGGCAGTCGTTTCAAGAAAGAACAAGGGCGCGAGGAATGAAGACATTCTGATGGGTGTTTGCAGGGCCTTAATTAACAACTATCTTACACTGGCAAAATCAATTGAACTCAAACCACCTTATGTGTTTGAAGGGGCGACAGCAAGGAATAAAGCTCTGGTCAAAGCTTTAGAAGAACAGCTTGGTCACGAAGTGCTTGTGCCCGAGTACTGCGAGTCGATGGGAGCGATAGGAATGGCCATCTTGGCAAGAGACAATACGCCGGAAGAGACTAGATTCAGAGGATTTCGAATTAAGGATCTCGATATACGAACGGAGACATTTGTGTGCGGGGATTGTCCGAATGGTTGTGAGGTTACCAGGATACCAATAGGAGACGAAGTCTCTTACCTGGACAGCAAGTGCGGGAAGTACACGTGAAAATGAAGCAAGCTAATCCTGAAAAGAAACGTTCTGAAGAACAAGGCGCGGCGGGAAAGGTCCTAACTCTGCCGAGAATGTCTATCTACACAGAGTTGATCAAACAACTACTGGAGAATTTAGGTCTGGAGGTAATGTTGCCTCCGCCCATCTCGAAAAGAACAATCCAATTAGGAGTCAGGCATAGCTCTCCTATGATGTGCTATCCGTTTAAGGTAACGTTGGGCTCCTTAATTGAAGTTTTAGAACTGGCAAGAGAGAAAGGCATAAGACTGACATATCTTGGTATTGGAACTTCTAATGCGTGTGTGGGCTCTTGTAGATTCCAACAGTATTTCGAGCTGCAAAAACACATATGTACAGACTTGGGTTACGATTTCGACACCCATTTTGTAGAAAGGAAAGGTAAGGGCAAGACCGGATCTATACTGGGTGTCATTTCGACGTTCAGAGCATTAAACCCAAGAAACTCTTACCTGAAGACTGTTAGGGAGCTCCTGAAAGCCATCAGAAGAATGAATGAAGAAGAGGCGAGACGCGATGATTTTGACTGGCGTGATAGAGAG
The DNA here is from genome assembly GCA_020345945.1 of Candidatus Bathyarchaeota archaeon. Classification (GTDB taxonomy): domain Archaea; phylum Thermoproteota; class Bathyarchaeia; order RBG-16-48-13. Next base: position 406,617 of record CP070773.1, on the reverse strand, counting down.
AGAATAAGGATAGGAGTCGTGGGAGAGTTCTACACGGTAGTGGAGAGTTCTATCAACCATGACATCTTCAATAAACTGAGAAAGCTCGGCGTTAATGTCCATACTTTTGTCAAGTACAGTAACGAACTGAAGAGAGGTTACAGAGAAGAGGTGCCCGAGCCTTTTGTAGCACAGGCAAAAAAACACTATGACGGTTTGTTCAGAGGACACGGCGACTCATCTTATTATGCTCTGTATTTCTACAAGCATTATGGTTTTGATGGCGTAATACATTTACTGCCTTTAAGCTGTATGCCTGAATCTACCGCTCAGATGATGATGGACTTAACAACCAAGAGACTGCGATTACCGCTGTACAGGTTCGAGATTGATGAAACCAACTCTGAAGCAAACATCAATACAAGGCTTGAAGCTTTCGTTGAATTGTTGCAGGAGAACAAGGGGAAAAGGGAAAGTAGTAGGAGGGTGGAACCATGAGGAGACATGCTTTTCTGTTTCCCGTGGCGCTGGCGTTAACGCTGGTGATCGTGCTCCTGGGCGCAGCGCGGACTTCGGCGGCCGAGACCATCGGCGGCACGGGCGATGAAGTAGCCTCGGCCGTTGCGGCGGATAGTCCAGATAATAGCGTGCAACTTAGCCCGGAAGTGGACACTGATGGCGACGGGATGCCCGACCATTGGGAAGTTGACAACGATCTCGACCCGGACGACCCGACGGGTGACGACGGCGCACAGGGCGACCCAGACGGGGACGGTCTTGCCAACTTCGACGAGTACTACTATGGCAGCCACCCGCTCGGTCCCGACACGGACGGCGACTGGCTGAATGATGGCGACGAGGTGAACACGCACAGTACCGAGCCGGGCGATGCTGACTCGGACGATGACGGGCTGATCGA
>CP070773.1:402747-405619 GCA_020345945.1 Candidatus Bathyarchaeota archaeon | reverse complement strand
TTAGCAACTTGGCAAGAATCTACAATATCAGAGAAGGCTTAGGCAGAGCTGACGATACCGTGCCTATCCGTTGCATGAAGGACCCTATCCAATCCGGTGTCGCCAAGGGGAGCGTCGTAACACAGAAGGATCTTGACATTCTCCTCGATGACTACTACAAGACCAGAGGATGGGATAAAGAAGGAATCCCAACCAAAGAGAAACTGAAAGAATTGGGATTGAGCTCCTATAATAAGTATGTTGACAAGATGAGGAAGAAGTCAGAATCTTCAAAGGAGGACTAGGTAATGCCGAAGAAAGAACACAAGTTTGTATCAGCAGACCCTGAGTTGTGCACTGGATGTTCAACTTGCGAATACATTTGCGCTCTCGAAAAGGATGGGAAATTTAATCCTTTGAGGTCGAGGATAAGAGCGATTCGACTATATCCTGAGAGTAACCTTGCGATAGCATGCAGGCTGTGTGAAGATGCTCCCTGCGTTGTCGCCTGTCCACGGAAGGCCTTGGAGCAATCGGAAGAGACAGGGATCATCATCATCGATGACAACAAATGTGATGGATGTGGTTGGTGCGTTGAAGCCTGTGATTTCGGGGCTATAACTATTCACCCTGATACCAAGGTAGCTATAGTCTGCGATCTTTGTGAAGGCGAGCCTAAGTGTGTTGAGCTCTGTCCAACTGAGGCTATAGAACTGACGAACCGAGATATTCTGGCAAAAAAGTCGAGGATATCCGCCACAAAGAAACTATTCAGAGCTGCAGAGCAGTCTGAGCTGAAGGATTGACAGGTTAGGTCTTTCCCCTCTTTTCTCTCATTCTCTTCGCCATTACTTTTACAATTTCTTTGACTTTACTCTCTTCACCATGGATAACCACGTAATCCGCTTCCTGTTCGCTCGTCGAGAGACCTTGTTTAGTAACCATATCTTGGAGTTCTTCGCGTGAGATGGTTTCGTCGATTTTGATCCGTATCCAGTAGTCGCTACGAGGTACTCCAGGTACAAATCTTCCCAATGCTTCTGGCTCTTGTACCTCCTTGCTTCTTGCCTCAGAAATCTTCTTCAACCATTCGTCGGCAAAGTTTTTTCCTAACTCCTCTTCAGCTAGACTTACTAGGGTTGCCTCAAGATCTCCTAGGTAACTCTCTATAAGTGCAATTGTGTCCCCATAGGTAGGGTCTGCTTCGTAGATGTTTATTGTCGCCCGTGTCGACCTGAGTTTTTCCATAAGCGTATCGGATATTTGTATGCCATTCTTCTTGAGAGAAATGGTTAACTCTTCAAGGGTCCTCCATGCTTCCAAATAATTCTCCATTCTATTCTCTCCCTTCTCACACAACTTCTTGTTAGCAGGTCTTTTTTGCTGTGAGCTATTTTGATGGGATGAGGCTTTCAGTTTGTTTTTGCTATTGCATCTAGTAGCTTCTCTGGATTAACTTTTAATCCATCCATTGCCAGTTCTTCTGGTGAGAAGCCCATCGCTAATCCCAGCATTTGAGGATAGTGTATCACAGGTAGATTGTATGTCTCACTAAATTTCTTCTCTGCTATCGGTTGATTCGAGTCGAACATGAAATGGCAGCTTGGGCAGACAGTGACTAGGGCACTAGCTCCTGTTTCTATGACATGAAGTATCTTGTTTCTTATGAGGTGCATGGGTACGTCTCTGTTCGCGGCCATTGCGACAGCCCCGCAACAGTCTCTCTCATCGATGTATCCCACATTGTCAGCACCCGTCAGTTCAATCAGGTCCTGAAGGAATGATGGGTTCTCGGGGTCGTCAAATTGAAGATACTTTGAGGGTCTTAGGATATGACAACCGTGGTGTCCAGCAACCTTTAGTCCCTTGAGAGGTCGCTTAATGAAGTCTTTCAATTTTTCTAGTCCTACATCTTCAAGCAGTACTCTAACTAGATGTTTGACCTCGATGGTTCCTTTGAACTCTCTGTCTATCTCCTTTAGATAGTTGTTAATTCTTTCACGACTCTCTCTATCCTCTTTCAAGTGTCTGTTCGTCTTTGTAAGGGCTCCAGCGCAGCCGGTGCAAAGAGTCATTATGTCCAATTTCATATCTTCAGCGAGTGTCAGATCTCTTGCAGCTAGTGTCAGTGCTGACTCATGATTCATAGAGTCGATTGGCAGACCACAGCAGTTGGCTCCTTCCAACTCTACAAGTTCGATACCAAGTTTCTTACAAACAAGTCTTGTAGATATCTCGTAACTTGTCTCTCGATAGGGAGTTACACACCCAATAAAAAAGGCATACCTCATTTCTCTGGCTTCTTCGGATTCGTTCGCACTGGGTTCTTTCTTGTTCATGCCTTCTCCTCCTTCTCGATCTGATCTTTCAGTCCAGTAACTTCGGCTAGTTTTTCAATCTCTTCAGTGTTTGTTATTGGTATGGGAGGAAGTCCAACTTCTCCTCTCTTTTTCAATCTGAAGCTGGGTATGTTGTAGGCATAACCTGACTTGACGATATTCTTGGCGAATTCTCTATATGCTTTAGGAATGTATCCCTTCTGGACTGCCATATTTTGGAGGACGCGAATGACATCTCTGACTTCAACTCCTTGTGGACACTTGTCCGTACACGTATAACAGGCTGAACATAACCACAACGTATCGCTGGGAAGGAGTCTCTCAGATAGACCCAATTGAGCCAATCTAATTATCTGCCTAGGTCTATAAGAGTCTGTAAAATTGGCGATAGTACAACCTGAGGTGCAGGTTCCACATTGGAAACAGATCTTCAGGGTTTCTCCTCCATGCATCTTGAGGACTTCATGTTTGAACTCTGGGTCAACCCGTGAGGGTCTCTTCGTTTCCGGCTTGCTTTCTTCTTCTTTCTTTTCTTGACTCATGTTAGTCAACTT
>CP070773.1:399741-402647 GCA_020345945.1 Candidatus Bathyarchaeota archaeon | reverse complement strand
CATCCTCGTATCTTCTGCCTCCACACCGAGATAATCGATGTCAGCGCCCGCATCCCACAGTACATTTGTGAAGAACTGAGATCCAAAAGAAATGTGATAGTGAAGACACCTGCAAGCTATGGGCCCTTCGCCTCCGTCCAGACGATCCTTATAGATCATACGAGAAACAAGGTATTAGGCGGCTCAGATCCAAGAACTGGAGGCACAGTCATCTCAACCTAAGGTCGCAAATTCGCAGATCCTACTCTCCAAGCTACCAATTCTTAATATTTCACAAGCATAAGTTACTTCCACCACCATGTTTTCCACCCTCAAGAATCCAGCCCTCATGAAGTTATACATCCTACCTTTGATCTTCGTGGCTTCAGGATCTATGACATGGGCGATCAGTGTACTATATGCCTTAGACCTCGGGGCAAGCATACTCCAAGTAAACCTCATAACCACCATCCGTAGCGCAATGAGCATACTCCTCTTGGTGCCTTTCGGGATCCTCTCCGACCGTTTCGGTCGAAGACCTATGCTTCTCTTCCCTAGAATCATAGTACTGATTGGGCTTCTGATCCGCACTTTAGCTACACATCCAAATCACCTTCTCCTAGCAGCCTTCGTCGGCGGCTTCGCCGGAGGAGGATTCTTCCCAGTCCTTCTCTCAATGGTAGCCGACGTCGCAGAACCCAAGGATAGACAAGAGGTGATCAGCACCCTCTACCTCTTTTCTGGTATCGGCATGTTCCTAGGTCCCCTCATAGGCAGCCTCCTACTGACGATACCCCAAGTCTCCCTACGGAATCTTTACCAAATTCACGTCATCGCCATGGTAGGCACCTTACTTTATATGGCAACCCAGATCCAAGAAACGAAACCGGACACTTCGAAAGGCGAGAAAGTACATTATAAGATCCATGTTTCAGATCTGATACACAGAAGTGACTTCCAAGCTCTCCTTGTTACAACACTCCTGTTCTCCTTTTACAGATCAATCATCAACACCTATATCCCCATATATGCTCGAGTAGATCTCAATCTCACAGATGCCGAGGTCTCCTCACTTTCCATCTACAGGAACTTGGCAGTCGTCGTTATACGTCTCTCATGTGCTACATTCTTGACTGGAGCACCAATTACAATCATGTTTCTCTTCGCCTTAGCGTTGGGAGGGCTGTCTGGTTTGGCTGCTCCCTTCGCCAACAGTTACCTATTACTGATTCTTATTCGACTTCTTGCCGGTCTTAGTCATGGAGCAACCATGATCTTGGGATCAACCCTCGTCGCAATTGAAACCAAGACAGAAAACCGTGGTATGGCAAATAGCATTTACAACGTAGCCCAATCAATTGGCGGAATGGCAAACGTCCTCACCTCCCCTATCGCTGAGAGTCAAGGACTAAGCTCGGTGTTCCTTCTGGGAGGTGCCAGCGCACTCACAGCGACCCTCCCTATGCTCATACGCCGACGCCGTACCCAAGAGACATAATCGAACAACCACTTGGTAGACTAGAAAAAATATTCCAAATACTTTAGATGAAAAGACTCAAGTCAATCTATACCAAAGGAGCGTACGACGATAATATGACGAAGTACATTGACCTTAGCCACATCCTTGAAGATAATATGCCTAGCTTCAAGCTGAAGAATGAGGACGGAACTTACACACAATTCACAGCGAAGATAAACCCCTTCCTTACTCACGAACAGACAAGACCGAAGTACAATGGAAAATGCTCCTTCGAGATCTCAGAGATCACCTTTCAAACGTCCGTGGGAACCTATCTTGACTCCCCATATCATCGCTACCCCGAAGGGAGAGATATCAGCGAAATAGAAATAGAGGAAGTAATCCTTCCGGGAGTCCTCGTAGACGTGAGAGGAGGAAAGGCTTTCGAGCCCATAGACCTAGAAGCATTACCAAAAACCCTCAATCTTGCCAAGAAAGCAGTCCTATTCAATTTTGGTTGGGATAAGTATTGGGGTTCCGAAGAGTATCACACCTATCCCTTCATCTCGAAAGAATTAATCAGATTCCTGATTGAAGCGGATGTTAGGCTAGTGGGCGTCGATACCATAAATATCGACAACTCCAAGGATTTGTCACGCCCGGCACATTCTCTGTTTCTGAAGAACGAAGTTTTTATCGTTGAAAACTTGACAAACCTCCACAAACTATATGGCAAGTGTTTCAGGTTCTTTGCCACCCCTTTGAAGGCGAAGAAGGCGGCTTCTATGCCTATACGAGCCTTCGCTGAGATCCTATGACCATCCCATGAAGAGAAGCCTGGAACAAAACTGGCGATAAGAAGGAAGGCAGGATACTTCGAGTCTAGAATCTAACGTCAGGATTCACCTACACCTGTAGCCCCGAAAACCTTGAAATACAGGGGTAACGATCTGTTGGAATCTATGCCAATTAGACTAGTAATTCTAGATGCAGATGAGAGCTTATGGAGAGGAAGAGTAGGCTGGATGGAGTTACCGTATGAGATAGTGGACAAGAATATTGTTTCTGACCTGCATGGACAAAAAGTAAGTATCCACCCGAAGACTCGAAAACTCCTTACTGACCTACGAGACTTAAAGATAGCAATAGGTATGGCAAGCTGGAACCGTAAAGAAAAAGCTGAGGAAGCTCTGAGACTATTTGGAATATTGGAGTTCTTTCCCGAATCGCTTAGAAAGATATGGCATGAGAAGGGTAGAATGAAACATATTATGATACAAGAGATAGTTGACGAAGTCCGGAGAGAAGATCCGTCCCTAAGATATTCCCAAGTCCTCTTTTATGACGACGATAGAAGCTATTTCGAGAATGTACACAAACTTGTAAGCCCCGACATTCACTGTGTACAAGCAGGCGTAGATCTGAAGATACCCTACGAGATTCTAGGCTTCATCAAGAGAACAGAATA
>CP070773.1:396719-399641 GCA_020345945.1 Candidatus Bathyarchaeota archaeon | reverse complement strand
AAGACTAGATCATCAAAATCTACCGCAGTAGCACCAGGTCTTCCAGTGATTGGGTCCCTTGGTTTCTGAGTGGCGAAAGGAATTCTCTTGTTCTGAAACATTAAATTCATCCAGTTTCTCTTCGCCATGAAGACACCGATACTCAGATCCATGATTCGAAAGAGCTCTTCGAAGAGGCGTTTATCGTCTCCCTGGGCCCTGTAAGCGGCTCTTGGTAGGTTTAGCGAGACGACTTGCCAAGAACCCATACTGAAATGTTTTCCATCTACAAAGTGCATCTTCTCATCGAAGTCGGGATCATTCTCAGGCGTCTCAGTAAAACAGTAGGCACAACACTGATAGCACGAAACGCCTTTTCCATACCCCCTATATGGAGGCATCATATTATCGAAGTAAGGACTTCCATGCTTAGCTGCGACCTTATGAACAAGCAGCCAATCCTCATCATACTCAGGCTTAAAAAGGTCCGGCTCAAGGCCATTCTCAAGCTTCGGGAAGTTAAATGGTTTCCCCCAGTAGTCTCCCTCAAGGGCAACCTCATTTACTGCTTTGAACATCAACCTGACTTCGTCTCCAAACTCTCCATAAGTTTCAGGACCTACTCGACCTCTATACACTGCTGGCTTATCTTCCCAGAGTTCAGGAACGCCTGGTGTAACTTGGATGTTACTGAAGACTGGTTGACCTCCTCTAGCCACATACATCTGTGTCAGCTCGAAGAACATCATCTGCATGAGCTGTTTGATTTGTTTGTAAGAGAGGCCTGACATATACGGTGCCAAGAATACTAGATAGTTGTAGAATCCTTCTCCTCCGGAGAAGTTTGTCTGTGCTGCCGCTAAAACCTTTACTGAGTGGAGTACTGCGACCTCAGGACGCTTGGCGGGTCCGGCGACTGACGTTCTTGTCCCTAACCCGTCAGGCATAAACCCATAGTAAAGAAAATATCTCAGGTCCCAATCCTGGCAGAAGGGTCTTGTTCCGAAATAATCTAAGTCATGGATATGGAAGTCACCCGAGAGATGAGCGTCAGCTAGGTGAGGGGGGAGGAGTAAGAGATACTCTTCTTTGGAGGCTCTATCAGCTTTCTTCTTATGGGAAGTCTCAGAGTTGGGTTGAAGGTTGGCATTCTCTTTTGACTCAAAGCCATCCCCCACATCTATCTCGTAAGCGTCATAGACTGGACAGCCAACCCTTGTCAGGATGTTCCTGTAAATCTTGTACTCAGGGTTGCTGATGCTCTCCTCAAGCAATATGATGTTGGTTATCTCCCTTATGAGGGGGCCGCTAACAAATCTCAGTTCCATGAGTCGAATTCTCTGCTCGACCTTTATCGCTATCTCTTCAGCCTCGTGCCTAGTGATCGGAGGTATACTGAAGAAGGTCCTAGCAAGCACCGTCTCTCTGGTTAGTTGATTGATTATCGCTTCTCTATCCCACGGAAGCAAATGGCCGTCGCTAGTTCGTACCAACGGCATCTTTTTACTGAGACTTGCCTTCGATTTCTCTTGGTATAGACGCTCTTCCATACTAACTCAGCCCCAAACTTTGCTCAAGAAGTTCCTCATTCAGTTTCCCGTCGTTGAATATCTCATCAACCGTATAGAGCCTTCCATCCACCTCAAGAGCCGGTGCTGACATAATGAATACATCAGACATGACCAAGTCTGACATAACGTTGGTATCAGACAGGTTCTTCTCGATAAAATGCACCGATCTTTCTCCAAGCCATCTCTTAACAGCGAGACATTGGGTACATCCAGTTGATGTATATAGAGTTAAGATTTTCATCGAACTCATCTATTGAGCCTCATAATCTCGGATATTATTTTGAAAGCACAAATCGTCCTATTGTAATTCAACTTGGGATGGTTGTCTCATAATATTCGAAGCGAATCTGGTCAAACATGTTTGTGACTTCTAATCACCCGATAAGATCTCGTGGAACATTTAAGACTTGAGGCATCTAAAAAATTGTCAGGGATATAAAAAACGTAACATACTCGTCTAAATCAGTTATAGAATTTAACAAAAATTAACTAGAAACATCATGTTTTTTAACGTATATTACAACGAGTTTGAGATAGGCATCAATCACACAATTATGTGACAATGAGATCTTAAAGTAGGTCCCGTAAATTGACAGCCAAAAGGGTAAAATGAACGAGCGATCATAAGGCTGTTGCTTTTATTCCAACTCGAGCAAAAACATTACCGTCCAGAGAGATCAAACAAAGAAGCCATAGACGCTTACAATCCAGTACTAGACTGAAAGACCAGAAAACTGCCCGACAATAAAGCCAAATGACTAGAACCAAACTGTATCAAATTGATGACCAAGGTCCATATTAAAACATATATTAGACAACTTCTGGTTCCGAAAGCCCAATTATCGCGAATAATACTTAAAACAAACAGATAGATCTGTTTACATCTGTCGGATCCTTCATCTGCGTCTTCTCTTCTTCGACGAAGTCTTCACTTTAAGGTTCCGGATTACACATTCTTTTCCAGATATGACTTCAAGATCATGACTCTCACAGATCCCGCATTTCAAGAACACGCCGACGTATCCTAGATGGTCCTCCGGTCCTTCGTATGAAATAGGGCCAGCGTAACCACATCGCGAACACTTGATGCTCGCCCTCATCGTTTCTATGTTTAGCTTTGCCTTCTCCGCAAGTGTTCCCTTAGAAAGGGTCTCAAAGGCGAATTGCAACTGGTCTAGATTGAGGAACGTCAGTTCACCCACCACTAAATCTATGTCTAGAATTCTCTCAGCAGAGTGCTTTCTCGCTTCTATCAAGGCAACTCTAAGAACGTTCTCCATCATTGAGAACTCATGCATCAACGGTCGATGACCCTCATCGGGATTCCCTATTTAACTGTTAGCCTGTTTCTACAACGTTCAAGGCTTCTTAC
>CP070773.1:393666-396619 GCA_020345945.1 Candidatus Bathyarchaeota archaeon | reverse complement strand
AAAGGATACCAACTAGACAACTCCTTCCATTGCCCAATAGGGGGCGATAGGTCTGAAAGAAGATAGAATTGAAACAGAAGTTCTTGTTGTGGGAGGCGGAGGAGCAGCCTCACTTGCGGCAACACATTCAATCAAAAACGGAGCAGACACAGTACTCGTTAGTAAGGGAGGACTTGGAAAAAGTGGTGCGACTGTTCTCGCCGAAGCCGGAATCCAGATGGACGGAGATAGCGCATGTAAGATGGGTTTCTCAGGGAATTCGCGGTTGACGAAGGAAAAGCTGTTTCGAGAGATTATCATTGAAGGATTCTACCTGAACAACCAGAGGCTTGTTCAAATTTGGACAGAAAAAGCACCCTCAAGGATAGCAGAGCTGCTCGAGTATGGACTGAAAGCAGATTTTCATCCACCCGGCAATCTGCACACAACAGGCTCTGAATTGGCTCGAGCATGTGCGGAAGGGGCCAGAATGCATAACGTAGACGTAATCGAGGACACCATGGTCGTAGACATCCTGGTGAGTGACGGTAGAGCAGTGGGAGCACTCGGTATTGAAGTTGTGACTGGAGAACTCATTATCTTTAAGACTAGAGCCGTCGTGCTAGCCACAGGAGGCTGGCATCAAGCCTATCCTTTTACAAGCGGTACAAAAGAGCTGACGGGAGATGGGCTGGCAATGGCCTATCGAGCTGGAACAGAGCTCAGCAATATGGAGATGGTTACTTTCTGCCCCAATACAATTCTATGGCCAAAGATTCACCGGGGCAGCATATTCGGTTACGTTGCCTCCTTTGTAGTCGACGCAAAGATGCTAAACAATGAAGGCGAAGACATCATGCTAGATTATGACCCAAGGATTTCTGAGATAGCGGCGACGACAGAATTCAACAAGAACATTTGGTCGATAGCTTGCGCCCGCACTATAAATGCTGAAGGAGGAAGCCCGCATGGAGGAGTATATTGGTCGGTGAAACATCTACCTTCAAGTATCTTTGAAGATGCCTTGGTCAAACGTTTTCCGAATAGGAGATGGCAAGGTGAAGACTTCTCAGATTTGATAGAGATTCTGAAACACGGTAAACCCATCGAGGTAGCCCCCGCCGCTCACTATTTTGAGGGAGGAATTCGCATGAACGAGAGATGTGAGACACAGATACCAGGACTCTTTGTTGCAGGCGAATGTGGTTCAGGAATGTTTGGTGCGAATAGGGTCTGTGATGCAACAACAGAGATGGTAGTCTTTGGAGGAATAGCAGGTGAGGTCGCCGCAGAATACGTGAAAAAATCCAAGGTAAGAAGAATCGACAAACATCAAATCAAAACAATTGAAGACCGCATATTCGAACCACTCAACCGGAGAGACGGAATCAAACCGGTCACAATCATTAGACGGATTCAGGAGATAGCAAACAAGCATGTAGGCATTATCAGAGAAAACAATGGTTTGAGAAGAGCGATCGAAGAGATTGAACAGATCCAGATAAAAGAGATACCGAAACTCTTCGTATCGGATAGTGGAAGATTCTACAACAAAGAGTGGATAGAATCCATAGAGGTTCGGAATCTAATCATCTGTCTTGAAGCCTCAGCCAGAGCAGCCCTCATCCGAGAAGAGAGTCGAGGACTTCACTACCGGAAAGATTGCCCAGAAATGGATCATGACCGATGGCTAAGAGAAGTAGTCGTCTCGGAATCTAGTGGTGGGATGACTTGTTCGACCAGACCAGTCACAGTCACAAAGATGTCTCTTCCAACAGGAACTGAAACTTGGGAAGAATACATTATTCGATCAGTACCTGTTCTCAAACAACTTTCGGAGTAAGCACCTTTGGAAGAAATAATAACAGCTAGAGTAAGGCGGTCCAATCCCTCAATGGATACGGGTTCACAATTTCAAGTCTACGAGGTTCCCATCATCTCTGGTTTTAGCGTCATGGATGTCCTCGACTATATCTACGAAAATCTTGATGGAACATTAGCATACAGAAGCCATGCAGCTTGCAAAAGAGGAGTCTGCGGAAAATGCATGGTCTTGATCAACGGGAAACTGGGTCTCCTTTGCCAAACAATTATAGAGGGAGACATAGCCCTTGAACCGCCTCCAAAGTCTGTTGTCATCAAAGACCTTGTCTGGGATATACTTCGTGAAAGCTAAGGCAGAGTCCAAACAGCCTCATTCTATCTTTGACGGGATCAGATTTCGGACAGAGATCTCTATGTTTGTCTGCGTCCTTAGATGTCTTGTTTTCCCCTCTCTATTCGAGATACTCTACATTTTTATGGTCGCATTCAGAGTATCCGAGATTTCTGTTCTTGATGTACTGGTAGAGTCGCGCCTTGGAGTCGAAGCTCTTGGCCTTGTATGGATCATTGATATTACAGTACAATAACCCTAGTTCTTGACCTAGGACTCCTTTCTCCTCCCACACATCAGCGAATGGGCAGTGAGTCCCTTGCTCGTCGGTGTAGAACGTATATCTAGGTAGATCCGAGAGTTCACTCATACTCTGACTGGTCAGACTAAAACCTAGACGTAGAGCCTCCTCTCTCATCTTTCTCCCCCTTTCCAGAGCAAAGTCCTTAACCGCTCTAACAATCAATTCCTTTCCTCTATCGTTCCCAAACTCTTTAACAAGAACCCTAGCAAAATGGTAATAGAGCAAAGCGAAGAGACGCGCCATCTTACAAGTCTCCTTCATGAACTCTTCTTTTGAGATCAATTCTTCATTCAACGCGGAACCCACCACGACCTTTATCACCTACACCTATTCCACAACAGAATATTTGAGTATACCAGATTCGAAAAAACAAGACTTAAGCTGATAATCCTGCAATGTAATGTATACAATTCTTCGAGGTGAATAGTTTAATGGAATACTTTGAGACACCTGGTAGGGAAAATATCGACCGAATGTTGGAGATCGTAAAAAGGAGGGCTGAAGAACTCGGTATC
>CP070773.1:390566-393566 GCA_020345945.1 Candidatus Bathyarchaeota archaeon | reverse complement strand
AAAGTCAGAGGATTCTATGGAAACTTCAGTGTACTCCTCAAAGCATTCGCATATATCCTCAATATGGGACCCAAGGGGCTAAGGGAAGCTGCAGAGCTGTCTGTCTTGAATGCCAATTATATGGCCCATGAACTGGAGAAGATCCCAGGCCTAAAGATGCCATACTCAACGAGCAAACCAAGAAAGCATGAAGCAGTGCTCTCAGCCTCAGTGATGAATAAAAAAACAGGAGTGAGAGCACTCAACGTCTCAAAGAGAATACTCGATTTCGGTATGCATGCGCCTACAACCTATTTTCCACTCATCGTTGACGAAGCATTAATGATCGAGCCGACCGAGACCGAAACGAAAGAGGACCTAGATAGATACATTGAATCGATCAAGATCATATCGAAAGAAGCTTTCTCAAGCCCAAAGACCGTTCAACAAGCCCCATCCAGTACCTCAGTGTCAAGACTTGACGAAGTGAAGGCCTCCCATCCGAAGACTCTCTGTCTGACATGGAAGATGTTCTTGGAAAAGGAAAAAAAGGCATAGGCAAGCATTGAGAGCGAACAACAGGAGAGGTGTCTTCCCCTCTCACATAAAGGAAAATGTATACCTAAAGGTATGGATCTCGAAAGAGGGTGCTTCTCTCTCTGGGTTATTTTGAAAAGATCTTCTCAACCATTTCAGCATAAGTTTGAACCTTGAGTAATTCATTGACTTCATTCATGGAGGTAGATTTCAGAAGAACAATCCACCCTTCTTCATAGGGAGAATTATTGAGGAGTTCAGGTTCTTCTGTGAGTCTCTCATTGACTCTTGTGACTGTCCCCGAGATTGGTGAATAGACATCTGAAACAGCTTTAATGGACTCAACGGTTCCTAAGGAGTCTCCTCTCTCCACTGAAGTACCTATTTCGGGGATATCGCAGAAGACGATTTCATGCAAGGAGTCTTGGGCAAAGTCAGTAATCCCTATCCTTGCCAAGTCTCCCTCGATCCTAAGCCACTCATGATCCTTAGTATAGACCAGATCATCGGGAAAATTCAGTTTTCCAATCTTCAATCTCTCTTCCGTCTCCAACCGTACTCTCCGATATCGAAGAATGGGAAGTCCACAATCTCAGCCTTGAGATCTTTTCTTCTGATCCTTATGGACAAAGTTTTCCCGGTCTCGAAGTATTCGACTGGCACATATGCAATCGCGATTCCTCTTTGTAGTATAGGGGAGTGAGTGCCACTCGTGACCTTACCGATCTCAGTCTCGTCGTCCATAACCAGGCAGCCTGGTCTAGGTATTCCCCTCTCGATCATTTTCAACCCGATACGAACTTTTTCAACGCCTTCCTTCTTCTGTCTGGCTAGAGCTTCACGACCGATGAAATCTCCAGCCTCCAACTGTACCACGAAGTCCAGCCTAGCCTCGAAGGGAGAGATCTCCTCAGTAATATCAGCTCCATAGAGACACATTCCTGCCTCAAGCCTAAGGGTGTCTCTTGCTCCCAGACCACAGGGCTTAATCTCGAAGGGCTTGCCTTTATCCAGAATCTCTTCCCACAACCTGATAGCTTCTGATGGCTTGGATAACGGAACATTCCAGGGCATTATCTCAAAACCGTCTTCACCTGTATATCCAGTTCTTGCCACTAGAGTCTTCAATCTAGCTAGTTCAGTCCAGCCAAACCTGAAGCGACGTATCTCCCCAAGATCGTCTGTTGTAAGTGTCTGTAGAGTCTCTTCGGCCTTGGGTCCTTGAACTGCAAACATAGGAATCTCGTCTGATACATCCTGTATCTGTACGTCGAAGCCGGTCGAGTTCTCGACCGCCCATTCATAGTCGGTTTTTCGATTGCTCGCGTTATAGACCATAAGGAACTCATCTTCACTTATCCTATAGACGGTCAAGTCATCCTTTATTCCCCCGGACTCGTTGCAGATAGTGGAGTAGTGTACTTGGTCTAGGTTCAACGAAGAGACGACTCTCGTAGTCAAATAATCGAGAAGACTCCCAGCATCTGGTCCAGTGAATAGAGATCTGCCCATATGGGTCACGTCGAAGATCCCAACCGAATTTCTCACAGCCATATGCTCGGGAACGACGCCTTTGTACCAGATAGGCATCTCAAATCCCGTAAACTCGACCAATTTTCCATGCTCTTCATGGAACGAATGAAGATGAGTCTTCATCAAGCTCATTGACTTCCCTCGCTAAGGGAATGGATTTCTCGGCTTATAGGCTAAAAAGTTTAGGCAAAGAGAAATCCACAGTCTAGCAATTTATAGTAATCTTGGCTGGAAAATTCTCATGTATAGACATTCTTCGTGGGCGATCTTCGCGGTGTCGCTTGAGGCTGACTCGTCAAACTCGACTGGGGCTCCTCGAATCAACACCATAGGTATTCTCTCAGTCAACTCGCCCATCACAATATGTGCTGCCGAAGCCAAGTCGTCAGCAAGAGCCATCCTGGTTATCAACAGAGGCTTACCGTAAAGATCAAGTTTTTCTCTACAGTCTCTGATTGGATTGAAACCGGATACACCAACAGCTACTCCGATAGTCCCCATTCGCAGAGGAACGGTTCTACTATCGATTATGATAACGCCGATATGCTTCCTCACACGTTCCCTTACTTCTCTTCTAATCTCGTCAGCCACTTTGTCAGAGTTCTCAGGGAGAAGAACTGCGATCCCTTTGGGAACATTCTTGTGATCTATACCAGCATTAGCAAAAAGGATGCCGTCCTTCGAGGTAAGAAGAGCTCTATAGACTCCGCCATAAATCTTATCAGACTCACGCAAGACGAGTTCGATAAATCCTGGTTCAAGACCATATCTTGAAGCAAGTTCCTTCGCCTTATCTGAGGGGACAATCGTGTCATACTTGACCAATCTATTCTGAACAACCGAGACTATCTTACTGGTGATTGCTATGATATCGCCGTCTTCCAGTTCTAGTCCTTTATTCTCTAACCCTTCAAAGAGTATGGAGACCAAGTCGTCTCCTACTTCTACTAA
>CP070773.1:387454-390466 GCA_020345945.1 Candidatus Bathyarchaeota archaeon | reverse complement strand
ATAGTGGATCAAGAGATCTCACCACACGTTAAACTCGTTGGAATAGAAGACCGAAATATGAAATGTTCTTTAGCCGATGTGTTGATTAATGGACTCACATTCCATCCCTAAGACAGACAGTGAAGCGGGGGATGATTACGGTCGAACAGTCAAACCTCTTGTAAGTATTGGTCTACCTGTCTTCAATGGTGAGAAATTTCTCGAAGGTACCCTAGACTCGATCTGTGCTCAAACGTTTACTAATTTTGAACTGATAATATCGGATAACGCCTCTACTGACCGCACTGAGCAGATATGTCGTAATTATTCGGATAACGATTCTCGCATACGCTACTACCGTAACTCAGGAAATTGCGGGGCTGCAAAGAACTTCAACCGAGTCTTTGAGTTGTCGTCAGGGATGTACTTCAAATGGGCTGCCTATGATGATTTACTCGATCCTAAGTTCCTAACGAAATGTGTTCAAAAACTTGAACGTGACTCATCCATAGTCTTGTGTCACTCGAAGACAGCCTATATCGATGAGAATGGTCAATCGTTAAAGTTGTATCAATACGAGAATGGGAACGATTCTCAAAAGCTACATAAACGGTTCAGAAACCAACTCAGCTTCTTCAGACCTAGTTGGGCAATCTTTGGTCTCATCAGGGCAGATACGCTCAGAGAAACCACTATGTTTGGAGACTATATCGGATCCGATCGAAATCTTCTAGCAGAACTCAGCCTTCTTGGTAGAATATTTGAGATCCCAGAATACCTGTTCTTTGGGAGAATACATCCTCAATCGTATTCCTATAGATTCCATTCTGAGAACCGATCCTTCTCCGATTATCGAGAAAGGTTTCTCTGGTGGACTGAGACTGACAAGGATTTTGAAATCATCTTCCCCCACTTGAAGAACTGCCTTGAATACTATCGTTCGATAAAACGTGTCTCGTTAAAGTGGTCGGAACAAGTATTATGCTTGACAGAACTTCTAAAATGGTTCATCGTGGAAGGAATATGGGTTGTTTTTTTCAACGTCTACGTAGCTATCAGGCACCGCTTAAAGTTCCTACACAGGTTTGACGTTGTGGCATTGAAGCTAATCCTTGATTTCAAGAAGGGAGTAGTGCGAATGAAATGAAGGTCGCTATTCTTGCAGGTGGCTATGGCACTAGGTTCATCGAGGAGACGAGGATGAAGCCAAAACCAATGATTACGATCGGAGGACAACCAATCCTCTGGCATATCATGATGCACTATTCTCGGTATGATTTCAAAGAGTTCGTCATAGCCCTCGGTTATAAAGGCGAATATATCAAACAATGGGTCCGAGATCATCACATCCTCGATAGAAACATCACTGTAAAGACAGGAACAGGGGAGGTCTCCTTCCGTGAAGGTAGTCAGCAAGATTGGGTTGATTGGGTAGTGCACCTTGTTGATACAGGGGAGAGAACCCAGACTGGTGGTCGAATCAAGAGACTATCTCCCTGGCTTAACGGTCAAACCTTTATGTTGACCTGGTCTGATGGATTATCGGATGTCGATCTAGGCGCTCTGCTAGAGTTCCATCGTTCCCATGGACGCTTGGCAACCATAACTGCGGTACAACCCTCTTCACATTTTGGTCATCTTACACTAAACGGGAGTAGAGTTGTTCAATTCAATGAGAAACCTCAACTCACGGATACGTGGATTAACGGGGCTTTCTTCGTGTTAGAACCTGGTGTATTCGACTATATCGATGGTGATGGAACTCTTTGGGAGAAAGAGCCTCTAGAAAATCTAGCACAAGACGGTGAATTGATGGCGTATTGTCACACAGGCTTCTGGCAGTGCATGGATACATTACACGACAAGATGTTTCTAGAAGGACTTTGGAAGAATGGTAAAGCTCCTTGGAAGACTTGGGACGAATGAATCGATCTGGTTTTCCCCAATTTCCATACGTTTCTAGTTGCGAAAGACCTCCAGCAATCTTCTGTATATTTCTGCTAGGATTACTGGCTTTCATTATTTTTTGAAAGCTTCCTATATTTGGAACAAACAAGGTTTTTTCTGCTTATCGAGAAGGATGTCGAGTTTTTCGCAGAGACTATATTAAAGTGATAAAGAAACGCTTAGACTGAATGAGATGCGGGTACTAGTAACTGGTCATAATGGGTATATAGGCTCGGTATTGGTGCCTATTCTCTTAAGAGAAGGTCACGATGTCCAAGGACTAGATAGTGATCTATTTGGGAGTTGTTCTTTTGGGAGTTCACCCCTCTCTATTCCCTACTTACAGAAAGATATTCGTGACATTGAAGATCCTGATCTTAGAGGATTTGACGCGGTAGTCCATCTCGCCGCACTATCGAACGATCCTCTTGGATACTTCAATCCCAAACTGACTTATGTCATCAATCACAAGGCGACGGTAAAGCTGGCAAAACTTTCTAAGAAGGCTGGGGTAAAACGCTTTATCTTCTCATCATCTTGCAGTCTCTACGGTTCTTCTAGTGACGACTTCTTGACAGAAACAGCAGAACCTAATCCAGTCACGCCATATGCGACCTCCAAGGTGCTTGCAGAGAGAGACATCTCCAAGTTAGCAGAACCAAGTTTTTCTCCAACTATCCTTCGTTGTGCCACAGCCTATGGAATATCTCCCATGCTTCGATTCGACCTAGTTCTTAACAACCTGATTGCTTGGGCCTATACTACTGGAGTCGTTTTATTGAAGAGCGATGGAATGGCTTGGCGCCCTCTCATGCATATCGAAGATATCTCTCAAATTCTCGCTTCTATTCTAGAAACACCTCGCGACCTTGTTCACAATCAAATCCTTAATGTCGGAATTACCGAAGAAAACTATCAGATAAGAGACTTGGCTAAGTTAGCAGAGGCAACTGTCCCAGGATCCCATATAGAATTCTCGGAAGACGCCGAAGCAGACAGACGTTCATATCGAGTTAAGTTTGACAAGTTACTTGAAATACTGCCTAGATTCAGACCTAGATGGAACGTTCGTTCAGGCGCTCTTCA
>CP070773.1:384332-387354 GCA_020345945.1 Candidatus Bathyarchaeota archaeon | reverse complement strand
CTTTGTGGAGCGTCCTATGATAGCATACTTCTCCATGGAGATAGGTATTGCAAGTGAGATTCCTACCTATAGTGGCGGACTAGGAGTCTTGGCGGGAGATACAATCCGATCTAGCGCCGACTTGAGAATTCCACTAGTTGCTGTCACGCTTGTCAGTAGGAAGGGGTACTTGAGACAGGAGATAACTGAGAGAGGAGAGCAACTAGAATATCATGATGAATGGCATCCTTCGAATTTCATGACTCTGTTGCCCAATGAAGTAACAGTACAGATCGAAGGTAGAGATGTGAAGGTAAAATCTTGGCTCTATAAACATCAGAGTCTGCTGGGAGGGGAAGTCCCTATACTATTTCTGGACACGGATATTGATGGAAATTCTCCAGATGACAGAGAGATAACCGACTATCTCTATGGGGGGGATGAGAGATACAGACTGAAACAGGAGGTGGTCCTAGGGATCGGCGGTGCTAGAATGCTTAAGGCATTAGAGTTCAATGTCAGGAACTATCATATGAATGAGGGTCATTCAAGTCTTCTGACGCTTGAGCTGCTACTTCATAATGATTTAGATGCAGATAGAGTGAGGAATCTCTGCATCTTCACAACTCACACGCCTATTGAGGCTGCGCACGATAAATTCCATTATAACGTCGTCAAAGAATGTTTGGGGGACGAGTTCTCCCAAGGCATTCTAGAAGAATATGGCGGGAGGGATGTGTTGAACATGACCCTCCTAGCTTTGAATTTAAGCAAATATGTAAATGGCGTGACTACAGCTCATATGGAGTACTCAAGGAAACTCTACCCAGGATACCATATCCGGTCTGTGACAAACGGAGTTCACTCGTATACTTGGACCTGCCCTTGCCTTCGGGAACTCTTTGACGAATACATCCCTGGTTGGGCAAATGAGCCTGAACTTCTTGTGAGGGTGGATGAGATTCCAAACGATGAGTTGTGGAGCGCTCATCTGTCTGCCAAGAACGACTTCATCGATTATGTCAATGAAACAACAGGAGTAGAATTGGATGTCTCTACACTGACTATTGGCTTTGCTAGGAGAGCTACAGCCTACAAGAGAGCAACCTTGGTCTTCTCGGATTTAGAGAGGTTGAGAGAGATCAATAAGAGGGGGGATTTACAGCTAGTCTTTGCTGGGAAGGCTCATCCACGAAACCACTCTGGTAAAACGATGATCAGAGAGGTTTTCGAATACAAGAAGCTTCTGAAGGACGAGATCAAGATCGCATATCTCCCAGATTATGACATGAGTATAGGAGCCAAGTTAACTTGTGGGGTTGATGTCTGGCTCAATACGCCTTTGCCGCCTCTTGAGGCTTCTGGGACTAGCGGTATGAAGGCTGCGCATAATGGAGTGATTAACTTCAGCGTCTTGGATGGTTGGTGGATAGAGGGTTGTGTTGAAGATGTGACGGGTTGGGCGATAGGACCTTCGCCAGATGAGAAGGTCGACGAGAAGGAGAGGAGAAGACGCGAGTTAGAGGATCTCTATAATAAGTTGGAGTATTTGATTATTCCAACGTTCTACAAGAAGAGAGATGATTGGATAGGTATGATGGAGAACTCTATCGGGAAAGTAGCGTACTACTTCAACAGCCATCGGATGATGCGTAGATACGCTACAGAAGCCTACCTATTTTAGATGTCACGAATCTTCTGGAAGCATATTGAATACTTTTTTGAGAGCCTATCATTCAATTTCATGATTATTCTTGTCATTTTTCTAATCGAAGTATATTTTGCACACTGTCACAGATGGATATCTCTTACTTCACTCTCAACTGAGGGCTTCACCGAGGGATGGGTTATGCTCTCTTGAAGATCCTTGAGACAGCTTCGATGCCGTCGCCGACAACTTCGATGTCGTCTATCTCTCCTATCCCCTTTTGATGGGCACGTCTAATGTGGCTGATGGTATGGGGGTCGAAACCCATAGTCCGCGCGGCTGTGGCATCTGTGGCAACCGGATCGGCCCCGGCGATTATCGTGTCCATCTGGATTGGATCTCCTCGGGAAGGACCAGATCCTTCCATCCCTACAAAACCGTCTACCACTGTCAAGGTTGGTTTCAGTACAGAGTTTATGTCTACGATGACCCCGCTAATGCCTTGAGCATGGTATTTTGCCTTAAACTTGTCAGGGAGGAGACCGAACATGTTCTTCATCCCCAGTGTGACTGTAGTCCCGCTATGTGTCTTTAGCTTCGCGGCGCTGATGATGGCAGACTCTGTCACAATACGGGGTACTGTAATCTTTTTCAGCGTCTCCCCATCCTTGACAGGTATCTCGACCTTCTCCTTCAGATGCCTCAAATTTATCCACTCAACGCTGTTCCGATCACACATCTCTGCCATTCCTGTCACTTTGAAGGCCTTTGTAGCATCGGTCATAGTTGCGTCTGACTCAACCACTAGAGTCTCGATAGATAGATCCTTCAGCCTTTGGATGATTGCCTCGACGACAACAGGATCTGTAGTTGCACCTGAATCCCAGGACTTAGTGGTGATGAAGTTCACTTTTATGAGGACTCTATTCCATTCCTTCAAGACGTTTTGGAAGTCGACAAAGTCCAATGCCTTGAAGACAGGTTCGTGACCTCTACTTCCCTTTATGACAGCGACTCTCGACAAGGGTTATCTCCCCCGAATCTTGAAGTTGGTCTCCTGTATAACCTCTTCCCTACAGCAACCCTATTCTATATTGTGAATAAGTCTTTCAGCTGGTCAGGAACCTTTACTTTACCAAAGTGAAGAAGTGAATCTATGTAAGTCCAAGATATTACAACGGCCTCAAATGCATTCACAAACTCTTCTTTCTCAAGGAAGAACTTTGAATCGCTGAAGTAGGATTTCGCAAGAAGGAATACTTCTGAATCCTCAAGAACCTCAATTTCAGAAAATACCTTTTCCATCCGTCCTATCTCTCTCATGGCAAGCTCCTTAACTTTCAAAGGCTTTCCTCGAGATCTTACATATGTTCCTTTGGAATAAGACAATTCCTG
>CP070773.1:381172-384232 GCA_020345945.1 Candidatus Bathyarchaeota archaeon | reverse complement strand
TCCTTCTCTACCAGTTGAGGAGTTAGATGGGTTGAGGTTATCAAGTCCTCGATCGCAGTAAACCCAGATGATGTCTGCTTCAGTAAGGTTAAGATTAGACGCTTGTTCACATCTGGCTTCAAGGTGACACCTTCCATCCCTATGACCTTGAGGAAAGATCAGCTTACTCGGGACGAGTCTAAGAAAAAATGAGAAGAAGTGATTCTTTTATTTTCACTCTTTCTCATTTAAGGATTCAAAGGAGATAACTTGGAATCAACACCTATTTGATAAGCTTCTCTGCGTCGACCTCGAGTTCCTTGGCTGTCTTCTTGATATCTTCCCAGGTCTTGTCGGAGACAAATATGCCTTCTGCTAGTCGCTCTTCTCTACTATTTATCTCAGGCTCTCCTGGTATGAGGATCTCCTCTACATCTGGAGCTTTTCTAGAGTTCTTGACGTTGCGTATGAGTTCGTCGACGCGACTCCTGAATTTCTCCTGATCAACAAAGTTGTCGATCTTGATCGCCATCATGAAAGTTCCGTTTCCTCCTACATATTCTTCTCCACTTGTGCAACCATGTCCAGTCAGTGCTCCTCCTAGTAGGTCAACTATCATTGCAAGGCCAAATCCTTTGTATCCTATGTCTCTTCCCAAGGGCAATAGGGCTCCTCCAGCATAGAGGTCTTCAGGGTTGTTTGAGGGTGTTCCTTCTTTGTCGATGAGCCAACCGTCTGGAAGACTTTCACCTCTATTCCGTCTCACCCGAACCTTGCCTTCAGCATGAACACTTGTAGCCATATCTAGCAGGAAGGGGCGTTTACTGCCAGAAGGAATCGCCACCGCAATAGGATTAGTACTCATGATACGATCCATACTTCCAAAGGGGGCGACAAGTCGTCCAGAGTTACACATCGAGATGCCTATCATACCTTGTTCTGCAGCCATCATGGAGTACTCTCCAACTCGACCTATGTGGTTGCAGTGAAGGACTCCAACTGCTCCAATTCCATTCTTTCTTGCCTTCTCTATCGCTATTTCCATGGCTTTTGCAGCTATCACTTGACCGAAACCCCAATGACCGTCAATTAAAGCTGTGGTCTCCGTCTCTCTCACAATTTCAATCTGTGATCCCGGGACAATCTTGCAGAGATAACCATAGGGCTTGTATCCCACCTTGATCATCGTAACATAAGCAGTAATACGAATCACACCGTGGGAGTCGTGACCTGCTAGGTTCGCGTTCACCAGATGCTGTGACACCATCTCAGCCTCCTCATCGGAGGCTCCTGCAGCCTTGAAGATGCCAAAACCAAGATTCTTCAACTGATCCGCTGTAAAAGTAGGCATGAATAAACCTCACAATAATTTTTCGATCCTAATTATTTCAGAGAAAAAATAAGATATTCGATATTTTGCGTCTAAGCCAGGAGGAGGGATGAAAGAAAAGAGGAGATCAGATTGCACCTATGTAGGGCGGTGTGATTGTTAGATAGAGTGCGATAACGTAAAGAATCGGTGATAGGACAGTCAACACCAGTTCGTATGCTTTCATCTTGAAGGATTTGTATGGAGTTATCGGTGAGGCACCAAATGCTCTAGTAGCAGTAGATATAGATACAATATCTACACTTCTGAGAAATTGTCGACCGACAGGATAGACAAACGGAGCCATCTGTCTAACGAACTTCACAGGATTCCTTGCACTCGCTTGCCAGCCTCTTAGTCTTTGTGCGTTTACGATATCTGAGAGGGCTCTCGTCGTGATGGGGAAGAACCGGTACCCAGCCATGAAGGAATAGATAAGCTGGGAAGGGATCTTCACCTTCGCCATTAGCTGGACAAGATCACTAGGTGAAAGGGTGTAGACTAAGGTTACAGAAGAAGTGACTATGGCAAAGTAAGTAACAAGCATATTTGCCATCCACCATATTGTTCCCCAAGTCAATGCACTATATCCTACAATGGGGAACCCGCGAGGAGTCACGACGAACAGTTCTTTCAATGCATAGTCTTGGGGAAGAACTTTGTACAGACCAGGATTGACTTGAAAGATCATGGTTATCAGATCGTAATGAATCCAGCCTATAGTGAATAGTATGCTCAACCAGTACCAGACCCAAGGGATCTTCGCCACTCTTGACAAAATAAAGATCAATACCATTACTACAAGGGAGTATCTGTAATCCATCCAGCTAATTGATAAAGCAGCAAGAGAGATCATCAACGAAGCTTTCGTTAAAGGATGCATATGGTGTAGCACAGTAGGCCTATATTCGTACTCAAACTTGGCCCTTGCAGACACCCTGTTTTACTCCTCCTCAACACGATTGATGAACATTCAATCGTATATTTCTTCCGCCGAAATGATGTAGAACAACCATTCAAAAATGGATGGACTATTCAATAAGAGATCTAATTATATATCAAACATCTTTTGACAGTGGAGAATAAAAAGAAGATATTGGGAGCTAGATCGCGCCCCAGTATGGCGGTGTGAGCGTCAGATACAGCGCAATCAAATAGATAATCGGTGGCATAGCCGCCAATAGTATTTCATGTGCTTTCAGTTTGAAGGATTTGTATGGTGTTATCGGTGAGGCACCGAAGGCTCGGGTAGCTGTAGAGATAGCAACGATATCCACGCTCTTCAAGAACATACGACCGACAGGATAGACAAATGGTGACATCTCATGAACAAACTTGAAGGGGTTCCTCGTCTTCACCTCCCAACCTCTCAGTTTCTGTGCATTGATGATGTCCGAGAGGGCTCTCGTTGTGATAGGGAAGAACCGGTACCCAGCCATGAAGGAGAAGATAAGTTGGGAAGGAAATTTCACAATCGCCATCATCTGAACAATATCACTCGGTGAGAGAATATAGACAAGGGTGACAGAGGATATTACAACGGCAAAGAAAGATATTGTGTTGTTTGCCTGCCACCATAATCCTCCTATCGTGACTGCACTGTACCCTACAATAGAGCCTGGGGGAGTGATCAGTAACAGTTCAATCATCGCATATTCGTGTGGGAGAACCTTGTAAAGTGCTGGATTGACCTGCCAAATCATCGACATGAA
>CP070773.1:378002-381072 GCA_020345945.1 Candidatus Bathyarchaeota archaeon | reverse complement strand
CAACTCCCCATTTGTCAATAATCGAGTATGCTGTGACTGTAGACAAGGTCAAGAAGGCATATCGTGTACTCTCATCTTCCGCGATTGAGTTGATGGCGGGAAAAAGAGACGAGATTTTCATCCTCTGCATATTGATTGTGAGAAGTCCTGCGACTACGGCTAGAATGCCAAGGATCCCGAAGATAGAGACTTCTTCTCCTAAAACAAACACCGAGAAGACTAGGACGAAGGCTGGTGAAGAACGCATTATCGGGTAGACACGGGACAAGTCTCCTTGATCATAAGACTTTGAGAGGAATAACCAGTAAAGAAAGTGTACAAAGCCTGATGCGATCCCAGGATATAGAGCAGCAGGGATCCTTATTCCTTCTTCATGCAAGAAAAAGATGAAGAAGGGTAGATAAAGTCCGAGAGCGACCAGTTCATACCACCAGACGAAAACCTGCTTGTCATCTGCCTTCTTTGTCAGTAGATTTCTCACAGCATGAAGCAACGCCGACAATACTACTAGTCCAACCGACAAGGCATTCATGACAACCCACACTACTTGAGACTGAAGCCAACACCAATAGAATGACTATGAAGACAAAGAATCAGATATGGACTTCAACTACATTACAGTTTAGCCCCAGACACTTCTATGTGAGTACTGGGTGGGAAGTAGACCTTTAAATCTGGGGATTCTGATGAGAATAGCGTTCAGCCTAAAGAAGGTAGTCACAAGTTGTTGGAATCCTCAGGATTCAACAGACTCGCCGCTCTCTAGGCAACCGGTCAGGAGAGATTCTTGCCAAGAAAACAGAGTCAGAAGAGGAAGAAGGAGAGATCTCCCGAAGAGCCAGGGACTCTTCAACTTGAAATCGAGGTTCATCCAAGTTTTGGTCTCGAGCCTAAACAACTGGTGCAGCTGTCTGCCCTCATGATCACTGTATATGGCTTCCTTCTCCTCTTGTATGCCAGATTCGGCGGAATGAATCTCTTTGATTTCTTCGTACTCATCCTTTATACGAACATCTGGTTCTTCTACATCACTTACTTCATGGACCTCTCCCTTCTTATTCTCTGGTCGAGAAGTCTGCTGCCGGAATGGTTGAGAAAATATCTATGGTATCCTTTAACGGCGCTTGGTTGGGTCTTCATCGTAATGGGTTTCTGGAACGTTGATTTCGCTATGGAGAAGTATCATCCCGAGATCTCTCTTGAGCCCATATTCGCAATTAGCAATTTCACCTATACCTACTGGGATTTGTACTCTGCATGGTGGGCTTGGGTGAGTATAGGAGTAGTCCTATGCATTGTTGGATTGTTCAACCTAACCGAAAGGGGAATGGCACATACTAAGCGTTGGCGGCTTATGATACTCGGTGGATTGGGGATGACCTTGATAGGATTCTACATCGTAAATACGGTTGTCAATCTTCCTCCCACACGTCCTGGAGCTAAAGTCTGGGTTGGACACGATCCATTCGGTCATCAAGCTTTTGATTTGGACGCGTTGGTGTTCATCCGGTGGAACATCAGTCTTTCATTGCTAGGTGTGATAACGGCTCTGATCGCCTCCTATCTGGCAGGTCGCGAACGATAATGGATAGCAAGTCTCAAAAATGGGCTAGTCTAGTGAGGTTTCCATTGCACTGATTTCTTCCTTCGAAAGTGGAAGTCGAGCCCTCTGCATTACCTCAGTCATTACCCTGAGGTTCTCTTCAGGAAGGTAGTTCTCTGTAGAAGCGATAATCAACAGTCTTGCCCCTGGAATCATGAGTTTCAACTGCTCCACTAGATACTTCTTGACATCACTGGGTCCCATTAGGACGGATACTGACGAGGGAAAATTTACCCATAAAATCTTCTCCTTCCACATCGAGAGAGCTTCCTCAATAGAAAAATCACCCATTGGTGGAGGAGTAAACGCTTCAACTATGTCTATATCGGAATTCGCGATCAGACTGCTGATGTTCTTGAGCCTACCATCCATGTGAACATCCAGTAGCTTGCCTTTAGCGTGAAGCATCTCTGCACATTTGGTATATGATGGCAGATGATACTCTTCAAAGATCTGAGGACTCACCAAGACACCATCTATATTATCCCCATACAGGACGACTTCAGTTGGTGAATCGGCCGCTATTGGAAAAAGCTCTGCCTCACATCTCTCCTCAAGAATTGAATACACCGCATCAACCAACTCTCTTTGTCTCGCATGATGGATGTAGAGTCTTGGTCCAACCCATTGTATCAAGAGCCTCTGGAAAGGCGAGTAGCCTATCCTTGCCACAACTATCCCGTCATCTCCCAGACGTTTTTGCTGATCCTCAATGGCAAAATAATACGGCTCGTAGTGCGTATTCTCTATGATAAACTTCAACACGTCATAATCTTCAGTATTCTTGACTGCAAACTCTATTCTCCGCGGCTGCATCCCCTTCCAGTCACGCCCATATCTACCCTGACCATAGCCGACACCAAACTTCAGCCTCTCTGTGATACTCCCAACAGGAGTGGTGTACGTTCGAGTAAGGATATCTCCCTCGGTCTTCGTCGTAACCTCAACCTTCGAGACAGACTCAACAAAACATGGTCTATAACACAGAAGACCCAGACCTCGATTCCGCACTTCCCTCTCCACCTCTCCTCGAGGAAAATGACGATCACAATGCGTAAAAGGCAATTTATCTGGAAGATCACCCCGAAGCAGAGCCAATATTCGTTCTCGCGGATTCGTCACTCGATCCCCCCTAGCCATTCAAGACACTTGCCTACTCCGTCTAGGGCATCCTTCGCAGCATAATCTGCACCCACACTTTGCGCGAAAGCAGATGTAATCGGTGCTCCTCCTATCAGGACCTTGACTTTTTCTCTGAGACCAGCCTTCCTCAACCTTACAATTACCTCCCCTATCACAGGAGCAGTATGAGTGAGTAGGGCCGACATCCCTAAAACAAGAGGATTATGTTGTCTAACAGCTTCAACGAATATTTCCGGCGACACATCTACACCTAGATCAACCACCTCAAACCCCCGAGACCCCAAGAACATGACCACAATATCTTTGCCGATATCGTGAACGTCG
>CP070773.1:374829-377902 GCA_020345945.1 Candidatus Bathyarchaeota archaeon | reverse complement strand
TTTGAATGTTTCTGCCATCATCCTCGCTACAGGATTCAACCTCCTCGATTCCTCAGTTGTAATGGAGTACGGATACAAGAGACACAAGAATGTCGTGAGCTCCATGGAGCTGGAACGTCTGGTCAACGCTTCCGGACCTACTGGTGGAAAACTCTTGAGACCTTCAGACAACGAAGAACCACATAGAATAGCATTCATCCAGTGCGTTGGATCCAGGAATCTGAATAAAGGGGTATCTTACTGCTCAAGCGCCTGTTGTATGTACGCAACAAAAGAGGCGATATTGATTAGAGAGCATAAACCTGAGTCAGAAGCCTACATTTTCCATATTGATCAGAGGGTCTTTGGGAAAGGGTTTCAAGAGTTCGTTCGGAGGGCCGAGGAACATTGGGGTGTAAGATACATCAGGTCATCCCCTGGCGAGATAGAGGAAGACCCCGAAACTGGAGAGCTTACGGTTTGGTATGAAGACCCTAGAGGTAAGGGAATAAAAGAGATGAAGGTTGATCTGGTGGTACTCTGTCCAGCTCTGATACCTCGAGAGAAGAACAAAGAACTAGCTAATCTTCTAAGTCTAGATGTAGATGAATACGGATTCTTCAAGTCCAAGGATGTCCTGATTGCTCCAGTCGATACAAGCAAAGCAGGAGTTTTCATGTGTGGATATTGCCAGGGACCCAAAGACATTCCTGAGTGTGTTGCCCAGGCAAGTGCAGCGGCCGCCAGAGCGGCCGAAGTTGTTTCGATGAGCATAGTCGGGAGGGGGATGTGAGATGTTAGAGTCTGACAAAGAGATGTTAAGGGTGGGCGTATTTGTATGTCATTGTGGTGTCAACATCGGTGGAGTTGTAGATGTACCAGAGGTTGTGGAATATTCCAAGACCCTACCGGGGGTTGTCTACGCTGAAAGAAATCTATATACATGTTCATCTGATGGTTTGAACGGTATAAAAGAAGCTGTACAGAAATATGATCTCAATAGGGTCGTTGTTGCTTCATGTACCCCGAGAACCCATGAGTCGCTCTTCAAAACGACATGTGAAGAGGCTGGTCTAAACAAGTACCTCTTCGAGATGACCAATATTCGCGATCAATGCTCCTGGGTTCATATGCATGAACCTGAAAAAGCAACAGAGAAAGCTAAAGATCTTGTGAAAATGGCGGTCGCCAAGTCTCTTCTGAACGAATCTCAAGAAGAATTGGAGACAGAGGTCAAGCCAGCTGCCCTCGTAATTGGAGGCGGCATTGCAGGTATGACTGCTGCATTGTCTCTTGCTAACCAAGGCTTCCAAACCCATCTTGTAGAAAGAGAGTCGGAACTGGGGGGAATGTTGAGAGGACTGTACAAGCTATATCCGACAGACGCAGATGCTCGTGCCTTGATAAGTCAGATTGTTGATGACATAAAGAGTAATGATATGATTAGTGTGTCGACTTCGACAGTCGTCGAGGACATAAAAGGATACATCGGCTCTTACGAGGTTACTGTCAGAGGATCGGATGGCCTCGAAGAGTTGAAATTCGGGACGATCATTGTCGCGACAGGTGCCGAGGAGTTGAAGCCGAACGATCTCTATGGATACGGCAAGAACGAGAGAGTAATCACCCAACTTCAACTGGAGGAGGTTCTCAGGGAGAACCGGCTAGAGAAGCCTGAGAAGGTTGTCATGATCCAATGTGTCGGGGCCAGAGAGGAGAAGGGAAGAAGCTACTGTTCTAGAATCTGTTGTATGACTGCCATAAAGAATGCGGCTGTCATAAGAGACTTGTCTCCCGAGACCGACGTTTACATTCTATACAGAGATCTGCAGACCTATGGAAAAGATTACGAGGAGTATCATAGAAAGACTAGAGAAAAAGGTGTAAAGTTCATAAGATACAGTCCTGAAACCCCGCCCGAAGTCCTTCCCGGACCGAACGGGAAAGTGGCTGTGAAGGTCTTTCATACTGTATTAGGAGAGGAACTTTCTATTCCCAGCGACTTGGTCGTCTTGTCAACACCTTTGGTCCAACACCAAGATGGAAGAAATCTTTCTCCAATGCTGAAAGTACCTCTAGACTCGGATGGCTTCTTCTTGGAAGCACACGTCAAGCTAAGACCCGTAGACTTTGCCACAGACGGAATATACCTCTGTGGAACGGCTCACGGTCCAAAGAGTATCGATGAGACCGTAGCCCAAGCATACGCCGCTGCTTCAAGAGCCTCCATCCCTATGTCTAGAGGGAAGGTGAGAGCAGAAGCAATAACCTCTGTAGTCGACGAAGAGAGTTGCATCGGCTGTGGACTATGTGAGGAAGTCTGCCCATTCAGTGCCATACGGGTTGAGATGACAGATAAAGGTAGAATAGCAAGGACAATAACCGCCTCATGTAAGGGCTGTGGTGTCTGTGGAGCTGGTTGTCCCCAGAGAGCCATCTCCATGTGTCACTTCACAGACGAACAGCTCCTTGCACAAGTAGTCACGCTAGCTGAAAGTGAAGTCAAGTTGCTAACACTGGATATGCTCAGCGTTGGATGAGTAGGTTATTGTGGTCATATTCTTGCTTGGTGTTGACTTTTTGAAGTCTGTTTTCCCTCTTGTTTTCCTATCTAGTCAGCCTCGATGGGTGTTGTTGATGGGTTTTTCTCTTGTACATTTGTGTCTGAATACAATTCTAACCAAAAGCTAATTCATTATATCTTTGAAGTTTATCTATTGAGAGTAAGAAGAGGAAACAGTCTTGAGACGCGTTGAACCCAATCGAATCATAGAACGTGGCTTGGTGACCGTTGTTCTCCTCTTAGGAGTTCTACTTATAGTTGCTGAGGTCATATCCGTCGGGAAGTTCTTTTCGATACTAGCAATGTTCTTCGATATTCTTAGAA
The DNA here is from genome assembly GCA_020345945.1 of Candidatus Bathyarchaeota archaeon. Taxonomy (GTDB): domain Archaea; phylum Thermoproteota; class Bathyarchaeia; order RBG-16-48-13. Next base: position 375,036 of record CP070773.1, on the reverse strand, counting down.
GAGTATTCGAAGAACTGAGTAGAATGTTTCCTTGAGAATGCAACATCAGCTACTCCTTTACTCTGTTGAAGAGGATTCGGCATAGATTGTGAGATGTGCTACTTTGACTGTGAAAAGACGAGTTGGCTTCCTGTATAACGATGGGTACTTGAACTATCAGTTTGGTCCAAGTCATCCTTTTCAACCAATCCGGGAGAAGATGACGCT
>CP070773.1:371626-374729 GCA_020345945.1 Candidatus Bathyarchaeota archaeon | reverse complement strand
GAGGTAGAAACCTAAGCACATTCCGTCCAGCGTAAAGGAGAAGAAGCCCTCTCTCCAACCCGTTGAAGAGAATGTCTTTCACAGGGAAACGCATCTCGACTCCTATCATCAAACCCTTGCCTCTTACCTCACGCACTATACGAAACTTCTCCTGCAACCCCTCTAACTTCTTCCTGAAGTAATCGCCATCTCTCTTTGCCTTCTCCACCAACCTCTCAGACTGTATCACTTCGATAGCTGCAAGACTTGCTGCACAGGCAAGAGGATTACCTCCGAAGGTGCTTGTGTGATCACCAGTACCAAAGCTCTTCATAACGTCGCCTTTTGCGAATGTGATCCCCATCGGGACACCTCCCGCCACTGCTTTCGAAGAACACATTATGTCAGGGACGACTTTCCAATGCTCAGAAGCCCACATCTTGCCTGTTCTACCAAATCCGGACTGAACTTCATCAAAGATCAGCATCAGCTCATTTCTATCACAGATACTACGCAACTCTTCGAGAAAGGCCTCAGGTGGAACTCTGATCCCTCCTTCTCCTTGGACTGGTTCAACGATTATAGCAGCAGTACTTTCCCCGATCAACTTCTTGACCTCCTCCATATTACCGTATCGAGCGAAGTTGAATCCAGGTACCAACGGTTCGAAGGGATCCCGGTACTTCTTACTCCAGGTAGCTGAGAGAGCTCCCATCGTCTTTCCATGATACGAGTTATTGAAAGCAATGATTCCTGTCTTACCTGTCTTCTTCCTAGCAAGCTTGATAGCGCATTCTACCGTCTCTGCACCACTGTTGCAGAGGAAGAACATATCGAGTCCCGGGAGAGTGATCTCTTCTAGTTTCTGGAGGAGCTGAGCTCGAGTATCGTTGTAGATAGACCCGTGGCAGGAGATTAGAAGTCCCGCCTGATGTCTAACTGCCTCAACCACTTTAGGATGACAATGTCCAACGATAGCCACCCCATACGCTCCCATACAATCGATATACTCTTTCCCATCTGTATCCCAAACAGTTGCACCCAGCCCTTTCGATAGGGTCAAGGGTAACTTTGCGTAGACAGGAGCCATGCACCTATCCTCAATTTCAACAATTTTTGATTCCTTCATGGTATCACAACCGTACCTTTTCCTTCAGAAAGTGCCGATGAAACAGGATCATCGATAAGTCCTGAAGTGATTATTACCTCTTTTGCACCGAGGTCAATAGCTTCAACAGCAGCCTGCACTTTTCTCATCATTCCATGACCTATACTGGGAATCAACTCTTTTGCCTCGGTACAAGTTAGCCTTGGAACGAGTTTCTCTTTAATCAGCAGTCCTGGGACATCGGTCAAGACTACCCATTTCTCAGCCTTGAGTGCTCCGGCAACGTATGCTCCCGCTCGGTCGGCATCAACATTGAGAAACTCATACTCGTCCCCAAGGGCTATCGGAGCAATCACCGGCAAATAGTGGCTATCGAGCAGTGTTGATAAAAGAGCGGCGTTGACCTCAGTGATCTTGCCTGTGTATCCTCCTTCAATAGCTCTTTTCCTGCCACGGTCATCGACTATCACCAGCCTCTTCTTCCTCTCCGCCCTAATTATTCCACCATCGACACCAGACAGCCCTAAAGCAACTATGCCACCAGCTTGAAGTTTGGCGGTCAAGCTCTTGTTTATCTTACCGGCCATCACCATCGTAAATATCTCGACCGTCTCTTTGTCTGTGTATCTGCTTTTCATACCTCCAGGAGATACAACGAACCTCTGTTCTTTTCCCAGCTTCTCAGCGGTCTCTGTTACCTCGATTCCCCCACCATGAACCAAGACCAATCTGGAGGACTCGTGGATCTTTCGAAGATCCTGCACAAAATTCTCAGTGAATCCTTGGCGGAGAGTATTGCCTCCGATTTTGACAACTACGGTCATCTGCTACACCGGATGAAAACCCATAAGCTCTAGTCCGAGAGTCTCTTCCCAGCCATGGATGATATTCATGCTTTGAACTGCACTCCCGGCTGCTCCTTTAACTAGGTTGTCGATCGCTGAGCAGAGTATTACACGATTCAGGTGACTGTCGACCTCAAAGGAGATATCACAGAAATTCGATCCTACCACAACCTTCGGGTCAGCAAGACGGTACACCCCTTTCTGATCTCGGACCAGTCTGACGAAGGGTTCATCCCGGTATGCTCCTCTGTAGACCTTCCACAGACTTTTCATCTCAATTGGCTCAAGGGGAAAGACATGAGCTGTTGAGAGAATCCCCCGAACGATGTCTACTGCATGAGCAGAAAGGCCAACCTTATGTCCTTCTCCCCCGAAGAGATTGAGTTCTTGTTCAATCTCAGCAGTATGTCTGTGTCCTGCAGGCATATAAGGTCTAACTACACCGCTTCGTTCGGGATGGTGCGTTGACGGGGAAGGGCTCTCCCCGGATCCCGACGAGCCTATCTTCGAATCTACAATGATCTTCTCTTTCTCGATTATACCGGCCTTTGCGATAGGAACCAGTTCAAGTATCCCACTTAGAGCTAGACATCCGGGGCAGGCTACTAGATTTGCATCTTGTATCTCTTCACGATGCAGTTCAGGAATACCGTAGACCGCCTTCTTGAGTACATCTGGACAAGGGTGCTCCCACCCATACCATCTCGGGTAGTCTTCAGGGTTCCTTAATCTGAAGTCCGCGCTGAGATCGATGACCTTTATTCCTGACTCCAAGACTTTAGGAACCAGATCTTTGGAGACCCCATGAGGAGTCGAGAAGAAAACGAGATCTGTCTCGTTCATTATGTTATCAAGCTCCATTGGGGAGAATCTTAGATTTGTTCTGCTCCTGAGATTGGGGTGGGTTCTGAATACATATTCACCTGCAAGCCTACGAGAGACTGCAATACTGACTTCTACCTTGGGATGGTTTAGAAGTAGTCTTAGGAGTTCACCGCCTCCGTACCCAGAGGCTCCGACTAATGCAACCTTCAGCCTTTCTTCACTCATTCTTTTTCGCCTTTTTTATCACGAAATCCATAATCTTGCTTGCGATATTCGTCTTGGTGGCTGACTGCGCACCTTTAAATTCTACTGTATGATTAACCTCATGGACGAGTAGACCTTGGGG
>CP070773.1:368401-371526 GCA_020345945.1 Candidatus Bathyarchaeota archaeon | reverse complement strand
TTAGTCCATGGTGACCTCAGTGAGTTCAATATTATGATCTTGGATAAGAAGGTAGTATTGTTCGATATATCTCAATCAGTCCTAGTCGATCATCCGCTCTCAACAGAATTGTTAGAGAGAGATGTGAGAAATCTAAATAGATTCTTTAAAAAACAGGGAGTAAAAACCCCAAACACTCAGGAATCGATACGGTGGATACAAGATGGATAAGCAATCTCGATACCTAAAGATTCCCTTAGAAAGAATAGGAGTCTTAATAGGATCCCACGGTAAAGTCAAACGATCTATTGAAGACAGGTGTGGGGTTGAGTTAGAGATAGATAGTGATAACGGCAGTATTGGAATAGCCTTAAGGTCCGACACAACAGATCCACTGAATATATTCGAGGCTGAGAAGATAATCCTAGCAATTGGGAGAGGTTTCTCTCCTGATCGAGCATTTGAACTCCTCGAAGAAGATGTCTTCCTCGAAATACTCGATCTTAGAGACTATTTAGGGAAGTCAAGTTCTACGATTCAAAGAATAAAGAGCAGGATTATTGGTGAAAGAGGAAAGACTAGAAGGATCATTGAAGAGACAACTGGAGCGAAGATGTCAATATACGGTCACACCGTCGCAATTATTGGAGCAACAGAAGAATTTCAAGCAGCAAAAGAGGCAGTTATAATGATAATTAGAGGGAGAAGACATAGAACCGTCTACAGATTCCTTCACAGGAAGCGGCAAGAGATAAAAAAGATGCAAATGGCATTATGGAAAGACAGCAGTTTAACACTAAAATAGCATTAAGTATTAATCGATAGCCAAGTTCTTAGTCAAATAACGCAAATACTGGACGAGATCCGATTGAGCTCAGAAAGATATGAGACGATTTCTCCAGCAGACTTCTTCTATAGAAATCGAGACATAGCTGGATTCAGCAATCCAACAAGAGCAGTCTACTCATCGATCAGAGAACTCGTTGAGAACAGCCTGGATGCCTGTGAAGCTTACGGAATCCCACCTGACATCTATATACGACTCTCCCTCTTGGAACAAGAATCTGAGAACGCTAAGAACTACTATCTAAGAGTGGAGGATAACGGGTCAGGCGTCCCCCCGGAATACATACCATCAGCCTTTGGACAGGTCCTATTTGGATCAAAGTACAGCATACGACAGATGCGAGGAACCTTCGGTCTGGGAGGAAAGATGGCCATCCTATACGGTCAGATCACAACACATGAAGCAGCAGAGGTAATTTCAAGCACCGGAACCACGAAGGTCTACAGCTTCAAATTAATGATTGATATTCAGAGAAACCGTCCCAACGTATTATCAAGAAGAGTTGAAGATAACCCAGATAAATGGCACGGCACCGTTGTACAATTCTCGATGGAGGGAGACTACCAAAGGGCAATGCCGAAAATACTTGACTACCTCAAGGAAAGCGCAATAGTAAGTCCTTACGCCAATATAACCTTCGTTGACCCCAAAGGCAGACTCTACAAGTTTGACAGAGCAACAGAGAAGATGCCTTCACCCCCAACCGAAACCTTACCTCATCCTCACGGTGTCGATGTTGAGACGCTACGAAGACTAATCGAATTGACGGAGACTAGAAGCCTATCATCCTTCATGAATAGACATTTTCTTCGAGTAGGAGCCACGACTGCAAAGAAGTTCTTGGACTATACTGGAATAGACGCAGAACTAAATCCAAAGAAGTTGACCCAAAAGTTAACCGTAAAACTCGTCCAAGATATGAAGAGCTATAATGAATTTCTTCCCCCAGACGCGAGTTGTCTATCGCCTGTTGGGGTAGACCTTCTTACAGCAGGCATAAGGAAGGAACTGAACCCAGAATTTGTGGTAGCAGATCAAAGAAGAGCATCAGCCTACTCCGGATTTCCTTTCATAGTCGAGTGCGCAATAGCATATGGGGGAGAGGTCCCTAAGACTGGTGACATACTGCTTTACCGTTATGCAAATCGTATCCCACTCTTATACGATGAAGCTACTGACGTTTCTTGGAAGGTAATTCACAACATGATAAACTGGAGAAACTATAGGGTTACTTCAGATATGCCTATAGCGATCTTTACACACGTATGCTCGACAAAGATACCATACAAGACGGTAGGAAAGGAATACATCGCCGACAGACCCGAGATAGAAAAAGAACTGCTTAACTGTATTCGAGGGCTTGCTCGAAACCTTGCAAAGTACCTCTCAAAAATTGAGAGACATGAAAGAGACCAGATGAGACAAGATCTATTCAAAAAATACTTGCCGAAGATAGCAAAGTTCTCCTCTGAATTAGCTGGCAAGGAAAAAGTACCTGATATTGAAACTCTGATGGGAGGAAAAGAAGAACTTGGAAAACAAAACGAGAACGATTCGTGAAAGGAAGGAAGACGTCCTCAAGAAACTTCAAGGACTCGGATTAAGCATCTACAACCAGTTTAATGAAGGAAAATTCCCTGCAGTAGACATACCAAGTCGATCGACCACGAATATTGTATATGATCATGAGACTCGCCAATATATCCTAGGAGAGAAAGCAGTAAAGAGAAGCGCTGGAAACATTAGACATCTAAGACCCCTTACCCAGTTAGTCTGGATAGGTAGCATGGTCAATAAGTTAGCAGAAGAAGGAAAGACAAGCACACTGAGAGACGTCTACTATATGGCTCAAGCCTATGACGTCAACTTCAAGAACCAACAGGAATCAGATAATGCTATCACAGAACTGGAAACTGTTATCTCACATCCTCGAGAAAACCTTAATGTCTATCCGGAGGAACGAAGCGCCATCTTCGGTGACCTCACAATCGAATACACGGTACCAGGATATGAGGGAAGAAGAATCAACCTCACCTTTCACCCAGATGGAGTAATGATTGGACCAGCCCTAGCGACAGCAAACTTGATCGAAACCAATGCCAAGATAATCATATGTGTCGAGAAGGGCGCAATGTTCACCCGATTCGTCGAGGAAAAGGCCTGGGAGAAGTTTAATGCTTTAATAATTCATACCGCCGGTCAACCTCCTAGGGCGACTAGAGCGCTTATACGCAGGCTTAATCACGAATTGAACCTCCCAACCTACATCTTTTGTGACTCAGATCCGTGGGGATTGGGA
>CP070773.1:365169-368301 GCA_020345945.1 Candidatus Bathyarchaeota archaeon | reverse complement strand
AACTCAGTGGTTTCGACTATGTTCGGTTTCGAGGTAGGGGGGACTGGGCTTACAGAATCTCTTGCACATCAAGAGGGATTTGAGACGATCTCTGGGTCTATCACCTCCAAGACGAGAGCAGAGTATTATCCAGGGGGGAAGGATATAGTCGTGAAGATTGTAGCTGAACCTGATATCGGTCGTGTTATTGGTGGACAGGTAGTTGGAGGAGAAGAAGTAACCCAGAGAGTCAACTTGATCTCGATAGCGATACAGAATCAGATGAGTGTATGGGAATTATCTAAGGCAGATACATGTTATGCCCCTAGCGTGTGTACTCCTTGGGAGCCTGTAATACTCGCTGCAGAGACAACCGTCAAGCAAGCGAGGCTTTAGATGTCTAAGCTACAGCCCTGAACTTTCCCGTCTACCTCAATTAACCGATTCAGCAGGTTTTCTAAGGGTGTATTCAATTTGTGAGGTTAGTGAATGGAGATATTGCGAATTCTCGATGGTGTAGTATCTCGTTCTTGGTTAGTTTTCCGTTGGCTACTTCAAGTATCTCCTTGAATATGCGTTCTCCGGCTTCTTGCACTGTTTCCTCACCTCGAATAACCGTACTTATGTCAACATCTATACTCTCAGACATGTTCTCTGCAGTCTCTCTGTTGGCAGTGATCTTGATGACTGGTGAGATGGGTGACCCAAGAGGGGTGCCTCGTCCTGTTGTGAAACAGATTATTTGAGCTCCCCCTGCGATTTCGTCAGAGACGTGGAATACGTCAACGCCCTTACTGGTCTTCATTATCCATAGGCCTTCTCTTGGCGGAGTCTCTGCTCTTTCGAGTAGACCTTGGAGGGTTGATGTGCCTCCCTTCAAAACAGATCCGAGAGCTTTCTCCCTTAGGGTAGTGATTCCTCCTGCAATGTTTCCTGGTGTTGGGTTTGCATCCGTGAGTGAGACACCGCGTGAATTTGCATTTTGTTCGTATCGTTTCATCAAGGTTATGAGTTGATTGCCGATCTTTTGAGAGACGGCTCGGTTCGCTAGAATCTGTTCTGCTCCGAAGAGTCCCTCGGTCTCGCCTAAGATCACCGCTCCTCCTTCCTTGACAAGGAGATCGGCTGCGACTCCGAGAGCGGGATTTGATACCATACCGGAGGTTGCGTCAGAGCCTCCACATTTGACACCTAGAATCAGTTTGCTTATCGGAATCTCCTCTCTTTTTATTGTGGTTGCTTGCTGCATCAGTTGCCGAACTATCTTCACTCCTTCTGAAATGGTCTTAACAACACCACTATCTTGGATGTGAAGGGACTCGAAGGATTTACCGGGCACTTTCTCAGCTAGTTCTTCAGGTTGTATCTGTTCACACCCTAGACCGACAATGAGTCCAGCTGCAACATTCGGGTTCGAGAGTATTCCCACCAACATCTCACGTGTGTGTTGGCTATCTTTTGGGTACTCTAAGCATCCCAGGAGATGGGTTATTGGGATGGCGCCTGTGAGATTCGCGATCTTTCGTGTCACTTCAGCGGAGCAATGGACACTGGATAAAACAACTGTGTGGTTTCGAATTCCTGCACTGCCGTCGGGACGATTGTATCCTGAAATTCTCGTCTGATCCTCTCTTCTTTTTTGCATAATGATAGAGTACTCTACAACAAGAATTCTAGAGGATTTCGGATAGGAATAGATCTTGATCTGAGTCAGGGATTGAGGGCGGTTATCGGTTTATGTTATATCTCTGGCAGGAAGACAAGTGACGCCAGTACACATCCGTAGTTGTCCATTGGAACCCTTAGGGTTTCTATTTGATAATGTATTGTGTTGACTTTGATTTCACGGATCTTGGCCATCTCCATGATTTTCCATTCGGCGATCTCCCTCAAAGATGCTCTATCCATGTAGCCATGGGCTTCTGCGACGATTCCGCCTTTCTCTTCTTTTTCCCGGCACCAAGCTATTGCGGCACCGATGGTGGTCCCCTCATTTCCATCCATACGGGCGATCACTGCATGAGTTATGGATCCAACAGGTATCTTTGTTCGTCTCTTCTCAATGCATCCTGCTGGCAGTATTGAGCTGACAGGGACAAGATTACATTGGGCTATCCCTGCTCTTTTCAGAGCAAGGTCGAAAGCATTCAACTCGGAGATTGGGCTAAACGCTTTTCCACTGGTAACAAAGAACGCTTGAGGGATCATCTTCTCGTCTTCCTATCTTCATGGATTGGGTAATCTTGTTGCCATACACAGGTTAGATTTTAGGTTTTTGCTTTCTAGGGGGGAGTATAATGAATAGTCTTCTTGTCTATGCCTGTCTATTGGTTGAAAGGTAGAATCTGTCCATGAATAGGTGATTATCTTGTTGAGAAGTCTACCTAAGCCTTTTGGAATGTTTCTCTCAGACGACTATTGGTTCGTGGGTCGGCAAAAGTCTTTGGAGAGCAATCTTTGGTAAAGGAATCAAGTGTAGATTTGGTTCTTCTGTAGTTTTTCTGCTAGGTTTGAGTACACCTTGAAGATAGCCTCCTCTAGGCTGGTCTCTTGGCGTCTTCTCTCTACGTCTCTTGTTATTAGGTATGATAGGGGGCCTTCTTCAATTCTCTTTTTAACGATCCACAGATACCTCTTCTCCTCCTCGTCAGCGTTTATTTCCGCTACGCGATATAAGTGGCGACAGACATCCTGGGCAGTCGATCCCTGTGGGTGGCGAGTTTCCGCGTTCATCCCATATTTAACGATGGTCTTGAAATCTTGGATGAGGGAGGTGTGGGGCGGATTCAGTTCGGGGTCTTCTAGAAGCCCTCTCAGTAGGGCTCTTAGGAAACAGCTTAGAGCTACGTCAGCCTTGATGCATTCTTGCTCATCCATGATTCTTACCTCTATGGCTCTTCTATCGAATCTAATGATGGCGCCTCGGGAGTTGATCCATTCTTTGTTTAGGATGCATGGGGAGGCACCAGCTTCGAGTAGGTCTCTTGAGTATCTCTTGATGGTCAGTTCTCGATAGTCGTTGAAGGAATCTATGTGTTCAGGGATTACATCTCCGACGATTGATGGGATCTCCTCTTGGGTTATCTGATAGAAGTGGAGACGGTTGTTCGGCTTATTTCTGGGTTTTTACTCGTAGATTGGCGAAGAGGCTGA
>CP070773.1:361926-365069 GCA_020345945.1 Candidatus Bathyarchaeota archaeon | reverse complement strand
AGTATTGCTTGTAGGCGTTCACAAGCTTGCAAGCCTTTTTGCGTCTATGATAGCCCTTGCCACCAAGGGAATCTACGCACTACTCAAGATGATGAGGAGAGAGGACCAGGGTAAACCTCTTCCCAAGAAGATGAGTGCACTCGACGAGATCCAGGCTATTAGGTTTCCCCGAGAAGAAGAGACACAGACCTTGGAGAAGGTCAGACCCTTGAAGACCGCAACGAAGGGTGTCCCCACGAGACTCGACACTTACAAGACACCTGAAGAAGAACCAACGGCGACTAGCCTTGGACAACAGAGAACTCAAACCCTGACCAGACGCCGAGGAAGACAGAAAGAGGAAAGGAAGACCAGACGCCAGATTACAAAACCTCAACCGAGACCGTATACGCCCCCTAAACCAGAAGGGGTATTCCTGGGTTGTGAGGAGGGGGAGACACCCTCCCAATACGGAGTTCTCGGAAGATCGAGTGAAGGAAATGTCCTGCTGGACCTTGACCGGCCCCACTGGATCTTCGTCGTCGGCGCGAAAGGATCGGGTAAATCATACACTCTCGGTGTAATCTGCGAGATGCTAGCTGATAAGATCAGCCAAATATCGAAACTTGATAATCCCCTCTCAGCGATCGTAATAGACAACAGAGGAGACTTCGTAAGCCTACAAGATCCCAACACCGCCTCAAGAGAAGTCAAGCTACTAAAGAAAGAGTATGGTGCTGAACCCCATAGGATAGCCAACCTCTCTATCCTTACAGTTGAAGAGATATTTCGAAAGGGCTTCGGCGACTCAGTCTTCAAGATAAGACCCCAAGACCTCACCTTCGACGACTGGAAGCTCGCATTCGGACTTGAAGAGACAAAACAGCCACCCCTATGGTTCATGAAGTTCAGATCCTCACTCGCCAAGATCAAAGGCAACAGGGACAGTTTCTCTATCCAAGATATGATCGATCACTATCTCAGGCAACGAGAGTCTGTCTCGCAACAGTCGGTCTTGAGCAGACTCTACTATCTACAAGGAACACAGATATTCGACGAGAACGCCCCTGACCTGCTACACTTCCTCAACCAGAACTCTGTTGTTATATTATATACTATCTCATGTGACAAATGGGTCAGGATACTACTCTCATCCCTCTTCCTGAGGAGACTCAGGGAATACTGTGTAGACCAGGAGATCAAGCAACAGAGCGGACAAGACCCAGACTTACTACCGAACATCTGGCTGGTCTTTGACGAAGCCCATTTCCTCCTCCCAGCTCGAGGTGAGACACCGTTCTCAAGGAACCTCGAAGAGGTCATGCGAATCGCAAGACACTGGGGAATCTCAGTCATACTCGCCACACAGAACCCTGACGACATACAGGACACAATGATCGGGCTATGCGACCTATTTATCGTACACAAGATCTCAAGTATCAACTTCATCAAGAAACTCGCGAACAAGGTTGGAAAGAACCTCGACCCTAAGACAGTAGGCAGGCTCCGAAGAGGAGAAGCAGTCATACTCGACCAGACAAGCGGAAAAGTCCTGGGAGTCTCTATAAGACCGAGAGTAAGTAGACACGGGGGAAGAACCAAGACAGCGACAAAAGGCCACACATAACCTCCTCTATCCTGATAACCATACAAAAGACACTAGGATGTTCTGACATCCCTAATCCCAACTATATCCCTATATTTTAGTACTCCATAGCTAGGAGCCTCGCAGAGAAAAGAAATACTCAGAGCTCTTAGAAGAGAAGAACAATGAACGAAGAGAGAGGAATTCTATCAAGAAACATGAAGGCTCTCTATATCTCTGGATTCACTTACGGTATAGCCGGACAGCTGTGGACGCCCTTCTGGGTTCTCTACATAAGGTCGCTTGGAGCTACATTGACCCAGGCAGGCATCGTAATATCCATGAGATACGCATTGGGCGTCGTAGCCAGCCTTTCCGGCGGGTTTCTCTCCGACACAACAGGACGGAAGAAGCTCATCGTAGCGTCAGGATACTTGAGTCTACTAGGATTCGTAGTATACACTCTTGCAAAGACTTGGCAGCATCTCCTGATCGGAGTCATCTTTGTCTCACTCGACTCCATGAGAGGCGCATCTCTCAACGCATATACAGCCGAGTCCGTCAGCTCACGCGACAGAGCCCAAGCCTACGCAGTATTTCAGACAGCAGTACACTCACCAGGACTCATCGTCCCAGTAATAGCAGGATACGTCATGGAGTCTGAAGGGATAGTTCAAGGAGAGAAGAGACTCCTAACTATAGCGATCCTCTTCGTAGTTCTCGCCAATACAATAAGAGCCGTCTTCCTCAAAGAGACCCTGACCCCCAGACAAGGAGAGAGTAGGAGATGGCAGAGAATCCGTGAAAACTTCAATAAAACCACAGGAGAGTTTCTTGGAAATACTTCTCTTAAGACCATCTTGGCAGCTCGAATACTCAGCGCATTCTCCCGAGAAATGGTCAGCCCTTTCCTCGTAATTTACTGTATCGATAACATTGGATTAACGGAGACGGAGTACGGGATAATAACAGGGTTCTCCCTCCTCGCCTTGATCCTTTCCCGACTTCCTGCAGCCCGCTTCTCAGACAGCCATGGTCGACGACCCTCAATGCTGATAGGTGCAGCACTATACCCGATCTGGACACTAGCCTATTTCCTCGCTCCGAGCTTCCATTGGCTCCTCCTCGCCGCCGCCATAGAACCTATTGCCAACTCTTTCACCTTCCCCGCGAGAAACGCGTATATTGCAGACCTTATCCCCGCTGAAAACAGAGCTGGAACCTTCGGTCTACTATTCTCCTCTATCACACTCTCCACCGTACCAGCCGCAGCAGTAGGAGCACTACTATGGGAGAACTACGGTCCGCTTGTCTCCTTCGGCGTCAGCACAACGCTCTTCATAATAGCCGCAGCCATTCTCACAGCCTACCTGAGAGAAGAGACTGAAGAGAAACTCGATAACCACCCTGACTAAAACTAGCATATGCTTGGAGGGGGGTCAGTCATCACGACAATATTAACCAACATCTAACATAGAAGACGCAGAATCGTAGACCACTACCTAAAAAAACTATGACTCAGACATTCAATAGGAACTGAGCAGAGACAAGTAGCAAAACCAGTTGTTTCCTGATTAGG
>CP070773.1:358676-361826 GCA_020345945.1 Candidatus Bathyarchaeota archaeon | reverse complement strand
GCCAGATTCGATGGGTGATCATTGATGAAGCCCATGAATTCGCTGAAAACAAACGAGGAAGTCAACTCTCCCTCGCCTTGGAGAGGTTACGTCTCGTGACAGAACACGATTTTCAGATAATAGGCTTGTCCGCTACAATAGGAAGCCCAGAACGGGTTGCCAAGTTTCTCGCTGGTACGGATAGACCTATAGAATTGGTTAGAGTTTCGGTTGTCAGAGAGACGGAGTTCCAGATAATCTATCCTATTGCTACCCAAGATGACAAAGAACTAGCTGAGAAAATCTACACTCATCCCGAGGTTGCCTCACGGCTACGAATTATGCGCAACATAATCGAAGGCCAACGTGCCGTTCTCCTCTTTACAAACACTAGGAGTGTCACCGAGGTTCTGGCGAGCAGATTCAAGATATGGGATGTGAACTTTCCAGTTAGCATCCACCATGGATCACTTTCCAAACCAGCACGAATCACAGCGGAGCAGGGTCTAAAGGGAGGCGAACTGAAAGGCCTAGTCTGCACCTCTTCCTTAGAACTTGGCATTGACATTGGAAACATTGATCTATGTATCCAATACATGAGCCCACGTCAAGTCACGCGTCTCATTCAAAGAGTGGGGAGAAGTGGGCACAGTCTTGGCAGAGTCGCTAAGGGAGTCATCATCACCATAGACAGTGATGACACCTTGGAGGCAATGGTTATTGCTAGGAGAGCTGCTTTAGAAAATCTTGAGCCGGTTCATATTCCTGAGAAGCCTCTGGATGCTTTGACTCATCAGATTGTTGGGCTCCTAATCTTCCAGCGGCGGTGGGACTTTTCCAAGATCATCGAACTCTGTAACCAAGCTTATCCATATCGCGAACTCAGCGAAGAAGACCTAATCAGTATCCTAAACTACATGCATAGCCGTTATCCGCGACTGGGTTGGGTGTCCTTCGAAGATAAGATCGTTATGCGGCCTCAGAGTAACAAGGAGATGTATCAATTCTACTACGAGAACCTTTCAATGATTCCGGATGAGAAGAACTACATCGTTATAGACGAGACAAAAGATATGCCTGTCGGTGTCCTTAACGAGGCATTTGTGGCCGAGTATGGTAATCCCGGAACCAAGTTCATTGTAAGGGGTAGTCCGTGGAAGGTCTCTATTGTTTATGGTGACAAGATCTACGTTAGACCCATTGATGATCCAACTGGCGCTATTCCAAGCTGGATAGGTGAAGAAATACCGGTGCCTTACGAGGTGGCAATAGAGGTAGGTCAAATACGGAAGCTTGTTGAAGAGAGTCTCGACAAGGGGGAAACTCTTGAGACAGTCGGAGATCTTTTGGCGTCTCGTTATTCGGTGGATAGGGACACAGCCATTAGGGCTATCGATGAAACTGCTAAGCAGTTTCAGAAAGGGTTGCCCGTGCCGACCGATCGAATGGTCACGATCGAGAAGTGGGGGGACTCCATCATCTTTCATGCCAGCTTTGGCAGCCTAGTAAATCGCAGTCTCGCCATTCTTCTAGGTCACCTCCTCTCTGAAAAAGTTGGGTCGGCGGTGAGGGTTCAGGGAGACCCCTACAGGGTTGTCGTTCAAACCAGTGAAATCGTCACGCCTCTCGTGATTAAGGAACTCCTATCGAAACTCGCCTCTTCAGATCTCAACTCATTAGCTGCAGCTTCCTTGGTCAAAACAGGTTTTTTTAAGAGGAGAATGATTCATGTTGCCCGAAAATTCGGTGCTATCTCAAAAATGGCGGATTTCAGCAATATCAGTCTCAATCAGTTGACCAAGAGCTTTGCAGGAACAGCAATCTATGTTGAAGCCATGAAGGATGTACTTTTAAAAGACTTCGACTTAAGGAATCTCAGGTATGTCCTTGATGGATTTCTCAAGGGCGAGATTGAAGTCGTGACGGTTACTACTGAAGGAGAAGCTACACCCATAGCGCAGGTGGGATTGGAGAAGATTAAGCGCCATACTAACATTGTCTCCTCGGAAAGAATGAAGCGTCTGACAATAGATTCTGTTCGGGTTAGACTACTTGGCGAGGTTAGGACGTTCGTCTGCACGGAAAACTGGGACTACGTGGAGATGATGTCTATCAAAGATTTCCTTCAGGTCTCAGTATGCCGCAACTGTGGCTCAAAGAAGATGGGGATCCTAAATGAAGAAGCGAACGCTGTAAAGAAGATGGTTTGGAAGAAGCATCGAAAACTTACGAATCGAGATAAGATAATGGAGGACCGAGCTCTCAAGACTGGTGAACTCATGGAGAAACATGGGGCTGTGGCTGCTATTGCTCTTGCGACTCGTCACCTGCGCCTCTCAGAGGTGGAGGAACTCATCTCAGGCGCAGAGGAGTTGGATGATCAGTTGATTGCCCGAATCGTAGAGGCAGAACGCAATGCCTTGACAAGACGGTTCTGGTAAGGCTTCTTCTTCGGATTATTTTTATAATCCTAATCGGATTCTCCGAACAACCGATGACTAAAATGATGTATCGAAGAGTTTTTGTAACTTAAGTGAGATATATAATTGGGATGACGAAGATGAAGATCAAGATATTTATCGAGTCAGTGGGTGAAGTCCCCGCAGAGATCTTAGAATCATTGAATCCGGAGACCGCGAAGGCCATTATAGAAGCGTTGCCGATCAAAGGTCGCGGTAACCGTTGGGGAGATGAAATCTACTTCAGTGTTGGAGTAAGCATTGCAGGAGAAAATTCCAGACAAGTCGTCGAGGAGGGAGACCTCGCCTACTGGCCTCCTGGGAAAGCAATCTGTATATTCTTTGGGCCAACTCCTGCCAGTCGGGGAAGTAAACCAACAGCTGCGAGTCCGGTGAACGTTTTTGGGAAGATTCTGGGTGATTCCAGCGTCTTTAGAAATGTTAGGAGCGGTGAAGAAGTAATTATAAGCCAGAGCGTGTAAAAATCCTGCTCGCTTATTTGGATCTTCTCTAGAGCATTTCTCCCACGATTGCTGGAAATTTGAGTTGCCTTACTGTCCTTAGGATCACACTCATAAGTCTCTTTGAGAACCCGGGAGGGTCTTAAGTGGAGCTACAGTTAAGCGCGTAGCCAAGATTTACTGTGAAAGTTAAATATTGAATAGCTCAATTCGGACTAAAGAAAATGGTGCTTGAAGCTTTTATACTAAGC
>CP070773.1:355386-358576 GCA_020345945.1 Candidatus Bathyarchaeota archaeon | reverse complement strand
TTCCCTTCCAACAATATGGCAATCAAAGGAGAAGACTGCTTAGAGTTCTACGATGGAGAGATCTCCATCAAAGACTCCCAAGGAGAAGATATGACAAGTTTTCCTTCTCGCGATTTTCGTAAAAACATCGGAGAAGCCTCCTTCGAATGGACGCTTGCACGATTCCCATACTTCAAGCCATTAGGTTGGCCTGCAGGAATTCTGCGAGTCAACTCACTGGCACGAATAAATGTCTGTAAAGAACTGGATACTGACGAGGCAAAAAAGGCAGTCAATGACCTGCGCAACAAGTGGGGACACCCCCTCCACAATAACCTTCTCTCTGACTATGCCCGCCTTATAGAACTCGTCTATGCTTCGGAACAAACAATACAACTCCTTGAGGACGAGTCCATCACGAAAGAGAATGTCCGTATCCCCCTTACGGCAAGAGCCGGAAAAGGGGCAGGATCGGTCGAGGCGCCCAGAGGTACGCTGGTCCACAGTTACGAGGTGGATAAGAACGCACGATTATCCTACGTCGATATCGTTGTCCCAACCGAATCGAACAACGCAGCCATCAACATGGCAATTAAGGACGTAGCCAGCCAATGCATAAACGCGGGCAGAATCAGACAGGACCTCTATCAGAGGGTTGAAACAACGATACGATCCTTTGATCCCTGCATCTCATGTGCACACCACACAATAGAAATCGTAAGAACAGACGAGAAAACAAATAGTGAAAAGGATGTCCTAAACCGCTCTCCAACTTGAAAGTCCAACATGACAGATACGATACAGGAACCGTGTTCGGGCACTTCTATCTTGTTCGAAGAGTATTCCTGTGATGTTCCTGTGTATACAAGGAAAGGCTAATAGCTTAGACGAACACTTGACCAAGAAGGACCTTCTCTGAAAAAGGTGAAATCATGAAGATTCATCCACAAATCTTCATAGTACTGAATATCCTAGGATTCGGTCTATGGGGATTCATCGGAAAGATCGGTATGGCTACAGTAGGGAAATATCGATACCTTCTCCTCTCTTACTTGACTGTCACATTGATGATGAGCGTTCTATTTTACGCCTCAAATGAGAGAGGTCCAGGTCCTTCTACAGAATATTTGTATCCTCTGATCGGTGGAATATGCACCGGTATGGCTGTGGCGTCCTACTTCAATGCTCTAGAGAATGTTCCCCTCAGCGTGGTTTCCTCTCTCTCATCCCTCTATCCGGTGATTACAGTTATTCTTTCTGTATCTTTCCTCAATGAGAGGCTAACAGGTATGCAAGGATTGGGTATCATTCTCGCATTAGTCTCAGGTTTCCTCCTCAGTCGGTAGGGTAGATAATTATTATTTCAGGACAACTAAAAAATTGAGAGTACGATTGTATCCTATGAATTGGACAGTGAACGTGAACATATGAAGACAGATTTCCTTGTCATAGGCTCAGGTATATCCGGCCTCAATTATTCGTTAAAAGCCGCCGAATGCGGTGAAGTCACAATAGTGACTAAAAAGAAGGTCATGGAGTCAAACACAAACTACGCTCAAGGTGGAATCGCCGCAGCGCTAGATCCACTCGATAGCTATGATCAACATATACAAGATACAATAGTGACTGGGGATGGACTCTGTGATAAAGAAGTAGTAGAATTAGTCGTCAAGGAAGCCCCAGAGAAGATCAAAGAGCTCATGCAGCTAGGTGTTCAGTTTAATAGAGAAGAAGACAGGCTATCACTGACCAGAGAGGGAGGGCATTCTAAAAGGAGGATTGTCTTCGTCGGAGATAGTACTGGACACGCTGTTGAGCAAGCTTTTGTCTCCAACGTAAAGAAACGTTCGAACGTTCATATTCTCGAAGGCTACTTCGCCTTTGATCTGATTATAGAGAACGGTAGATGTTATGGTGCCTACTGTCTCAATAATTATGATCAAGAGTTTGAGGCAGTCTACGCCAAGGCTACGGTAATGGCAACAGGAGGCTTGGGACGGGTCTATGAAAAGACCTCAAACCCGGAGATAGCTACTGGGGATGGAGCCGCGATGGCATACAGAGCTGGCGCTGAGATAGAAGATATCGAGTTTATACAGTTTCATCCTACTCTACTCGACAAAGAGGAAACGGAACCCTTCCTTATCTCTGAAGTTGTGCGGGGGGAAGGGGGAATCTTGAGGAACTGGGAGGGAGCCCCCTTCATGGAGAAGTACCATAAGATGAAAGACCTAGCACCTAGAGATACAGTCACCAGGGCAATCATCGCTGAACTTGAGAAGGGCCCTGTATTCCTCGACTTAACGACGAAGAAGAAACAGTTTCTGGAAGAGAGGTTTCCTACAATCTACAAACGTCTTAAAGATTATGGTATTTCCATGCACAGAGATTTTATACCAATAATCCCCGCTGCTCACTACGCTTGCGGTGGAGTGAAAACAGACCTTAATGGAAGAACTAATATCGACGGTCTTTACGCAATAGGTGAAGTCTCTCGCACAGGTCTCCATGGAGCCAATCGATTAGCAAGTAACTCTCTCCTTGGATGTCTAGTCTTCAGTTTAAGGACTGCAGATGCATCCGCTAAGGAAGCTGAAAAAAGAAATAATGTTGAGAAGAAAATACCTGAATTTAGACTCTCAGATCCCGGGGAGCCAGAAGAAGGTTTGAGAAGAAAACTGAGGAGTCTTATGTGGAAGAAAGTAGGTGTAATTAGAAACGGGACTACACTCCAAGAAGCCATGAGAGAACTTCAGAAGATAGACAAAGAAGGAACCAGACTTACGACAGAAGGGATCAATGAACGAAGAATAGAGTTGAGGAACATGACGACCGTCGCCGAACTGATAACCAAAGCAGCACTCATCAGAACTGAAAGTAGAGGAACCCACTACAGAACAGACTACCCGAGAAAGGATGATATTAACTGGAGAAGATCCATCAAGCTAACAAAGACCTCCTCGAAATCAAATACCTACATTTAAGAAAAGAATATTCTTAGAATTCAGCAGATAAAACGCATTATAAATACATAATTACACGACTTCAGAAGACACATTCCTACTTTCACGTCTTCAGTACTTATCTACACACTCATTCAATAGGTAACAAAATCTTCTTTAGGACTGAATATTCCTTAAGATCCTTTTGTGAAACAGAACCTGAGGTAAATAGAATTTGACTGACACAATGAAAGCTGCCCTGCTTTATG
>CP070773.1:352032-355286 GCA_020345945.1 Candidatus Bathyarchaeota archaeon | reverse complement strand
TGTGGCCCATTTTTCGACCCCTCTTTCAACAATTGCACCAGTAAGAGCTACAGCTATAATTCCTCTAGAGAGTCTGTACAATCCCACTTAACAAACAGGTTCCTTTGATCTGTTTCTGACTCGCGAGTTATTGTGAAGGGCAATGAAATGTTTCATAGCTATCAATTAGTTCTTGTCTTTTCTTTTCGTCGTGCTCTTACCAATCTTCGGAGACGGTCTATAGTGCCTAGATAACTTCCATCCAAGAGATATGCTTCAGCATTATCGATATCAACGCAACCTGACCGTAACAGTGGACCTAAAAGGCTGTTGGAAGGCTTACCGTTCATTTGAAGACCACCTAACATATCGTTGAATGCAGGCATGATTATTAGTCTCTTCATTTCAGAGAGTTTTTTTCTGTCTAGGGGGATTATCGAACTGGTATCTTTAGACTTAAGCTCTTTGTAAGGTGATGATGAGTTACGAAGTTTCTCCAAGTCTATACTCGCTTTAATCCAAACACGTCTTACTGTACGATACCCGAATTCATCCTCAAAATATATTACCGGATGGTTGTGCCCCATCACAAGGTAGTCAGCGTTTAGTAGGGTGATTTTTGGCCAAGCATGTCCATGGAATACTCCCACTTGTTCATCCCCATCAATTATGATGCCGCGAGCCGAGGATATTCTAATAGATCGAGGTGTTAGAGGTGTCAAGTCTCCATCATGGTTTCCAGGTATGATATCAATAGTATTTACAAGGTCTAGAATCGATTCAAAGAAGGCAGGAAGCTCTTTCCATTCCTGTAGAGAGATCTTCGAAATACTGTGCTTTACATCTCCAAGTAATATCAATCTTGAGGGACGAACCTCTTTCACTATCTTCAATAACTTTGACTGGATTTTAGGGGTTTGTGAAGGAATGTTTATTCCCATTACTGATAGTTGATATTCAAAGCCGAGGTGAAGGTCAGTAACCACTAAAATTTTAGAGCTACCTTGCTCGATGACTAGACTTGGCCATGGTGTAACGGGATATACCATGGGGGGACACCCAAGCACAATTCTCATTTCACTCCTTAAAGGTTAGGTTAACGACATGATCAAACGGTCAGAAAACAAGGTGTTAATGGAAATTTGCATGATTGTGAAGGAAAGAAGAAGAATAACCCAAGAACAGATAGACCTACTAAGTAGAATGCTTGGTTCTAGATTCGATAATGCTCTACAGGTTGTAGAACAGAAGAAAGTGACTCTATATACCTTCACCCCTAGTGGGAGAAGGGTTTGGATTATAGCTGGAAAAAGTCAGGACTACGAGGTTCTACCCGTAGCTGAATTTTGTGCATGTAATGATTATTATTTTAGAGTAATAGGCGGTAAGACCCCTCTCTGCTATCATCTAATTGCCCAGAAGTTAGCTGAAGCACTTGAAAAATATAATCTAGTCATGGAAAAAGACAAGACGTATAGCACCTTTATGAAAGAAAGATGACCAAGGCGGTATAATATTGACATTGGTAGAATTTTATGATCTAATCTACAGTATCTCTGTCGGACTGACCTTTGTTGCACTAGTGATGACATTCTTGTATGTTTTGTACGGAAAGTCCAGATAATATTCAACGATATTGTTTATCGTCATATATTCAGCAGATCTATTACGGCCTACTCAATAATCATTTTAGAGAATCTATCTTCGAAAGAATGTGAGCGAAAAGAATTGAGAGAGGGGTTAAGTAACTCAAACAGCATGGAAAGCACTATGGTCAATAGTAAGGGAAAAGACCATGCAGAAGAGTTTCCAGAATCAGATCCCGTATTTTCTATGTTTTCCAAACAGTTGCTTCAAAAGATGAGAGAGAGTAATATCATCTCACCAACAGAGATTCAAAGACTTGGAATACCTGCAGTATTCTCCTCGGACGATGTGCTATTGGTTGCTCCTACAGGGACAGGAAAAACGGAGGCTGCAGTACTTCCGATACTGGAATTTCTCATTAGAAGAAGTCAAGAGGGCATTACTCTTTCTGGAATAGAAGTTCTATACATAACGCCTCTTCGTGCACTTAACCGGGATATCTTTCGTCGGCTTAAGAATATTGCAGAGTCATTATGTATTAAAATTGAAGTACGACATGGGGATACGCCTAAGAAGACTAGAAGAAAACAAGCAATAAGACCACCAAACATTCTGATAACAACCCCGGAAACTCTTCAAGCTATTCTATCTGGACGATTGATGAGAAGACATCTACGTAATGTTCAGTGGGTAGTTATTGATGAAATACATGAACTGGTGAACGATAAGAGAGGCGTACAACTTTCTATTGCATTAGAAAGGTTAGCTGAAATCACAACCAAGGAATTTCAGCGTATAGGTCTTTCAGCCACAGTAGGAAGAACAAAAGAAGAGACCTTATCGCTTTCAAGAAATCGTTCACCTATGAAGGAGATTAGAAGCAGTCATTTCAAAAAGTTGGATATTACGGTAGAAAGCCCAGCAACAGAAGATATTGATAGAGAATTCGCCAAGAGGTTATTGCTCAGTCCAAGCAATATAGGAAGGACAAGAAGAATCTGCGAACTTATCAAGGAACACAACTCAGTTTTGGTATTTACAAACACAAGAGAACATGCAGAAGCTCTAGCGTCAAGGATTCGTTTATTGAATCCGACCCTAAAGATAGGAGTTCACCATGGATCTCTCTCCAAAGAAGTAAGAATAGAAGTCGAGAAACAATTCAACGCAAAACAGTTAGACGCTATTATATGTACTTCTTCTCTTGAACTTGGAATAGACATTGGCGAGGTCGACTATGTAATACAGTATATGTCACCTAGACAAGTAGTGAAAATCACCCAAAGAATTGGGAGAAGCGGACATTCAGCTGAGGCCACAGCAAAGGGGTGTATAATTGGTATTTCCTCAGATGACATACTGGAGGGTACAGTTATTGTTGCGCGCGCTATATCTGGGGAAATTGAAACATTGAAACTCCATTCAAAAGCTCTAGATGTTCTATCTCACCAAGTCGTAGGCATCGTCCTTGACAAAGGAGCAGTCAGCATTAGGAGAATACTCGATATTGTGTCTAGAGCGTATCCGTACCGGACCCTATCTGAGAAAGATCTTGTTGATACAATCTTACAGCTTCATAGCGAGAGAGTCGTCCGGTTTGATGGCGAATTCGTTCGTCGAGGATCACGTCTTTTCGAATACTACTATGAGAATTTGTCGATGATTCCTGATGTTTCCAGATATGAAGT
>CP070773.1:348675-351932 GCA_020345945.1 Candidatus Bathyarchaeota archaeon | reverse complement strand
ATCTGGATCAATAATCCCTCCCCAGAAATGATCGAATACTCATCCAGCACCCTAGGCACAGAGATCCTAAGCCAAGAAGAATGGAAAGAACTCGTAGAGAGGTCCGGACTAAGAGATACAGTGATAAAGATCTACAAAGTCGACCCCTTAAAAGAGCTGATCGCCAGAATCAGACTACTTGGGCTGGGAAAAATGCTGAATGCGTGGTTCAAACTATTCTCCCTCTACACCAAAAACCCAGCCATCGGAGACGAGCTTAGAAAAGAACTATCCATGCCCCGGGACTCCTTCCAATACATGGGATACGGGATATACACAGGCAAGAAATAGAGGAATAGCGCCAGGCGCCCCGAGTGTTACCCTAGAACGACCAGTATTGCGCCTATAACCATGAGGATAGTCCCTACAGCAATACCTCTTGTGACCTTCTCTCCAAGTATCAAAGCAGCAAGAACGACAGTAAAGACCATACTAAGCCTATCAATCGGCGCCACCATCGAAGCCTTCCCCATCCTCAGAGCTATAAAGTAGAAGATCCACGACAAGCCACCCGCAACCCCACTCAGAAGAATATAACTGAATGTCCTCATGTCAATCGCAGAAATATCTGGCAACCTACCGGTGAAAAGACCCACTACAAATACAACACCGAACATGATCGCCGCCCTCACGATAGTAGCCGCAGTGGGATCGATATCTTCAATCCCTATCTTCCCAAAGATCGCCACGAAAGCAGCCGACACGGCTGAAAGCAACGCAAATATCAACCATTCCATACAACCGTCACCCAACAATCCCTCAATAGTAAACTGTCTATTACGAGAACTATCTCCTTAAGTCTTCACACTTAAAAGGAATAACTAAGTCAGCCATCAAACCACAAACACTGGAAACCAATAGTAAGGGGAAGATACAGGTTGACCTCGGGGAAGAAGACAATGGAGATAGACAAGATTGTATATTGCTTCACTGCAAAGAATGGGAAAGAAGTTATTCTCAGAACTCCCCGGGGGGAAGACCTCGACGACCTAGTAGAACATATCAACTCTCTCGTAGACGAGGGTGCAGAGATCCTAAGAAACACCAGAGTAACCAGGGATCAGGAAGCCGAGTGGCTGGAAAAGAACCTGGCTGACATAAAGGAAGAAAAGCTGCTTTTCTTGGTGGCCGAAGTCGACAGAAGAATCGTAGGAACCTCTGCGGTCAGGAAGAGACGTGGGTACTCAAGTCACGTAGGAGACCTCGGTGTCGCCATCAGTAAAGACTGTAGGAATATTGGAATAGGAACAGAAATGCTTGAGACAATAATCTCCGAAGCCAAGAAGGCAGGTATCAAGACCCTCTTCCTAAGGGTATTCGCTACAAACAAGACAGCCCGTCATCTTTACGAGAAGATGGGTTTCAAGGAAACTGGACGAACCCCTAACATCTTCTACAAAGACAGAAAGTACCTAGACGAAGTGACAATGTATAAGGAACTCTGAGACAAACGAAGGGTGACGGTGGAGCCCTCGAATTATGGTAGGCTAGAGTCATTGATAGTGAATCTTTCACTCAGCCAGCTGTCGCGTGTAGAAGGCATCCAGTGAACTATTTAGGTAATGGTAAGTTTGATGATCTACTCCAAAGGATTGTCTATTGTACACTTATCTCTTCTACTGTTCGATTGAGTGTTACCTCGGCGATATCCCTGCCATACTCCATCATCTTCCTGGCGTTGTCTATAACTAGCCTAAGAACAGAGGCCACGTTCGGGTCCATGCTCTTGTACAACATGAGGTTGAAAGCGTCTTTCTCGAGTTCCAAGCCAGTCGACATAAACTGTGATATTGTCTCGTCAGCGAGATGATAGTCTCGTTTGAACAGAGCTCTCAACGAGTCTTCAAGCAGGCGATGACTGAAGGAGTTTAACTTACAAACACTTGAGTATACCTCCTCATCCATAGGCTCCTGGAGGATTAACGTCTGGTCGTCGAGTAGTCTCTTGAGGGTCAAGACGTTTTTCGCTGTTCCCACCGCGTTGTCGCCAACATTCTCCAGGTTCTTCGCCACAATTCTATAGCCCAGGAACTCCTTGGGTGATTCGAACCCCATCTCTTTGGAGAGGTTGCGTTCTACGCCATATTTGAGTTGCCGGATAACGTAGAGGTTCAAGCGGTCAAGGTCTGTGTCAGAATCGATAACATCTTGGATCAGGTTCTCGTCGAAGTCCTTCAAGGCAGAGACTGCGTTGTTGTCCATGATGGTGGCTATTGCGGACATTCTTCTTAGGGCGGTCTCGATGGGGAATTCTGGATGATTGATGAGTATTTGGATAGTAATCTCCTTTGACGTCTCGGATACTACTTCTGTACCCAAGAGCATCTTCACAGTATTCTTGATAGCCGTCTTCTGTTCGGATGTGATCTCTTCATCTCCACATATGATGCGAATTGAGTCTGCACTGATGACATATAACGACATGATTCTTCGAGATATGGATTGGGGAACGTCCTTACGGGTCACATGAATCATATACTCTTTTACAATGGCTTTGGTCTCGTCATGTTCTTCTAGAACATTTCTTGGGACCAGTAACAGGGACGAGTCTTCTTGTATTTTGAACGCCAGTTGGCTACCTTTCTCCAGTTCACTTGATAACACCCATTCCTTCGGGAGGGATACTATGTATGATCCTCTTCCTGTACGCTGGATCCTTCTATACCCCAAATCTTGCTCCATCACCTGTCTCTCCGATAAATGATTCGTTTATCATACACGAATTACGGTCATGTATGTTCCTGACTATAAATGATTTACAGCAGGAATATATGTTTTACATGTATAATAAAACGATTGAGAACTATGACTCATATCTTGTTCGTAAGCGATGAGTGGGTACTGCTCAATAACGCTAGGAGCTTTCTTGAAGTCCGTGAGTCAGACTTTCATGTGGATATTGCGGTCTCTGCAGAGGAAGCGCTGCTGAAGCACCTTGAAGACGAGTATGACGTGGTAGTCTCGGACTATGAGATGTCATCGATGAACGGTCTTGAGTTACTTCTTGAGGTGCGGAAAAGAGATAGTGAGATCCCGTTCATCATCTACACCAGTAAGGACTTGGAAGAGGTTACGGTTGAAGCATTCAGGTGTGGCGCCACCGGCTGCATTAGATGGGATAGAGATCCGACCTCCCAGTACACAGTGCTTGCTGACTCCATCAGAGATGCTATCACTCTGAGGAGCGATGTCAAGAAGCCTGTCGTGTGGCCGACACC
>CP070773.1:345295-348575 GCA_020345945.1 Candidatus Bathyarchaeota archaeon | reverse complement strand
AATTTGAGGGTCATCTCTGTCTTCTAACTGATACAGTTGGATTTATTGATAGGTTACCTCTTACATTGGTGAGTTCATTTCTAAATACATTAGCAGAGACAATATTTTCTGATCTTATAATCCTGGTTGTAGATGTAAGCGAACCTATAGGGAGGATCTGTCGTAAGATCGAATGTTGTAGAACAACCTTGGAAGATATTGGAGCAAACCAAATACCAACCCTTGTGGTATTCAGTAAAAAGGATTTAATCAAATCGAATGAACTGAAGGAGAAGACCGTTGCTCTTCAATCCGTTGTACAAGACTTTGTTGTCATATCGGCGCTGAGAGGAGAAAATTTGGATAGTCTACAGAGAGCTGTAATTAAACGTCTCCCTCGTCATCTGAATCTTAGGCTAATATTACCGACTAATGATGAGGCCTCTCATTTTCTTTCATGGCTCTATGATAGAACTAAGTTATCAAAAGTGACCACAACAGAGGATAAGATGAAGATTGATCTTGAGGCGCCACCGAGATTCATTGGTAAGATTCAGGGATATGTAAGTAGACTCAACGGTGAGATAAAAATCAACGATTACACTTGAGTAGAATCAATTCAGTCTATAAACTCACTGTATAATCTATGTATAGATGGTTCTGTATTGAGGTAGTCTGGTGTATTAAGTGACGAAAATTCTAGTACTGAGGTTGGGTCATAGACCTGCTAGGGATAAGAGATTGACCACTCATGTTGCACTTACTGCGCGAGGTCTGGGAGCTGATGGCATTATAATTCATGGTGTCGAAGATCCTAAGATAGTCCATTCAGTCAATCGAGTAGTTGAGAACTGGGGTGGTCCATTCTCCATAAGTTTTTGCTCTTCTTGGAAATCCTTTATCACCGAATGGCTTGAGAGAGGAGGGGAAGTCATTCATTTAACGATGTATGGGGTACCATTACCTGAGGGGTTAGAACAGATAAGAAAATCAGATAAAGATAAACTGGTAGTTGTTGGGGCTGAAAAGGTTCCTCGTGAAGTATATGATTTGGCTACGCATAACGTCTCTGTTACACATCAACCTATTTCTGAAGTCAGTGCATTGGCTGTCTTTCTTGACCGGTACTTTAACGGTTATGAGTTTTGTAAAGAGTTTGAAGGTCGTGATATTCGCATCATCAGGCATAGCAATAGAAAGAAGAAGGATTCGTAATTCCTTGTATTTTTTCATTTGAGAAGATTAATTAGACGCACCCTACATCATTTATGGAAACCTTTGGTTGATGTGTCGTGTCTCTATTCGTCAGTGACGAAGTTTTGTCAAAAGTTGTCAATATGGTAGGTGGCGAGGATGCAGTTAGAATTGTCTCAATTCTAAAGAAGACGGATAAATCGACTGATGAGGAGATTTCGAATAAGACGGATATACGTTTGAATGAGGTTAGGAAGATTCTATACCGGCTATATGATTATTCGCTGGTTACTTGTGAGCGTTTGAGGGATGAAAAGACCGGTTGGTTCATCTTCTACTGGAAACTTCAACCTGACCAAGCTGAAGGGTTCATACACAACCAAAAACGCAAGATTCTTGAAAAACTTGAGTCCAGACTGGACTACGAGTTGAGTCATAACTTCTACTCTTGCTTGACCGAAGGTTGCGAACGTGTGACTTTTGAGGATGCAATGGAAACTTTTTTCCGGTGTCAAAAATGTGGTAAGCTTCTTCAACATAATGATAACTCCAAGATCGTAGAGCGTTTGAAAGAGAAGATCGCCTCGATTCATCAGGAATTCGATTAGCTAGGTTTGCTTCTTCTTTGTCAGATCTTCCTTCATTTGCTGAAGCACTTGAGATTCTCCATGATCTAGGGTGCAGTGATGAATTGGTTAGGCACTGCAAACTGGTCTCAAAGATTGGAGAGGATATTGCAGATATCTGTAAGTCTAAAGGCGTAGATGTCGATGTTGATCTAGTAGTTATCGGTGGTCTTCTTCACGATCTAGGTCGTTCTGAGACTCATTCGATTCAACATGGAGTCGTCGGTGCTCAACTTGCGCAAAAGATCGGTTTACCTCAAAGTCTTGTCCTTATTATTGAGAGGCATATTGGAGCTGGGATACCATCGGAAGAAGCTGTGTTGTTAGGACTCCCTGAAAGAGACTATATCCCTAATAGTTTGGAGGAGCGGATTGTTGCGTACGCAGATAAACTGGTATGTGGTGACCGTCGAACTACAATAGATTCCGAGATTTACAGGCTCTCCAAGGAACTTGGTTCTCATCATCCTGCAATTCAACGCTTGAGAAATCTTGATAGTGAGATTAGATCTCTGGTCGAGGATTGTTGACGATGAGAACTGTAGAGATCCTTGAGAAATGTTATGGACCAAATGCATATCGAGGACTAAGTAAGATCTCTCATCATCTTACAGAGCTTTGTAAGACTCTAGAAGTCGAGGTTTCCCTACTCGAATATGATACAAGAGGGTGGGTCAAAATTGCATTATCTGGAGAAGATGAAGAAGTTTTTTCTAACTACCTTGAAAAAGAATATGGTCTAATCCAGAATACTATAGACCATGTAGAGGTTGGCAAGACTCTGCGTGGGAAAGTCATCGATTCTGGGTCTGTAGGTTATGGTCTTTACATCGATCTTGGCATCAATCAACCAAAGGAGATAGATGCGTTAGTTCCTCTTCACGAACTTAGAGTCCAGCTGGTAAAAGGTCAGAAGATATCACTCCGAGAAATTATTCATACCTTCTGTTTATTTGATAACCTGACTCTGGAGATTGTTCCTACTGAGGTCGATCTAGATAAGTCGATCATCGAGGCACGTCTCAGTAATTCTCAGTTATCGATCTTGGCGGATTGGAAAGAAACAAATTTAGAACGTATTCTTGTGATGGGTGCGACACGCTCGCAGGTAAGAGACAGCCTTGTCAGGACAGGACACAAACGAGATGTTCTAAGAATTGAGGATATGGGACTTCTAGAAAGTGCGGTCATCTGTAAGCTTGGTACTCGTGCTAAGGGATTGATACCTATATTGGGTCGTCTTCTACACGGAGTGTCTTTCCATCTCTTCCTGCCGAGAGTCGCACGTGAAGTATATGGAAAACCGTGAAGGTTTTTTGCTTATGGGCTAGGTCAATACGCTTTTGCAACATATACATAATGTTTGGCTTGTTTACCACACAGTATACATCTTTCATTATCGTTGGCAATCTCTGGTTTGGGGTATAGAACACCTCGGATCTCTGCTGTGGTCTTCTGTTTGATCTCATCTGCACATTCGT
>CP070773.1:341907-345195 GCA_020345945.1 Candidatus Bathyarchaeota archaeon | reverse complement strand
AAAACTACCAAAATTTGTAAGAAGATCCTGGAAGACAGTCCGCAGAATCCTTGAAAACCAAGAGGATTAGAACTGATATGAGCACTACTGGAGTCTGGACGATTCTCCTTCATAGTAAGAGAGAACCATTGCATGTGCCTTATCAAACGGATCTAGACGAATAGAATCACCGATCTCAAAACCATTCTTTCTGAGGATGTGCAATTCTTCCTCGAATATTGCAGATGGATCTCGGGCTACGTCAATACTGCGAGCTTTAATGGCTAACAGAGTCCATCCTCCCAGCGATAAGAAAAACGTTGCATTATCTAGGAGTAACTTTGCCTGTTCGGGTTGAGCTACATCACAGTAGATACCGTCGATACTCCCCACCAGATGAGAATAATTCTCAGGATTTCGGGCATCCGCGAGTATTGGAGAAACATTTTCTCTATGTTGGTAGACATTGCTCAGGAAGTCCCGCATGGATCTTGCCGCGAAATCAACACAGTAAACGAAGCCGCTTTCCCCTACTATGTCTGAGACATGACTTGCAGTTGTCCCGGATGCCGACCCTAAGTAGAGAATGTTCGACCCAGCGGAAATTGGAAAACTCTTGATTCCTTTAAGAACCACAGCCGCTAACTTGCTACGGAATGGGTCCCAGACGCGGTACTCCTTCCCTCTAGAGGAGATCAACTCCTCCCCATACACTGAGATTCCAGGGGACAGGTTCAACGTTGCCAGCCTTTCCTTGCCACCCTTCATCGAGATGGTAAAGATCGAAGGAGAAAGCTTATGGGTTCTTACTCTTTCTGCCACCTGTCTTCCTCCCCCCTCTCTTGTTGGAGACACTGTACTTTCGGTCTATCTCTTCAACCCTTCTCTCAACCTCACGCTTCAAACTATCTCCATTGTCGCGATCTGAGAAGGCGTCTATCCGCGCAGCAATAGCCAGCTTCCCTGCCAGTGCTCGAGCTATCTTGCCTCGTTTCCAACGTGCGGCTTGATGAATTAGAGGAGACTGAAAGATTATCCCATGCTTTGGGGGTGGAGAACCCGTTTTCAAGGATCTGAAAAGGGCAGACTCAGCCCCCAAGACTTGAATTGTACTTGCAGGCATTCTGGCAAGCTTATCCAATCCCCCTGCCAAGGCTAGCAGTCTAGCACCAATTGAAGAGCCAACCAATACAGTAATATTTGGAGCACATTCCTTCATCAGAACTTCAAGATGTGACTCCAAGTTCCGTCTAATTGTATACATCTTTAGGGTAAGTTCAGATATTGACCTTATCTGCTCAAGATCCTCTTCTCCCATCTCAGCACCCAAGGAGTCTGAAGCAGCTTCGACGATCGCTCTAGATTTCTCCTCGCCGAATCCGATCTCTTTGAGAGAGACAACGTCAAAGTTACTTCGGTCGCAGAAATTGAGGACAAGGTTAAGGTAGGGCTCATGTCTTTCCACCAAGTCACCAAGCTCAGGGAAATACAAACTATACCATTCTCGGACTCTACCGGCATATAGATTCAAACTCTTGTCTAGATCGTCAAGAGTGAGAACCCCTTGGACAACTTGAAGGTCCCGACGAGCAGAGGAGAGTCTAACCTGGGCTCTGACAATAGAAGCTGTGACATCCCGAACCCAACTGTTATAGGCTATATGCGTCTCGACAAAATCAAGTTCAACCGCGATCTCAGCCAGCCGAGCCTTGAACCCAGATACAAGAGTACCTCCCTTCTTTACGTTTATCTCAACTTCAAGAAGCGATCTCACAGAGTTCCCGAGTCTTGAATCCTCGAGAATGAAGGATCTAAAACCTTTCGCCTTCAAACTCGAGATAACATCCTTAACTTGCCTAACTACTTCTCCACGTTGCAACGCTCTGAGAGCAGTCGCCGTCGCCTCTACATCCTTGCTGAAAAGAGCTCTATCCTCGATCTCACCCTTGTCGTTGATTCCGAAAACTCCGATTGGAGAAGATACAATATAAACCTCCGACACTCGCAACCACCCAATACACCAAAAAAGTTGAGGTCAGTCCAAGTCGATCTAGCTTTTATGGAGGGATATTGAATAAGGTTTCTGAAGAGATGGAGAGTAGCTATGAAGCCAAGTCTATCAGTCAAGGTCGGAGGGTTGAAACTCCGGAATCCTACTATCTTAGCTGCTGGCGTCCTTGGTGTGACGGGTAAGCTATTAACGAGCGTAGCCATGTCTGGTGCTGGCGCCGTCACGACAAAGTCAATCGGACCTGAACCTAGAGATGGCTATGAGAATCCGACTGTTGTACGAGTCCGGTGCGGTCTTCTCAACGCCATGGGTCTCCCTAACCCAGGTATAAAGGAATTCAGAAAGGAGCTAGAGGACGTCAAGAAGACTGTGAATATACCTGTTATAGCTAGTGTTTTCGGATTCTCCCCAGAAGACTTCAGCGACGTAGCAGCAGTGATGAGGGATGCAGGGGCTGACGCTATCGAGCTGAATGTCTCTTGCCCTCATGTCGAAGCAGTTGGGAGACAGATCGGACAGAATCCAGACCTTGTATCAAAGACGGTCAAGAAGGTCAAGGACCAGGTCGATCTGGGGGTATTCACGAAACTATCCCCGAACGTAACCGATATAGTTGAGATAGCCAGGGCAGCAGAGAAGGCAGGAACAGATGCCATCGTCGCTATAAATACGGTGAGAGGAATGAAGATTGATATCAAGACAAGCAGGCCTATATTATCAGCGAGAATAGGAGGATTGTCCGGGGCGGCGATAAGACCTATCGCGGTCAGATCAGTCTATGAGATATCAAAAGCAGTTCAAGTCCCGGTAATTGGATGTGGTGGGATACAGTGTTGGGAGGACGCCGTGGAGTTTCTCTTGGCTGGAGCTAGCGCGATAGAGATAGGAACAGCGATAATGGACGAAGGGCTTGAAGTCTTCAATAAAGTCGTGGATGGAATCGAATCCTATTTAGCTCAGAAGAGAATCTCGGAGGTGTCGGACATTGTCGGAAGAGCCCATTCATATTGACACACTTAGAATCCAAAATATTGAGAGGATTCAGAAAGAGACGCCTACAGTCAGTACAATACTCTTCAATGATCCTATGTGTGCTACCGCAGAACCAGGTCAATACGCGATGATTTGGGCACCCGGTGCCGGAGAAGTACCGATGAGCCTCTCCTTAATGGACCCTCCAGATAGATCTGCGATTACAGTAAGGGTAAGAGGGGAAACCACAGAAACTCTATTGAACTTACGTAAAAATGATCAGATTGGGATAAGGGGACCATATGGAAGAGGATACGCCCTCAGCG
>CP070773.1:338510-341807 GCA_020345945.1 Candidatus Bathyarchaeota archaeon | reverse complement strand
TGAAATGCTGGCTCATCGTCTAGGTTTGGTGCCTTTGACTACCGATTTGGACAGGTATGTTCTACCCGAGGACTGTACTTGTGAGAGCGAGTTCGGCTGTAATAAGTGCAGAGTCATCTTGACTCTTGACGCTGATCCTAGAGACTCTACAATTACTATCTACTCTGAAGATATCCAATCTGAAGATCCTAATACTCGACCAGTTCAGGAGAAGATTCCTCTGGTTAAACTTGTGAAAGGTCAGAGAATCCGTCTCGAGGCTTATGCTCGTTTAGGTAAAGGTAAGAGTCATGCTAGGTGGCAACCGGTCTCTGGATGCTCATACAAATCTCTACCTAACCTAAGAATCTCTTCAAGACGTTGTACCCTCTGTGGCGATTGCGTCGAGGCTTGTTCCAAGAATATCTTGTCTATCAAAGACGATCGTCTTGTTACGAACAATTTGACAGATTGTACTCTGTGTGAAGCCTGTGTACAGGCGTGTAATCTCAAATCTCCCGTGATCAAGGTAGAACCAGATAAGGATTCCTTCATATTTCAGATCGAGTCGACAGGTGCGTTACCTGTTGATCGGCTAATTCTTGAAGCGACTGATATTTTGGCAGAGAAGACAAAAGCCTTCCTGAAGCAACTGAAAGAGAATGCGAGTTGATAATTGGAATATGAAGTCGACGGACGAAGAGTTGGTCAAGCTTGTTCGTTTCCTGAGGAAGTCCTCTATCACTAATGATGCTGCAGTTTGGAGCGCTGCTGCTGATCAACTTAAGGGAACAAGGAGCCGACGTGGAGAAGTCAATATTAGTAGGATTGCGAGGTCTACTTCCAAGAATCAGACTGTTCTAATTCCTGGAAAGGTCTTGGGAAGTGGGAGAATCGGTCATCCTGTGAGGGTAGCTGCTTTCAAGTTCTCAGCATCAGCAGCGAAAGCTATAGCTGAGGCTGGCGGTGAATGTCTTTCCATAAGAGAATTGGTGGATTCGAATCCGAAGGGAGTAGGAATAAAGATTCTTGGGTGAAAAGGTTTGTCTATGCCTGAAGAAGATGGAGTTGTTTTCAACGCGGATGGTCTGATCCTCGGAAGGATGGCAAGCGCTGTAGCACAGCGGCTTCTACGTGGTGAGAGAGTATATATTGTGAATGCGGAGAAGACAGTAGTCTCTGGTGAGAGGTCGAGTCTTGTTCGGGCGTGGAAGGATTTCCTGAAAGTCAAGTCTATGGCCAACCCAAGGTACGGTCCTTTTCATTCAAGACGACCTGATAGGATAATTCGTGATGCAGTTCGAGGAATGTTACCGCCCGAGAAAGAGAAAGGTAAGGCTGGTTTGAGACGATTAAGAGTATATATTGGAGTCCCAGACTCTATGAGAGAATCACAGCTGAAGACTATTCCTGAGGCTGCCCCGAAAAAGCTTAGGCGGAGATACGTCCTACTAGGTGACTTAAGTAAGGAGATAGGTTGGAAAAGGCGAGGTAGTGGTTGATTGTCTTCGACGAGAAAGAAAATTCTGTTGACTAGTGGCAAAAGGAAGACTGCCATAGCAAGGGCTACGGTCAAGTCGGGAAAAGGGAGAATACGCATCAATAATATACCTCTGCCAGTCTATCAGCCTGAAATCGCGAGGGAGAAGATCTCGGAGCCTCTTCGACTCGCTGGACGAGAGGCTTGGGAAAAACTTGATGTTGATATCCGTGTCAAAGGTGGGGGGTTCATGGGTCAAGCAGAGGCGGCTCGCATGGCTCTTGCCCGAGTCTTGGCACGATGGAAAAGGGGAAGCGAGATTAGACGTAGATTTATTGAGTATGACCGAACTATGCTGGTTGGTGATCAGAGAAGAACTGAACCGAAGAAGTTTGGTGGGCCTTCCGCTAGAACACGTAAGCAAAAGAGTTATCGGTAGGCTGTTAAGGCTTCTGTCTTTATCCAAATGAGTTCGATCTTAATGCAATGGTTATATATCGAAGGCTGTTCAAGTATGGCGAGTTGTTGGGAGTTTCATTTAGATCTTCATGAAGGTGTATCTCGATGATTCCTGTCCGGTGTTTCACTTGTGGGGCGGTAATCGGTGATAAGTGGGAAGAGTTTGCTAGATCGGTTGAAAAGGGCGAGAGTCCAAGAGAAATTCTGGATAGGCTTGAGGTGTCTAGATACTGTTGCAGACGTATGCTAATGTCGCATGTTGATGTGCTTGAGGAGATCTTGAGATTCTACGAGAAGTCAGGCAGTCGAAAGGGAGATCTGGACATAGAGGAGGTTTGAATCAGGTTTGAGCATGGAAACGATAATTGACGATATACTAGCTAGAGTGATATTCGATAGTAGAGGTCTGGATACAATAGAGGTGGAGGTCTCGACCCTTGGCGGATTTGGAAGCGCTGGTGCACCAGCTGGCAAGAGTACTGGTAAGTTTGAAGTTGCTTCCTACCCTGACGGGGGGGTCTTAAAAGCAGTTGAATTGGTCTCAGAACTTGTAGCTCCAAAGCTTGTCGGGATGAATGCTGATGAACAAGAGTTGGTCGATCAACTATTGCATGAGATAGACGGAACTCCTAACTTCTCCAAAATCGGTGGAAATACTTCTTATGCGATATCCTTGGCCGTTGCTGAGGCTGCGGCGGCTTCTCATGGAGTGCCCTTATTTCAACATCTAGGGGGAATCTCGGCGAGGGGGTTGCCTCATCCTTTGGGAAACGTTCTTGGTGGTGGCAAACACGCTGGTGGTAGAGCCCCCGATATCCAAGAGTTCTTGGCTCTTCCCGTTAAAGCAAGTTCCTTCTTGGAGGCAGCCAGATCAAATATACTCGTCCATCGGGGTGTCCGAGAAAGGATAGAGAAGGCTGATAGTAGCTTTACTGGGGGAAAAGGTGACGAGGGAGCTTGGGCTCCAAACCTTGGGAATGATAAGGCCTTAGAGATAGTGTGTGCTTGTTGCGAGGAAGTCTCGAATGAACTTGGAGTTGAGGTCAGAGCCGGTCTCGATGTTGCATCTTCTTCTCTATGGGATTCAAAGAGTGAGAAATATCTATACAATCGTGACGGTGTCGAAAGAGATCAGGGGGAACAGATCGAGTATATCCGTGAACTCGTCCAGAAGTATAGGCTAGCCTATGTTGAGGATCCGCTTGATGAGGAGGATTTTGAGGGCTTTGCAGAGCTGTATCGAGGAGTAAAGGATTGTCTGATATGTGGGGACGATCTCTTCACCACAAATGTGGAACGATTGTCAAAGGGCATACTCCTCGGTTCTGGCAACTCGATCATAATAAAGCCGAACCAGATTGGGACGTTGACGGACGCCC
>CP070773.1:335079-338410 GCA_020345945.1 Candidatus Bathyarchaeota archaeon | reverse complement strand
TTGAAGAGAGGAAGGATGTGTCTGGTGTCATGGGTGCCGTGCGTAACGTGGCCCCTGGAAATGTTATCTCGGATTTCGTGCAGAGACAGATAATGGTCAGCGAATGGTCAGGGAATCTAGGAGAGGATGGGACGCTGCTTCTATACCTTAACTCTGCAAACTTCAGTATCAATAGGAAATGTTTTTTGGAGTATAGGTTCAAAGAGGATCTGGTGAGCTCTGAAGACACCGAACTATTTCTGAGACTGAAGAAGAACGGATTGAAAATTCTCTACGAGCCGAGAGCATTCGTCCAACACCTTCATCCGAGAACCATCGAAGATCTGTTCAAGAGATACGTGGAATACGGAGAAGGACTTTTCCAGGTAGAAAAGCTTCATGGTGAGGAGTTCAGGAACCATTACCGGATTCTCGCACCACTCAGATACATAGACTTCCAGGATGACCGCCTACATGAAGCTGTCTTCTCAGACAACAGACAGCTATGCGAGGATTGTGAGTTTGATTCCTTCCAGAAGTGCAGAATTACAGTACCTCAACTAATCGATAGTAAGGTTGAATCGGAGCTTGACCTTCATAGATTTGTGTGCCTGGCCAAGGCTGTTGGGATTCTGAAACAGAGGACCGGCATAGACCCTGAATCAATTCTGCATCAAATCCACACAAACCGAGGCGAGGGGTTGTACCTAAGGGAGGCTAAATAATGTATGTTTCGTGCTGACTGGAGTAAGCTAAACAGGAAACAAAAAATTCTTACTTGATATGCTTCGTTTGCTGGAGTAGAATGCTGGAAACGGAGTCTTGGGATGTTTATTTTGTCTGAGACGGCTTGGTACTGGATACACTTCTTGGCAAGCCATACATTGACTCAAAATGCGAACGCGATAATTCGGAAGATCAGCCCTCGCAATACGTCTTATCTACTGTATGGTCCCTCCCATCTGTTGATGAGGGTAACTTCGAGGTGTAATCAGCGGTGTCTCTTTTGTCCTCGAAAAGCTCCCAGTGTCCCAAGAAGACGTTTCGAGTTTGATGATGTTCTCATAGACAGGTTCGCAGAGATGGTAGATAGATTCAGGGGGGTCTCCTCCTTAACCTTGACTGGCGGTGAACCTTTCCTGAATAAGGATATCTTCGAGATGATGGAGTATGCAAACTCAAGAAGTATCAGGGTATTTGCGTCGACGAATGGTGCAGTCTTGGATGACAAGATCGACCAGATAATTAGATCCCCGCTTTCTCATCTGAACATAAGTCTGGACGCTGTCACTCCATCCGACTATGAGAGTATGCATGGAGAACCGAAGAGTATATTCTACAAGGTTCTTGACAATATTGCGGGGCTGGTAGAGGAGAGAGAGAAGTTCAACCATCACCTTGAGCTGGGGGTCAGTTACATTTGTACAAAGGGGAACTTCAGAAGGATCCCTGATATGATACAACTGGCTAGAGAGATTGGGGTAGATGCCTTAATCTTCTATAACCTAGTCCCCTTTGATCTGCCTGGGTTCTCAAAAGATGATTGTTTGTATGAAGAGGACCCTGAAGTTGCAGAGGTCATTGAAAGCGTGGAAGAGTTCAGTCCAGAGCTGAGTGTCATGATGCCCGCTCTTTACAGAAGTGTGATCTTGAACAGATTCTGCCGTATGCCATTCACGACTCTGTGCATAGATGGTGAAGGGTTTGTGTCTGTGTGTTGTCAGAGTACGTCACAGGGGAAATACGGTGATGTCGGTAATATTCTACGCGATGAGAATGTCTGGAATAACCAACACTTTCGAAGGATGAGAGAGATACTGATGAATGATTCTAAGCCATTGCCAGAGTTGTGTACTGTCTGCCCACATATGAACCGCCCTTACAAGATCATCTCAGGAGAATAGCACTTTAACCTGTATCGAAAGAGAGGACAAGAGTGTGTCGAGTAGCAGTCAGGAAGATACTGGGATGAGAGTCAGTGTTGTGATTCCGACATTTAACTCTGAAGAGAGGGTTGGAGAGTGCCTTCTCTCACTTGGAAGACAAACCCTTCAACCCCATGAGATAATCGTGGTGGATGGAGGATCTACCGACTCTACGGCTAGCATAGTCGAGAAGATGAATGGTGTTGAACTGATTGTGAACGAGGAGTCTCATACGCCAGGTTCGTCTAGGAATAGAGGTGCGGAAGCTGCGACTGGTGAAGTTGTCTTCTTCTGCGACTCGGATTGCGTAGCCGATCTGAGGGCTGTGGAGTACCATGTTAGAGCTTTCGAGGCGAGGAATGATATCTCGGGTGTAATGGGGGCTATCCGCAATGCTGTTCCAGGGAACCCTGTCTCCGATTTCGTACAACGAGAGATTATTGTAAGCCAGTGGCTAAGAAGTTTGAATCCGGACGGATCGGTCAAGTATCTTCAAACGGGTACAGGCAATCTCAGCATGTATAGGTATGAGTTCATGAAGTGGAAGTTCAGAGAAGATCAAGGGTTCTCTGAGGACACCGAGCTTTCTATTAGACTTGGGAACAAGATTAAGATCTTGTTTGAACCTCGAGCCATCGTTTTTCACTACCATCCGACGACTGTCGAAGACTTATTTGAGCAACGTAAGTGGTACGGTGAAAGATTCTGCGGGATCGCGAATCATTTCAAGAGGGACTCTTTTAGACCCGACTCACTCTTCTTCTCCGCTTACAGGTATATTGATTTACCTGAAGACCTTTTGGATGAAGCCGTCTCTCGTGACAATCGACTATTGTGTGAAGGCTGTAGGATTGGAGAGTGCAGGATATCTCAGGTTCGGTTGCCCAGACATGGTAGCTCTGACGAGTATCTCTGTGGGGTTGTCTGCCTTGCCTTCGCCTCAGGGATTCTAAAGCAGAGAACGGGTATCGATTACTCTTGGCAGTAGAATCGGCGAGAAATGGACGGGAATATCTGAAGGACTTGTTTATGAGATTGCCGATGTCTTCAGCTACACATCTGCGCATAGACTTCCACTAGTTTCTTCGCAATCTCACTCCAGAGGTAGTTCTTTATCACTTTTCGTGTGTTTATGCTCTTTCTTCTCCATAGTTCTGGGTCTGAGATGAGGTCAATTATGGCCTCGGCTATTGCATCGGAGTTCTTGGCAGGTACCTTTATTCCGACTTCTTCGACCTCAGGCAGACCACTATGAATAGTGGTTACGATGGGGAGCCCATGTGCCACCGCCTCTAGAATCGCTATGCTCATAGTTCCGAAGAGCAGAGGCATACAGCAGACATCTGCCGTATGATAATACTTGAAGAGTTTTTCTCTGGGCAGGAAGCCTGTGAGGACTATGCCACTCTCCTTCTTCTTACGGTCTA
>CP070773.1:331643-334979 GCA_020345945.1 Candidatus Bathyarchaeota archaeon | reverse complement strand
TTTTCGTTCTCAAGTCATACTCTGCAGGATCGGATCTATGTCGATGTTCTCTATCGAGGTTTCAGTCAAATTGATATCTTTGATTTGTGGAAGACTCTCGCGATACGAAGGACTTTCTTCTTGGTAGAAGATTCCAATGGGTATTCGTTCTCCCCATTCCATACTCTTCTTAAGTGCCATCTGTCTGTCTGTGACGTCATGTCCTTCTTCCTGGAGTTTATAGACTCTTGCCTTATACCAATCGAAGGTATTTAGATAATTGAACGTCACACACGGCTGGAAAACATCGATAAACGAGAAGCCCTCATGTTTTATAGCTTCAACAATCAATGAGGTCAGATGTTTTACATCACCTGAATATCCTCTCGCCACGAAAGTGCCATTACTGACCAAAGCATGCATAACCGGATTTAAAGGAGAAGCGATTGAGCCATGAGGAGTAGACTTTGTCTTGAATCCCTTTTGGCTTGTCGCTGTTGTTTGACCAGTTGTTAGTCCTAGAACCATGTTATCGTGTACGATTAAGGTCATATCGATATTTCTTCTGATAGCATGGCTGAAGTGTCCCCATCCTTCATCATAGCAGTCCGCGTCCCCAGCAAATCCTACCACTGTCAAGCTAGGCTTGGTTAGTTCTATGCCAGTTGCTAAAGGCAATACTCTTCCGTGTATTCCATGAAATCCGTTGACATCAACATAGTTGACCATCTTTCCATGGCATCCTATACCTGAAACAATAACAACCTGGTCTTTCTCCACTCCAAGCTGTACTAGTGCTGAAGTAAAGGCTCTGAGTATCCCAAAATTCCCGCATCCAGGGCACCACGTGTTCTTCTTTGGGGTCCTCAGATCCTCCAAAGTAACCATATCATAGTACCTCCTGAATTTTTTGGGAAAGATCTTGGGGATTGAATTGTCTGCCGTCATATTTGAGGATCTTATGGTCGACATCTCTCAGCAGATTCTCTCTTATAAGACCAGAAAGTTGAGAAGTTCGATTATTTTCCACAACAACTGTAAGCTTCGCCGAGTCCAAGACTCCCTGGACATTAGCCACCGGAAAAGGACATAGACATAAGATTTGCAGATAGTTGCTTCTCGATTCTTCTTTATTGAGAAGTTTCATAGCTTCCCTTATTGGTCCCTTGGTGGAACCCCATCCCAGAATTGTAACCTCTGCCTCTTTAGGACCGAAAAACTTCGTCGTTTCATAGTTTTCAAGGTCTTTGATCAAGGCGTTTAACTTCTTGAATCGTTTATCTGCCATCTCAACAGTCAGTGCCGGATCTTCGGTTGTATAACCGCTTTCATCGTGTTCATCAGCATTAGTCCTTACTATAGCCCCTTTTGTTCCTGGCATTATTCTAAGAGATATGCCGTCTCCAGTTAACTTGTGCCTCTGGTATGCTTCTTTTCCTGCATATTCAAGCTGAGTTGAAAGAAGTCCTCGATCTATACCGATCCTGTTTAGGTCAAAAGACTTTACACTCGAATAACTCTCAGCAAGGAATTTATCTGTGATGATTATTGCCGGTATCTGGTATTTCTCGGCTAAGTTGAAAGCCTCCATGGTTTTATAGAAGCATTCCTCCATGTCTCCAGGTGCTATCACGACTCTCGGGAATTCTCCTTGAGACGCATGAATCGCGAATCTCAAGTCTCCCTGACTAGTATATGTTGGGAGACCTGTGCTGGGTCCTGTTCTTTGGGTAAGCACTATTACGACAGGGGTCTCTGTCATACCAGTCATTCCAAGACCTTCAGTCATCAGGCAGAATCCTCCGCCTGACGTAGCAGTCATAGCTCTTACCCCAGCATACGAGGCACCAGCAACCATGTTTATCGCGGATATCTCACTCTCTGCATGGATAACGATCATGCCGTAATCACGTTCATGTTCTGCGAGGAAGTGAAGTATAGGGGTCGCGGGAGTCATCGGGTACGCTGAATAGAACTTACAGCCGGCTTGAATAGCACCAAGACCAACAGCCTCGTTTCCCGCGATAAACAAATGTTTTTTCCTAGAGCCTTTGGTCTTCTTCAAATGATACTCGAAATCGCCTATGAATTGATCTCGGGAGAAGTCACAGGCGTAGTCGAAACCCATTTTTGCAGCTGCGATATTTATCTTCGCGATTTCTTCTTTGAAAGTATCCTTTATGATCCCATTGAATATTTTTAAATCAAAATTCAGGAGACCTATTGCGGCACCTAAGGCGACTGTATTTCTCATAATCGGTCTTGCTTCGAGTTCTTTGACCATACTTTTTAGAGGAACCGGGTAGAGCCTGACGTTATTGATTCCCATCTCGTCCTCGCTTAACTCAACCTCCTCTCCATCATAGATTATTCCTCCACCGTGTGTTAGTTCATTTCTATGAAGGAGGATGGTTTCTTGGTTCAGAGCTAGAAGTAGATCTATGGTGTCGGCTTGGGAGTATATCTCTTCAGCGTCAGCCCTTACAATGTAGAAGTTATGTCCTCCTCGTATTAGGGATTGATAGTCGTTTGTGCCGAAGACATGTAGTCCTCCTCTCATACAGGTCTTGGCAAAGAGGAAGCCTGAACGGGCTATTCCTGCGCCAGCTTCTCCTCCTATCATTACAGAGATCTGGTTTAGAATCAAGATTGATTTCCCTCATTCAGATGGTACTCTACCAATTCGCGGTTGAGATGCGAGGTCTTTCATAGATGGCTTTTTCAGATTTGACTATAAACCCAGCCATTCTGAGTTCTCCTTTAACTAGAATCCCCACATGATCATAGGTATATCTAGACTTTCTATAGTAACAGAGGTTCTAAGTCGATCCTTTTTAAGCCTTAAGGATTCCTCCTCTCAGCACGGGAATTTCAGCTGGAATGTAGGCAATCACTGAAGAGATAGTCAATAATGAGAGGTTTCTTCTCTTTTCTTCTTTGAAAGATGTAAAGACTACTTCATGGAGCTGAACGATTTATCAGCCTTCAAATATAGGTTTTTGCCACTCGTCCCACCAGGATTGTCTGTCTGTCAAGTAGTCGTGGGCTTCTTGAAGTAGTTCATAGTGCTTGTCTTCTTGGTTCATTATGAATTCTAGTGCGGCTTTCCCTTTTGGGTCCTCTATCTTTTCAAGTGCCTCTTTGTACATATTGTAAAAGTATCGTTCTGTATTCATACCTACTTTCAGGACACCGATATCTGCATCTATTTCGCTGCTCGCGTCTTTCACGATATCGGCTGGACTTTGCCAGTCGTATAGTACTCCAATATCCTCCATCTCCTGTTCTGATGCGAAAGGAGTTGGGAGGTCAAGCTGGATTTCATACTTCATAGCGTTGTTTGGTTCTATCCATCCT
>CP070773.1:328183-331543 GCA_020345945.1 Candidatus Bathyarchaeota archaeon | reverse complement strand
TGAAAATAGCATTGAATTCAGAGGCTAAGATAGAAGTTCTGAGTGAATTCTTGAAGACATACAGAGAGGAGAAGGCACTAATCTTCACTCGTTTCAACCAACTTGTCTACCGCATAAGTCGTCGCTTTCTGATACCAGCAGTAACTCATCAATCTCCTAGAGAGGAGAGGAAGGAGATTCTTGAGAAGTTCAAATCAGGAGAATATGGAGTCATAGTAACATCGCAAGTGCTGGATGAAGGTGTTGATGTCCCTGATGCTTCGATAGGTTTCATCCTGAGTGGAACAGGAAGTAGTAGAGAGTACATCCAACGTTTGGGAAGAATCTTGAGAAAACGTAAGGGGAAACATGCTAAACTTATCGAGATCGTAGCTCGAGACACACTGGAGACGCGGATGAGTCAAAGGAGACACCGATAGGAGGAATACCTGTTGTTGCCCAGTAACCTGCTGATAACAAGGAGATGGCGAGACAGAATTACCCCTGTCTACGCCCAACTAACCCAGGAGAATATTGAGCTTGCCAGGTTACTTATCCAAACATATGAAGACCATTTAGGAAAGAGAAAGGATGAGCTTAACGAAGCAACTGAGGGACTGGAGGAATTAGGCTACGATTACCGATATGTGCGTGGTCTCTCAACACTTTTGGACCGAAGATGCCAACTCGAACTGAAGTCGGTCACGGATCCTGTTGAAGTTCGAAGAGTAACCTTCAGGATAGCAAACGAAAAAGGGTTGCCAATAAATCAAGAGAGAAGACAAGTTATTCTTCTTCAAGCGGCTCAAGAACTTGGACTTGCGATAGAGGAGCTGGAAGGCTCACTCTATGGGGACTTAGCAGGAGAGCTTATTCTAAGAGGTTTCGAGTCTCCCGATCCTAAGGCGTTGGTCGACCAATACAATCTCAGTCTGACTCAGACTCTCCTTTTCTACTCGACTGAACTCACCTTTACAGCCCAAGGTAACTGGCAACAGATCTTCAGGCAGATAAAGTGGCTTGGGCTCATATACGATATTCAGCGGATTGGTGATGGATACGAGGTGAAGGTGGATGGTCCTATTTCTCTCTTTAAACTCAACCGTAGATATGGCACAAATCTGGCAAGACTTCTACCTATGATTGTTCAATCCAGAAGGTGGAGTATTAAAGCCAAGATTTTACCCAGGAGGTCTGAGAGAAGACTCCTGAACCTTGAACTGAACAGTGAGAAGCATGGAGGATATATGGGGACTATTCACGTACCTAAAGAGGTCTACGACAGCTCGGTAGAACAAGATTTTGCGAACCGTTTCAATGCATCGTCAACAGGCTGGATATTGGTAAGAGAACCAGAGCCGATTCCCGTGGGGAAGCAGGTGATGATTCCTGACTTCAGTTTTCAGAAAGATGATGTAAAGGTGTACATGGAGATAGCGGGATTCTGGACGCCACAGTACCTCAGAGAAAAGATGAAGAAACTAAGCCAACTAAGAGACATAGATATGATTGTTGCGGCAGACAAAAATCTTGCCTGCCAGAAACTGGAGAGGATTGGGGAAAGGATGAATTTGATCTACTATAGGCGAAAAATTCCTCTACGCCCTATCCTAACCCATCTGAAGAGCAGGGAAGAACAACTGGTAAAAGATCAGACTAGCCGTCTAAAGGTTGAAGACTTTGAAATCCGGAAGCTTGTTGTCGAGGTCAGAGAGATTGCTAGGGAGCTAGGAGTCCAGGAAGTTGCTCTTAAGGAGGTCTTAAAGGAAAGAGAGATTCCGGGATATGTGAACTTAGGTGAATTGCTAATAAAACGTACCAAACTCGAGGAGATACATAAGATCCTTGAGAACCGGTTCGAGCAGGGAGAGCTGAACCTTGGAGAGGCCTTAGAAATCATTGAAGATGCTGGAGGAAAAGGGAGTACACGTATTTTGGATGCCTTGGGCTATGCAGTGGTATGGCAAGGTATAGATTCAAAGTCTGCGAGGATCCGTAAAAAGAAAAAGCCTTGAACTAGTTCCTCTACCAAAAGGCGATGCCCTTTACTATCCTAATTTTACTTTAGAGATAATGTTTCTATGTTCTCTTACTGGAGAGATTGGATTGGTATTGGGTTTCGAGTATAGACTCAGATGCTGGAAAGAAATTTTCATGTCTCGTTAGGAATATTTATGGACAAGTTTTTGGGTATGTTCTCCTTCAGGTAATCGTCTTGGAGAAGAGAAGGTTAGGTCGTACTGATCTGAAGGTTTCAGTGATAGGTTTTGGGGGCGGTCCCCTGAGTTACCCAACGGTGGATGAAGCGAAGAGGCT
Source organism: Candidatus Bathyarchaeota archaeon (assembly GCA_020345945.1). Classification (GTDB taxonomy): domain Archaea; phylum Thermoproteota; class Bathyarchaeia; order RBG-16-48-13. The sequence continues at coordinate 329,248 of CP070773.1, read as the reverse complement.
TGTCAGATATGCCTTCGACCGTGGGGTGAACTACTTCGAGACTTCGAGAGTCTACGGGGATAGCGAAGAGAAGATCGGAATGGCTCTAGAGGATGTGAGAGACGACTGTATATTGGCGACAAAGGTTCGTCACAGATCAAAGGAGATGGCGGCCCGTGCCAATCTCAAGCAGAGTTTCCGTAACTTGAGAACAGATAGGATTGACCTAGTCCAGATTCACTCAGTCAATGATTTAAAAACCTTGGAAACCGTCATGGGGAAGAACGGGGCCCTCTCAGCCTTGAAGGAAGCGCAATCGAAAGGGAAAGTCGACCATATAGGAATTACAGGTCATATGCCCTATGTGCTCTCAAGGGCGATAGAGACTGGAGAGTTCGATACAGTTTTTGTTCCTTTAAACTTGATTGAGAGGGAGGCTGAAGAGGAACTTATCCCATTAGCCAAAGAACTGGACGTGGCTGTCATAGTCATGAAGGTATATGGGTCAAGAGAGTTCTATTGGGTGCAGAGGGATTCCCGTGCTGAGAATCGGGCAATACAATTTCCGCCCAAAGACTTCGAACAGATTTTCGGTCGATCAGGATTAGAGAGAGCCCAGAAATCTCTACGTTACGTTCTAGCCCAAGACATATCGACAATAGCAACTGGGTTCTCCCATATTAGCGAAGTAGAGGCTGCCGTGAAAGTCGCCGAAGAGTTCAAAGGTCTGACGGAAAAAGAGAAAAGAGATTATCGATTCGGGCAGATGCCGCCAGAACCATTCTGTAGAGATTGCGGTCTTTGTCTACCTTGTCCTGACGACATAAACATTCCAGCGGTACTACGTTTCGATAGATACTCAACATACTATGGATTGGAAGACTGGTCGAGACGGTTCTATGAGAAGCTGACAACAAAGGTTAACAGTTGCTCAGAATGCGGGGAGTGCGATGCCAAGTGTCCCTATAGTTTGCCGGCAATGAAGATGTTGGCTGAAGCTGATAAGCGACTTCTTTCAAGATAAGCTTAGCCTTCAATCATGGCAACGGTCTTCAGATCTGTGAATATGGTAAACATTGATCCTTA
>CP070773.1:324718-328083 GCA_020345945.1 Candidatus Bathyarchaeota archaeon | reverse complement strand
TCCAAGAAATGTATTGATCCTAAAAGATACTTACTTGAATAATTGATTGATGTTCAGAATTTTGGTTCATCTATTGGTTGTATGTTTTTTGAAGGATCTTGAATTCGGGATATTTCTGAAGAGTAGAACACCGTGGATTCCCCTTAGCCTAGAGATAAAAGAACAAGCAAGACTAATTGAACGTCTCGGGTTCCACTCTATATGGTTCTCGAATCCCCCGTCTCTGAAGAGCCCAAGGTTTGAGGTCTGGACTTTGCTTTCAGCATTGGCATCGATTACGACTGAGATCAGGCTCGCTCCTCTTGTTATACCCGATTCATTTTTTCATCCCGAGATATTGGCTAGATTCGCATCTAGTCTAGATGTTGCTTCTAAAGGACGATTGGAGTTCGGGATTAGAGTATGGGATAACGAACAGGAACAAGAATCCAGTAAGATGGACATTGATAAATTCTTAGGCAGGATTGAGATATTAAAAGAGTCACTTGGAATAATCTGCCAGTTGTGGACAAATGAGACGGTGACATACAAAGGTAAGTATTTCAAGATAAATGACGCCGTCTGCAGACCTAAGCCAATTCAGAAGCCGTACCCCCCAGTAACAATAGGAGATGTCAGTAATAATCATGTCATGAAACTAGCCGTGCAATCTGCAGATAGATTATATTTCTCTGGATCCGTAGAAACCTGTCGACAGCAACTGCAAAAATTAACCCAACATAGTTCTTGGGCTAACAGGAGACTACAGGATATTGAAAAAGCCTTGTTCTCTTATATTCAGGTCGAGGAAAAAGAAGAGGATTTGAAGATTCGGTTAAGAGAAGCGTACAATCTTCTTCATGTCTCTCTACCTTTTGAAGATTGGTACAGACATGACCGACATGAATTGATGATAAGTGGAACACAGGATGAATGTGTGGAAAAGATTAGAGAGTTAAAGAGTTTAGGGGTCAACTTCGTCATCTTTTGTTTCTACCAAGTACCCAGTCCGAATAGGCTCAAACGAATCAAATATCAGATAGTTGACTGCGTCTGATAGGCCTGTAATTCTCTTACTTCAATCTTTTAGAGAATGAAAAAATGAGATGCGTAGAATTTGATATTCTACACCAGTTATTTCTTCTCGAAGATGAACCTACAGCAGTCGTCTCCCCATCCGATCCTCTTCTCGGTGTCTATTTTTATCGGGTATTCCTTGGACATCCCTTCGTCCAGATACATTGCTATATCGCATAGGGTCTTCATCTCATCTTTGGACTTGCCCATCTTCTTCCAGGCCTCTATAAGCGGGCAGAACTCAACCTCTGTCACTGTTCTGTCCTTGACGGCGTCGATGGTCTTCCTCTCCATGATTCTTGCTTCTCGGGTGGTCTTTGGAAGCCAGTCCCGTGTATCGGGGTCAGAACTTCTACGCTCAGGACTTTCTTTCATTCTCTTCTTTGCTTCCCATCTACCCAGGTTTTCGATTGCGGTGCTTAGGATATCGAAAGCCGCGTCTTTTCCGTATCTCTTTGATATCTCATCATATATGACAGCCAGATATCCAGCTCTTCTCTCCATTGCTCCTCTGACATCTTTCATGTATACGTCAAGTGGAACCATTTCTGTTGACATATTAACCGTTTCTCTCATGGCGACTCCACGATTTATCCTTTACCAGAATGAATACACCTAAGTAGTTTCATATGCCATCGTCATCGTAGTAGTTGACAAGTTCTGGTGGACAGAGTTGAAGAGAGATCTGAGTCGCCTAAGTACTGCCACAGCAGACGTGGGAAGCCTACCTTTAATAGATGACTTTGAAGGTCTACAGGATAACTTCAAAAGAGCAGTAAAAGACAAACTCTCAACAGGACTAGATTTTCCTTGCTATCCACAACTTCCTGGAACCAAAGAGTCTCCAATGAACATGTACCTTCAGTTTCTTGAACCACTAGTTCATGAAAGAAGAGGACTATCAATAGAAGGGGAAGAAATTCATCTTGTCGGGGAGATTGAGATACCAGATAGACCAGTAGGTGTAGATAGAGCTCGTTATTTCATCGATTATATCTCAAAGAATCAGATGACCGACGTATTGTTAGGATCGAAGGCATGCGTAACTGGACCCTTCACCTTGGCATCTTCGATCGATAGAGAAGACATCTTCAAGAGTGGAGTCTCAAAGAAGGAAGTGATCTTGAGATTGTCCGAACTTGTCTCAAGTTCCTGTTCTGAACTGGAACGTCTCGGGTTCGACTTGATAAATATCGACGAACCAATACTCTCTGTAATCTTGGCAGAAGACCAAGTCTTGAAAGGTCTATTCGGATACGGAACTGATTTCGTGATCGACATACTAAACAGGATTCTGAACAGTATTCGTGTCTACACAGGAATCCATGTTTGCGGAATCGTCACGCCAGTGGTGAAACATGTACTTCTAGAGAGTAAGGTGGATATAGTAGATCATGAATTCTGTGATATACCTCAAAACATGCAAACATACTCGAAGAGAGAACTTGAATCCAATGATAAATTGCTTGGGTTCGGATGTGTATCGACCACAAATTCTATTGTCGAAACTGTTGAGGCAATAAAGCTTAGAATAGGGCAAGGACTGCAGCTTTTCGGGAATAACATTTTGATTAAGCCTGATTGTGGGTTTGGTGGTCTCATAGGTCTTCCATCAGCCTACGATATCTCGCTGAGAAAGCTGAAGAACATGGTTCAAGCCAAGAAATCACTAAGATACGAGACCGAAGGGTTCTAGAAATTGGTTTTTAGATTTGTAGCCTACGATCTTGTCGTCTAGAAAGAAATGACCTGCTTTTCTTCCTCGAACGGTAGATCAGGGCGACAGCGACGGCAATCAAGACCACTGTCCCTCCTGTGATATGTAATAGATAACCTCGTACTTGGATGATCGGTCCGTTGAATGAGTAGTTCTTGATCCATCCAGTCTGGGGTACGAAGTATGTGAAGTATAGGACAGTCAAGTAGTCCCGCTCCTCAGTCCACCAAGGAACTGTAATCTCAATTGGCACATCAAGGCTAAACTCTGTTAGACCACTCTGAACACGTAGTTCCGCTCCTTTATACTCAAATGTCCCAAAGGAACAGGTGACATAGATGTTGCTGATGTCAGCGGCAAGAAAGACGAGTCCTGGTTTTGCGATCGAATTGGCAATCGTAAAACGGACGATTACAGTCTGACCCCAATAGATAGGACCAGAATAATCACTTGTCACCGTCAATGCAAACGGCATAGGAATTATAGTACCCAAACAGAGAATGACCAATAGAACTGGTACAAACTGGCTTCTATCCATTCTAGCAGACCTTCCCAGATAGAGATAGCTATCTAAATAGTCTTCATAAACTTT
>CP070773.1:321235-324618 GCA_020345945.1 Candidatus Bathyarchaeota archaeon | reverse complement strand
TATGTAAAAATTCCATTATAATATGTAGATTAGGATTTGGCAGTCTATATCTATAAAGGAAATAATTGCAATTAGCCTGTCATTTTCTGGGAATTCTTTTTCCTTTTCTAGACGATATGCGTTCAGCTGATTCAGCATTGTTTCTTCTACTTTTTCGAATGAGGTTACTTGAAGTCCCCTCTTCTTGAACAGACTCAATAATTACCTCTCTTGGCAATGATTCATTCAATCTGGATATGAGTTGGCTGTGGTAAGGTTCTGAACCGTTGCCTATTTTAACGATGTATTCTTCTGCGTTTATTTTTGCAATTAATTTTTGAATTCTATCCTCGACATCTTTCATAGAGATGTATTCGTTGCTGTGTAATACTAGATCATCAGCAATAGCTGATAAGCCCCACTTCTTCCCAGGGTCAACTCCTATTGTTAACTTTCTCACTTCTTGAATCCTGTAGGCTATCTGTATGGCCTTGTCAATAATCTCAGCTACATCTTCCTTCTCATCATAGCTGATTACATTCGAGTGATTTACAAGGTGATGTTCTTCTTTTGTCGTCAAAACAAGATTTATATGAATAGGAATTTTTGAATTCGGGTTCAAACTTATGAAGGCTATTCCTCTTTTTTTTAATTCTTTTACTAACCCATAATAAGCTGAGCCAGAGAGTGTAGCAACTGCTACGACAATTTCCTCTTTCATCTTTCAACACTAGAAGGACTGTGATAATACTATTTTCAGAAAGGTCAGTTATGGGCCTTTCTTTATGTTCCTTTTAGATCCCCTTCTACGCTAATTCATAGTTTATTAGAGATTTCATCATATCAGATTTAACAGTGTCCGCAGATAATCTATTTGGTTTGGTCTGTCTTTGTCCGATGCCAATATCAGCACAGGGATCAACTGCTTAGATCAGATTCTGGGTGGAGGCTTTCCTTTCGGTTGTATATCCCTAGTTTTTGGAGAATCTGGTACTGGAAAGACAACCTTAGCAATGCAATGTGCGGTCAATCATGTGAGAGATAATCATAGTGTAATATATGTAGACTCTGATGGAATGTTCTCGCTTGACCGTTTGTCTCAGATTGTGTATGGAGATTTGAGTTCTGTAACCCCATCGATAATGGTATTCTCTCCAAGATCGTTTCAAGAACAGAAGGAAATAATTGAAACTCTTGAAGGCTTCATAAGTTCAAGAACAAAGCTTGTCATATTTGACACATTCTCTTCTCTTTATAGGCTTGAACTAACTGATCGTGAACAGACATTTGGGATAAATAGACAGATGAATAGACAATTAGCCTTTCTTACAGAAATTGCGAGGAGGAAAGAGATCGCGGTACTTCTTACAAGTCAGGTTAGGAGTATTCTTGAAGAAGAGAGAACTCGAAAGAAAGGATCGGTCGAACCAGTCGCTGCACGTCTACTAGGGTTTTGGTCTGACTTGATTCTCTATCTTAGATCCACCAGAAGGGCAACAATAAAAGAGGCTGAACTGTTGAAACCTCAGAGATCTACCTCGTCTTCCTCTTGTCTCGTACAATTGACTGGAAAAGGAATAGAAGATACAGCAGGGATTCTCTGAAATTCTTTAAAACCTATTAATTATCAACCAGAGTTTGAACTATGGAATTTGATTTCCTTAAACTTCTATTTGCTCTCTACGCGTTTCTACCAGCTTACGTGGCAAATGCTACTCCTACAATTTTTGGAGGCGGTGCTACTATAGATGGTGAACGAAGATTTGTCGACGGTCGACCAATTTTTGGTTCTCATAAAACTATCCGAGGATTTCTTTCTGGTCTTATTGCGGGGACAATAATTGGTTTTATTCAAGGACAAGTCCTTTCTGGATTTCTACTTTCCTTTGGAGCCTTGTTCGGGGATCTTGCTGGGGCCTTCTTAAAGAGACGTCTATCAATACCACCTGGTTCCATTTTTCCAATTATTGATCAATTGAGTTTTGTACTGTTTGCTATTCTCTTTGTACTTCCTTTTTCTTGCCTGACTATTGAGGAAATTTTTTCTGCTATTTTCTTCACTCCCTTTTTTCACCTAATGACTAATACGATTGCCTACTTCCTGAATATCAAGAAGCACCCTTGGTAACTTCAGATACCTGGGACTTTAAGATCTAAGGAATATTGGGATCCTACAAATGCAATCACTAGGACGCTGATACCAATCAAAGCAATAATCCAAGCCCTTCTTGGTGAATAGACATACCTTGTACTCAGGTAATAGGTAAAATATCCAGCTATTCCCATTAGGAAAAGAAGCATCGCAAGGATACTTTCATTCAAAGTCTGTCTGTTGATATCGTACGGAACATAGAACGTCCACGATCGACTAGGACCTGGTGTTATCGCTAAGGGCCTCTCCATGATGTTGTAAATTCCCCCTCCTAAAATGAAAATGGAAAACATCATCAGCAGGATAATCGTCAAAGAAGATGACGGTACAAAACTCGGAATCTCGCTATCTTTGATGGAGCTGATCCATCTGTAACCCTTTGTTCTTTTCAGACGACTATCAAGCCCTATAGAATCTCTAATCATATTCTTCAGTTTCCTTGGTTGTTTTTCGACCAAAGGATCATGTGCTTCTCATCCTCCAAGAGAAACTTTGTCACTTCAACAACTACCTTTCCTGTTTCTGGTCTGTTGGTAACCTCTTTGAGATACTCTCTCTTCAATATTCCGTCATGTGCTTTATTCCACGCCTTGAATGCTTTCATAATATTCTTCAAAGCGAGTAGGTGATCAGAGCAGAGTTCCCATTTATCCTGCATTTTTCCTGAGCAGATTGAACAATTCATCTAAAATTCACAACATATTCCATAAAGACTTATTCCTTAGAAATGAAGCTCTATACCGCACTAATAACTTGAATGGAATATTTCACTCTGCTCCTACTCGGAGATACATGTCTTGCCAAGCGAAACATACACCATGATAATAACAGAGAAGCCAGCCGCAGCTGGAAGAATTGCCAGTGCACTTAGCGGTGAATCGGGTTTTACGAAACACGTAGAAAATGGGATTTCTTACTACGAGCATGAATTCAACGGAGAGAGATTCGTTACAGTACCAGCTCTCGGTCATCTCTATACTGTAACTGCCCGGTCATCGAATTTAACTCGTGACATCTACCCCATATTCAACCTATCTTGGCTCCCCAAGCACAAGGTAGATAGAAAGGACAAGAACAGCAAGAGGTTCATCGCCCTCATCTCTAAGATTGCAGAAAAAGCCACCAGATTCATTAACGCATGTGATTATGACATCGAAGGTTCCACGATAGGATATAATGTCTTGAAATATGCCTGCAAAAGCAGCCAGAACCAAGCAAGACGTATGAGATTCAGCACCCTGACTATGGAAGC
>CP070773.1:317743-321135 GCA_020345945.1 Candidatus Bathyarchaeota archaeon | reverse complement strand
CGTGGTCGGCTGTGGTACAGGGGGAAACTCGTGTTACCTGGCAAACAAGTATGGGTGCCAGATCGTTGGGATTGATATAGCTGAAAAGATGGTCAAACAAGCTCAAGAACGCGCCAAGACCTTACAACTCTCGGACCAGGTGACATTTCAGGTTAGTGATGCCTACGACCTCGAGTTTCCCGAAAACTCCTTTGATGCGGTTCTCACGGTATTCGTTTCACAGTTTCTTGACCCACTCCGAGCGTATCCTGGGTTTCTCCGTGTTCTCAAACCTGGTGGTTATCTTGGTATCAATGAGATGTATAGGGCAAATGAGATTCCTCAGGAAGCACTTTCTAGAGTTGAGGACGGAGAAGAGATCTTTCGAGAGATTACAGGGCTACCTTTCAAGTTACGAAGTCCTTCCATTTGGAGAGAAGCGTTTGAGAAATCGGGTTTCAGAGATGTAATCATCGAAGAGTACTCCAACATAGTACAGAAAAACCGAACTCTTAGCATGGTTGAGGAATTTGGTGGTTGGGGTAAACTCATCAAGACTCTCTGGGAAATGCTTGTTCTTGCTTTGAAGAGTAAGAAGCTTCGTCGACGTTTTGGAATGATTAGCCGTGGGAAAAGGTTGTTGTTACGGGATAACGAGGTATCTAAGTACATAGGCTATATTCTTGGTGTCGGGAAAAACCCATAGACACTCAGCATTCGTTCGTTTAGAACAGTTTGGCAACAGAAGAGAATCATGTAGTTTGTTGGTTTATCAGATATCAAAGGTAATTCTTTCTTCTCACTCATTCCGAAATTGTTGTGTCTGAGTTTCTGCAGGTTCTCTTTTTGAATAGGTTGTTACCTCAATTGAGATTTCCTTATTACCGATGGTTCTCAGATTTGTGTTACATTTTGATTTTTCTCAGGCCTAGAAAACCACTTTTTTATGAAAGAATTGGACCAGTTTTTATTCGATGGTCTGGGTTTTTCGTTAGTACTTTTCCTCGTATACTCGCGTTTTTCACTTTCACTGTTCTCTCTCACTGGTGTCTCTGAAGTTAGCTCAGTGCTTTAAGTGGGAAGTTGCTAGCATGAGACAGTAAGGAGATGGTGGCTCGAAGATGTATATCTACAACTGTGGTGACTGTGGGACTATCCTTGTGGTAAGCGAAACGAGAATTCCTTCGGGGATGGTTGAGACTGCTTTCAATCATCACTGTCCCGTTTGTTCCTCCAGCCTTCAAACCTGTTTACGTTGGAAGAATGATCCCTTTCCGATACAGTTTGATCGCCGTTGTTCTTCACCCATCTTGCTGCACATCGAAGTCTAGTCTCGATGTCTCAGTTTCATCTCAGTGTATTATTCTACAGTTCCTCAGGATCCCTTCAAAGCTTTCTCGACTAATGTTTCGTTTGTATTCTTTCAGGCTGTCTATGATTATGTCTCTGTTAGACCCGAGTATAGTGCATGTTTTCTCTGCGATCTCACTACCAAGAAATAAGTATTGAGAGACTGATGTCACATTCGCCACTCTTCTGTTGGTGCTCGCGCTCTCGAAATCCAATATTGTGGAGTAGCCGTTGTCCTTCACAATTATGTGTTTTTTAGCCGGATTGAGTTGTCCATGGTCGATGCCTGCAAGATCTAGTTTGTAGCAATCTTCTAGAACTTGTCTCAACACTCGTGCTAGAACTTTTTGTCGGCCTTCCAGTATCTTTTCGGATAACCATTTTGAGATTTTTTTTCCGTCGAGGAACTCCATTAATAGAAGATTGTCGGTATGACTGAAGAGTCTCGGTCCTATTCCAATCTTGTTGGCAGTTTTTAGGATCTTGGCTTCATGGTCGCAGGATTCTCTGTTCGAATCTGTTCTTTGTATCTTAAGGGCGGCTTTTCCGTACTTGGATACAGTTAGTACGACTATTGATGTGCATCCTTTTCCGAGGATCTGGAAGTTCCCAATACTGATATCTCCGGCTGGGACTATGTAGAAGACGCCAAGTTGAGTAATCTCTTTGACTCGTCTTTCGATCTCCTCGTCTCTAGGATGGGGGTAGGATAGGACTTTTCGTACTGATAGAAGGCTAGTTGTATTCTTCAAGTTGCTTTGTTACCTTCTAGCCCAGAGGGGTGATCCTTTCAGAAACTTAGTCAGATGTTCAGCAAAGCTCTTGTTTCTTGAATAAAAGGAGATTATCTCTTCTCCAACGATCAATCTATATCCTGTTTTCATCGCTTTCTGGATCTTTCTTCCAAGTCCAAGGTTATCAGGTTCGTCTTTGATCTTCTCTCTTATCATGTCTGTAGCTTTCGTATGCTTTCTCTTGACTCTGACCATCCACCTGTCTTTCTCAATCCAGGGGCCGTAGACCGTTTCAGGAGCGCCCAAATGTTTTTCGATGAATCTCTCTGTTTCCTCAGACCATGTGAAAGGACCTGTTTGCGTCTTGGATTTTGATATAGTGCCCCCTTCAAGTTCAATTATGAGGATTGCTTCTGCTTGTTCTTCGCTCCACGCCGAGGATCTGAGGACAATAAATCCTTCTTCACTCAGGATACGGCACAATGCTCTTTCAGACCTGTAAAGTTGACCCCATAATACGTCTGGCGTGATCGACAGTCTCCCGATTTGGATGAAAAGAAGGTAAGTTCCCCTCTTCTCAAGGTTCTGTAAAAGTTCCTTTTCAGAGAAGATTTCTTCCTTTGGGAAGAAGAACTCTCTATCAGGACGCCGTTGGAACTCTCTGCAAGACGCGATGAACTCGCTCAGTTTCCCCAAGGTAACAGCCGAAGCAACATTTCTTTGAAGATCAATAGGATCGATCACTATCAATGGTTCATTAAACAGGTCCCTCAGGTCCTCTTTTCTTTCGTAGTGTTTCTCTATATCAATAATCTCGGTACCTTGCCACTTTGCCGCGTTCTCTATCGTGTTCAGAAATGATCCGTATTCAAGAATTAGTATCTCTGAAAGGTAACCGCTGAACCCTCCCACCCTTATCTCGGATCCATAGGTCCCGGTTCCCTTCATGAACTGTTTTAGCAACCTTACTTCCAGTCTTTTTGCCGTTTCCAGTTTTTTCCTGATATACTTGGTGTGAAAAGGTGTCCTGTCGGTGGCACTCTTCCAATGCCCTCTCCGCACTTTGTATGCTGGGACAACATTGACTCGGATATCGTCTATCTTGGTCTCTAAGTAGGGGTGTTCTGCAAACCTTCTCTGTGTCTTGTTCGGAGCTAATATCTTCTCTCCAATCTCAAGGGCAAGACTCTCGAATTCTGCCCTGACTACTTCCGGTGGGAACAGGAGAAAAAGGTCGATATCAGCCTCTCCTCTTATCCAAGTATCCTTCGCGAAAGATCCTTCAATGTCCACGGCGATTTTCATGTCTATCGTTTCTATAATTTCTGA
>CP070773.1:314229-317643 GCA_020345945.1 Candidatus Bathyarchaeota archaeon | reverse complement strand
ATCATGGTCTTCATTTTACCGGTGGGGAGCCTTTCTTGAACTTCGATCTTCTGCTTGAACTTGTGAAGATGGCGCACGAACTTGGTATCCCTTCAACATTTGTCGAGACTAACTGCTATTGGTGTGGGAACGACAAGACTACGAGGAAAAGGTTTGTAGAATTACTGAATGAAGGACTGAATGGCATCCTAATCAGTGTAAATCCCTTCATACTCGAATATGTTTCTCCTATGAGAACAGAGAGAGCCATCCGGCTTGCTGGGGATGTTTTTGGTAGAAACACGATGGTCTATCAAGAATTCGTCTCTCAGCAGTTCAGACGTTTCAAGATTAAAGAAATCTTGCCTTTCGAAGAATATCTCCAGAAGACAAGTCTTCAGAGTCTATCTTACATGGAACTGTTGCCCATAGGGAGAGTACCTTACCGATTAGGATATTTGTTCCAGAAGTATCCTGCAAGACAGTTCTTTGGTGAGTCTTGTAGTGAAGAGCTGAGGAGAAACTGGCATGTTCACATCGATAATTATAGGAACTATATTACAGGTTATTGTGGGGGCATCTCTCTTGGAGATGCGAGAGATCTTGACTCAATTCTACAAGGAATCGATCTGGATGACCGACCAGTCATCGATGCTTTAGTAACGGATGTAGGGGAACTCTACGAACTCGGTAGACAGTTTGGCTATAGTGAATGTGGTGAGGGGTATATCTCGAAGTGTCACCTATGTGTTGACGTAAGAAAACACCTTGTGCACCATACAGATGAGTTCAAAGAGCTTTCCCCAAGTGAGTTTTATACACAGCTAGAATAATTCTCTCCTATCTGTTCGGTCGAAATTCAGTGATACGCAATCATAGTTGCTGCCAGTTTGGTTCTTAGGCTGTTTTGTTTAGCCACTCTTTGACTTCCTTATCTGTTAGATCGTGCCATCGTTGATAGGCATCAGCTACAGCGAAAATCGGTCCACTTCTGATGTTCAGGCATATCAGTTCATCCACGTTAGGTGCAACGAGTTCAACCGAGTTTAGCGATGCTGTTGGTACGGCTACGATAATCCTTTCAGGTTTGTATCCCTTCGTGGACTTCGCCGCCACTAACATCGTGAATCCTGATGCAAGCCCGTCGTCCACAAGGAGAACCGTCTTATCCTCCAGTATAGGGAATGGTCTCGCACCTCTGAACTTTCTAAGCCTATGTTGCACGTTTTCCCGGGCTAGGGAGATCGATCTATCTATTGTCTCACTGGATAAGTCTAGCCGCCTAACTAGCGGTATGTTCAATACTGTTGTTCCATCCCAGCTCAAGGCACCAAAGCCAGCTTCCGGGTTCCAGGGAATCTGGATCTTCCTGACTACAATCAGATCAAGAGGGAGGTTGAGATTTCTTGCTACCTCGTATCCAACTGGTACTCCTCCTGCAGGTATCGCCAGTATCTGTACATCGTGCCTGTCTACATATTTTTCCAGTTTGACCGATAGCAGTCTTCCAGCGTGCAATCGGTCTTCGAAGACGAACCTTTTGTTTCTAAGTTGAGGTTCATCTAAGATCTTAGAAGACATGCTAGCTTACGTTTGTAGAACTTGAACTTCGGAGAGTTAAACCGTTTGGATCTACTCTGAAGAAGGGAGTATAGAGATGTTTATCGTTAGATTTTCTTTCGTAGCACCCATTTTTCTCTAACGTGGTCGATCTCTTCCTCAGGAGTTTCAAAGTCAAGATGGACAATATCTGCTTCGACTTGGTGAAGATCCTTCAATGCTGCGAACATCATATTCGTCATGTAGTGGGAGGGAGCTAATTTCTCTTCAACAAGCCTCATGGATGATTCTGTCACCGATACTCCGTACATGTCGATTATGACTTCGTTCTCGGTGACCTTCGTCAATTCTATCTTGTTCATATAGCCTGACTCTTCGAGAAAGGAGGCTATGTCTCTCAACGTGGCTATCGGGCTTGAAGAGTCTATTCTGACTTTTTTCTTCAGCTCTCTGAAGTTCGTCTCGCCAGCAAGTCTGAATACTTTCTCTGTGTCTTCAACTCCATATAGTTTCGATAGAGTGCTGCAGACACCATAATTGACTAGGTCTAGGAATTGAGGCTCGATCTTTCTTATTGGGATACTCATTTGCATCACATTACTATTCTAGGATATCTTCTCCATAAAATAATCTTTCAAATAGTATTGCGTTCAAATATCAACACGCAGAAAATCAGTAGAATAATTTCTTTTTCAAGATGGTCCATTATTGATTGTGAGAGTTGGACGGGCGATGCCTTTTGGGTACTGCTAAGGTTAGAGGGATCTACTCAACTGCTTTAACGAAGCTTCTCCTCGATCACGGCTTCGAAATAGCCCAGCCTTCTGCGGATGTTGCATCCCGTTTTGGATTAGAAACAGGTCAGAAGGACAGTGATTTGAATATCATCGATCGGAGAGATAAGCAAGGAATTATTGGTATAGGAGAGTCTTGGGTGGTTGAAGACCTTCGAGCACTTCTAGCTGAGAACCTACTCGACGTAGTCGTAAGAGATTCTCAGAGTAAAATACATGATTGTTCTGATGTCTCCTTGGACTTCGAGTTTCCAGGCTATTCAAAATCCAGACTTGATGAGATTCGTGGATCTGTGACCTCAACTATATGTGGACATCATTTCTACAAAGCTTGTGGGGGTAGCATCTCTTCAGCTGTAGACATGGCGGAGAATCTGATAACGGAAGGCAGACCTGAGGATGAAGTCGAAAGACTCTTCACAAGAACGATAGCTTCGAATTTTCCTTTCGAAGAGTCTGTGATAGAGATCGATCATATCAAACTTGATGGATCCAGCTTAAGTCTGGGGAAAGCTATGATAGAGAAATACGAAAAAGATGATTGTTTTGTTGCTCTACGTCGCCGATTGAGGGGTGGCGGACAGTATGACGGTCTAGGGCTGGACAAGAGGGCTGGTGACTATGCAGTTTCTGAAGTCAAGTTGGGAGAATGGTACTTGGTCACTCGATACTTCTCGAGGGAAGGAGATCTGAAAGGAACCTATGTAAACTTTAGCACACCTGTAGAGCTTTACCCTCATCGACTGCGGTATGTGGACCTGGAAGTTGATATATGCATCTGGCCGAGAGGAGGAATTAAGGTCCTTGATATGCGTTTTCTCAAGGGGGCTGCAACTGAGGGCTTGATTAATACGAAACTTTCTCAGCTCATACAACAGAAGACAAAGGAGATGGTGAGAGAACTAAGGCATCAACCTCTCAATACTCGTTGACTAAACTGAAGATCGGTATTTTCAGAATCTTCATGGGTATGAAAAGAAAATATGAGAATGAGTGTCTTGTCTAAGAACCATGAGAAACAGGAACTACGGAATAGCGTCTGGAAACTGTTGGATGAAACTGGTGTCTCCAGGTTTCCGAA
>CP070773.1:310707-314129 GCA_020345945.1 Candidatus Bathyarchaeota archaeon | reverse complement strand
CGACCGTACAGGAGCGATAATTCTAAGTCTCTGGGACGAACTGAGTGAGGGAATCGATACAGATGAACTGGTGGATTTGAATAATGCCTACACGAGCCGATTTCGAGGAAGACTTCGGCTCAACATTGGACGATACGGAAGTTTGGTGAAGGTAGAAGATCCAAGCTTCCCTACAAAGGAGCAGATCCTAGGAAGATACCGTAGGCGACGTAAGCGGGTCAAGGCAGAACGATAACCGGAACTAACCCAACAACGATCGAAGCTTGTCAACAAGACCAGTAGAAACTGCCTTGAAAGCCGCTATAGAGTAGGCACTATAGCCGAAGAAGAAGCCCAGTGAGATTAGAGTGTTGATGTAGATATTTAGTGAGAAAGGCCCGACAATAGAGTCCATAGCCTCTCGGATAACAGATTCCGCATAGTAGATGGGAGGATGGAAGAAACCAGCGAAGGCGAAGTAGAAGAAGAAGGGAATAACAGAGACTACCAGAAACCATCGGTTCCGGTCCCTGAGAAAAATGTCAATTAGAAGAAAGACTATTGGCAATACTAAGTATTGAGGCGCGACATTCAGAGAGAGACATACAAAAGAGATGGAGGGAAGCATACAACAGATATTGAGTTCACTTCCACGATCGAGTTTGGAGTAGTAGATAAGCGGAAGGGAGAGGAACTCGAGAAGGATCAAAATCTTGAAGCCAAAGGTGAGAATAAAACTAGAAACCCGAAACTTCTTCCAAGCGTGAAGCAGAGAAATGAGCTGGTAGATGCCAGACATCTGATGCCTTAAATGTGGAAAACGAGCCTCTGTGTGTAACAGGAGTGATTCAAAGTAGTGACTCCAGTCATAGATCAAGAATGGCAGAGAGACCGCGGCTATTACTGCAGCGGATGTGATTAGAAATTTAATGAAATCATTTCTATCTCTTTTGAACAAGGAGGTGAGAAGAAAAGGATAGGCGAAGAGGGTGTAATGCTTGGTCATGACGGAAAGTCCGTAGGATACGCCTGCTGACATCGTTCGATTTGTGAACAGGAGATAGATAGAGAGCAGTAGAAAGAGTACTGAGATTGAGTCAGGCATCCCCCAGATACCGGATATAAAGAATACATGAGGATGAAGCAGCCATATTGTTGCCGCAAGATCGGATTTCTTCTTATCCTGTGTAACTGCAAGTATGTATCTCTGAACAAGAAAAGCAATTGCAATATCGGAGAGTATTATTGGTAGTTTTGCTAGAAAGCGAAAGATCAGATCATCGGAGTTCGGCGCAGGATATAGAGTAAAAACAGCGGCCAGATAGAACCCCCAGAGTGGAGGGAGGGCGTAGTGCATTGAGGGGTTCGAGGTGTAGAAGGTGAAGACTTCACCTTTAAGAACTATCTTTTCGGCTGTCTCGAACCAAAGATACATGTCCCAACTATTGGCGCTAATAGGAGATACTAGCAGTCTGCAGAGAAACGCCAATACTCCTACCTTGAAAAGGTGGGATTGGGAAATTGATTCGAGGTCGGCTTTCAATAACATTCCGTCCTCACAACAAACCCTTCACGACCAGATGCTTTGTTAAACCTAAACTTTAGCATTATGAGTGGGATACTCTCTATCGGGAGTCTAGGAGAAGTTTTGTATTGAGACTCAGTCTTCAAGTGAGATTGATATAGGTGCTGATTCGGCGAATCCTTCTCCGCATATGCGGCAACTCTTCACTTTTTCTCCGAAATTATATGCACCACACTTGAGACATATTATTCCCTTACTATCTCGGATCATTCTTCGGTTTCCCCTCCATTCAACTATACGAGTTATCTTCTTGTGTTTCTCCGGCTTATCTTCGATCTCACGAATCGGTTGTGGTTGAGACACAGCCAAATCACTAGGTGTAATCTTTGAGAAATTGTTCGGTGTTTTTTCAATTGTTTGCGGTTGAGGTATGTTGAAAGGTTTGCTTGCCTTGAAACGTGGATCAACTCCAGATTTGTCTAGGAACTGGATCAACCGATTACCTTTCCTCTCTCCAATGATTCTACCGTCTTTCATAAAGAACACGCGATCTGTAAGTCTGGAGATATTGGGATCATGGGTAACTACGATGACTGTCGTACCCTCTTTTCGGGAAGCGGTTCTGAGAACCTTCATGACTTCTTCACCTGTATGAGTGTCCAAGTCTCCAGTAGGTTCATCAGCAAGGATGATAGAGGGATGATTAGCTAGGGCTCTGGCAATAGCAACACGCTGTTGTTCTCCACCGCTAAGCTCGTCTGGTTGGTGCCTGGCTCGATCCAAGAGATTGACCATATCAAGAAGTTCGAACGCCCTTCGACGCCTCTCTTTTCTTGAGACACCTGCCACGACTAGGGGAAGTTCAACGTTCTCATAGGCAGATAATACTGGAATCAAGTTATAGGATTGAAATATGAACCCAATCTTATTCCGCCTTAGACGTGTAATTTGGCGACCCTTCATCTTTGTAACGTCTTTGTCATCAATGAAGATCTTTCCCCGTGTTGGCTTGTCCAGAGTACCGATCAAGTTGAGAAGAGTCGTCTTCCCTGACCCAGAAGATCCCATAATCGCGACCATCTCCCCTTTCTTAACACTAAAGTTGACCCCTCGCAGAGCATGGATATCTCCTGAAGGAAGTCGGAACAACCTCTCCAGATTCTCAGTTCGAACGATGTTTTCAGAATGACCTTTAGTATCCGAAGATGGATCCGTCAACTCTTTCCCCCTAGAAGGATATTCACTTAGATCAGACATCTGATAATTGCACTAACATCAAGACTGGTCTAGTCTCATACCTCAAAGATGACAGAGGTATATGGAGAAGATAAGGAATAAGAAATATTCAAGTTCAAAAACGGTTACACGAACCATGAAAAAGAACACGAAAGATTAAACAGAACAGACAGCAACGTCACTTTTCGATGTCTACGATATATCTTTACGAAATACTTTGAAGAGATTCACTTCAAATCATACTCTTCGATCAGAGCAGACGCTATCTCCAAAGAACCATTCCCAGACCAAGTAAGCTGGTTCCTGCTCTGATCTTTCAGGATCTCTCCAAGTTCCTCGATAGATTCAAGCCACGAGAATGTCTCGAACTCATCGAAAGGTATGAACTTAGCAAGACCCTCTGAGACAACCCGATTCAGATTCGACTCCCACTCAGGATGTTTTGTGGGAAGGGTCAATACCAAAGGAACTCGATAAGCAGTAGCCTCGGAGATTATGCTATGACCTGGTTTTGAGACAACCAAGTCGCTAGCAGCAACATAGTCTTGAGTCTCCATATAACTTTGAGGTATCTTCTTCACTTTATCCGAATCTGAGATCTCGGCATTGCTTGAAAGCACAAGTCTAACCTTTGACGACTCTGAAAGGATTGTTGGAAGCTTCTTGGTGATAACAGGCCAAG
>CP070773.1:307151-310607 GCA_020345945.1 Candidatus Bathyarchaeota archaeon | reverse complement strand
CGGAGGTTTGCATCAAGCTATGACCTTTGGGCAAGACTTGCTGAGTCTAAGGCACGGACTCGATGCCTAGAGCTGGCTGCTATCAAAGACGGTGAATCCGTACTTGAGGTCGCTGTGGGAACAGGCATAGCCTTTGAACAGATCTTGAGATTAAATCCGGCTGGGCGAAACGAGGGTATTGACCTCACCGAAGAGATGTTGAAACATGCAAAGGAGAAGGCGAATAGGACAGGAATCGAGAATTTTCGTCTAAGAGTCGGTGACGCCTACAACCTTGACTATTCAGACGACACTTTTGACGTTGTGATCAACAACTACATGTTCGATCTGCTGCCGGAAGAGGATTTTCCTGCAGTGCTCACGGAGTTCAAGAGAGTGTTGTGTTCCAAGGGTCGGTTGGCGATGGCGAACATGACTGTTGGTAATCGTTGGTTTGACTCCTTTTGGGGTGTCATCTATCGACTCAGCCCGGCTTGGTTGGGCGGTTGTAGGGGTGTCTTCCTTCTGCCATACCTTGAGTTGGCTGGATTCGAAGATACAAAGAGGGAATTCGTCAGCCAGATGACGTTTCCCTCAGAGGTCATCTATGGAGTAAAACCGTAAATCTCTGATAGGGAAGCAAGAAATGATCATGTATCTGTCGATGGAAGTGTTATCGTCTAGATAGATGGGGTCCTCAAGCCCAAATCCGTGGTTCACTTTTGCGCTGGTGAAGTTTCTAATGCCAGCCAAATCAGGATCCCCTCAAAAACCAACCCAACCCCTCTCCTCAGACACATGAACCTATACAATACCTATCTGCAATGACTTTACCTAATAGCCAAAACAAATTTCAGCTTCTCCTATCCATCTCCGAACGGGTGAGGAAACTTACCAATATTCAGATGCCCTCATTGTGGAGGAATCTATCCTCTATCAGATGAGACTCCCTTTTGTCCAAACTGTGGGAAAAGAATCATTCCTGCCCATTCATAGGGTTATGAAGCCTGTAACTATCAATAACTCTTCGATATCAATAAGACTCAAAGAACCTTCAAATGGACCGATACTCTAATAGTACGCGACTGCATTGTCCTCATCCAAGTTTATGAAACGTTTTTCGCCATGTCTACACCTCATAGAGGTGGCCACCGATTTGCCGAAGACACGTGCCACAATACTAGTAATGCTGGTCAGCATCTACCTCGTATCTCTAACACCTATACTTGTTGTGGATGCTGCTTCATTCGATGGGACCTATGATTACGCCTATAACTGGTATTACAGTCCAGCCCGTGAATGGAGAACTGTCAGGGTATCCTCTGGCTTCATAGTGCGGAATGGTCGAATATCGAGTGATCCGTCTGGGTTGAATGGATGGGTTGACTCCAATGGAAATGTACGGTTTACCGGACCCTGCCCATACGGAGGACACCAAACGGTTTTCACAGGCTCGATAAACTCTGATGGAGAAGGTGGAGGATACTATCGATGCGGATACGGGGGGCATCCTAATCCCGGAGGGAGATGGTCTGTCAACCGAGTCTCAAGTCCTGGCATATTCAGTCTTATTAACGATCTTCTTGGATCAACAGAGACTGTTACAATGGTAGCGATAATCGGCGGATTATCAATAGCAGCTGCGGGTATATGGAATATCGAGAAGAAAAGATCCGGGAAAGAAGAATTAAGAAAAGTTGGTTCACACTCCCAAACTCAACAGCCTACACTGCCTTCCGAATCATATGAGTTTTCACCCTACCAAGTAGATGCTCCTTCCCCGGAAACAAGTCCGCCCTCTACAACTCATGAGATTCCCCCATCAACAATAGGTATCCCTTCTCCTCCAGCCAGCCCAGAAGCCGGAGTGACCATCAGTCACCCTCCCCCATCTCAACTAGACCTAAACGCGGTTTGGTTCTCGGATAGAGTGAATCTGTCTTGGCAACAACCACAGTTTGACACCGGCATCTATACACTTCAAGGATACGATGTTTATCAACTCCAGTACACAGGTGCAAGCACCGTCCCCACCAAGATCCATTTAAGCACACTTCCCCCAGGAAGCACAGGAACAACTATCCCTCACACCCAGACCTTCACATACAGCACCAGCGGAGACACAGCAGGCTATATCGTTGAAGCCAAGCTAGAGTACACATCTAGCACCGGGCAACCACAGCTATATCGCGTCAGCAACATGGTACATACTCCTTACCCCCCCTCATAGCAGGAATGATGCCTGATCGCACAGTGAAATCCGATTCTAGAAGAAGATTATTATCCAGGGGGCTCGCTCATCTTCGTCTATGGATCAATCCCTCTGGATAGAAGGAATCATAAAGAATTTCGTAAACGAGTCGCCTGATAACTCACTCAGAAATAAGGAGAATGAGAAGGCTTGGGCGGATCCACTAGTAGGATTCTCAAAAGGCGATGATCCTCTCTACCAATTCTATAAGAAAGATATTGGTTTTTTCTATATGTCCCCCTTAGAGATGGTCACCCAAACCTTCCCGCGATTGAAGACTACGCCAGACCAGATTACTGTCATCAGCTGGATATTGCCGCAGACCGAGGCGACTAAGTCCGATCAACGAAAACGGAGATTCCTCACATCTGAGAGATGGGCGAGATCCCGTATTTATGGTGAAGAGTTCAATAATGAACTCCGCAGGCACGTGGTAAATGTACTTCTAGGGTCGGGATTCGAGGCTTTGGCTCCTCTAATCTCTCCTCTCTGGAAGAGGGAGACTTCTAACAGCTACGGCTACGCGTCAAACTGGTCTGAACGGCATGCGGCCTACGCAGCAGGACTAGGAACCTTTGGTCTCTGTGACGGACTCATCACTCCGAAAGGCAAAGCCATGCGTTGTGGATCAGTAATCGCCCATATACAGATCCCCCCGACCAGAAGACCGTATGACGACCACAACGCTTACTGTCTACTCTACTCGAAGGGTATCTGTGGCAGATGTATCCAGCGTTGCCCTGTAAGGGCTTTGAGTGAAACTGGTCACGACAAAATAAGATGCAGGAAGTATCTTCAGGCCACAAGAGTCTACGTTAGATCTCAATACAATTTTGAAGGCTATGGCTGTGGACTCTGTCAAACCGGAGTTCCCTGCGAATCCAAGATTCCGACAGAGAACGATCTGAAATAGGAATATGTTCCTAGAACAATCTGAGAAATAGATATTTGCTAGACTTGGAATGCTGTTAGATGAACTGAGATGCCTCGAAATAGAACACTTATTGCGTATGTTTCGAAGGGAGGCGTAACCGAAAAGATCGCTTCCGTGATCGCAGAAATCCTGCGAGAGAAATACAAGGTATCAGTAGACATAGTTAACCTCAAGAAGACCCCTTCTCCTGATCTCACACAATACGAGAATATTATCCTAGGAAGCGGTGTCAGAGTCCAAAAAGTGTATGACGAAGCTTTGAGTTTCTTGGAAAATAACTTTGAAGATAAAC
>CP070773.1:303588-307051 GCA_020345945.1 Candidatus Bathyarchaeota archaeon | reverse complement strand
GATTCTGGAAGACATAGTTGATTTTCTTCAGTAAATCTGCTTGACGAAAACCTTCCGAGGATAATTTGATCCCTTCCACTACTATCTTGGCATCTTTATTGGTGGGTTTCAATTCGCCGACAAGATGTAGTGATAACGTAGTTTTACCTGATCCATTCTCGCCTATTAGCCCTATGAACTCCCCTGGCCAAACTTGCAGGTTTATCCCGTCGAGGGCCATAACCCCACCTTCTGGACCCTCAAAACGGTGGCATAGGTTTTCGATGGATATTTGGGGATCTCCGTGTTTGATTGTTCTCTTCCTATCTATTCCCAGCGGATTGAACTTTTCAACTCCTAGTTTTTTCATAACTTTGGGGATCTCACGGGCGATCTCCTCAACTTTTATCTTTGTCCCTTTTGGTCTAGTTCTCTCGTACCTGCTAAGTATGTTTGCGAGCTGTGATGTCTGAGGAGGTCTTACCAGAGCATCCTCCAAGATTTCTTCTTCAGCAAAGATCTCTTCAGGTTTTCCTTCAAGGAGGATTTCACCATTCTTAAGGACAACGCACCAGTCAAGAAGAGGTGATATGTAATCGATGTCTGCACCCCCTTCGGAGATTATTATGGTAGACTCTAACTCTCGGCTGAGTCCTTCAATCACGGAGACAATCCCGACTTTTCCTACTGGATCCAGCATAGTTATCGGTTCGTCGAGTGCAAGGATTCGAGGTTTCATAGCAAGAGCACCACCAATGCATAGAGCCTGATGTTCGCCTCCGGAGAGATAGCTGGTGTTCCGCTTCTCGTATCCACTCAGCCGGACAGCCTTTGCGGCCCAAGCGACTCGTTCTTGGATCTCTTCTGTCGTTAGACCGAGCCAAGTAGGACCAAATGCCAGATCATCTTCCACTGTCATTCCGATTGTTGAAACGTCAGGATCAGGCAGGACTAGACCTACGTGTCTTACTATCTCTTCGACGCTATGTTTCTGGACATCCAGATTGTCTATCAAGACTCTGCCAGTAAGATCGCCTTTGGTCTCCTTAGGTATGAAACCGTTGAGTGTCAATAGAAGTGTTGACTTTCCAGATCCTATCGCGCCGAGAATGCCTACTACTTCACCCGGCCTAACATTCAGATCTATATTCTTTATAGCCGGGTTCTCAGCCCCTTGATACCGAAAAGTGACGTTTTCTAGGTATATAGACAACCTGTTCTGCCACCACCCAATATTAGGGGCAATGCTTTTTTGTCCATTTTCAACTCGCACAATCAGTCTTAATCTATCGAGTAGGAGTTCCTAGAGGAGTCGCCCTTCGATATGAAGATTACGGTTTCTTGGATACAAGAGGATCTGGGAAAATGTAGAAAGAGGAGGTATTCTGCTTCTCAGCTTTCTATTACTCCAATCCTGTTAAGGGTAGCTATGTATTCGTCATAGATCTTCTGGGAGTCGAGGGTATTATCAAGTTTGAAGTAGATCTCATATAACTCTGTATATCTCTCAAGGTATTCTTCTTGAGGTGTTTGCCTCTCTACAACCTCGACGATTGACTCGACTGGGCTGATAAGATCCTTGAAGAAACCTGTTCCAACACCTGCAAGTATGCCGGCTCCTAGGCATCCTCCTTCGTCGATGTTGATTCTGCAGTAAGGTACTTGGAGGATATTCGCCTTGATCTGTCTCCAGATTCGGCTTTTTGAAGCCCCACCTATTGCACGTATCTCATCGCACTTTACTCCTCTTTCCCGCGCAGCTTCCATTCCTTTCCGCATCTCGTATGCGAGTCCCTCCATGATAGCTCTGATGATCTGAGCCCTCTTTGTTGTCAAAGTAAGCCCAAATATGAGCCCTCGGGAATTGACGTTCCTCGGTTTTCTTTGTCCGATGAAATGGGGGGTTACAAGAACGCCTTCAGATCCAGGAGGGATCTTCTCAGCTTCTTGATCCATTAGTTGATAGACGCTGGTCCCCAGACGTTCGGCTGTTGCCACTTCGGATTCGCAGAACTCATTCCTAAACCAACGGTATATCGAGGCTGCAGCCTGAGATCCGCCTCCACCTCCAGGGCATATCTCGGGAACGATATGAACACCCTTCCTCTCCGCTGTGTTCCGGTCAACCGCGATATTGAATCCCCCAACAGTCCCCGTCATATCGACACCGCGACCAGGCTTTACGAACCCTGCCCCATAGTAGGTGCAGGCCCAATCTCCGCCCCCAGCGGCGACAGGAGTCCCAGCTTTCAATCCTGTTTCGGACGCGGCCTTTGATGTGACTTCCCCGATGATCTCTTGAGGTTTATGCACTGGGGCGAGTTTGTCTCTGGAGATTCCGTAGTCGTCTAGGAGCTCGTCAGACCAGTCGAGTTTCCATACGTCGAACATATTCGTTGCATAGGCGTCCGTTTTATCTGTCGATACCTCTCCTGTCAGGAAGTAGACGAGAACGTCCTTTGGCAGTAGGAATTTCCACGCCTCTTTGTAGAGTTTAGGTTGGTTTTCTTTTAGCCAGATTAATTTAACAGCGGTGTACGCGTTATCGACAAATGATTGATTTATCTTCAACACCTTTTCCTGAGTGACGTGCTCAAGCACCCAATTAACCTGTTTAGTACTACGTTGATCAACCCAAGTGATGCAGGGCCCAATGAATTTACCAGATTTATCCAGTGGAGAAGGACCGTGACTCTGACCGCAACACCCTATTCCAACGATGCTATCCGGATCAATTTTTGCCTGCGAAAGTGATTCCTTTATTGTAGTACAAGTCTCAGTCCACCAAAGACCTGTGTCTTGCTGTGCCCACCCTGGAAATGGAGAGTCTAAGGGATAACCTTGATAGAAGCTTCCCATCAGTTTACCGTCTACACGAAATATTACGGATTTGACTCCCATGGTTCCTAAGTCTATTCCAAGAAGGTAAGTATCTGAGCCCAAGTTATTCATCTCCAAATCAAACCAATTCTATTCTGCATAGCAATATTCAATGCCAATAAAAGATTGATGGAAGCTATCTAAAGACCGAAAACTTCATCAAATCTATGATGAGTATGTTGTAGGCGTTCGGATGTGAAAACATGTCCAAAAAAGTCGAAGAAGCAAGAAACGCAATGATTGAAGACGACCTCAGAGAGAGGTTGGTTAAGGTTGCAAGAGAACTTTGGGAAGATGGGCTTGTCCGCGGGTCAGCAGGCAATATAAGCGCAAAGATACCGGGGACAAAGACCTGTCTGATTAAGCCTACTGGTTTCAGATTCAAAGAACTGCAGAAAGATCATTTCATAATCGTGAATTATGAAACTAGAGAAGTCATCAAGGGCTCATTGAAACCATCAGTTGAAACCCCATTCCATACTGGGATATACAAAGTTAGACCAGATGTGGGCGGTGTGGTACATACTCATGCGACCACATTAGTCGGATTCAGTGCTGCAGGAATACCAATAGTACCCGTTTACATGGGTGCAATGATGGGCGT
>CP070773.1:299987-303488 GCA_020345945.1 Candidatus Bathyarchaeota archaeon | reverse complement strand
ATGCATTGCCTTGCAAGCTCTATGCCTGCGTCTTCAGGCGTTATCTTGTCTTGCTTCACCCTCTCGATCATTGTTCTCGTCAGGTGTTCTGAGATCATAGCATGACCACACATAGTAGTTATCTCTAAGATCTCTTCTTCTGGGAGGAGTTCAGACTTACCCATAACCCCTAGGGATAGGTTTACTGTGTGAGGACCAGTAGACAACCTATCACAGATATCAAACACTTCATCGAACAACCCACTTACAACCACAGATATTCCCAGGTCTGCATTCTTGATATCCCTAAGAGCACCTTCAAGATTCGCTCTCTCTGCGAAGACAGCATGAACATACATTGGATTCTTGACCGTGCTGGCAATATCTCTCAAAGGGGTACCCGCGCCCATATAGTGTCGCACCGGCATCCACGGAGTATCCTGCTCTCTACCCTTTGACACGTCCCTCGCCATCAAGCACAATGGACCATGCTTCTCAACTGTCTTAAGCAGCTCCCGAAACTTTGATGGTGCACCCTCTCTCTGCTCGGGAACTAGTCGCGAAACTCTAGCCAAGAGCACCCAGTCAGACCTCAAAGAGTCTCTATCTCCTCTCCTATGATTCGTATGTGTCAATCTCTCATCCTCCTAAATATCCGCCAAAGGTCTCCCCAACCCAATACAGGTCTTACCATTAACCCTGACATGAATCCCTGCCTTGTCCAAGTGCTTCTTCACAGGTATGGTTCCATCTACACACCTATTGATTGCATCAACACTGAACACAGTATCAATCTTTCCAGCAATAGTCTGTATTATCCTGATTACTTCAACTGCTTTCTCTTCACTCGTCTTACATTCTATGATAGCAGAGAGCACTCGTTCTCTTCTCACACGATTGTCCTGTAATCTACCCGTTTTTGGATCGATGAGGAGGGTTACTGGATTATCCTTTGAGAATTCAACGTGCTCAGCCAAGGCTCTTGTCGCCTTCTCTACGTCAGCGAAAGTTGTTCCAACCCCAGGTCTCCCGAACTCGAATCCAAAACCTACCTCACCTTCCTTGAATCTCCCGGTCACATCATTGGTCTTCATCTCTTCGGTTCCCCTACCGGCAACCCCTGTAGGATGTCTCACCGCAGGATCACTAAACTGGGCTCTTAGCACTCGAGGCCAAGACAGCTCTGGCTGTCCAATAGAATCAACCTGACAGACCTCTGACCTCAGACAGACCCCGCATTCAACACAAGTGTCTTGATCGATAAATACAGATTTGCCATTAAGTTTTATTGCTCCTACCGTACAGTAAGGAATACATCTGCGACAACCAGTACACGTTTCAGCATCTATTATCAACCTGTTTCCCTCACATAGAATAGGTCAATATATTCTGGAACGAGTTAAAGAGTCGATCCCCAGCAATAAAACCGAATATCCCTTCTAGCTGATTGGACCTCTATCCAGAATCTCTTCCTTACGATATTGATGCCCAATCCATGTCTACAGGCTTAGTCATCCTCCGCCGAGTGGTGGAATCAACACTATCTTGTCAAGATCGGAGTTGAATACGAGGATTCTCCTTCTCCCTTCAGGTTCCTCACTATAGGCGATCCAACCTTTAGAGAGATATTTCTCAAAGTTCTTCTGGGCTCGATAGACTTCTTCAGGATTGTCCTTATCCCAGCAGACTTTGAGGTCACCGGAAAGCTCGGTCTCATCTGTTAGAGATGTGGCGACCTTAACAGCAAGGAGTTCTCCCAAAAGTCATACCTCAAGTAGTCAGCTCAGAAGACGGGCAACTGGAGGTCCAAATAACGCTAATATAGGGTTTTTGATGGAGGAGTTTATGGTGAAAGAGATGGAGAATCCTATGCAGATTTACATTCGTCATACGCTTCCCGGTTGCAGCGGTTGCAGGATCTGTGAAAGATTTTGCGCCATGAAGCATGAGAAGAAGGCGAATCCCGCCTATTCGAGGATAAAGATATACCAGTTCTATCCTGGACCTATCGACGTTCCAATAGTCTGCCAGTACTGCACAGACCGTCCATGTGTCTCTGCATGCCCAACTGGGGCACTTACTTACGATAGCGAGACCTTCACCATGAGTGTAGATAATGATCTTTGCACTGGTTGTCAGGACTGTAATAAGTCATGTATCGATCATGGGAGAGGAGGGTGCATAACTTTCAATCCTAGGACTGGTCTGGCTCAGATCTGTGATCTATGCGGCGGAGAACCAGAATGTGCTAAGTACTGCCCTTCAAATACACTTCATTTTCTTCGACTTTCCAGGTTCCCCGAGAGACTAGCCAAACCTCCACAACTGATTGCTAGCAGAATAGCTGATCAGATGTATCCAGTAAAGAAGACGGTGACCTAGGAGGAGAGAAGTATGGTTGGAGGATACGCAGGAAAGATCCTAGACGTCAATCTGACAAAGAATTCTGTGACAAAGACTCCTCTGGAATACGATGATGCGAAAGAATTCATTGGCGGCAGGGGACTGATGGATAAACTGTTATGGGACCGTTTCAAGCCTGGGACTGGGACCTTCGAAGAGGATAATCTTCTCATGATCTTTATAGGACCCCTAACCGGAGTTCTCACAGGCAACAGGACAATAATCAGATTCAAATCCCCACTCACAGCAACAGCGACTGGCTTGAATCTCATGGGACATACCGCCACCGGTGGAAACTTCGGTCCTGAACTGAAACTTGCCGGATACGATGGGATCGTCGTCAAGGGAAAAAGTCCTGCCCCAGTTTATCTCTACATCAATGACGAGGACGTTGAGATCCGAGATGCTAAGCACCTATGGGGAAGAACGATCTTTGCCACAGAGGTCGAGGTAAAGGAGGAAACAAGCCCCTTCGCCCGGGTACTCTCAATCGGTCCCGCAGGAGAAAGGCTGGTCAGATACGCATGCATAAACCAAGAATACTTCTACTCCGGCTCCCGTTGCGGAGGAGGAGCTGTAATGGGATCCAAGAACCTGAAAGCCGTGGCTGCAAGGGGAACCCAAGACATACCTCTCGAGAATCCCGAGGAATGCTTGGCATTGGAGAGAGAGGCGATTAAGATGATCAATGCAGACCCAACAACGACCTACAGTAGGAATAGATGGGGTTCGACGATCGCGAATATATCCTCGAGTGACTCTTCAACCGGCCCCCTCAAGAACTGGAGAGAATCCTACTGGGGAGACGATGTAGAGCGGGGAGGACCTCTTCAGTGGGAGAGCCGTTGCCGCGTAAAAAACCGGGGGTGCTACGCCTGCCCGATGCCGTGTAACCAGCTCGGAGTCATCAGGGAAGGGCCTTGGGCTGGGACTTTCGACATCCCAGACTACGACTCTACAGACCTACTACATCCGAACTGCATGGTCACAGACCCGAACGGCGTCTACGCCCTTAGCTCCCACCTGGACGCCTACGGACTTGACTCGATATCCACAGGCAACACTCTCTCATGGACGATGGAGTGCTACGAGAAGGGAATCCTCACAAAGAAGGACTTA
>CP070773.1:296308-299887 GCA_020345945.1 Candidatus Bathyarchaeota archaeon | reverse complement strand
TCCACCAACTATCTCAACAGAAGTGACTCGAGGTCGCATATCCTGTACTATCCTCAGACTCCTCTGGTACAGACAAAGCCTATGGGTGTGATGGGATTCGATAAGCGTCCAACCGGCCAGAACTGTGTAGTTGCGGTCCTCTCCTACGAAGGGTACAACATGGAGGACGCCTTGATATTCAACAAGTCCTCGGTTGAACGTGGTCTCGCCCGTTCCAACTTCTTCAGGATCTACGATGCAGAATGCAGGCAGTATCTTGGCGGTTTGAAGGATCGTTTTGAGGTTCCTGAGGCCGGGAACCGAGGGTACCGGGGTGAACAGTATTATCGGCTCCTGGAGGAAGATGGAATCATCAGTGTGGAGTCTGAGGTTGACGGCGGTAGTGTCCTGATAGGCCGCAGTAGTCCCCCGCGTTTTCTAGAGGAGTACAAGGAGTTTGAGGTCAAGGGTCCAACTAGACGTGACACCTCGATCAGCGTTCGTCCCGCCGAATCCGGGGTGGTCGATACGATATTCGTCACAGAGACTGTCCAAGGCAGCAGGCTTGTCAAGGCTCGGGTGAGGGATCTAAGGATTCCCGAGCTTGGAGATAAGTTTGCGTCTAGACACGGTCAGAAAGGAGTGATCGGTATGTTGGTGCCTCAGGAGGATCTGCCTTTCACGTATGAGGGGATTGTCCCAGATATAATAATCAATCCTCATGCGATCCCTTCGAGGATGACGATAGGGCACTTTGTTGAGTCTATTGCAGGCAAGGTCGCAGCCTTGAGGGGTGCGGCTGTGGACGGTACGCCGTTTGATAACGAGTCTCCAGAGGCTATTCGATCCGTGCTTCATGATATGGGATTCCAGAACAGTGGTAGGGAAGTATTCTATAATGGCATTTCTGGGGAGAAGTTTGAGGCAGATGTATTTGTAGGAGTGATCTACTATCAGAAGCTCCACCACATGGTTGCTGACAAGATGCATGCTCGTGCGAGGGGGCAGGTCCAGATGCTAACAAGGCAGCCGACCGAGGGTCGTGCAAGAGGTGGTGGTCTGCGGTTTGGAGAGATGGAGAGGGACTGCTTGATCGGGCATGGAGCGGCTATGCTCCTGAAGGACCGTCTTTTGGAGGAGTCGGATAAGTCGGTTGTCTATGTCTGTGAAAACTGTGGTTACATAGCTTACTACGATATGAAGCAGCGTGGGTACTCCTGCCGTATCTGTAGTGATGATGCTGTGATATCTCCTGTTGCGATGTCTTATGCATTCAAGCTTCTGCTTCAGGAGTTGATGAGCTTGTGTATCACTCCTAAGTTACTGTTGAGGGAGCGTGCCTAGGATGTCTGTGGTCGAAGAAGTCCATCACAAGATTGAGGGTATAAAGTTCGGAGTGTTTTCACCCACCGATATTCGGAGGCTCTCTGTGGTAGAGGTACAGACAGCCGATACCTACGATGAGGATGGGGCGGCTATCACTTCCGGTCTAATGGATGGTCGGCTCGGCACTCTCGAGCCAAGGCAGAGGTGTAGAACTTGCGGAAATACTGCTGCCAAGTGCCCAGGACACTTTGGACATATTGAATTGGCGGTGCCTTTGGTTCATGTCGAGTTTGCGAAGTTGATCTACTCTCTACTCGGTGTGGTCTGCAGGAACTGCGGTAGGGTTCTTCTCTCCGATGAACTGACTGAGGTCTTTCTCAAGCGGATGGAGGAGTCTGAGAAGATACTTGGCAGTGTCCCTGAGGAGCTCTACACTGAGATTCTTAAGGAGGCCAAGAAGAACAAAGCCTGCCCGTACTGCGGAGCTGAACAATTCAAGATCGACTTCGGGAAACCCACGACCTTCCATGAGATCTCGGAGGATGGTGGATACCATCGGCTTACAGCAAGTATCATCCGTGAACGATTCGAGAGAATCCCTGATGAGGACCTCCGACTGATCGGGTTCGAACCTGCAACCGCTAGACCTGAATGGATGGTTCTGCAGGTACTCCCTGTTCCTCCCGTCTATGTTCGTCCATCGATAACCCTCGAATCCGGGATAAGATCGGAGGACGATCTTACCCACAAGCTGGTTGATATCATCCGGATAAACGAGCGGTTGAAGGAGAACATGGATGCTGGGGCTCCGACTCTGATAATTCAGGATCTTTCAGAGCTTCTTCAATACCATGTCACAACCTACTTTAATAACGAAGCATCGGGCATCCCACCTGCGAGGCACCGATCAGGTAGAGCCCTGAAGACAATATCCCAGCGTCTTAAAGGCAAAGAAGGTAGGTTCAGAAGTAATCTCTCAGGCAAAAGAGTCGACTTCTCGGCTCGCACCGTCATCTCCCCTGATCCCAACTTGGATATCGTTGAGGTCGGGGTTCCGAAGGACCTTGCCATGCGGTTGACGGTACCCGACAAGGTGACCCATTGGAATCTAGAAGAGATGAAGAAACTGATCATGAATGGTCCGGATAAATACCCTGGGGCTCTCTATATTGTAAGGCCTGACGGAAAACGGATAAGGCTTGAGTTCGTCGGTGAACGAGATTCTGTGATGGAGGGGATCCAGCCCGGGTACCTAGTGGAACGACATCTCAAGGACGGGGATATCGCGATCTTTAACCGGCAGCCTTCGCTTCACAGGATGTCTATTATGGCCCATTATGTGAAGGTTTTGCCGTACAAGACGTTCCGTCTCCATCTATGCGTTTGTCCTCCTTATAACGCGGACTTCGACGGGGACGAGATGAACCTCCATGTGCCTCAGAGTGAGGAGGCACAGACCGAGGCTAGGTTGTTGATGCAAGTTCAGGATCAACTCCTCTCACCGAGATATGGTGGCCCCATCATCGGTGCAATAAGGGACTTCATCACTGCCGCGTACCTGTTGACCAAGAAGACGACTCTTTTGACTAAACCAGAAGTATACGGTATGCTTAGTGCCGCAGGATATGTGGGTGAACTTCCTAGACCAGTCGAGAAGGACCCTGAACCGTTATGGACAGGGAAACAGATCTTCAGTCTTTTCATTCCAAAGGGATTCAACTATGTTCTTCGTGCGAGTGTTTGTCGCCAATGCGAGAAGTGTCTTCGGGAGAAGTGTCCCTACGATGCCTATATTGTTGTGAAGAACGGGGAACTCAAGAGTGGAGTGATCGATAAGAACGCGATCGGGGCAGAGAGGTCAGAGAGTCTTTATCATCGTATTATCAAGGACTTGGGAAACGAGGCTGGGCGAAGTTTCCTGGTCGCCATCTCGAAGTTGGTCAATGCCTTCATCACTATCAAGGGATTCTCCTACGGTCTCGGGGACCTCGACCTATCTCAAGAGACTCAGAAGAAGATCAAGGACGCGATCGATACTGCGGAGAGCAATGTTCACGATCTGATTTCGAAATATCGGAAAGGAACCCTTGAAAGGCTGCCGGGTCAGACTTTAGGTGAGTCTCTTGAGATATTCGTCATGAATGAGCTTGCTCATGCCAGAGATAGGGCAGGAGAACTGGCAGACGAGTACTTCACCTTAGACAACAATGGCATGGTTATGACGAAGACTGGGGCTAGGGGGTCTAGCCTGAATTTGGGGCAGATGGCTGCTTG
>CP070773.1:292589-296208 GCA_020345945.1 Candidatus Bathyarchaeota archaeon | reverse complement strand
GTCTGAATGCCATCTGTATCTGTTCCTCTATACTATAGACCCTCCAACAAGAGGGGCACCTAGCGGTTACACCAGGTCTTGCAGAGAATTTTATCGGAACCAAATGGATCTTCCTCCCATACCTCTTCAAACAATCTTCACAGAGTAACGGATGTGTTGGAGATCGTTTCTCTTTCAATGCTTTCCCCATGTCCAGATTTGCCGTAACAGAATCTCCGCTGATTGAGATTTACCTTTTATGAATAGAGCACCGTTTCTGACCTTGAACAAATCTGCTCCTTTCACATTAACCACAGCAGTCTGATCGTCAAAACTCTTCTTGACCGACCCTTAAACTATAAGAACATTAGCAAAGATCTATCGAAACTAAATGAACCACTCGTCGTAATACGAGACAAGACTGAGAGGGAGAGTGTGTAAAACATCTTGGAAGAGATACTCAAAGCAGCATTGGATGAGACTTTGGCCCATGGAGCAATATACGCGGAGATCAGGTTTCAATCCGACGTCTCCGAGTCTGTGTTAATGAAGAATGGGATCTCAGAAGTCACTGATTACTCACAGATACGGGGAATCTCTGTTAGAGCCCTGGTCAGGAACTCCCTCGGTTTTTCTGCAACGAATCTCTGTACCAAACGAGCGGCCTGCAAAGCAGCAAGAAAGGCAATCACAATAGCCCATGCTGCTTCCAGATTGACCTCTCCAGGAGTCTCGATGGATAACACCGAGATCAACCAGGCACGATTTGAGGTCAAGCCAGAAATCCCGTCTAGAGATATCGATCTCACATCTAAAATTGAACTACTTTCAGAAGGCTACAAGGCCGCGAGAGACTCCGCAGAACAGAAAGGTGTCAAGTTATCCGGATGTGTCCTCAGAATTAACCTACTAGAAACCGAGAAGATTATTATCAACAGCGACGGTGGGGAGATCCATAGTTCTATTCCAAGAATAGCCCTAAGTACATTCCTCTCGGTCTCTGAGGCCAGAAGAGGAACGACCCAAAGATTCTTACATCTTGGGGAAACCTCAGGATGGGAAGCTGAAGAAAAATGGAACCTACCACTCCTCCTAAGCGAAGAGACGTACACACTAGCTGGAACCCTTCTTGAAGCCAGAAAGTCCCCGTCTGAAAAGATGGATATCGTCCTAGGTCCTGAGGTAGTTGGATTAGTCTGTCACGAATCGTGTGGACATCCATCTGAGGCTGACAGGATACTAGGGAGAGAAGCTGCACAAGCAGGGGAAACCTATCTAAAGCCAGACTCTGCAGGGAGAAGGATAGGGTCGCCCTTGGTCTCTGTCGTGGACGATCCCACAATACCACACTCCTTCGGCTTCTACTTATATGACGAGGAGGGAGTCAAGAGCAGGAAACGGTTCCTGATGAGGAAAGGCGTAATAGAGGAGTTCCTTCATAACAGGGAAACAGCGACCATATTTGAGGTAAAGAGCAACGGTTCTTCGAGAGCTGCGGCGTACGGTTACGAACCAATTATCAGAATGGCAAACACCTTCCTTGAACCCGGTGACTACAGCAGAGAGGAACTCATTGAGGACGTGAAAAAGGGAGTCTACATCAAAAACTTCATGGAATGGAATATTGATGATCGACGCTACCACCAACGGTATGTTGGTCTGGAAGCCTACAAGATAAAGGACGGTGTTTTGGGAGAGAGGGTGAGAAACCCAGTACTAGAGATAACTACCGAGGGCTTCTGGTCTTCTGTCGACGCGGTAGGTGATGATCTACAGTTTCAAGCTGCCTATTGTGGAAAAGGAGATCCAATGCAGGGAATTCCAGTATGGACAGGAGGTCCTCATATCAGGCTTAGAGGCGTAAGGATAGGAGGGACCCTCTTATGAGGATGGAAGAGATTCCGTCGTTCCTGATATCAAATGGCAAGAAAGAGGGAGCTACAGACATAGCCGTGAAATTTGAAGAAAACGATGAGACGATGATCCGCTTTTCCAATAATGAGATCACCGTTACGAAGAACTGGAGAGAGAAAGAGGTAGAAATATTCGTAATAGCCGAGAAAGGAAGGGCAGAAACCAGAACAGGTATCCTTTCAACTCAAAATCTAAGAGAACTTATCAAAAGGCTGGTCAATACGGCAAGAACAAGCCCCCCAGCGGAGGTATACGCACCCCTCCCAACCGGGCCTTTCGAGTATGACTATTCCCGTCTTGAGCCTTCCAAAGGCGCTGTTCCTCCCGAGAGATTGATCGGTTATGTGAAGAAAGCTATAGACTCTGCTCGGGAGGCTGGTGCGGAGAAGGTTGCCGGTTCCCTCACCTTTTCAATCTACAAGATATCGGTTCAGACATCAGGAGGAGTATACGCCAAGGAGCAGGGAACCAATTTGGAGGTATCAGTGAGGGCATTCTCTTCAGAGCTGGCATCAGGTCACTCTGTCTCTATCGCGAGAGAAGAGGAGGGATTTGACCCTGCACTGGCTGGACGCCAAGCAGGAGAGATAGCAGACAAAGCCTTGAATCCTATGGAGGGACAACCGGGAAGATATGACGTGCTTCTCGGTCCACTTGTCTTTGCGGACCTGATATCACAGCTGGGAGAGAGAGCATCAGCCTTTCTAATAGACGCAGGACAGTCCTTCCTAGCTGACAAGATAGGTTCTCAGATAGCATCAAAGGAACTTACACTACATGACGATCCCATCTTGAAAGGCTCGTACGGGCTGAGAATATTCGATGACGAGGGAGTCCCTACCCGGAGAAATACTATTGTAGAAAAAGGGAAACTCAAGACATATCTCCATAACAGCACTACTGCAAAAAAGTCAGGAGTGGAGACTACAGGGAACGCTGGACTCCTCGTTCCCACCCCTTGGAACTTAGTCATAGAACCAGGCAACAAGAAGATCGAGGATATCCTATCAACAATAGACCGTGGAATCTACATAACAAACAGTTGGTATCTCCGTTACCAAGATTACTCAAAGGGCGACTTCTCTACGATCCCAAGAGACGGCATGTTTCTCATAAGGAATGGAGAGTTAACCAACCCGGTTAGAAATCTGAGAATAAGCGACAATATTCTCAGAATATTTCGGAATACTGCTCGAATCAGCAGAGAAAGGCAATGGATAAAGTGGTGGGAAGTCGAGACTCCCACCCTAACACCTCACGCTCTTGTAACCGACTTGAACCTCTCTAAGTCCACAATATGATATGCTCCATCTTCACAAACTCAGAATCCCAACTATGACTAGGTCAAACCTCGTTTGAAGTCCGGCTTTCATTCCTCTAGAACCGCGTACTTCTGTAAGAACCCTTCAGCAAGTTCCACACCCAATCCAGGATTATTCAAGATCTCCACTTCCCCATCTCTCGCCAAGATTGGCTCTTCGAGAATGCTATCTCGAACCTCGACCGAGTAAGCAGGTGGCTCATGAGCATACTCGACCCAGTCACAGAGCGAGATAGCTCCCGCTACCTGAAGATTAGCCGCGAATCCCAAACCTAGACCCACCGAGTAAGAGTGAAGAATACAGGGAATACCACGTGCCTCTGCAAGCGTAGCGATCTTCCAAGTCTCCATGATCCCGCCAGACAAACCTACGTCTGGTTGAATGATATCATAGGCATGCTTGTC
>CP070773.1:288861-292489 GCA_020345945.1 Candidatus Bathyarchaeota archaeon | reverse complement strand
ATCAGACGATTGAGTGATAAGAATCAGGAGTGACTAACCCAAAAGGTCTCGTTGCAGACTACGAGAATACATCCTCACTGCGATCTATGGTCCAAAGCATACTGCTTTGGCTAGATGCGGTACGTCTCGATTCCTAATTTTGAAAGAATGCCCAATAATCGCTCTCTATCGGTTCCTCTGATACCCTTCCAATCGATTACTGCCAAAGTGCATTGGTCTCTCGTTCTTTCAAACGCTAGACTGATTACCTTGCTTGACAGCTCACGAATACAGTACTTAGGGAAGATATGTCCGATGCTTAACTCCCCTTCAAGGACTAAATCGGTGAACTTCGGTGCATAATGACCACCTCCGAACCCGACCGCGGTTCTAAATGCCGAATGGTCTTGAGCCGCTTGCAGAATTGCCTTAGCAACAATCTCCCCTGCCTTTATATCCTCCCATTGTTTAGGGCCACTACCGATCTCAACAAAAACAACCGGTCTCTCGATCTCTGTCGGTCCGTGATGTGTAGCTTCAAGAGAGACTTGATAGGAAAGATTCTTGTCAAGGACTTCCGACCTCATCGTAATGAGAGCCGCCTTCATCTTGTTGGGATCCGATATGGCTAGACTTTCAGGACTCCCCCCATACTTTGCCTCTATCAAGGGGTTTCCAGGCGTATGTACAGTCAAAGTTGACTGCCCACTGCTGCTACTATGCCTAGAAGCAAAGATGATCGAATCGACGTCAGGAACCTTATCCAGTCCTGAAGTGTAAATGCTATCTGATTCTGTTCTTACTATCATCAGATTTCTGTTTCTCAAGATCGGAAAACCATCAAAGCTCCTCCCGGATTCGATGAATGATAAGCGACTTTGAATCTTTTCTAGGATGTTCATGGCGGCAATATCCCGGTTGGACGCAGCTATCATTACCGTCAACGAAGAAAGCCTCTCACTCTCTCAAAGATGGATAACGTACTTTCAAACAGAGTATGTTCATCTTCAAAGAACTCCGAAGAACCATCTAACCCAGAATCTGATTGACAAATACATCGGGATCGAACTCATAAAGATCCCCGTAGTCTTGGCCCACACCTAGAAAGGCAATTGGTTTGGATGTTAGGTATGTGATCGATACAGCAGCACCGCCTTTTGCATCCGCGTCCACCTTCGTAAGTATTGAAGCATCAATACCTACAGACTTATCGAATTCCCTTGCCTGTTCAACTACATCATTACCGGTCAAGGCATCAGCCACAAAGATAACAAAGTCTGGATTGACTACTCTCACGATCTTTGCCATCTCATCCATAAGATTCTTGTTCGTCTCCATACGCCCGGCAGTGTCGATAAGTACTGCATTTATCCCCCTAGTCTCCGCGTGGCTCACCGCATCGTATGCTACCGAAGCCGCGTCAGACCCATAAGGACGTTTAATGAGTCGAACTCCTAAGCGACGAGCGTGTTCCTGCAACTGTTCGATGGCTCCTGCCCGATAAGTGTCAGCACAAGCCAAGACTACCGAATAGCCTTTCTCAAGCAATAAGTGAGCAAACTTTGCGAGGGTAGTCGTCTTCCCTGTTCCATTAACACCAACGAAGACGAATACCGAAGTTTCGCCTTTCGCAGCCTTCTCCGAAACAAAAGGCAGGATCTGTTTCTCTTCCGCACTCCTTAGTATCTCGATCAGCGTTTCACGGAGGACATTCTCTACTAGACTACTTTTATCGCTGAACCGCCCCACACGAGTACCAACTAGTCCTTTCTTAAGCCTCTCACAGATCGCATCGGCAACAACAAGAGCAACATCGTTCCTGACAAGGGTTAACTTGAAGTCTGAGAGGATCGGATCCAAATCCTTACTGTTTAGTTCAGTTTTTTCAATCCTCTCAACGAGAGCTCTAGCATTTCTCTGAAGGCTCTCAAACACTCTGAGTCCCTTCGGAGACCTTTCGGTAAAGGTCATTTACTTGCGCGCGGATCTCAGAGATCCTCTGAACTACTTGAACGGTCTGCTGTTGAAGGGACTGGCGCGCAGATTCTAGCTGGTTCTGCTGTTCTTGTAGACTCTCAACTGCCTCAGTCCTCTTTTTCTCGATGGAGATGCCAGCACCCACTCCGACGAGAACCTTCTCGGGTTTATCTATCACAGCTTTCACAAAAGATCCTCCTCCGACGGGCAACAAGACCTGAATCCCACTCTTCTCTTCTTTCAGACCGTCGAGAGTTGCTTGTGCCAACTGTACCTCGTTGGAAAAAGCATTCAGTACATTAAGTCGAGCTTGCAGTTCTCCTGCTCTACCCTCCAATATTCGGAGTTCTAAGATTAAACGCCTTAAGACTTCTTCATCTTCTGACAATTGATACACCTCTAGATTCCAGATAACTCACGGATTACTGGATCTGTGGCTTCACTGGGATCAATCTCTTTGATCTGTTTAATGGTTATCTGAAAACGTTTCACTTTTTCTCCGCCCCCTATGACACTAAAGACTTTTTCTAAAGCCTCTTTCTCGGTTACCGCCCGAAATTCCTTTGTGAAGGTTGCCTTATAACCGGGTTTTTCGATCTCTCCTTCTACACGAAATACTTTGACTTGAGCCATTCCCATTTCCATACACACCTCAACCAACTAAGTTAAGAGCTTGACCGATGATGACCAGTTCAGGACCAGTTGAACTAGAGCCCACAAGTGCAGCTTTATCGTTGGCCAACATACCTGACTTGACGATCGGTACACCACCATTGGTAGTACCTGCCGACGCCGGTACCTTTAACACATCCTCAATTACTGCCTGTTCATCTTCCTTTACCAGAGGATGTACAATTATGCCTTTGTTGTTGGCCACGGCGAAAGCTCCAACATAAGGAAGACCAGCAATCAAGGAAGGAACCAACTCCATATCCAGCACGTCTGCTATCGTCTTGACAACAGAACGAGAGAGCTCAGGATCGTGGATCCCACCACGATCGTTTACAAGCACCAGGTTTCCAAATGCTGTTTCTCTTGAAGACAAGCGTATCACATTAGAGAATCCCACCGACCTAAGCCTTTGCTCGTCTGAACTATCTGCAAAGCCAGGAAGAACTATCCCTGTCGAATTAGCCACAGCCAACACCCCGTTCAAGATAGATCCTCCTAAGCTCATTTGGATCACATCCACCCCCAGTAACTCTTCTATCCTTTGAATCTTGCTCTTAGTAACATATGTGGGAATGAGAGCGACCTTATCAGTTACCAGACAATATACCCCAATATTCGGGCTACCCATCAGATCCATCAGATGGATGGACAACTACCTACCGCCCTCATGTAGATAGACTGTTACTGTCCCCTCATCATCCTTGACTGCTCTTACTCGTATTCTGCGCGGCGGCTTCTCAATTCCCTTCCGCCAGACCTGCTCATTTATTTCCTGATCTATTTTGATTAACTCAGGTTTCATATGCCGTGAGATAAACTCCTTCAATATCCTGACAGCTCTGGGAGCCCGTTTCCAACGGGGAGCCTTCCATGCACCTTGGAGAGGTACCGCATAGATACGTTCCTCGACAATATTTTCAGTAGGTTCAGCCTCTTCCAGTTCCTCGTCCTCTTCCAGTTCCTCGTCCTCTTCCAGTTCCTCGTCCTCTTCCAGTTCCTC
>CP070773.1:285082-288761 GCA_020345945.1 Candidatus Bathyarchaeota archaeon | reverse complement strand
TGTTGAAGATCGGGGAACCTATCCCTGCGGGAACGTTCAACGCAATACCCTCTATCACACCGCCAACACTATCTTTTGCTTCTTTAGCTTGGAGGACAGCAGCCTTCATTCGACCCGCAACATCTTGGTCTGCACATCTGATCGGATTCGAGTAAACCTCACGTCTTATCTCATCAATACTAGGTTGCCTCTCTATTCGGATACCTGCTATCTCAATCGTATGAGCAAGTATCTCGACCTCCCATAGACCTAGAAGGCTCTTAGCGATAGCCCCAGCGGCCACGATCGGTGCAGTTAGTCTTCCTGAGAATCTTCCTCCTCCTCGGTAGTCTCGGTAGCCCCCATACTTTACATGGGCAGGATAATCAGCGTGACCGGGTCTAGGCTTATTCTTAGTTGCCTCGTAGGGGCTTGAATCCACGTCCCTATTCTCAATCGTCATACAGATAGGAGCGCCAGTAGTCTTTTCTTTGAAGACTCCAGAAGAGATCACCACCTTATCGATCTCTTTTCGAGAAGTGTAGATGGAATCTAGACCAGGTCTTCGCTTGTCCAATTCCTTCTGCACTATCGTCTCCTTTACAGTTAGCCCTGCAGGACATCCGTCCAAGATGACTCCAACTAAGATACCGTGACTCTCTCCGAACACCGTTACCTTGAAAGTCCTTCCAAACGAGTTATCTGACATCGAGTTTCGCTCCGAGAATTTTGAGATCTTGAAGGAAATTAGGATATGACTTACTTATGGTTTGAGCGCCTATGATCTGTGAGGTCCCCTCTGCGGCTAAGGCCGCGGTCACACCCGCCATAGCAATTCTATGATCTCCATGGGATTCGATTACAGCTCCCCTCAACCTGTCAAGTCCCTCGATGACAAGTTGGTCATCCTTGGACTTTATCTCAACACCCATCTTTGAGAGTTCGGATACTAGTACTGAGACCCTATCAGACTCCTTGATTCTCAAACGCCTTGTCCCCCGAAGGATGCTGGTTCCATCCGCAAAGCATGCAAGAACCGCTAAGGCAGGAGTCAGGTCTGGGCAGTCTCGCACATCGATATCCATAGGCACTAGTCTCTCTGGTACTCCCATAATAGACAGGAAATCAGATCCCAGACTGATCTTAACACCCATATTTTTAAGGATCTGTACAATCCTTTCGTCAGCCTGCCCTGAACCACGTCTCAAGTTGCCTACCTTTATCCTTGAGTCGGTAATCACAGCTGAGACTAGTAGAAAAGAGATGGATGAGTAGTCACCAGAGATACTGACACTGATAGGTCTATATTCCTGACCTTGGCGAATCTCAAAGTAGTTCAATTCCTCAGATGCTTTAAATTGAATCCCATGGTCTTTCAGGGTACGAAGTGTTAGGTTCACATAGGGAGTTGACTCCAGAGGAGTTGTTAGAGAGATTTTCACTTCTCTCCGTGCTTGGGGAGATGCGAAGAGTAGAGCAGAGACATATTGGGAACTCTCATCGCCTCTGAGATTCACATCTCCGCCGTCTAGTCCTCCTCCCAAGTTAAGTACTGGCGGATAGATATCGCCTTCTTCGGTGAAGCAATCTACTCCAAGCTGCCTTAATGAGGAGAGGAGTAGACCTATCGGCCTTTTGAGGAGAGACTCCTTGCCGGTCAAGACGACGATTCCTGGGGCTGAAGAGCCTACCGCGGCAAGGAACCTCAGAGTCGTTGCGGATTCGATACAGTTCAAGGGTTTTCTAGGGCAACGGATCCGACCGTCACTCCATATCTTCCAGGAGTTACGTCTAACCGTTATTCTTGCCCCCAAGGCTTGACAGCATCGACGAGCTGCATTTGTATCATCTGCGGAGAGTGGGCCTAGGATCTCGGATGCACCTCTTGAGAGTGTAGAGGCTATTACCTCGCGTATTGTCTCACTCTTGGATGGAGGAGCTTTTACGTTTCCCCCGAGTCTCTGAGAGCCCGTAAGGACGACCGTATTCATTCTGATTGCACCATTATTCTTGCGGTCTTCTCGTTTGTCGCTGCCTCCAATATTCGCCCTTCATACTTTTCCCAAGACTCTCTGATCTTATCGATATTCTCCTCAACAGTGACAGCTACGACAGCAGGACCTGTTCCACTTAGCCCTGAAGAGATCGCGCCTGAAGCGAGAGCATCCAAAGCGATAGAAGTATCGTAGCCCAAAGCCAGGGAGTAGAGCAGACCATTCAAGACCATCGCCTCCCAATATCTTCCCTGATTAGCTTCATGGAAAGCCAGTCTAATCTGAGGATATAGGATTCGAGCTCGTTTCACATCGGCATCCTTTGTGTAGGATTTTCTCGGAGGGACATGGATAAGGATAGGATATTGGCGTTCGAAGGAGAAAGACTTCACGATCTCAAGGCGGCTATTATCGGTGCTTATTATTCCACCAAAGTATGAGGCGCAGGCATCGTCAAAGGCGCCAGTAACAGTCACTCCAGCTCGACGAGCTGCGGTAACCCCAAGTCTCACGATCTCTACCGGCTCTAAATCCGCCTTCTCCAGAGCACTGAGCGTAGCGAGGACTACTGCATTTGCGGCTGCGCTGCTACTCTTCAAACCGCAAGCAATTGGGATGTTTGATTCGGTTCTTATCATGGCTCCGAAGCGGTTGGAGACTCCTAGACTCTCTAGAACTACCCCAAAACATTCTTTAGCAAGACAGGTGTCTTCTTCGGGATTGCCGATTATGGAGACCTCAAGATTTTTGGGATCATCCTTTAGTTCCACCTCTGCCTGTGTCCAGAGATCTATGCCAAAGGCGGCGCCCAGTCCTGTTGCTATTGCATTCACAATAGTAGCGGCACCATGAACTCTTGATCGTCCTTTCATGACTTTATCTTCCTTCTTAGATTATCCATCACCGCTCTACGCATAGCCTCGATGGGTGCTCGGGTGCCAGTCCACAGCTCGAAGGCCGCAGCACCTTGGTAGACCAACATGTCTACTCCTTCTACGACTCGACAATCCTTCTCAGAAGCATCACACAGCAATTGAGTTTGGACTGGATTGTAAACGATGTCAAATACAGTCAAACCTCGAGGTAAAAGAGATTTCTTGATGGGACTGACACCAGTATTAGGCCACATACCTATTGAGGTAGCATTCACGAGAAGGTCTATCTCACTCAGTGTTGTTGCAAGAGTATCGTCGTTCAGTCTATCCGCTTTTACCTCAACATTTCGTTTCTTTCCAAGAGTCTTCGCCAGTGCAACAGCTCTCGATTTCGTCCTGTTTAGAATAGTTATGCTTCTCGCAGATTCCGCCAGCTTGAAGGCAACAGCTCTTGACCCTCCTCCAGCTCCAAGAATAGCAATCCTCTTTCCTTTTACTTGAATCCCACTCCGTTCAAGTGCTTCTACTGCACCGATACCGTCGGTGTTGTAGCCGATCAATTCTCCATCCCGGTTTACTACCGTATTGACTGCACCGATAAGTAGGGCGTCTTCATCGATGTGATCCAAGTATTTCATCACCTCTAACTTGTGAGGTATCGTTACGTTAAGACCCACTATTCCAAGACCAGCCATACCGAGAATCGCAGACTTGAGTAATTCTTTTGGCACTCGGAAAGCGAGGTAAGCATAGTCTAGTTCAAGTTCTCGGAAAGCAGCATTCTGCATTGGAGGACTCAGTGAGTGTTCTATGGGGTCTCCGATGACCCCG
>CP070773.1:281273-284982 GCA_020345945.1 Candidatus Bathyarchaeota archaeon | reverse complement strand
CTATCTGGTAGTGTATCGTCTTTCCTTCCGAAGCCTTCGCGTGCGTTGAATGCCCTCTCTAGGGTCCATATTCTATCCCCCATCTCCTGAAGGCTCTCAACGGTCCAGTCCCAACCAGTACAGGATTTGAGTAGTTTGACCAACTCAGGTGCACCGATACCAAAGGTTACAAACTGGCAGACCACCGCTGAATCAACAACTGAAATAAGGTCTTGGAATGTCTTCAGCATATCTATCTTCTTGGTGTCCTCGGCACCACTGAATCTATCCAGCTGCTCCGGCAATCCTATTATCTCTGGTGATATCATATAGGCCCTAAGGTGGCATGCTCCTCTGTTCGAGGTTGCATAGGCCAGACCATGACCTTTAGCTCCTCTTGGGTCGTAGGCTGGTATCTCCATTCCTTTTACTGTCATCGAGAACTTTTCTGAGCCTTTCCCTATTTTCTTCGCTGCTGCCCAAGAACCGTCCTGGAGTATCGCTCCTATTCCTTCACCTTTGCCCATAAGTTCAATAATTTGGGTCATTGCTTTTCCATCGCCGAATTTCAGGTCTATTCCGCCTGTATCTTCTTTTGATATCAGTTTTCTCTCATAGCATTCCATTGCAAACGCCACGGTGCCTCCTGCACTTATTGTGTCCAGACCGTATTTGTTGCAGAGCCAGTTTGCGGTCGATACCATGTCTAGGTCGTCGACGCCACATGTCGCCCCGAGAGACCAAAGCGTCTCGTATTCAGGTCCTTCACCTTCGGTTCCCTTCTGTGGACCAGACTCGATCCTTGACCATCTGCCACAGACGATGGGGCATCCCCAGCAGGCGGTTCGTCTCTCCAACCTTGTTTCAGCAAGGGTTTCTCCGCTGATTTTGTTTGCACCTTCAAAGACTCCCGTCTGGAAATTTCTCGTTGGGAGTATCCCGTGTTCGTTTATGACGTTTACAAGAACCGCTGTCCCGTAGGTATTTAGACTCCCGCCTACCTTTGGGATGTCTGACTCCTGCATCACATCGTATACTTCTTTGTTCGCAGCCTTGAATCCATCAGAGTCAGAGTACATCACTTCTCCATCTCCGAAGACTGCGATAGCTTTCAGGTTCTTCGATCCCATGACGGCGCCTGCACCACCTCTCCCGGCAGCCCTGTACTTATCGTTCATGACAGCTGCAAGGAGAGCCTTCCTCTCACCTGGAGGACCGCACTGGGCAACTTTTGCCCCTTTGTCAGTCTCTTTCTTGATGACGTCTTCGGCATCGAATACATCCATCTTTCCCCAGATTCCTGACGCATCTTTAAACTCGCAATTGCCGTCGTGTACCCATAGGTATGTGGTTTTCTTCGCTTTTCCTGTAATTTGGATGTAGTCGAATCCTGCTTTTTTCAGGAATGGACCCCAATGTCCTCCTGAATGTGTGTCCAGAATGGTTCCAGTCAATGGGCTTTTTGTGCAGACGACGTGTCGTCCAGGGCTTAGTAAGCAGCTGCCTCCTGTTAACGGACCGGTAGCGAAGATTAGAATATTATCTACGGAAAGTGGATCGATCTTCGGCTTTAGTTTATCATATAGGATTTTAGTCCCAAATCCCCTTCCACCCAAGAACATCTTGGCGAGATTCATATCCAAGTCTCTAGGTGCTGCTGTCTCAGAGTTCAAGTCTACCTCTAGCCATTTACCAATGTATCCGCTAGCCATTCCTTGTCTCCCCATCACATATCTTCTATCTGGAATCTTATCTCCTTTTTGTCAGACTGAACCATCAAGTCTCCAGTTGAATCAGAAACCTCATCAATTCTTGAATGACGGAAGAATCAACGAATTACTCTTCCCAATTCTATTTTCTCTTTTCAGGAGACTATGGATTTCATTCGTTTACTCTAAGCAAACGAGATTGACATTGCTTGGATTTGTAGGTCTCTATAAGAAGCTACATTTGGTGTCATTCTCTCAGAGGTTTTACTTGAGGTAGCACACTGGTCTGAACAA
Organism: Candidatus Bathyarchaeota archaeon; assembly: GCA_020345945.1. Taxonomy (GTDB): domain Archaea; phylum Thermoproteota; class Bathyarchaeia; order RBG-16-48-13. The sequence continues at coordinate 283,000 of CP070773.1, read as the reverse complement.
GGTAGCGCGGGTTCCCATTTTTATCATATTTATTGGTCCTTGATACTTTTGTTACCGTACTTTTAAGTCGAATCCTGGTGCCGTCTTCTGCAACATACTCATTCCATTCTTCAGAAATAGTGGTGTATCTTATGTCATCTTGAACTATCGATGTCTCTAGCTCCTTGGATCCGTATGCTTGTTTGGAGGGTTCACCCTTCAAGTTAGGGGGAACATTGTAGATCACTATCGCATTCTGAGAGTCGAGTCCATACCCTGCGGTAGTTTCACCAATTTTTACTCGCTTATGTATCTTCGTTAGAATATATCTGGTCTTGAGGATTGATCCATCACCTAACTCATATTTATTCCAAGGTTCTCTCAAAATATCGAAGTCTATGTCGGTTACTCTCTCACCCATGATAAAGCACTCCAGATTAGCTTTCAGACGGAGTGGTATAAGGCTGATGGAAGCTTAGGAGAGCCGTCAGATCTGTTATCTTCTGACATCTTTCCAAGTTGTGTATTGTCTTGATGATCTCTCTTTGTCTCCTCTCATCTATCGCTATAGCCGTTAAGTCTCGGAATTTCATTTCCACTTCCTGCTCACTCAATAGATTCTCTGGAGTTCCTCGAGCAAACTCTACTCGCTCCTCGAACGTCTCTCCTCCCTTAGTCTCGAGGACGATTACACTTGTGTATTTCTGGGGGAAGTATTGGTCAAGATCGTTATCATAATTGACTTGTACGCGTTTTGATAACTCCTCAACCTTGGGGTTATCCTGTTGGTAAACCAGAATATCATCTATTCTTACCTTCTTCTTAAGGGCTGCAACAGACAGGATATACTGTGCGTTGTGGGACCTAAGTTCTGAGTTGTCGATCAGTTTTGCACCTGATCTAGGGAATCTGAGGATTATCCGTTTGATCTCCTCAGCCTCTACATCATTCTGATCCATCACATTTAGGAGTGCGTCCAAGCCTGGATGGAGGAATGCACAGCATGAGTATCGCTTCAAAGCTAATTGCATCACTTGGAATGTTCTCCCTAGCTCTCTAGGTAATTCTTCGTAGTTACTCATTCCCGAGAAAGCATTGAAGATATTGTATTTTCCTTCTATTACCTCAGGACCAGCAAAGCCATCGCGAGCGAGGAGGGCTGAGGTAACTCCATTTCGGGCTGCGACGCCCATTTGAAACGGCCTTGACATTTCGGTCCTATCGTTTTCCCACGCTAATAGTCCTGAAGCTTGGCATCCGGCAAGACCTAAGGCGTTCAGCATCTCTCTCTCGTCCAGTCCAATTACCTTACCAGCGGTAATGGAAGCAGCAAGCGATCCGCATACAGAGGAGGGATGAAAACCCCGAGAATACTGTTCTCTAGGTGAGAGGGCATAGCTTATTCTAGTCTCGATGTCGACCCCGAGTACGAATGATGTAATAACGTCTAGTCCTGAGGACTCCTCTTTCTCAGCTACAGCTAGGGACGAAGGCAATAGTACTGCTGCAGGGTGGAGAATAGCTCCTGGGTGATGGGGTTCAATATCGCAGTAGTAGCCTAGAGTACCGTTTGCTAAGGCGGCATTCACAGATGAGGTCTTGAATCTTCGTCCAATCACAGTCGCCTCTTTGGTTCCTCCAAGTCGACGGACAAATTCGGTGATTATCTTACTTCCAGAGTATCTGGGGGACGAGGCGGTTAGTAAGGCGCCTATAGAATCAAGAATTATCGTCTTAGCTTGTTTCAG
>CP070773.1:277413-281173 GCA_020345945.1 Candidatus Bathyarchaeota archaeon | reverse complement strand
GGTGTCAAGGCTTTAGGATTGGGTCCGTAGCCTATGAAAGATGCACCCTCGACGTTATACTTCTCCATCATGCGGAAGTAAGGAATGTAATGCTGTTCTTCGTTCACCTTATACTCGATAAACTCCTCTCGAGTCATTTGAAGCAACGGATTCATAAGCTTCTCAGCGCCAAGAGTACTCACCTCGCGATCCGCTATCCCGACGCCACAGACAGAGCCCGAGCCGTGAGCAGGACAGATAACAACGTGGTCCCCTAAGGGCAATAACTTATTGTGAATGCTGTTATAGAGGTTCTCAGACCAATCCGAACGTTTCTCTGGGCCACCAAAGTCGGTTCTCCCAGTATCGTTAACGAACAAGGTGTCACCTGTGAACACCATAATGGTATGCTCACCCGACGCCAAGTCGGAGACGGCATAAGAAACGCAACCTGGTGTGTGACCCGGTGTGTATATGGCAGTGACCTCAAGATCTCCAAAGTGGAACTCTTGCCCGTCTTGTAAGGTCTCACCATACTGGAATTCAGGCCAGGGACCATGATAGATCTCGGCCCCCGTAAGATGAGCAAGCTCTCTAGACCCTATCACATAGTCTTCGTTCCGATGAGTCTCGAATATATACTTGATCCTCATTCCTTCCCTCATGACGATATCCAAATAGACCTGGCAGTCCCTCCGTGGATCCACCACTATAGCTTCATGGTTTGACCCAACAAAGTAAGATAGATGGGCTACCACGTGCGACTTGATCTTCTCAAAAATCATAATATCTAATCTTGCGTTCTGAGTGAGATAAGGATTTTCCGTAGACGTCTTAGATGACCTGAAGATGAATCCTGATTTGTGGAGGTTCACATCTCCACTTTTTTTGGCTGTTACTCTATTCTAATAGAACGCCCATGCCACTACGTCCTCTTCTGTTGCCTGTATTCTTTCAAGGAAGTCTTAGATTGAGTTGACGACTATTTCTTCCAGTATCAGAACTTGCCCGAACCTTGGCATACAGGGCATTTCTTTCTACCAGTGCCGTCACATCTGGCACATTTCCTTAGACCGTCCTGTCCTCTCCCATAGCAAGCGGTGCAGAATAGTTCTCCCTTCCCTGCACATGTGGGACAGGTCTCGTCTTCTTTCTTCTCGAGTCTATATGTTTCACTCATGGGCACTCCAACCAGAGATGCCTCTTCCTCTATCCCTCAGACTCGTAGACCACTATCTCGGGGATCTAAGATAAGAATTGTCACTTGGATGTGATTCTTCAACCTTTGATAAAACCAAACGATTCTGAAAAAGAGGTTGATACTCAAGATAAGAAGGGTATTTTTTCAACCTTTGATAAAACCAAACGATTCTAAAAAAGAGGCCGATAATCAAGATGAGAACGGTATTTGAGAGAATAATGTCTGTCGTCATTCAATCACTCCCAAGAATCTGTTGAGAGACTGATCCTTTGTACACGCCTTTTACAGAGATGCCACCTTTACGAATACTCCTCTGGGTCACTTTGCATCCTAGTGTTATTGCAGTATCTGCCAGACGCCTAAACTCTCTCTTAGAAGCTTCTCCCTCTACACAGTAGCCTCCTATCTTCTCATTCCATACCATCTTGAATTTGTTCAGCCTTTTTACATGTCTGAACATCTCGCTACTGGCAACATCCTGCGCATGGTGGTCCCGACCGAAGTAGACACAAGTCTGCACCTTTACCACTCCTTCAACATTGAAACAAGGAATCGTCGTTCTTTCAAGGCGTCTTCACTCGTCTTGAGTATAGGTTTGTATGACATCTTCACCGATTAGTCTCCCCATCCCACGATCTATCCCCGTCCATTCTAAAGCGATATGAACATTCTTCAAACAAAAAGAGAGGACATGTAACCTGCAGATTAGCATGCAAAAGAGACTAATACTCGATTTGGATTCTGATCTGTGGACGGTATTTCAGGTGAATATCGGTTGAAAGTTCTTATAGCCACCAGTTCTCGCACTGTGCGAGAGGGACTCCCCAAGCTTAAGAAGATGATGCCTATCGACTGCGAGTTTGTAGTCCCGAAAACAGGATCTGATGAAGAACTAGCCTCCTTGGCAAGAGACGTCGAAGTCATACTATGTGTCAGGCTGTCCGCAGACGTAGTGAACGCTGCGAAGAAGCTTCGACTGATCCAGAAGACAGGTGCAGGAGTTGATGCAATCCCCTTCCACTCCCTAGAAAAGAGAGATGTCTACGTGGCAAATACTTCTGGGGCGAACGCTGTACCTGTGGCGGAAGGCGCTTTCGCTCTCTTAATCGCTCTAGCTAAACGGATAATTCCACGACATATTGGAATGCAGGAGGGTATTATCCGCAGAGAAAGGGGCATCCAATTGAAAGGGAAAACTCTTGGTATCCTTGGGCTTGGAAGTATCGGGACAGAAGTGGCGGAGAGAGGACTCGCCTTCGGTATGAAGGTGGCGGCGATGAAACGCCATCCCTCCGAAGCAAAGAGAGAGGAATTAGGTCTAACCTTCCTCGGGGGACCAAATGATTTGGGGCATATCCTAGAGACCTCAGACTTCGTCGTAATTACACTGCCACTCACACCTGAGACGAGAGGTCTCATAGGTGAGAAGGAGTTGAAGATGATGAAGAAGACAGCGTACCTTGTTAATATCGCAAGAGCAGCAATCATCCAGGAAGAACCTCTCTACAGAGCACTCAAAGAGAAATGGATAGCTGGAGCTGCTCTCGATGTTTGGTATATCCCCCACTGGTGGGATCCGAAATGGCTAACTGCGGAGACCAAAGCAGAACCATCAAGGTATCCGATACATAAGCTTGAGAATGTAATCGCCACCCCCCACAATATGGGTTCCACAGACATTCGCTCACCGAAAACACTGGAGATCATAGCTGAGAACATAACCCGAATAGCAAAAGGAGAAGCTCCTATCAACCAAGTAGACAAAGCGCTTCAGTACTAGATTACTCTCTGTGAAACTCCCTCCATATCGCTACAATCCGAAGGCACCTGTTAATCCGAGGATGATTGCGAACCCTGCGATGAGCCCGATCGCAACCTGATGTTCATGTCCATGGGCATGTGCCGTAGGGATCAACTCATCGGCTGTTACATAGGTCATGACCCCTCCAGCAATCGATAACATGAAAGCTAGGAAAGCCGGGGATGGTGACATCAACATGAAAGATCCGAGAACGGCCCCAAGAGGTTCCGAAAGTCCTGACAGTAGAGTAATCAAGAAGACTTTCTTCCGGTCCATCCCAGCAGCATAGAGTGGTGCGGCCGTTGCGATGCCCTCTGGTATGTTATGAAAGGTTATCGCTAGTGCAACTAGATATCCAAGTTTCTGAGAGTAAGCATAGCCTGACACTACCGCTAACCCCTCAGGTACGTTATGCAAGGTTATCCCAATAGCTACCAAGACGCCTGTTCTGAGCAGTTCTCCATTACCTGGCTCATATTCTCTGAAAGAGAATATGTGGGGTAACTTAATGTCCAAGATCATAATCGATAGCGAACCAACGACAAATCCTGTGACGACATTAAGATACCCAGTATTCATCTCCAACGCTTTGTCGATGAGGTTGAGGAAAGCCACAGTAAGCATAACCCCAGACGCAAGACCCATAGAAAAGTCCAGCCATTCCTCTTTAAGTTCCCTGCTTAGAAGAACAATCGCGCCTCCGACGCTTGTACCCAAACCTGCCATGAGACTCAAGAGCCACGCAACAGTGAGAGAATCCAAACCAACTACTCCAAACG
>CP070773.1:273505-277313 GCA_020345945.1 Candidatus Bathyarchaeota archaeon | reverse complement strand
ACGCACCAGATGCGACGATTGAAGACCAGACAACATCAGAGGCACCTACTGGAAAGTTTACAGTCTATGAGGATGCAGGAGGAGAGTTCAGATTCAGGCTGGTAGCCCCCAACAACGAGATAATCGCAGTAAGCGAAGGCTACACCACAAAAGCCAGCTGCATGAACGGCATAAACGCTGTCAAGAGACATTCGGTAGGGAGAGGAGAGTTCGATGTCTTTGAGGACGCAGGGGGAGAGTTTCGGTTTAGGCTGTTGGCACCTAACAAGGAGATAATCGCGAGAAGTGAAGGCTACACCACAAAAGGCGGATGCATGAACGGCATAGACGCCGTCAAGAGACACGCACCAGATGCGACGATTGAAGACCAGACAACATCAGAGGCACCTACTGGAAAGTTTACAGTCTATGAGGATGCAGGGGGAGAGTTCAGATTCAGGCTGGTAGCCCCCAACAACGAGATAATCGCAGTAGGCGAAGGCTACACCACAAAAGGCGGATGCATGAACGGCATAGACGCTGTCAAAAGATATGCTGCAAGCGAGGAAGCAGACTTTGAGGTCTACAAGGATGCAGGGGGAGAGTTCAGATTCAGGCTGGTAGCCCCCAACAACGAGATAATCGCAGTAAGCGAAGGCTACACCACAAAAGGCGGATGCATGAACGGCATAGACGCCGTCAAGAGACACGCACCAGATGCAGAGATCGAAGATTCAACGGAATAGGAATCTGAAGACATGGTCTTCTTCCCCTTTTTCTTTCTTCAGGCTAAACTCTAATAGGAATTGATAGATGGACAGGGTTCTGTCAAGACTTATTAAAAAAGAAGGAGAATCAAGGCTGGGGAGAAGAATGCCTGTTTTTGACAAATTCAAGACTGGCGGAAGAAGTCCTGAGTCTGCGGTCTACATATGCACTGGATGCGGTGAGGTAATTCCTCTCTCAAAGAATGAGAGATTTCCACCATGTACTGAATGCGGGTCAGGGAACTGGATGAATGTGGCAAGTGCAGGAGAAGCTGGCAAGACTTATACAATTGGCAAGGACAGCGAAGAATCGGGCCTGTTCCTGTGCAGGGGCTGCAATAACCAGATAATTCCAATCGCCAAAGGAAACAACTTTCCTCCATGCCGTACATGTGGGTCAGGAACCAAATGGCAACTGGTGCTATCTGCATAGACTCTAACTAGCAGGGCGATGGGATTCGCCCCTCCTCTTTTTTTCTGGCTCATAGAGATAGATAACTCAAAAGCTGCAATTCCAGTGTGTAAATATAAAACGTCAACTAGAATTACCCTCCAATAGCTTCTTCTTTGGCTTGTAGGAAATGTTTAATTACTTCTTGGTCATCCTTTCGAGATTCACAGCGGATTCTACTGTCCAGTTCCAGTATGGCCACTGCGCTTCAGTATAGTCACTGTATAGATCAAAGCAAAGGCAGGTGAAAACCAGATGGGTTATAGGAATAGGTCGTTCGATGATGATGAACGCGAAATGCATAAGATAACTTGTTCTGACTGCGGTAACGAAGGTGAAGTTCCGTTCAAGCCTACGGAAGGAAGGCCAGTTTACTGCAGAGAATGCTATCAAAAACACAGGTATGATAGACGTTAAGACCATCTCGTCTACTCTCGTGTCCTCGTTCTGTTTTTTCAATTATCTTTCTTTTTTTTCAGGTTAGGTTGATCTTTATTTGCTTCCTCGGAGTTTCACACATCTCTCATGATAGAGTTCACTGATAGGTTTGAATCATCATTTTTTGTTTGAGTCAGTCTTTCAACTTCCGCTTGGAAGAATGACTTTCTCTATTCTGTAGATGTTTAGAAATGGTTCGTTATTTGGTCCGAAAATTGTCTTAATGGGTTTGATGCTTGGATAGGTCTTGAGAAAATGGATTTCATCCGAGTAGTCTTTGCGGGACATCGGAGTAAATATGTAGTATCGATCTTGTGTTTTATATCTCTCTTCAAAGATTCGGAGTTCCTCCACTGTTTTTTCAAGATCATAATTCAGGATGTAGGCGTAACCGAGTGACTCTTCAGTCATTAGAAAAATCAGTTTATGGAGGATTCTGTGTGATATCCTTCTTGAGGGCATGATCTCGCTTATCAGAATCATGTCGGATGGTTTTGTGACTGATCGCATGTACATCGCTGTCTCGATGAGCGGCCCATTTATCCAACCGTTCTCGTAGCTCACCTGATAGTATGTGTAAAGTCTGACTACGGGCGACAGTGTGAGATAGCAGAGAAGGGCGACCATAAAAATTGAGAAGAAGAGTCTCCAGGACCTCTTCAGCCTCTTTTCTTTCAGATCCTTTAGTAGGTCGATCAAGGTGAACCGTGAGGAGACACCTACGACCAGACTCGAGATCATTATGAAAGTATTGGGCAGAAGATAGACTATGTAGTTGGACATGAAGGGTCTCGGATACAAAGAGGGCTGATATCTCAAGAAGAGCGGCAGACCCAGAATGCCTAGAACTTGGTGTATGAGAATTATCTTATGTCCGTCAAGATGCTTGTAGACTCCCCAAAGAACCGAGACTGACATCAAGATCAAGTAAAGCGTAAAGTCAGGATTTACAATCATCTCATCCATATGGCGCTCAAAAATCAGCGTTCCTGTCATTCTAAGATAGTCACGAGATATGTACTCTAGGTTCACGAAGTATCTTTCATAGTCTTCCTCAAGTATGTCATCAAAGGCGGATCTGTTCATAGCTGATTCTAGAGGAGTCGTCTCACTTGTGACCAAAAGATAGATCATGTTACCATAAGCCAAGAGGAATATCAATACTGCAATCCATGTTACCTTCATCCTGAGAATCGAGAATAGATTGCGTCTCATGGCTAGATAGAGGATCAGAGTAGCGATGGTGAAGACTGCTACAAGATGCGATTGAAGAGCCAACCCTAAGCCTAAGGCGGTTCCACAGAGTAACCAATACTTATTCTTCTTTAATGCCGAGGAGAAGAAATAGAGTGACATCATGATTAGAGGGGTTGCTAGACTATGAGCCCAGCCGACATGGCTACTAATCAGGATTTCGCCTGGGTTCGTAGCCAGCAGGATCGCTGAGAGGAACGCGGTCTTTCTATTGAAAACTACTTTTGCGAATGCGTAGGTCATCAGAACTCCGAAGATCCCGAGTATCGAGGTTAATAATCGCGGCAGATGGGGATGTAGACCACAGAAGAAGAATGCTGTTCCAAGCAGGTAGTTGAAATAGGCTCCGTTGAATGGGGCGATGTTTAGAAGAGTCACTGTACCCCTGTAGAACTCGAAACCCCTTATATCCTCCAGTAATTCGTCAGAACGAAGGATCGGTACTTGATAGAAGTCCCATAATCGTAGAGCAAGTGAGATAGCTAGTATTGAGATCAATACTATCTTTTCGGTATCTATCCCTGATTTCGTCGACAAATTCTACCAAATCCGATTTTCTGGGGGGAGGCCAGTTAAGAAATCATATCAAGTTTTCCTTCCTTAAAGTATAATCGTTTACTTTCAGCGTCTTGAAGTTTCTCTAACCAACTCAGACGGAACCATCCTAGGGCTTCTTCTAGGTTTACAGTTGTTTCTGAAGCCTGTGAATGATTTCATTACCATGGAGATTTTCATGATTGTATTTTCATTATTGTGTTTTTCAGCTAGTCTTGATCTAAGACTTGCGCAATAGAGTTCTCGTCTTGAGATATTCTGTGATGAGGTCTTTTAAGTGAGAAATACATACGCGTATTTGAGTGTACATAGGAACTATATGACAAAGACATATGTCACGTAGCGAAATCTGTGAAGCTAGGGG
>CP070773.1:269533-273405 GCA_020345945.1 Candidatus Bathyarchaeota archaeon | reverse complement strand
CGTCGATGAAACCAAACGAATCCAATATTATGCTGCTTCGGACATTGCCATCTTTCCATCAAAATACGAACCCTTCGGCATAGTGGGCATAGAAGCTATGAGCATGGGAAAGCCTATCATAGTAGGAGCTAGGGGGATATCGGGGTTGAGAGAGCAGGTTATTCCTTCTGGACCAGACCGTTGCGGCTCCCACATAAATCCGGATGATCCTAACGATATTGCCAAGTTTGCGATAGAACTCTTGAAAGATGAAGACCTGCGAGAAAAGTTCGGTAGAAACGCCAGGAAACGTGTGGTATCAAAGTTCACTCTAGATAGAATTGCTGAAGAAACGATCAAGGTATACAAAGAAGCCATTGATTCAAGGGTACGTTGATTTCCTCGTCTCTAAGGAGTGAAGAATATGGAAATCCTTCTTGATCTACCCAATGACTTTGATTCAACGATTTGCAGGGAATGGCTGATAACAAATGGGCTTGGAGGCTATGCTTCATCTACGTTGCTTGGAATTAATACCAGGAAATACCATGGTCTACTTGTTGTTCCCTTCAACGATCCTCCACATCAAAGAAAACTGTTGTTTTCCAATATTGACATGAGTGTGGGGGATGCCAGGACATTACATTTTTCCTCAAATGAGTATCCAGGAACAATCTATCCAGACGGGTACCGTTATCTTAGGAGTTTTAAAATGGATCCTCAGCCGACATTCTCCTACTCGTGTCAGGATCTATTCGTGAAGAGAACGATCTTCATGCCCCACCTCAAAAACGCCGTTGTAGTGAACTTCAAAATTTCCAGTTCCTCTCAAGAATTTAACAAGGTTCAGATCTACCCATTCATCGATTTTCGAGACATTCATAGTCTTACTGGCTTTGGGTCGGTCAGATTCAAAGAACGATATGCAGAGAAGAAGATAGAGGTTGCAGAAGTCGGTTCTGACTTGATATTCCTAGCTATAGGCTCAGACCTTATGACATACGTTCCTTCTGAGTCTTCCTTGGAGGAGAAATGGTACAGGAACTTTATCCATAGAGAGGAACGGGAACGAGGATATCCGTATGTTGGAGACAGCTATTGTCCCGGACACTTCGAGATAGAGATGGATGCAGAGAGCATCGAATTCAATCTGTTGGCTGCCGGAGGTCCTGAAACTGAGAAGGTTTTTGACGAGCTGTACTCAGAAGAACCAGGCAAATATGATCATTTACGTGAGCAAAACACGAAGAGATTGGCTCCCCTTTCTGAAAGAATTGGTCTAGAAGGGGATCTAAGACATTTAGGGTGGGCCGCGGATTCCTTTCTGGTTGATAAAAAAATTGTCGCTGGATATCACTGGTTCGAGTGCTGGGGTAGGGATTCTCTGGTAAGCCTTCCTGGATTGACTCTGGTAACCGGAAGGTATAGGGAGGCAAGAAAAATTCTTCTTGATCTTGCAGGTCGTTTAAAGAAAGGTCTTGTTCCCAACCTGTTCAATGAGAACAATGCTGACTACAATTGTCTTGATGCCTCCTTATTCTACATCTACGCTCTTCACAAATACTTGAGCTACACCGACGATCTCGATTTGGCAAGGCGACTCTGGAAAACCGGACTCGAGATCGTAGGTAGTTGCATAGGAGAAGTAAACGATGGGATTAGAATAGAAGAGGATGGATTGGTATGGAGTGAGAGAGGCACATGGATGGATGCTCGAATAGACGGGGAATTGGTAACCCCTCGTCGAGGAAAGGCGGTTGAACTTGAAGCCCTTTGGTACAATGCTTTGAAGAGTATGGAAATCATAGGAGATCAAATCGGTAGAACCTTTCCTTTCAGGTTGCTTGCCGACAAGGTGAGAAGTAGTTTTATTGAAACTTTCTGGAATGAAGAGAAAGCCTGTCTTTTCGATGTTGTCGCCGAAGAAAAGGACCCAAGAATTCGTCCAAACCAGATCTTCGCCGTCAGCTTACCCTTCCCTATTATTGATGAAATTTTCTGGAGAAGAATCGTGAAGGCAGTCGAGGGGAAGCTCTTGACACCTTATGGATTGAGAAGCCTAGCTCGAGATGAAATAGAGTATCATGGTAGGTACCGTGGAAACATTACTGAGAGGGACCTCGCCTACCATCAGGGGACAGTCTGGAGCTGGCTTATCGGTCCATTTGTCACAGCTTTTCTCAGAGTAGGTGGAGAAAAGGAGAGAGCTTCAATACTCCTGGAAAAACTCGTCAATCAGCATTTAAGGGAAGCTGGTATCGGTACAATCTCTGAGATATTCGATGGAGATCCCCCCCATCTGCCGAGAGGATGTATCTCTCAGGCGTGGAGCGTAGCTGAAGTTCTGAGATGCTATATAGAGGACATAAGTGAAATAAGACCCCCTTTTGAAGATATATACGGTATGACTTGACCGACGTCTGTTTAGCCTTCGAAATCCACCAACCTTTCAGGATAGACAAGAACTTCACAGAAGAACTTGCAGACGGAAGGAGTCCTGAAGAACTCCTCGAGGTCTATTTCAACAACACATGGAACCGGGAAATTCTGTTACGTGCGGCAGAGAAATGTTACCTTCCAGCCAATAGAACCATTCTCGAGAACATAGACCTGTTCAAGAGTGACCGGCGAGGGTTCAAGGTTGCCTTCAGCATTTCAGGAGTCTTCTTGGAACAGTGCGAACGATGGGCACCTGATGTATTGGACTCTTTCAATCAGCTTGCTGAAACCGAGTGTGTCGAGTTCCTTTGTCAAACGTATTTTCATTCTCTGTCAAGTCTTTACTCGACCTCGAGACCCGAATTTGTAGAACAGGTTATTTTGCATAGAGAACTCATGCAAGACCTTTTCCGACAGAGACCGCAGATCTTCGAGAACACCGAGTTCATCTATAATAATTCCATAGCAAAAACAATTGCAGGTCTTGGATTTCGCGGTATATTCACCGAAGGTACCGAACGCATTTTGGGAGGGAGGTCACCAAATTTCGTGTACAGAGCAAGAGACTGTGATCTCCGTGTTCTGCTAAGGAACTACAAGCTTTCTGATGACGTCTCTTTCCGATTCTCGAACAGATCATGGAGTAATTGGCCTCTTACAGCGGACAAGTACGCTGAATGGCTTTCAAAGACACCCGGACAATGTATCAACATCTTCATGGACTATGAGACCTTCGGCGAGCATCAATGGCCTGAGACCGGAATACACGATTTTCTTCATTGGCTTCCTGGAGAGATACTGAAACATAAGCATCTACAGTTCAAGACACCGTCAGAACTGATAGATTGCCAGCCTGTCGGAGAGTTCGCGGTCCATGATTTCGACACGATATCCTGGGCGGATGTAGATCGAAGTACAGATGCTTGGCTAGGAAACGATATGCAGAGAACCGCCTACACTGCTGTGAAAGATTTCGAGCTTTTCGTCAAGAAAACCAAGAATTCAGAGCTACAAAAGATTTGGAGACTCCTGCAAATTAGCGATCACCTCTACTACATGTTCACAACTAAAGGACCATCGGGTATTGTGCATGGGTATTTCAGCCAACAGTTTCCAATGGAAGCCTTCTGGTCGTTCCTAAGGGTATTATCCAACTTTCACGAGAAGGTATCAGAGAATTTAGAGGGCGAAGATCAAGTCTCAACTCGTCTCCTTAGGTTTGTTCCTCCAGATAGAGCCTTCCACTTCCATGAGAACGGCATCTACATCAATCTTTCTGCTCACAGCCTAGAAGAGCTTAGAGATGCTATATCGTTCGCTACAGACAAGTCGGTCCTCTTTCATTCCGCCTGTAATCATTTCGAGAAATGGGTTAGATTCACAATAGGAGATCGCAAGTTAGCAGAGATGATCTCCAAAATTGAGGCGGAAGATGTTCATAATCTAAGACAAAG
>CP070773.1:265537-269433 GCA_020345945.1 Candidatus Bathyarchaeota archaeon | reverse complement strand
CCCGGTTCTTACAATCGCAATCGCCTTCGCCTCACTGTTATCCCCATTGAAACGTATGCAGTATACGTAAAGCCTGAGAAAAGCACGGACCTTACTCCCCAGATTCCTGATACTCCTCGGTGCGAGCATGAAGTTCAGTAAACGATCTATCCAGTTCTGACGTCGAGTAGTTTCCATAATGAGGCGCCTGGCCGCCATAAGATCCGCTGAAGAGAACTCTCCTCTTCTTGGACTGCAGACTGAGAGGGCAAGAGTGGCATTGATACGCCTCTTCTCCATCAAGACCAAGGATTCAATAGCAAGGGACCAAGACTTTTCGCTGGGAATCCCATGGCTTAGAGAGCTGGTCATCGGGTCACCAAACAGGTTTATACATGGTTTGATAGAACAATCTCTTGATCGTTTCCCAAAAGTCTTTACCCGAGAAGTACCTCATGCAGATAGTGAGTTCGATGCAGAGCTTAGACGAACAGAAACTGCAGGAGGAAGACGTGAAAGATTCCAAGAGAGAACTCATGGATTCGCTTATCCAGCGACTGGGAGAAATCAGATATGAACCAGAGGAGATAGCCAGCTTTAAAGAGGCGATCCTTGTTGGGGCAAGGTACGATGGAGAGAAGATGGTTGCTGCCCTCAAGTTCTATGATCCTGAGAAGGAGGAGATCTACTTGTGGCGAGACCATACAGGTCATCTCCCATACTGCTTTACTAGACTCAGTCCTGATGAACTCCGCCTGAACAGCAATGTTATAGAGCATAAGGGGTTTGAAGAACTAGAGTCAGTCACAAAATTCAACGCTTTAAAAGACGAAAAGGAGGAGTACACGAAGATCATCGCTAAAGACCCGTTGTCGATCGGTGGGAAAAGCAACTCAATAAGAGAGTATCTCGAAGAGACATGGGAATCCAGGATTCGATATCATGAGAGCTATCTCTATGACGCACAACTAATCCCAGGTCTCCCATACTCACTTGAGAAGGGTGAACATCGAAAGATCATAGAAGAATTCTCAGCCGAAGCCCAGAAGAGGATCGAGGGCCTGTTTAATGATGAGACGGAGGAGATGCAGGAATATGCGCTTGAATGGACTGAACTACTCCAACAACAGATCCCTAACTATCGGAGAGCCTCTCTCGATATAGAAGTCTACTCGCCAATAGTAAACCGTGTGCCCGATCCTCAGGAAGCTCCTTACCCTGTAATCTGCGTCTCAATAGTGGACACAGAAGGAGAAAAGAGAGTCCTTCTACTAAGAAGAGAAGGGATAGAGAGGGGAGACGAGAGTATTCTAGGTGAGCTTATCCCAGAATACTACGATACCGAAGAAGAACTGATATTCGAGACTTTGCGGGCACTCTCTGATTATCCGTTTATCTTGACTTTCAATGGAGACCAATTTGACCTCAAATATCTATTCAACAGGGCTATTAGACTCGGATTTCCACGTGAAAAAATTCCACTGACTATTGGCAGAGACTCGGTTACCTTGACATATGGACTTCACATAGATCTGTACAGATTCTTCTTCAACAGGTCGATCCAAGTCTATGCTTTCAGCCAGAAGTATAGGGAACTTACCCTCGATGCAGTCTCTGAGGCACTTCTCAACCTGGGCAAGATTCCAATAGAGAAACCGTTCTCCGAGCTAAACTATACGGAGTTGGCAGACTATTGCCTGAGAGACTCCGAGCTTACCCTCAGCCTATCATCTATGAGCAATAATCTTCTCATGAGATTGATCACACTCATCGCCCGCATAGCCAGAATCCCTTTCGAAGATGTCGTCAGGGAGGGGGTCTCGAGATGGATTAGAAGTCTGATGTATTATGAACACAGACGGAGAGGATGGATAATCCCTCGTTCGGAGGACCTATCCGAGTATAAGGGGGTCACTGCGACTGAGGCGATAATCAAAGGCAAGAAGTACAAGGGCGCCATAGTCATAGAACCTACACCAGGGGTACATTTCGGGGTATACGTCCTTGACTTCGCCTCGTTGTACCCGTCAATCATCAAGCAGTATAACCTCTCCTATGAGACCATACTCTGCCCGCACACGGAGTGCCGTCAAAACAAGATACCTGGGACACCCCACTGGGTCTGCACAAGACACCGGGGATTGTCCAGTTTGGTGATTGGATCCCTGAGAGACCTGCGAGTGAAATGGTACAAAAAGAGGGCAAGAGACAAGAAACTAAGCAGTGAACAGAGAGAGTTCTTCAACGTGGTCCAACTCACACTCAAAGTCTTCCTCAACGCCAGCTACGGAGTATTTGGAGCAGAACACTTTCCATTCTACTGCCCAAGCGTAGCAGAATCCACTGCGGCCCTAGGCAGATACGCCATCAACGAGACGACCAAACAAGCCGAGAAGCTGGGAATAAAAGTCATCTACGGCGACACAGACAGCATCTTCCTAGATAAACCCACAGAAGACCAGATAGAAAACCTCCTGGAATGGTCAAAAGACCAATTAGGAATGGAACTTGAGGTTGACAAGCAATATCGATATGCAGCGTTTAGTACAAGGAAGAAGAACTACTTCGGAGTCTTCCCAGATGGTAGTGTTGACATAAAGGGATTGACGGGGAAGAAGAGGAACACGCCAGTATTCCTGAAGAAAGCATTCTATGACGTAATAGATGTACTGAGCGAGGTTGAGAATCAAGGAGACTTCAAACGTGCAAAAGAGAAGGTCAAGAACGTAGTCCACGAATGTTACACAACGTTGAAGAAGCGAGAGTTCTCGCTGGAAGATCTATCCATCAATATAATGCTGGGGAAACCCTTGAAAGCCTATGTAAAGACTACCCCCCAACACGTGAAAGCTGCTCTTCTGCTTGCCGAAGATGGGCAGGAGGTCAAACCAGGCGACATAATAAGCTTCGTCAAGACCAATGATGGTCTCGGTGTCAAACCCGTTAAACTAGCAAGAGCACAGGACGTCGATGTGGAGAAATATACAGATTATGTAAAGTCAACCTTCGAACAGATATTTGACACACTAGATATCGAGTTCGGCGAGATAACAGGGATCACCAAATTAGAGGACTTCCTACTCTAATCCCCTTGCTTAACACATGTCAACAAAACCAATTTCAATAGGAAAAACACGAATAAAGGTTGGGAGTTCCTTTGAAATACAGGTTCAGCTACAACAATTCTGTTCCTGACCTGAGATTAATCGGAAAGGACCCCTGCCCGACATTTATTAATGAAGCGGAAATTGTTGCAGACGAACGTCGGAAGACTGCAAAAGATTACTTTGAATCACTATCCACAGATGATGAATATCTGAATTATGCAAATACACTCTATCTTGATACGCCGGATGTAGGCTGTAATGGTGGGGCACTGGTCTACTTAATCACACTCGCTGGTTGCGACAATACAACCCTCTCAAGTCTGGCCGGTGCACTGATGATGCATAGCAACCTACTCATGCGTTTCGAAGACGACCTTGTAGACAAGGATAGAGAAAGTCAGACCACAAATCCAGCTGCAGACTTCCTCATTCAAAACCTATCTGTAAAGATAGCTCTCGCTACATTAGACAAGCTCTGCCGACTACTCCCAAGGAAATATGCTGCAACAACATCCCTGTTCTACCATAGCCAGATAGCCAAATTACAGGCCGCAGAAATCAACGATGTAACCCTTAGGGGGAGATTGAATTCTTTTGATGACCTCCTAGAAAACCTTGAACTGAAAACTGGAAGCCAAGGAGAACTGGCCGGTGGGATAGGATCTCTCGTAGGGTTCCAAGGAGAACACGAACAAGTCCTAGAGAAAGCACTATTCAATATTGCTATGGCACTCGGTATACTGACAAATGACCTTCAAGACCTGATTCATGACTTCATCAATGGTCTGCCCAATACAATTATTGGCTTGG
>CP070773.1:261529-265437 GCA_020345945.1 Candidatus Bathyarchaeota archaeon | reverse complement strand
CTATGATTGTTGCTAGGACTGTAAGGGTTATCCTCTCAAGAAGAGAGATTGGGAGGATCTGCATAAATAGAGTCGAATATCTTGAGGTATGCCAACCCATTACAGAGATGAATATTACCGTTCCCAGTATGTGATCAGCGAGTAGCGCACAGTAGCTAGCCACAGCCACGCCAAGGGCGACCTTGAACCGGTTTGAGCCTTCGAGAAAAATGGAGATATTTCCATTGAGAAGCAGAGCGACTAGCACTCCAGATAGGTGAAGAGACGGATAGAAGGGAGCACTTCGTCCTACAGGAAAGAAGTACCACAGGCAGGATACTACAGCGAGGAGTAGAACGCCGGTCAGCCAACCAGGTATTCTTTTTTCTCGACCTTGGACATCCACATACCTCTTCGACAGTATTCCTGCTTCCACTGCACCGAGAGACCTATTCAGAACTACCAATGGACTGAATGATGTGCCAATCCCTGTCGCCATTCCTATACTGGCTCCTATGGCGGTAGCGATGCAACCACTTAGAGGCCCGAGGATCAAGCCATTGATTGGGCCTAGTATAAGTGCTAGACTGATTATACCGGGTCCTCCGATAATAGGGAAGCCTAGGTTCATCAATTGAACGATCGGATAGAAAGCGGCAAAAACTGAGATCAACGCCCAATCCCGGGAATTCAAACCTAAACCCTCTACTACACCGATGAATCTTCTTTAATCTACTTGCCTAATGGAAACTTTCTCTAAAATGGTAGAATTTAAGGTATTGTCTATGACAACATACGGGAGTAGATTGTTGAATTCGACTTCTATGCGTTAATCATTAGGAAAGCTTTTCTCATCTTGCTGATTCTTACTATAACTGTATAGCAGGTAGTGGAGAATGATGAAGAAACCTCGAGAGTTTTACGATAAAGTGTTTGAGCTTTTAAAGACCCATCAACTCTGGTTCCAAAGAACCATTCCATTGGTAGCCAGTGAGAATGTCCCGAGCCCGGCAGTTCGAGAAGCTCTCATCTCAGATTTTGGGAATAGATATGCCGAAGGCTGGCCAGGTGAAAGGGTCTATGCAGGCTGCAAGTATATTGATCAGGTTGAATTGCTCTGTATCGATCTGACGAAAAAGCTCTTCAACGCAGAGTTTGCCGATGTCCGACCGGTCTCCGGGGTTACCGCTAACCTAGCTATGTATACAGCGTTCACTGAACCTAACGATCGAATGCTGGCTCTCTCGATACCTTGCGGAGGGCATATCAGCATGGGGAAAAAAAGGTTCTCAGGCACCGCAGGCAGTGTACACGGATTAAGAGTCGAGTACTTCCCTTACGACTATGACGAGTTGAATATAGATGTCGATGCAACAAAGAAACTTGTCAAAGATATGAAAGGAGAGAATGATCCTCCTAGACTTGCGATGTTCGGCTCAAGTGTTTTCCCGTTTCCCCATCCAGTTAAAGATCTTGCTGAGACCTTCCATGATGTTGATGCGAAGATCAACTATGACGCTGCACATGTTGCAGGGTTGATAGCGGGTGGAAAATTCCAGAACCCATTAAGAGAGGGCGCAGACTCCGTGACCTTGAGCACACATAAGACCTTACCAGGACCTCAACATGGCGCTATACTCTCATGGGACAGATACGCTGATCAGATAAAGAAGGGAGTCTTCCCAGGAATTTCAAGCAACCATCACCTTCACGCGCTAGCTGGATTCGCCGTGGCAATGTGTGAGATGCTAGAATTCGGTGAGAAATACACTGAACAAATAATACGGAACGCAAGGTCATTAGGACAAGCTCTCTTCGAGAGAGGTTTCAAAGTATTAGCGGAGAAGAAGAACTTCACCGAATCCCACGTCATTCTAGTAGATATCACCGAGTTTGGGCATGGAGGAGAACTGGAAAAGGAGCTCGAAAAGGCAAGCATTATCCTCAACAGAAATCTACTCCCTTGGGATATCAAACAGGGGAGACACTATTGGAATCCAGGAGGCATTCGTATCGGAACTCCAGAAGTAACCAGGCTAGGAATGGGAAAGTCAGAGATGGAACAGATAGCAGAGTTCATCAAACGTATAGTGATAGATAAAGAATCCCCGGAAAAGGTCGAAGAAGATGTCCAGTCATTCCGGAAGGAATTCCAGAAAGTACACTACTGCTTCGAGAATTCAACCCAAGCCTACGAATACATGAAACTCCGCTAAAGAAAGACCATCTATTCTAAAGGCGAGGAAATACTAGAAAAAAGGGAGAATGAGGAAGACTAGTCGTAGTATATCAGTTCTTCTTCTTCAAGTGTAACATGGAGTTTATTTACAGATCTGTATACTTCTTCCTCTTTTTTTGCACCAGTACAGACAAGTTTTCCGCTTGCGAAGATCAATATGACGACATGAGGGTCTTCCATACGGTATATCAACCCGGGGAATTGTTCCGGTTCGTACATAGTCCGTCCTAAAGCAAAGGTGGATCTCTCAAGGTCTATTCGTCCCCCCAAGGCCACAGATGCGACGATGTTCTGAATCTTGATTTGAGGTCTACCCACTATCACCATACCGTTCGCTTTAAGCTCTCGAACCACCTTATTTACTGCTTTCTTGGCTTGTCCTTCCGATTTAGCTCCTGTACAGACCATTCTCCCCGAACTGAATATCAGAGTGGCTGTCTTCGGTTTCTTCAGTCGAAAGACGAGACCAGGGAACTGTTCTGGACGATACTCGACAGCCGGAAAAGCCTTGACTATGGCGTTCAAATCAATGGTTTGCCGTAACGAAGCTGAGGCAACAACGTTCTCGATATTAATGACCGCTTTGGTTCTAGGCACTCCAACCCCTCTCAAGCGATAATCTCGGGAATATGACCGCCTTTTCTTCTAGCTAGTTAATAAGTTTAGGTGTAAGTTTCTGTACCTTTGCCTTTCAACTCAAGAGCAGCTATCACAATAATACATCCGATCAGAACAACGGTCCCTGCAGGAGTTTTAACAGCAATCCAGACCCACCCGACAAGGGGGATTTTGAAGATTACTCTCCCCACTATGTATGTTGCAGGGAAGTCCTTCTCATAGGATAAACTCCAAGGATTGGTCCGAGGATTATCTCCTTTAGTGGTAAAGTAGTGTCTACCATCTCGAATAACTATCTGGATTACTCTATGTACTATCAGGTCATCCGGATTGCGAGGATTCCGGAATACAATGATATCTCCAACTTCTATCTGATCTGACGGCACACCCTGAAGAAAGAGCACGTCCCCTGGACTCAAAGTCGGAGTCATGCTACACTCATTCCAAGATAGACCCGGATCGAGCCCTACAAAGACTATTGGATTAGCTGTCTGCAATAGAGCAGATAACCCGAACCATAAGGTATACCATGTTACAACTGTGAGAAGAACGGTCTTCGCCAGCCTCTTGATACGTCCATTATCCAATTGCCGGCTCTTCATTTCATTTACCCCCAATGTATAATGGGTCTGACTCGGAACTTGATTTACTTGTTAGTAGCTCTGACTGGAAGGCAGATTGACCTCTCAGACTCCATCCAAGGATTTTCTGAGACTCGTCAACCATTGGAGATATTTATCCCGATTGTTTCTCCTCGAGCATCTTGTCCCATCGACCCACTATCTGCTTCGCTGTTTTGGAGGATACGATCTCAAGAATATAGATGTCTCTATCCTCCAGACCTAACAACTTTTCTTTCAATCTATCTGCAAGTTCTTTCATACCTTCAAAGCCTAGATCTGATGCAGATACATTACTCTCGGCAGCATCAATGAACACTTGAACTCCGAAAGGTTGTCCTACCTTAAGTTTTCTCTTCGATCTCTTGAAGGTCTTGAGATCCTTCTTTCCGATGTAACCTGCATCAATTCTACCAATCTTCTTGCCATCGAGCAGTATCTGATGAATAGTT
>CP070773.1:257494-261429 GCA_020345945.1 Candidatus Bathyarchaeota archaeon | reverse complement strand
TACACCGCGTAAGACGTGAGATCGAATAGCCTGTACAGAGTTATTTATGGATTACCTTTTTTTACGGAACCATAGCTAGACTTAAGAAATTCAGAGACAGAGACCTCCTATATACTGGAGTCGAGTACGCGGAAAGAATCATTTGAAAATAGATGAAAGCACGTCTCCACCAAGCGAGAGAAGGAGGGTGTAAATACCCGGTTGATTTATGATGTGGCTAATCACATCGCCTTGAAAGTCCATATCACCTTTCTCTTCGATAATCCTCCTTAAGTTGGATTTCAATGTGAAATCGAGGATCTTATTTAAGGAATCATCGGAGAGCCTGGGAAAGAGGCGTCTTAAGGCTTGCATCTTTGCCAGCTCGCTCTCAAGCATATTTCTCCAACGCTTCTCGTATTTGGATAGGTTCTTAGCGGAAAGATCTCCGTTGAGGAGCGCATCTCTACCTACATCCCCAGCTATCTTCGCGCATAAACCGCCGACAACTACTCCCCCACCAGTCGTCGGTTTTGTTTGACCTGCGGCGTCTCCGACTACAATCAGATTATCATCGAAGGTCTTCGCTACTGGACCGCCTAGAACCACATTTCCCATGCGGATTGAGAACTTCTGAGAAGCAGGAAAGTGTTTCTCACGAAAGAGTTCAAGTATCTCGAGGGGATTACCCTTTTTGGTCGCAACCCCGATCTTGGATGAGTACTCACTCGTCGGGATTGACCAGGCAAAGAAGCCTGGGGCGACTCTCTGACCAAGATACAGTTCAACGGTCTTGGGATTGAATCTCAATCCCGAGATCTCGAATTGGGCAGCAGGAAATATCCAGTTAGAAGAAGGGGGGGACAATCCGAGACTCTTGAGTATACGACAGGAGATTCCTTCTGAGTCGATCAATAACTTGCAGAGATGAGTTGTTCCAGAAGAGACCTTGCAGAGGAACCCTGACTTCTTCCGTATTGCTTGAGTCACTCTCGAGCTAAGCATTATTTCGGCGCCTAGCTCAATGGCTTTGATCGCCAACGATTTGTCGAACAAGCCCCTGTTTAGAACATATGCCTTATCCTCATCTCCGCCTACTTCGAGAACCCTACCGTTTGGGGCTATCAACCTTGCACCTGAGACTATATTCTGGATTGATTCCGGAGACGGAGTGATTTCAATATGTTTCAACCCACTGATGCTCACCAAACCTGCACAATGGTTAGGTAGACCAATCTGAGAATGTTCCTCAAGGACAAGTACAGAAAGGTCACCTTTGACCAACTCAGCTGCGGCAATCAGCCCCGCAGGGCCGCCGCCGATCACAATTGCATCGTATTCTTCGTAGTGCACCATAGTAACTGGAACCTTTTTGATCTACTTTGAATATTTACATATAAGACGATCGAAACAGGATCATAAGGAGTTGTCAGGCTTTAAATACAAGCAGGTAATAGTCGTGCGATCCGACCTTCAAATGAGCAAGGGAAAGACCGCTATTCAGACTGCACATGCGGCGGTACTCACGTCCGAGAAGGCACGTAAACAGAGACGTAGATGGTGGGCAGACTGGTTGAAAGAGGGACAATGCAAGGTCGCCCTCAAAGTCGACGGGCTTGAGGAACTGAAGAAACTAAATCGCAGAGCAGAAGAGAACGAACTACCTTCCGTTTTAGTGGAGGACAGAGGACTTACAGAGATACCTCCTGGAACCACAACCTGCCTAGGCATAGGTCCAGCACCAAAAGGAGCGATAGATGAGATAACAGGAGACCTACCGTTACTATAGAGACTGGTTCAATGATCCCAAGCGACCTTGAGAGAAGAATAGGGATCGGCTTCTATTCAACGACCTCTCAAGGGATAGGAGGAAGGTTAAGGCAAACACCAGATGACTTCATCGTGAAGGAAGTGCTTGCCAACGAGATGATCGCTGAACCCGGCGGTCAATATCGTGCTCAACGAGACACAGGGGGATTCCTAGTCTGTATCCTAGAGAAGAGGGGATTGGATACCTTCACTGCTATTCGAAGGATTGCAGAAAAGCTGAATATCGGTGAGAACAGGATTGATTTCGCCGGACTGAAAGACGCGAACGCCCTGACGTACCAGTTTATCACAATACAGAGGATTAGACCCTCAAAGATTCAAGGATTACAAATAGACGGAGTGAAACTACAGTCATTATACCGTTCCAATCGCCCGATTACGTCAGAGGAACTTGTAGGGAATAGATTCAAGATCTCTATACAGAAGATTGAACTCCAGAAGAAAAGCCTGAGAAGACGTATAGACGCTATCCAGACAGAAATATTGAGAGAAGGAGGAATACCGAACTTTTTCGGCTACCAAAGGTTCGGAACTTTTAGGCCTATAACTCACACCGTCGGAAAAAGCATCTTGATAGGAGACTGTCGTCAAGCGGTGCTGACCTATCTCTTGGAACCAAACCTCAAGGAAAAACCGTATCTCAGCAAGATTCGTGGAGAACTATCGGATACAATGGACTTTGAAAAAGCTCTGAGGGTATTCCCAAAGAAACTGGAATACGAACGTATTCTGCTATCCCACCTTTCCAGACGACCAAACGACTACGTTAATGCGATTAGAAAATTACCCATCGGACTTCGACGTCTATTCATCCATGCATACCAAGCCTATCTGTTCAATAGGATTCTTAGCGAAAGAGTAAGATGCAATCTCTCTTTAACTGAGGCGGAAACAGGAGACAGAGTCTGTGAGTTAGATCCTTATGGGAATCCCAAGGGAACTCCCATCAAAGTAGACCAAGAAAACGCACATACAGTAAGTGAAAGAATCGATAAAGGCAGAATGGGAATCGTCTTACCTATCCTTGGATTCGATACTTCAACCTCAGACAACGAACAAGGCCGAATTGAGAAGAGGATCATGAAGGAAGAAAGAATACAAAATGAGGTGTTCCTAACACCAGCTATGCCAGAAATGAAAGCCTACGGAGGGTATAGGACCGTAATTGCGAAGACAAGAATGATAGCTAAGCTAGAGATCAGAAAGGAGCCTTTGAAAAGAGCTGGTTTCATGGTAGATGTCCGATTCAGTCTTCCCAAAGGGAGTTACGCAACAGTAGTACTTCGCGAATTTATGAAGGCAGATGACCCAACAAAAGCCATGTATTAAATTCCATTGCTTAGTGAGGGTTCTAAACCAGTAACGATCCAAATATCCCAAACAGGAGAACTAACCAATTCTCTTAGAGAAAAGAAGGTTTAAAAGAAACCTTTCAATCCAAACCGTTATCAAGGACTCAAGAACTTTTCGTGGCCTCAAATTGTAGCCTAGGAAAGCTGGCGAATAGAGGTTTCTTAAGAAGATTGGGTGTTTATCCAATGTTCGGCAAGAAAGAGAACAAAGATAGAACAGTAAGAAAACCTTCGAGAAAGAAGAGGACAAGAATCGGAAAACTGGAGGAAGAGAAGAAGAACCTCCAGGATAGATTGAAAGAGACAGAGAAGCAAAACACAGAATACCTAAATCAACTGAGGTACCTGCAGGCTGATTACGAGAACTCCTTGAAGAGAGCCCAAAAAGAGATAGAGAGAATCTCTGACTATGGAAACGAGAGGCTAATTATAGAACTTCTTGAGATCCTAGACGAGCTTGAACTAGCCTCTGTCGCAGGAGAGAACCAGTCAATCTCGGAAGAGGTGAAGACAGGAGTACGAATGACCCTCGAGAAACTTCGAAATGCTCTCGCCAGAGAAGGGCTTAAGGTCATCGAGTGTGAGAACGAACAGTTCGATCCTGATATGCATCAAGCAATCTCGAAGGAGTATTCAAAAGAACACAAAGAAGGAGTCGTGTTAAGAGAAGTGAGGAAAGGATATCTACTAAAAGGAAAGGTTATCAGACCCAGTACAGTAGTAGTCTCGTCCTCCAAATCATATCCATCTAAGGAATAGTTTTTTAGAGAGGTA
>CP070773.1:253360-257394 GCA_020345945.1 Candidatus Bathyarchaeota archaeon | reverse complement strand
GACAACATAGGAGTACTTTGGCCGTTCAGAGTGGTTACATTTTTCTGTCTTGTCGCTTCAGTAATTGCCTTCTATTCTCTCCAAGGATCCAAACTCCAGAAGATCACCGAGATCAAATAGATCGGGCGATAGCCTTGATCAGATGAATATTGAAGGTAGTAAGGCTAATCCTTAAGCCTGAAGTAGACCCGTCGGTTGTTACGACCTTTATTCTCTGCTTTGAGGAACTCTATCTGCCCTACCTCTTGAAGATTTCTTACATGGGTTCCTCCGTCAGCTTGCCTATCTACTCCTTCGATCTCAACGATCCTAAGAGTCTCGATGTCTGGGGGAAATGCCGAATGCATCTTGATGACTCCAGGAATCTTCAGCGCCTCTTTTCGGGGAAGCTCATACCATTTCACTGGAATATCTTTACTGAAGAGTCTGTTTGCCTCTACAAGGTATTCCAAGGCGATTTCGCGGTTGAATTCCTCAAGATTAAAGTCGAAACGGGTTCTATCCAAACCGAGTTGGTTACCCGTCACTAGAGCCCCAGTTCCAGTACATAGCAGGGAAGCGAATGTATGAGCTGCCGTGTGACTCCTCATAAGTCGATATCGACGAGTCCAATCGAGCTTACAGTGCACAGAATCTCCTACCACCAGTCCTGGACGATCAACCTCATGAGAGATCTGACCTGAAAACTTCCCTACATATACGATTTTGAACACGTCGCCGTCTCTAACCATATTTCCAGTGTCCCATGGTTGTCCACCCCCTTTTGGGTAGAAAAGGGTTCGATCAAGCACTACATATTTACCATCTTTAACCGAAACAACCTGTGCTGTACATTCTTTAAGATAGCTGTCTTTCAGATAGAGTGCTTCTGTCATATCCGTATCCAGTCCAAGATAATTCTCAATCATCAAGGGTCCGATAAGGTTTTTGACTTTCTATTGGCAGCTTTTGTTAAGAATACAAGTAATCCGTCTCCCTGTAGACGACAATTACCTTTTGAATAATCGTAGTGAGACATCTATCTACACTCGATCAATTATTCTTTGAGACATCAAGAAGATCCAACATCTTGTTTGATTCTGTTGTAGGAAGATCACAAGCGTAATCGATGCAGACATATGCTGTTGCCTTGCTGTCGATACCTGACATATACTTTGTATATTCTGCAATACGTGTAATCTCTGGCGATTGCTGTTCGGTTGGACGGAACAACGTTATCTTATTGGGAAGAAAATGTGACCGCAAAGTCCTAAGCATCCCTTTTGTATCTTTCGCTCCTGTTCTACCAGCGATTACCAGCTCGTGAGAAGGACCGACTGCAAAATCTAGAGAGATCATGAGTTGGGTAAAGGCTGTTGGGGATTTCTTCACTCGATCGGAGAATGCATGTACTATTCTTGCTGCTTTATCTTCATAGTCAGCATTAGCAGTTATTCGTCCAATTCGAAGAAGGTTTAGCATAGCGACGGAATTACCAGAGGGAATAGCCCCATCGACCGCTTGTTTCCGACGGAGAATCAGAGATTCCCCATCGTTTGGAGTAAACCAGAAACCGCCTTTTTCATGATCCCAAAAATGAGTCATCAGATCTCTATTCAAGTCAATTGCTGTCTTTAGATGGTTTATGTCAAAACCAGCTTCATATAGCTCGATCAGACCCCAGATCATGAAAGCGTAGTCATCTAGATTTGCTTGAATACCAACCTCACCGTCTCGATAGCGATGCAGCAACCGTCCATCTGGTGCGTGCATTCTGCTGAGGATGAACTCAGAAGCCCGTTCTGCTGCTTCTAGATATTCTGGCTCATCGAATACTTGGGCTCCTCTTGCTAGAGCTGCAATCATCAGACCATTCCAGTCGGTCAAGATCTTGTCGTCTTTGAATGGGTGTATTCGCTTCTCACGTATGAAAAAAAGCTTGCCAATTGCCACGGAAAGAGACTCGCAAAGTTCTTGCTCACTGATCCCCCGTCGAGAGGCAAGGTCCGCATATGAAGTTTTCAAGTGTAGAATATTCCTACCAGTACTTCTTCCAGTTGCCTCCTCTTTGAAATTGCCGTTCTCTTGGACATCAAACGCCTCAATGACAAGATTTGCTTCCTCTTTGGTCAATCCATTGTGAATATCATCGCTGGTCCAAAGATAGAATCTTCCTTCCTCCCCCTCCACATCAGCATCCTCACCAGAGTAGAAACCACCATTCTCTGCCGTCATATCTCGCAGGACATAGGTGAATATTTCACGTGTCGTCTTCTCATATTCTTCTCTATGAGTTGCCTGATAAGCCTCCAAGTAGGTCAATGCAAGCAGCGCTTGGTCATAGAGCATCTTCTCAAAATGCGGTAACAACCACTCTACATCTGTTGAATAGCGATGAAAACCGAATCCAAGGTGATCATAGATGCCCCCGTTACGCATGGCTTGAAGTGTTGTCTCTACCATATTGAGAGCGTATTCATTGCCACTTCGTTTCCAATATCTAAGTAGGAATAGAAGGTTGTGAGGCATAGGAAATTTCGGAGCAGTACCAAAACCACCATTATGCCTATCGAATCGCTGGGTGAAATCCTCAAATGTAACCTTCAAGATGGATTCGTCCAGATCTCCGCCGAGGGAGTACTCTGATATCTGTCGAAGTGAAGCAGTTATTCGGTTGGCTCGATCCAACGTCTCACCTCGTCTTGTTTTCCAAATCTTCTCGATTTGAGGAATTAGGTCCAGCATACCGAGTCTACCGAACCTACTTTTCTTGGGAATGTAGGTTCCAGCAAAGAAGGGAAGCTTGTCGGGTGTCATGACAATAGTAAGAGGCCACCCTCCACTACCGGTCAACATCTGACACACGGTCATGTAGATCTGGTCTATATCGGGACGCTCCTCTCGATCCACCTTGATCGAGACAAAGGCTGCATTCATCAACTTGGCTACTTCATTATCCTCAAACGACTCATGAGCCATTACATGGCACCAGTGGCAAGTCGAGTATCCGATGGAGAGAAAGATCGGTTTATCTTCTCTTTGAGCCCTATTGAAAGCCTCCTCTCCCCAGGGATACCAATCTACGGGATTACTTGCATGCTGAAGCAGGTAGGGACTTTTCTCAAGCTTCAGCCGGTTTTGATGTTTTCGCCTATTTCCTGATTCGCTGAGATTATTGCTGGTTCTCTTTCTTCTATCCATGCCTACCCCTGTGGATTATCCACAATCGTATACTTTTATGTATAGAGTGACACGCGATAAGAAGTCGCCTTCTATGAAAGCCTCTACCAAGGCTTCCAGCTATTGTAGAATGTTGATTCTAGAGTGATCTTGCCTTCTGTCCTAGGATGGTAAGAAAAAAAGGAGATTGACGAAGGTTGTTATCGCCTTATCGGAATTCCACAGAGCTGCCGTGTCATACCACTGGTTACTCCAGCAAAGACAACCATCGCCCTCGGCTGAGAGATGTCTAGGAGTTTAAGACCGAAACGAATATTCCTAATCTTGTACTTGTCAGAGATCTCTGTAGTAATTTTGTGTATCCTCTCTACTTCTTCGTGTTTCGGACATTCAAGATTCAGGAGGACAGCTTTTGTCATCTTGAAATCGTAGTCCATCAGTCGATTGTCCATAGCAGTCTCCACAGCCTCTTCAGCAGTCCTTCCTTTCCCAAATCCTATATGTCCGAAACCAGAGTTTTGGGTCACAGTTTTGAAGTCAGCAAAGTCTACATTGAAAGTCCCAGCCACAGTGACCAGACGTATTATCCCCTCAATAAAATCGCTGATAATACGATCCTGGACCTTAAAAGCAGAGGTCAAGCTTAGTCTTTGGCAGAGTTGGACCAGGATATCATTGCTGTTTACAACGGTCATATCACTGAGGTCGTAGATCTCTCTGAGACCTATCATTGCGTTCGCCATCCTTGTGAGTCCTTCATCTTTGAAGGGGATTGTCACCAAAGAAACGATGAGCATATCTGGGTGTGCTTTTCGAAGGGCATTTGCGACGACTGGTAGAGAACCTGTTCCAGTTCCTCCGCCAAGACCACAGGT
>CP070773.1:249143-253260 GCA_020345945.1 Candidatus Bathyarchaeota archaeon | reverse complement strand
AGAGTTGAAGGAGAGGCTAGAATCTGGGGGGATAGATTTTGTGGAAGAAGAGATTCTAGAGGTCTTCGGGGTTGAGGAGAGGGTCTTCGGTGTAAGGCTCTCCGGCGGCAAGGAGCTTAGCTTTGATAGGGCATTCTCGGCTCTAGGATTCCACAAGATGAATAATGAGCTTGCGGTACAACTCGGGGGGGCTCTCGATGAGGAGGGGTATATTCTTGTAGATGGCGACTGTAGAGTGTTGGACGAGGTCGGGAATTCTATTTCTGGCCTGTATGCTGTAGGGGATATTAACTTCAACTGGAACCAAGTCGTGGTAGGATTCGGAGATGCAGAGCGTGCTCTGATCCACGCCTTTAACGAGTATTTGTGAAATCCCGATAAATGTGAGGGATTACTCAGAGAACGTGATAGGTTCATAGAGGTATTCTGGTACTAAGTCTCGAAGATTGCTACTCTGCTGGGGGAAGGGCTTTTTAACCTCCTCAAACACGTGAAGGTAAAACCGAGTTCAGGCTTTATGCGAGGAGACCTTGTCAATTGTGGAAAGCTATTGCATGTGATTTCGATGGTACGATGACCGAAGAGTTGGGAAGGTTGAGTCTTGAGGTCATTGCCTTGATCAGGGAATCTGAGAAGAGGGGGATAGCTTTCATTCTTTCAAGCGGGCGTCCTTGGATTGAGTTAAAGATGATACAGAGGGTTGTCGGTGCGAGTGGACCTCTGATCTGTGAGAATGGTGGTATCGTCTGGGACCCTAAGACTGTAGAGAAACAGGTGTTGGGTGACCAGAAGAAGGTCCTGAAGGCATGCCAGGTTTTTACTCGTCAGCTGGGGGATTTCGAATATTCCAATCCCCGGTTGAGAGAGACGGATGTGGTGTTCCGCGGTCATAGGTCTGGGGAGCTTGAGCCATTGATCGAGAAGGAGAACCTTGGTGTCCACCTATTAGAAAGCGAATATCTAACACATGTAACTGATATCGACGTGGATAAGGGTAGGGCTTTGGAGGTTACGGCTGAGATACTCGGTATTGAACCCTGTGAGATTGCAGCGATCGGCGACTCCCACAACGATGTGGCTTTGTTTATGGCTGCAGGTGCAGGCTACGCGGTTGGGAATGCTGATCCACGACTGAAGGCAGTCGCCACTCAGACCATGAGTAAGGCTGCGGGGGCGGGATGTGCCGAGGCGATCCGGCAGATTCTGAGAGAAGAATAACTCCTGGAATAGTTCTTCTCCTAGAATCGCTGGGTTTGGGTTCGGATGGTCTCTGAGCTAGAATTCGAAGTTGTATTGGTCTAGTTTGAGTCCTTCTTTGATTCTCAGGATGTCCTGTTGGATGCTTCTGTTGATCGGTATTCCTTCTCTTCGCCGTATCTGTTCCATCTCGTATTCTTTCTCGCCTGCAGTGTAGATCCGGTCTCTGCCAGGGGCTTTCTTGGAGGATCTTAGTTCTCTGCAGATGTTACCGGAAATCTTCTTGAATGTCTCTGGCTCGATGAAGCTTCCAACGTCTATGGCCATCAGGAAGTGACCTAGCCTGTAGTCTTTTCGCAAGTCAAGGTCTTTCAGGTAGGGACCGCCAGAGAGGGCTGCGGAGAGTATCTCGACTGCGGTTGCGTATCCGTAGCCTTTGTGTCCACCGAATTCCTCTCCATCACCGCCTAAAGGTAGAAAAGCGGCTCTGCCCTGGAGTAAGGCGCTTAGGATTTCTGTGGTGTCGGTCATCTTCTTTCCCTCTTTGTCGATAACCCATCCTGGTTGGGCTAGCTCTTCTGTCCTGGAGAGTAGCTCAATTTTTCCTCTCTGTATGATGGATGTGGCGCAGTCTATCAGGAAGGGGAACTTTTCGTCGGTGGGGATGCCGATTGTTAGGGGGTTGGTTCCCATCATGTTCTCCACACCGAAGGTGGGGGCTATGGCTGGGCGGGCGTTGGTAACCGCGATTCCGATCATTCCCTCTTTGATAGCCATTAATGAGTAATAACCAGCGATACCGAAGTGGGTGGAGTTGCCGACGCTGACAGCACCAGTCCCGTACTCTTTCGCCTTCTTGATAGCTATCTCCATTGCTCGGTGGGCTGCGACGTGTCCCATGCCGTGTCCAGCATCTATCCTTGCAGTCGTCGGGGTTTCTTTAACTATTGTGATCTTGGTCTTTGGGGATTGGATGCCTGCTTTGATTCGGTCGTAGTAGATCTTCAGCCTTTGGACTCCGTGGGTGTCAATTCCCCGAAGGTCTGATGTGACAAGAACATCAGCACATATAGCGGCGTCTTTCGGGGGAACCCCTAGTTTAATGAAGACGTCTTCGGTGAATTCTCTCAGCGTGTCAGCAGCTAAATATGCGATGTCATCGGTCAATTGGATCTCTCTCCACTTTTCAGTATTTAATACATGTTAGCCCGATTGCAGACATGCATGTATTAGTATTTTTTGGTTTTGTCAAGAGTGTTTCAATTTATCAAGAGTATGTTTGGCATGTTTTTAGCATTAAGTTCTTGGCGTCATATTGTCTTTTAGGGTCGCTAAAGAAAGAGGAGGGGAGGTGTCTCTTACTGTAGTGCTATAGGTCTTTGACGATGTATCCTAGGTCGTATTCTTCAAGGGTTTCGGGGAGTGGTTTGCCTGTTTTGTCCCAACCCATGCCTGTGTAGTATGCGTCCAGTATTTCATCCCAGACGGGTTGCAGGGTTTTTCCTTTTCCGGATCCTGAATCAGGTGCTGAACCGTATCTTGGCGATGGTCTGTCGGTTTCTCTGCCGACTATGCCGTGTCTTGTATTGAATGCTCTGAGGAGATGTACGATTCTCCGTCCTGTCTTCATGCCTTCCTCGTATGTGAAGTTCCATCCGGTTACTGCAGCTACTGCTTGGGATAAGAGTTCGATGTTCATTCTCGTGTTGAAACGGCAGGTTACAAGGGAGTCTTCGAGCATCATGGCTCCTTTGTCGTGGAGGTTGGCTTCGACTATGTCTTTCCATTCGGGGGTAGAGCCTAATGCTATTGGGCCTCCCCAGGTCTCTAGAGTCCCTGTATTTGAGACGCTTGTGTCGAAGAGTTCGGTCCATCGGTTACGGTGGTCATGTCCTCGTGGTGTGTTCCCTTTCAAGGTATGGATTGCCAGTTCTTTCGCTTCTCTACCGATTTTCTCTGCAGCTTGCTTTACTCCTCCGCTAAGTATTTCTCCTATTCCTTGTTTCCTAGCGATCAGATTGAGGAGAAGTCTAGCGGCTTCGGCGTTTCCCCAGTTTAGTTCTAGATTGTTTGCCTGTTCTCTGGTTAGGATGCCTTTCTCGTAGCATTCCATGGCGAAGCCTACGACCCAGCCAGCCTCGTTGGTCTCCATGCCTAGCCGGTCGACCTCTTTGCTGAGCATCATCGCCGAGGTTACTTCTTCCTGTCCTATTGCTGAGGACCAGGCTGAGAACTGTTCGTATTCAGGTTCTTCTAGCTTCTCGCCTGCGTAGGGTCCTTCGGTTATCTTCATCATATCGCAGTGGTGTATCTGGCATGCCCAACAGGAGTTTCTTCTGATGAAGAATTGTTCTCTAATGTATTGACCGCTGAACTTATTCCACTTCTCTTCGTCAATCTCCCAGCTGCTTGTGGTATAGTTCTTGACTGGGATCATGCATCTCCCTGCGTTGGCATGAAGCCCGTTCAAGGTTCCATACTCATAGAGGCTTCTTGACTGTTCCTTCACATTTTCTATCAACTTTTTGGATATCTCCCTGACCTTGTCAACATCCTCTATCGGTACTTTCTCTTCTCCCCGCTTGAGGGCTATAGCTTTGAGTCTCTTAGATCCCATAACAGCTCCCAGTCCGTTGTGGGAGGCTGAGTGTCCGTAGTCGACGAATACGCCGGCGAATTTCACTAGTTTTTCTCCTGCTGGTCCGATAGAGGCGACGGCCATCTCGCGCTCTTTACATTTATACTCATGTTTCACTAAGTCTACTGTTTGGTAGGTGTCTCTTCCCTCTAGCCATTCGGCGTCTTCAAGTTCGGCGGATTCGGAGTCGAGATAGAGATATTTCAGGTTCTCAGCTTCTCCTTGGACGACTATGCCGTTAAGGCCGCAGAGTCTTAGATAGGCGCCGAAATATCCGTTTGC
>CP070773.1:244914-249043 GCA_020345945.1 Candidatus Bathyarchaeota archaeon | reverse complement strand
AGCCTACCGGCGACACTTTCCTGCTATTAGCATGGAGGATAGTTTCTCGTTCTACAATGAGAATGTTGAACCTTTTTGGCATCAGAGATTCGGTGCTGCATGGAGTACCTGTAGAGATGAAGCTCTATCACTCTTGGCTGAGAAGAACAATCTAGAGAGAATAGCCAGTTTGGTCGGGGTTGAATCGCTCTCCGCGAGCGAAAGGATCACTATAGAAGATGGCAGGCTCCTGGAGCAGAGTTTTCTAAGACAGTGGGCATATAGCGATGTAGATGTTTTTTGCTCACCTGAAAAACAGTTCCTCATTCTTGATACAATCCTTTCATTACACCGAGAATCAGAGGCAGCCTTAGGGAAGGGTATTGTTTCCACTCCTCTATTAGAGATGCCTGTGCGGGAAGAGATCTCCAATCTGAAGGAGTTATCGGACGACGCAGTGATTCGAATCTATGGTGAGTTGAAGATCAGGATCACTGCTCAGATCACGCGATTGTTGAAGACCTATGTGACTGGGTGACTGGGATGGCAGAAGTAGAGTATGAATCGGTGTTCAGAATCCACGGTCCCTTGATCTTTGCAGGTAAGACCTCGGATGTTGGTTTGGGGGACGTCGTCCGAATTAAGGTAAGGGATGGGGATGAGAGATTAGGGCAAGTAATCGAAATCAGAAAGGAATTCTCCATCATCCAAGTCTTCGAGGGAACTATGGGGATTGACAAATCCTCCTCGATAATATTCTCTGGAGAACCAATGAAATTCCCAGTCACCTCTGACATGGTCGGTCGAATACTCGACGGGAAGGGTGCTCCTATAGATGGGGGCCCAAACTTGACTTCGGAGTTGAAGATTGAGGTAAGAGGGGCTCCGATCAATCCGGTCTTGAGAGATCCTCCTAGAAATTTCATTCAGACTGGCATCTCAGCTATAGATGGGATGTTGACAATGGCTCAAGGACAGAAACTTCCTATTTTCTCGGGTGGGGGTCTACCTCATAACCAGCTTGCAGCTCAGTTGACTCGTCAGTCAAAAGTTTTGGGAAGTGACGAACAATTCGTTGTGATTTTCAGCGGTATGGGGCTGACCCATGAAGACGCAGATTTCTTCATCAGAGAATTTCGGAGAGCCGATATCATGGACCATTCGGTGATATTCCTCAACAAAGGCAACGATCCTTCTGGAGAAAGGCTTCTAACTCCAAGGCTAGCTTTGACCGCTGCAGAGTACTTGGCATTCGACCTGGGATATCATATTCTAGTTATACTCGTCGATATGACGAACTACTGTGAGGCCTTGAGA
Organism: Candidatus Bathyarchaeota archaeon; assembly: GCA_020345945.1. GTDB lineage: Archaea > Thermoproteota > Bathyarchaeia > RBG-16-48-13. Next base: position 247,747 of record CP070773.1, on the reverse strand, counting down.
GAGATCTCTATGTCCCGGGAAGAGGTTCCAGGTCGGAGAGGATATCCAGGATACCTGTATACTGATCTAGCTACCATATATGAGAGGGCTGGTCGTATCAAGGGAAAGAAGGGATCGATAACACAGATCCCTATACTCAGTATGCCTGACTTCGACATCACCCACCCTATACCGGACTTGACTGGATTCATCACCGAAGGGCAAATTACGTTGAGCCCTATACTAGCCAATAAAGGGATATATCCCCCCATCGATGTCCTCCCCTCTCTCTCAAGATTTATGACTCGAGCTATAGGACTTGGTAAGACTGGGGACGACCATATAGAGATAGCCAACAAGCTCTACAGTACCTACGCAAGGGGAAGAGAGATGCGTGAGCTAGTGCTAGTAATAGGAAAGGAGGCCCTATCCTCGAATGAGCGAAGAGTGCTTCAATTCGCTGAAGAGTTCGAAACCAAATTTATTGCACAAGATCCCTATGAGGAGAGAAAGATAGAAGACACCTTGAAATTGGGACAAGAACTCCTCTCCAATATAGAGTAGCAACTTTGAGGTGATATACTCATGTATGTAAGACAGAAACCGACAAGGCGCGCACTTCTAGACTTGAAGGAGAGGAAAGAGTTAGCGGTTAGAGCTCATAGGCTTCTAGAACAGAAACACTCCCTTTTAAGAGAAGAACTGGTAAGTATCGAAGGAATGCTACTTCCTCTGAGAGAGAAGATGCGATCCGATCTTTCTAAGGCGTACTTTTCCCTCGAAGAAGCAAGTGAACGGATTGGGACTCGCAGTATCGTTCTTGCAGCCTACTCTACTACACCCGACTCAGAGGTTGAGTTAAGGGGAAAGTCCTCTCACGGGCTGTATGTGCCAGAGCTTATCTCTAGTATACAAAAAAGAGATGTGTTGGATAGGGGATACAGTCTTTACTCCACCTCTCCTTCAGTAGACCTTACGGCCAGGCTCTTCAAAGAGGCTTTGTCCTCTCTTTTGATGATTGCAGAACTGGAAGGTATCAAAGCTGTACATGAAAGTGAGATCCAGAAGACCAGGATTAAGGTTGAGGCTTTGGAGAGGATCTTAATACCAAGGATCGATGAGGCTATTGATAGGATCCAGAACAGGTTAGATGAGAACGAGAGACAGGGACATTTTATCATAAGACGGATTAGGGATAGGCAGAGAGTATGACCTGGCTATGAGAATCATTAGAGTACTCCTGAGTATCTGAGGATGAGTATGCTGACAAGCAGTCCATAGATGGAGACGGACTCGAGTAGAACCACGAAGATGATCTCTCTCCCAAATGCTTCCTCTCTTCTAGCGATGGCTGATATTGCTGACGATCCTACCCTGCCTTGGAGATAACTGGTGAGGCTTGTCAGACAGATAGCTAGGGATGCGTAGAGAGAAGCTACCCCAATATGAGCTGGGTCGGCAGAAGATACACCTAGGAAACCTGCTCCTCTCAGTATTAAGACTGCAATAAGCAGACCGTATATGGCGCCAGTCTCTGGTAGGACAGTCAAGACAAGGCATTTTCCAAAGACCGCCTCCTTCTCAGATATTGCACCGATCGAAGCAGAGGCAGCAATTCCCTCTCCAATTCCAGTGAAGAACCCTGAGACCCCTACACATAAGCCTGCTGATAGGGCTGCTAGTCCTATATAGAAGCTATTTGCAGCATCTATCCTAGCTAATATCAGTATGGCTGTAAGAAGCCCGTATATTGCTGATGTCTCCACAAGAACGGTTAGGATCAGTGTTAAACCGAATTTCTCTGGCTTCTCAGCCATGAGTGTCCCGCTAGCTGAGGCTGCCATTCGCTGACCGAGTGAGGCTCCTCCCCCGGCAAGCCCTATGGCTAGAGTGGCTCCTCCTATGGCTAAGATTAGACCTTCTGTCTCAGACATTCTTTCATGTTCCCCACTGCGAAATCAGCTTTGTATACTCTCTTTCTACACTTATTGGTGAGTATTTAATCCCACTCCCTTCGAAGAATCTGCTGAAGAATTCTACGTATTGCAGCCTTAAAGAGTGGATAAAAGTCGCTATAGATGATAGGGTTACCAAGAATAGATGAGAACCTAGAATGACAACCAATCCTATTATCGGTCCGACCGTGGGGGTCTCAGACACAAGTTGAGCTAGTAGAAGGAAGGTTCTGCTCATCCAAGCTGAAGCCATATTCAAAGCAAGAATTCTGACGTAAGAGACTATGTTACTCACCATCTTGGTAATTTCAAGTAGTGCACTAGGTCCTTGACCAAAGATTAGGATCAGTAGGGCTGCAGATATTATTCCGTAACCAGTGTTGCCCTCCACGGTTCCAGGAATATACTTACCGCTAAAAAATAGTATGGCTGATCCTGTTATGAACATGATCCAAGGTATTTGGTCGGAGAGTATTTTCCGTCTTCGCCCATTTGTGTAGTTGTTATATATTCCTAGTATAAGCCCTACAAGAATATGCGTGATGCCCAATCCCAGTGCAAGGACCATAAACTCTATAGGTTCATCAACAGTACTCAGCCAGATCACTGGTAAATCTATTATTCCTCCCATGAATTCTCCTGAAAGTAGACCGAAGAGGGCGATTGAAAGTCCTGAATAGATTACAATCAGGGAAAGGCGTTTCATGTTCCCACTTCTGCTTCCTGCCCCTCTGTAGATCAATAATCCTCCAAGGATAGTTGTGATTCCTGCAGCTATGTCTGCGGACATCAATCCCATGAAAAGTATGAAGAAGAAGCCGAGAAATGGTGTGGGATCAATCTCGTCGTACAATGGAGTTCCATACATCTCTGTCAGGATCTCGAAAGGCTTTATCAAT
>CP070773.1:240673-244814 GCA_020345945.1 Candidatus Bathyarchaeota archaeon | reverse complement strand
CGGGTATTAGCGTCACGTTAAGGTGTTTATACTGTAGAGCAACGCGCGCACAGCATCATTCTGATGATTCTGGATACGTGAACCCTTTGCAAAGGGGGCTTGAACCTTTAAAGGTTCGAATCCCACTGGGCCCGCCACGCGCACTCGGGTTCTTGACTCTTGTATCCCGTGAACATTTCGTTGAGATAGCACGAAGGATTATACATGAATGAACATCTACTGGCTCTCCCCGCTCATAGTGTAGACACGGATTCAGAACACTATCGACTTACAAAAGACTAACTCCTTCCGTCCCAGTCTTCCATTTTCACAAGTCTACCTGCACATTGTTTTTCAATATTGAAGATTCCTGTCTGTAGATATCGTGAATTTAAACCAGCATAGTTTAGTGATTTCTTAGGATAGTTGTTACGCGAGTAGAGTGAAGAGAGAATATGATACAGAATCTTTTCAAAACCGGTTTTCTATTTTTCGTCCTTACTGGATTCCTGATGGGATTGAGCTACATTCTGGGTTTTGATCCACTTCTTGCTTTATTCGTGGCAGGTGGATTGAATTTTCTAGTGTACTTCTTCTCTGACAAGATCGTCCTCAGAATGACGGGAGCGAAAGAGATCTCAAGTGTAGATGCTCCCCGACTTCATAGGGTCCTTGAGTCGCTGGCATCAAGAGCAGGTATCCCCCAACCCAAGATCTACATTGTAGAGAACGACGTTCCCAACGCCTTCGCCACAGGTAGGGATCCGGGTCATGCCTCAGTCTGTGTTCATACAGGTCTTATGAATACGTTGAACGACCAGGAGATCGAAGGAGTGCTCAGCCATGAACTCTCTCACGTCAGGAACTATGACACCCTAACAATGGTTGTGGCCGCAACTCTTGCGGGAGCCATCACTCTGACAGCTCGAATGTTCTACTACTCCTCATTCGGTTATGGTGGTAGAGATAATAGGCGAGGGAATGCTCTCGGCGGATTGATGATGATAATCCTTGCTCCTTTAGCTGCCTCTCTAGTCCAGCTGGCAATCTCGCGTACAAGAGAGTATGCTGCTGATGAAAGCGGAGCCCTGCTTTCCGGTAAACCTTTAGCACTTGCAAGCGCCCTAGAGAAGATCAGCTACTATGCAAGCCAGCATCCGATGACCTCCACAGCTAACCCGGCGTTGTCCTCGCTGTACATAATCAATCCATTCAAAGGCGGATCGTTTGCAGAACTGTTCCTTACACACCCACCAACCCAAAAAAGGACAGCCCGACTCAAAGAGCTAGACAGCCATATGCGACCAGACTAACCAAGTTAGAAGGGCGGTGAAAAAAATGGCGAAAGATCCTATCTGCAGTATGGAAGTAGATGAAAAGACCACGAAATACACGAGTGAGCACATGGGTAAGACCTACTACTTCTGCGCTGCAGGATGCAAAGAAGCCTTTGAAATGAACCCGCACAAATACATGAAGATGTGAGAGTGAGACGCTGACGACAATCCAATAGGAGGCGAGATAAAAATGTCGTGCCATAGAGGTCAGGAAACAGAAGGCAAGGAAGACAAGTCGAAGCCATCTTGGAAGAAAAGGGTGAAGCAAATACTCTCGATGCCTTGCTGTTGGTTGCCTTTGCTGTATATACTTTACACACTGTTCGCTGGGTGATCATCGCTCAGAGTTCTACTAACTATGTTTGTTGAGGTGATAGTTCATATCACTAGAATCACGAGGGAAAGGAAGACTGTTGGGAGGCGGAGATTTATTTTTTCCTCTTCTTGTCCCATAACGTTCCCTTCCAACGGTTCCCCCTATACGTGACAGAACTAGCAGTGGTTACACATGACCAGAGAAGATCCCCCCTCGAAGATCCCTATGCAGATGCATTTGAGGAGTCCAGGAAGGTGGACGGCGAGATTCGCTGTAGTAGGCTTCATAATAATCGTTCTGGTCTTCGCGTATCAAATCGCGTATCCCTGGGTCTATCCATTCTACCACGGCAAATATGCGGACTACGAGATCACCAATTGGATCGAGGCAAGCGGTTACGCCAGTCTGGCGCTGAACATCGTCTTTGACTTCGAAGAGAAAGACTACAGCAAGCTACTTGGAATGAGCGTGGAGGGAGGTCAGCATCGATTCGAGATGCGAGAATCGTACTGGGAGCAGGGCTCAGGACAATACAGAAACATGAGCATCGTCTCTTGGGAACCGACGATACGGGGAAGCACGGAAAGGATCTCGGTAACATATAGAGTGAGGTCTTACAGCATACGCTACGAGATGAGTGGTTGGGACCCCCTATTCTGGATCAAGAAATATCCTGACGAGGTCAGCAAGTATTTGACCTCAAACTCTTACTTTCCAGTCAATGATCCAGAGATAAGAGCGGTGGCGAACCGGGTTACGCAGGGTGTTTCAGATCCTAGTGAGAAGGTGAGGAGGATCTACGATTGGGTTACGGAGAGCATCGAGTACGAGATGGTGCCTGAACACTATGTCGATACTGCTTGGATAGTTAGAAACAGGAAGGCTGTCTGCGAAGGGATAGCGTTAGTGATGTCTACTATGTTGAGATCGATCGGTATCCCTGCACGGACTGTCCACGGTGCAATAGCGATCGACGGAGAATCTCTCTACTATCCCACGAACTACAAGCATGCCTGGGTGGAGTTCTACATGTATTCCAAGTGGATTGCTGCTGACCCAACATGGGGCGCGAGTTCGGAGAATAAGGAACACTATTGGGCAGGAATGCGTGACGATATCGCTTACCCAGAGATCGGTCGACCGCTGAGAACAACCATCGGTGTCATAGACGACATCTCATTCATAGGCATGGGAACGCTCACAGAACTGTACACCGACTTCGGCAGAGTCAAAGTTGTAGGGGAAGGCTTCGCGCCTCCACCGAAGGAAACGTTTACCCGCCAACTCTGGATCGGAACGATAGCAGTTTTCACGATGATTCTTGTCGGAGGAACTGTCCTTTGGGGGAAGAGAAAGACAAGACACACCACTCTCAAAGACAAGGCGATCATTGACCATCAAAGTAATGCTGGACCAGCCTACTGCAAGTTCTGTGGCAGCAGGCTGGTTGAGGGTTCAGTATTCTGTGATCAGTGTGGGAGGAGAATAAGATGATCCATTGGTCATTCTGTGTACAGTATGGATCTAGGGACGTGTGGGCTGGCAAATATTCCACGCGTTAGTATTGAATTCGTAAAGGTTGGATATCTGATGGAGTACGGATATGGGCGATGGCTTCTTGTTTTAGTGAATGTGATTCTCTTCGGGTCCTTTGTTTCTACCCTATCTTTCAAGAAGAAGCTTGGTCGTCGTTCTGCTAGTCTCTACATAGCTTTCATAACCGCTCTCTTTGCCGAGATGTACGGCTTCCCTTTGACAATCTACATCCTGACCTGGCTCTTCAATTATGCTAACCCGTTGAGCCACATGGAAGGGCACCTCCTTGCCGAGATCGTTGGTCCCTCTCTGTTCTTCTCCGTCATCCATCCGATCACTACGATTATGATTTTTGGCGGCGTTTTCCTTGTAGCTACAGGTTGGAAAAATATTCACAGTGCTACTGATAAGAGGCTAGTGACTGAGGGAGTATACAAACACGTTCGTCATCCGCAGTACCTGGGTTTTCTGCTTATTACTACAGGACTCCTCATCCAGTGGACAACAATTCCTGCAGTTGTAATGTGGCCTGTTCTAGTAGCTTCTTACTACCGACTAGCCGGGGAGGAGGAGAAGGAGATGGAACAGAAGCATGGGAAAGCCTACCTAGATTACAAGCGAAGAACCCCGATGCTGTTACCTGTCAAATCCTTCGTGTTATCTCAACGAAATGTTCACGGGATACAAGAGTCAAGAACCCAAACGTCGCGTGCTTGAGGAGAAAAAACTGTAAGAGATGGGCTTGAACCTTTAAAGGTTCGAATCCCACCGGGCCCGCCAGTCCATCACGCGCGCTCGCGACCCATTTCTGTTACACTCCAATTACCCTAAGGGTAATCCATACTTAACAACAAAATCTTAATATTTGAGCAAAATGGACTTGCGGGAATCTATAAACCCCAAAAAAAGAAAGAGGGAGATATATTGAATTCAAACAAAAAGACCGCAATAATTGTGGGAGTATTATTCATAA
>CP070773.1:236253-240573 GCA_020345945.1 Candidatus Bathyarchaeota archaeon | reverse complement strand
GAGAACTCAACCGCTCTCAGGATGAAATTCGCACTTGCCACAGTGATTACCAAGCTAGGTATGAGCATATACAGGAAGGTTGTCACAGCGAGTTTCAATCCGTCAATCCAGAGTCGTCCATAGTCTCGGAAGGGGGGAAGGAACTCGGATTCGGGCGAGTCTCTGATCACTCTATAGATATATCCTGTAGCAATGAAGTTAAGTAACGGGATAGGCCAGAGGATCGCCAGTATAATCAGAGTCCCAAGATCTTTGAATAGGAGACTCGCGAAATTGATCGAGGCCATTATGTTATCGGTCAGTACCATGCGATGAGGACCTGAGACTAGAGGAGGTTTCTCTTCTACTTCGGCGAAGGAAGGAAGCTGTTTGCCACACTTTGGACAGTAGGCGAAGTCGTCCTCGATCTCTAATCCACAGTACGGACAGTAAACTTTGGACATTCTCATTAGTACCTTCTATGGACCTGACCTATTGTTGAGATAAAACCGAGTAATAACCTTATGTCTTCTGACTCATCGCATGAACCGGTAGGAAAGACCGCTGACAGTTTCGAAAAATGACTTCAACCAAAAAAGAGAAGAACTACTTGATTTTTGGAGGGTGTGTTCGCGAATGATCGAGCTAGAATTAAGAAGAAACGGGAATACCGCATTTTACATTTGTAAATCAATATCTATACTTATATACAAGATGATCGAATGTGCTAGGCATTTAGTGGTAAGCAATGGTTGACCGAGAACGCATGCTAGAAAGAGATAGAAGAACCTCAGTAGACACCTACCGAAGCCTAAGCACATTGAATTATGATAGAGACATCTGGGAGAAGATAAACAAAACGTTGTATCAGAAGACCTCGTTGAACTGCGACGTGATCATAGATGATACAACCCTTAGGGAAGGGGTACAGATGTCAGGACTTCGATCGCCGACCCCGAAGGAGGCTGCAGAATTCGGTGAAAAGCTTGCAGAAATCGGTGTCGAAAGGCTAGAAGTTCAGATCTACAGTAATGCAGGAAGACAGGCTGTCAAACTCATGCAAGATATAGGGTTGGGACCTCGCCTCGCCGCCTGGTGCCGAGCGGTCAAATCAGATATCGATGAGGCATTGAAGCTCGACTTCAAACAGATAGGCATCTCTCACCCAGTATCATTCATCCATTTTGAGAAATGGCCCGACAAGAAACTGAACGAACTTGTAGCCAGAGTCTCCGAGTCTGTGAGTTATGCTACCGAACACGACCTGACAGTCTTCGTCCACGGAGAAGACAGCACAAGAGCAGACTGGAGGTTCGAGAAGGAGTTTGTGAACTCCGTTGCAGACTCAGGAGCAACAACATACAGAATCTGTGATACAATCGGAGTCGGTACATCCTCACCGAAGGTAGGATTGCCACAAGGAATCCCTGCAAAAGTGAAGGCACTAAGCGAAGAGACACGAATACCTTACATAGAGATACATGCTCACGACGATCTTGGAAACGCAGTAGAGAACACTATGGCTACGATAAGGACAGCCTCAGATCTACACCTGAAGAAGGTCTTCGCAAGCACAACCTTCCTTGGAATCGGAGACAGATCAGGAGGAGCGGAAACCGAGAAGATCATAATGAACTGCTATCTACATCACGGCATCACAAAGTGGAACCTAAGCAATCTCAGAGGACTGGCACGACATGTCGCAGATTCCCTCGGTTACTTCTTACCCTTGAACAAAGCAATAGTAGGCGATAGCGTCTTCGAACACAAGTCAGGAATTCATCAACACGGAGTCTCAATCATCCCAATCATGTACGAGACATTCCCTCCCGAACTAGTAGGCCATAAGAGACGGATAGTCATTGGTCCAGGATCTGGACGCCACGGCATTCAACTAAGAACCGAACAGATCCTAGGAAGATCAATCGACTATAAAGACTCAAGGTTGGATACTCTCGTAGACTTGGTTAGAGAAGAACTCGATAAGAATCAAGAAAAACCAGAGATAGAGGATGATCTGTTTCACCGCTTGATCGAAGAATCAGGGTTCAAGATCTAGCTAAGAACCGATATATCAGGCGACTGTAAAGAATTCCATATAGCCAAAGGGGAAGAACTTCCTCATTGGGTTTAATTCCAGAGACTTTACCTAATCCGAATATTTAGGCAAAAGTGATCATGGTCCGACCAATTTAGACGACCCTGTACCGAACCCTTGAGGGGATAAGAGTATGAAAGGAGCAATGTTCTACGGGGAACTCGAAGATCAAGCGGTAAGATGTGGTCTATGCCCTCACAGGTGCGTCATACAGGAGAAAAAGAGAGGTATCTGTGGAGTGAGAGAGAACCAAGAGGGCAAACTGTATTCCCTGGTCTACGGGAGGGCGATCTCCTGTGCAATTGACCCGATAGAGAAGAAGCCTCTGTTTCATTTCTATCCAGGTTCGGAGGCGTACTCAATCGCGACAGTAGGCTGTAACCTGAGATGTGGAAACTGTCAGAACTATCAGATCTCCCAAATGCCCAAAGATGGAGGCCGAATTGAGGGCACAGAGATTCCACCTGAAAAAGTTGTCGAAGAAGCCCGCTCAGCCGAGTGTAAAAGTATCGCCTATACCTACACAGAACCCACTATATGGTTTGAATACGCATACGACACCTCAATCATCGCATCGAAAAAGGGAATCAAGAACGTCTTTGTCACCAACGGCTACATCACCGAAGAAGCACTGAAGACAGCGGCAAGACACCTAGACGCGGCAAACATCGATCTCAAGAGTATGAGAGAAGACTTCTATAGAGAGAACTGTGGGGGACACCTTCAACCTGTCCTCGACTCGATAAGACTCTACAAGAAGCTAGGTATCTGGATTGAACTGACAACACTAGTGATACCCACCCTGAACGACTCCACAGAGGAACTACAGCAGATTGCAGACTTCATAGTAAGCGTCGGGAAGGAGATACCTTGGCATGTAACCAGGTTCTACCCACATTACAAGTTACTGAATCTGCCTCCAACGCCCATAGAGACCCTACAAAGAGCCAGAGAGATAGGATTAGAATCCGGACTCAAATACGTGTACGAAGGAAACGTACCAGGGGAAGGGGGAGAGAATACCTACTGCTGGAACTGTGGCAAGATACTTATCCGTAGATTAGGCTACCGCATCCTCACCAACGAGATTAAAGACTCAAGATGCCGTTTCTGCAGAGAAAGAATAGATGGAAAAGGAATGAAATAGCGACAGCCCCAAATCAGGAGAACAAAATCCCAGTCAGAATCTGATAAGAACAGCTAAACATTTTATTCAGACATACGTTCTTCCTTGATCGGGTAAAGGACATGCCCAAACCAAGAGTCTCCATAATCAGAATAGAAGAAGGAGATGTAACTAAGGCTGCCCAGGAAGCTGTGAAGCTTGCCGGAGGGCTAGATCAGATTGTTTCTCAGGGAGATACGGTTCTGATAAAGCCGAACGCCAAAAACATGACTCAGCAAGGTCTTGGAGTGAATACCGACCTACGGGTAATAGAATCATTATTGGACCTAGTTCAAGAGCAGAGACCCGATAGGATCTTGATAGCAGAGGGAGCAGCCTACCCTTCAGGAAACTGGGATACAATGGCAGCATTCAAAGTTGCAGGTATCACAGAAATGGCCCGCCGTAAGAAAGCAGAACTCTGCGATCTGAACACAACAGAACCCGCAACGGTAGACATACCCAACGGATTAACTTTGAAAACCTTCACAACCGGAAGAATCGTACTCGATGTCGACGCAATAATCAACGTACCAGTAATGAAGACTCACACGGAAACCTTAGCCTCGATATGCCTCAAGAATCTGGCCGTAGGCATTGCTAGGAAGTGGGAGAAGAAGGTCCTACACAGAGCTGGAATACACAAATCAATTGTTGACGTCTACGCCAATATTGAGACACACTTCAATGTGGTCGATGGCGTGGTCGGTTTGGAAGGCGATGGACCCAACGTTCCGAAAGGAAAACCTAAGCCTCTAGGGATAATCTTGGCAGGAGAAGACGGACTAGCAGTCGACGCAGTCGGCTGTACAATTATGGGAATCGATCCCTGGGAAGTAGCTCATCTGAGATTGGCAGCAGAAAGAGGATTAGGTACAATAGAACTTGACGAGATCAAGGTGCTTGGTGAACCGATCGAGAAGATCACGAATCCCTTTAAGAAGCCAGTACTCAAGAATCCCTAGTCCTTGAAAGTCTTTCACATTAGACTCCCTATGAGTTCGCATATACTCTCTTCTCGACGAAATCCATGATGCTTGGTACCGTCAAATAGGAAAAGACCACTGACATGCCTACT
>CP070773.1:231799-236153 GCA_020345945.1 Candidatus Bathyarchaeota archaeon | reverse complement strand
CGGTTCGAGTTCTCTTCTATTCATACCTGACCGAACTACGGCTTCAGAGACCGATGAGGCAAGTTCGGTCTCGACGGGAGTGCCACCGAACTCAATCGTGGGATCCGTTCTATTTACCATTCTATCGATGTTGAGACCTCCTCCTCCTAGTACAGTTGAGACTATGGCCCGGAAGGAGATGCTGATCAGATTTGATAATCCTCCTAGGTTCCCACGCCCTACTCCTCCCATCCTGATCATCTCGGAGTTTCTATCGAGTGCCAAGTGGGCAAGGGAGGTCGGCCAGACCCCGCCTGAAATTCTCCTGCGAGGTGCTGAAGGAAGACTTGATAGACCTGGTCTTCCTGCGCCAAATCCGATCAAACGATTTCGATAAGCAATCCAAGAGGCTACAGCATGGGCGATCCCACCAATGACAGACCCACCGACACTGGTGAAGAACGACCCGGTAATTCCCCGGTTCTCCTTGAAAGCCCCATACTCCTCGTATACGATGGCAGCTGTGAGAAAGCCGAACTCGACCTTCAGATCTGGCAGAACTGAGAAGATTGCGCCGTCGCTCCTTCTCAGACCATGCTCTGGATCCAGGGGGGCTATCATAGCTGCTGCGTCAGTATGGATTGGGTAGAGGGCGACAGCCATTCCTGGTCTTCCTGCTGCTCTAATCGCCTCCCTCAATAGGGAAGCCTGCCTTCGAGCCGTGTACGTGGCGAGGGGAATGCCATGAACCTCTCTACCGTCGATAGTTATCATATTGAAGCCTTCCACCATATCGGACTGAGAAATCTCAGCAAAACACTTCGGGATGATCCTGACGAGATGTTCAGGGACGGGACCATGCAGACCCCCCACAATTTTTGGAAGCCTTGGGTCCTCTATTCCTCGTTTGAAGAACGTTCGCGTATCCCTTCCTTCGCCAATATTGATTTCTTTCGGGAGAGCCCTTGCAGAATCTAAGACCTCGTCATACGATAACTCTATGACTCTGCTGTTTGAGACGCAATATATTCCTAGGCTTGAGAGTAGTTCAAGTCCAGCGTGGAAAGCACGGTCAGCCAGATCCTCATCGTAACAGAAGAACTCGTCTTCACTTGGTTCAGGGATCTCATACTTTGTCTTCAGCTCCTCTGACTTCTTGAACAGACTCATATTCCACTCCATATCGTCCATTCTAGGTCCGTTCATAGCTCTTTCAGCTATCTCGATAAGAGAAATCAAAACTTCCAGCTCCTTGAAGATATCAAACCACCATTGACATCCATAGCTACTAGCCTCGAAAGCTAGACTATGCCTGGGCGTGACTCGGTTTCTGTTGTAGACTCCCTAACGACCCAGAATATCCATGACTTTGTGGTCTTTGCTCCTAGAATTTTTCTTTCCAATACGAGTTCCAGGAGGGTTGCTTTTGCTGTGGCCCAACTTTTGATGCCTGCTTGGACACGGACATTCTCCGTATCCATGGGAATCTGGGAGTTTCCTAGCACTTCCAGGATCTTTTCTCTGTAGTTTCTTCGCGACATTCGTTAATACTCTCGTGACGAGAGATAGAGGAACTCTTCGTTTAACGTTTTTGATAGAGGATACGATCATCACGATACTTGATAATAAAGAAAAGGAGACCCAGAGGAACTGGGAACCTTTACTGACTATAGGAATCTACGAAGAAGCTGGTAGATCATTCTGATTCGATCTTATCCCTCGAATAAGCCAAATACGAATAGTACGGGGCTCTGAGATCCATCTTCCAAAACTCTCCAAAGATCTCTCCGAAGTGGTGGATCGTCTCGATCGGTAACTGATAGAGTACATATTCGAGTTTATACGATTCTTTTCCGCCGTCCCGACGCTGTCTGATTACATCTCTTTGAAGATCTTGGTCAGTCATCCTGCTGAAAAGCTTCGAGGTCTTCTCGTCTACCTCAGTAATGTATTCTTTGACATCTTCAAGATCATTGAACTCCTCAAGTCTTCGTTCGGTGCGGTTTCCTAATCCAGCCGCTCTATAGTGAAGCCAGTTGTCTTCATTCATTACGGTGTGAACAAAGACGTCTTTGATGCTATCAAAGCTGAGTCCTCTGCTTCTCGTAAACTCCTCATTCGATAGTCTTTCAAGTGCCTCGATTACCTTAGTACGTTCCTTCTTGACATAGTCGAATAGATCCTCATAACTCAACAAATCGAGCACCAAGGAGAGCGCTGAGAAATGAGGCTTAAAAATGTTGTTCAACGGAAGGGAACACCATCATCTCTTGCCTTTGATCTAAAGACTCTGTCAACTAAGATAGATCGGTCTCAACGAGTCTGCTAGACTTCTAAATAGGGCGTAGAAGTGCCTTACGGCAATATTATCAGGGGGGGAGTAGTTCCTTGAAGTGGTGTCAACTCTTTTGACGATTGTATCTATTATGCGGGTTCATGGAAACAATGTTGAGGGGGCAGTGAGAAAGGCTGTCAGAGAAGCCGGTGGGTTGGATGGTATTATTGGGGAGGACTCGACTGTTCTGGTGAAGCCCAATCTCGTCAGCCCTATGGAGTCTGGGTCTGGGAAGATTACAGATGCGAAGGTTACTGAGGCTGTGGTGAGGATTGTGAAAGAGTTGGGAGCAGGAAGAGTTGTCATTGGAGAAGGAGCTGCGGTAGGGTATGATTTTCCAGGTATTCGGGATACGTCAGAGGCGTTTAGAGTATCTGGAACTGAGAGAGTTGCTCGAGAATGTGGCGTGGAACTTGTTGACATGAATAAGGATAAGCCAGTCGAGGTGGAGCTACCCGATGCATATGTGATGAAGAGGTTCAGGGTTGCTAGGACTGCATTGGAGGCGGATGTGATCATCTCGGTTCCCGTCTTGAAGACACATAACAGGACAGCGATTACCTGTGGTCTGAAGAATATGAAGGGGGTTCTTCCAGGACTAGAGAAGAGGATGAGCCATCGATGCGGTTTGGATAGGGCGATTGTAGATCTGAACAGTGTTGTTGGTCCCGACTTTACTGTAGTAGACGCCACTAGCTGTATGGAGGGGACTTGGGAGGCTCATAAGGACAGGGTAGACTTGGGCTTGGTAGTAGCGGGAATTGACACCGTAGCCGTTGACACCGTCTGTTCTCGGATTATAGGTCTAGATCCCGCCATGGTATTCCATTTGCAGCTCGCAGAGGAGAAGGGACTTGGTACCACCGATATGAGCCAGATTGAGGTTAGGGGATCTAGGATCGAGGATGTATCGAGACGGTTCAAGCCGTTCTCAGAGGTTTTCAAGAGCAGGTTTGGGATGGTCAATCTCGTTGAGAAGAATACCTGCACAGGGTGTATGGGGGAGATCTACAGCACTTTCATATACTTGAGAGAAGCGGGCTACGAGAATGAGTTAGGTGGGTTGACCGTGATCATGGGTACACCAGAGGATGTTAAGGATGTGAAAGGAGTACCTTTGGTTGTCGGGAAGTGTGCCAACCCAAAACGGGAACTAGGGGTCTTTGTCCCTGGGTGCCCACCCCACGGCATCGCAATCACAGAGAAAGCATGTCAGGTCTTGGGTGTTGACTGGAAGAAAGTTCATAATACGATAGAAGAGCTTCATGCAAGTCCTTCTGGATAAGGATAGAGAGACTATCTGGGGGTAATACTGGGTCTGTCGAGATATTCCTGTTTTATTGGATTCATCTGACTGTCAAGTTCATAGATGATCGCCGTTGCCGTGGGAATAACCGCAATGCTCGCAGCCTCTTCTATATTAGCGTGAGCTATGACCATCGTCAATGTCCTTATGAGGTCACCATGGGATACTATCAAAACCTTCTTCCCCGATTGTATCTCTGGAATTATGGTCTGTTGCCAGTACGGTTCGACACGTCGGACCATATCGTGTCGCGATTCACCGTTCGGAAACTCGTCTTCTTTCAGGTGGCTGTATCGAGGATCCTCTCTCAAGTATTTGGGGTTGTCTTTATCGAGTTTGGGAGGTGAAACATTGTTTTGTCTTCTCCAAGAGGTTGCTGACCCCACAGGATATTTCTCTGCGAGTTCAGATTTCCTCATACCCTCAATTCTTCCGAAGTGGCGTTCGTTCAGCCGCCAAGTCTTTACTATAGGTATCCAGTGTAGATCCATCTCGTCTAGAACAAACCAAACTGTCTTGATAGCTCTCCTAAGTAAGGAAGTATATGCAACGTCGAAGGTGAACCCTGCCTCTTTCAGAGTCCTTCCTGCCTCTCTGGCTTCAGCGATACCTCTCTCGGAGAGGTCTACGTCATTCCAACCAGTGATACGGTCCTCCTTGTTCCCTAGGCTTTCTGCATGTCTTAAGAGGACTAGTCGATAGACCATAGAGTCGGTTCAGCTTCCTGTCAAAGT
>CP070773.1:227285-231699 GCA_020345945.1 Candidatus Bathyarchaeota archaeon | reverse complement strand
ACTCCACAAGTACTCATCACGATATTCGTAGGCAGCCCCTCCAAGTACCACCTGTTGATGGTCTCCTCCCAGTAACCTAGGAACTCACATATCGGAAGGTGGTCCGGATTTCGATAATGCATGGTCCGTTGAAAGCGCTCTCTCGAATTCATTCTAACCTCTCTCCTCGATTCCAGTGGTCACAACCAAATGCGTCCAACCGACCCAATAACTGTATTGTCTATCAGGCTTTTCCTTTCACCGATAGAGTCCAGAATAGGAGGGGTATTCTACGACAGGACCTCCAAAGAAGAAGCTTGGATGGGAGATCGACTACGTCGACACTTCTAGCTGGTTGGGAGTATGCTTCTATCCGCATATTCGACGCTGTCCCCAAGACAGTCTTCTATCCGAGTTAACTCATTCAGATTAGGTCCGCCAATTGGGCATTTAATCAGCTTTCCCTGACCTAAAATCTGCCCGACACAGAGATGAACTAGAAATGGATCCCAGAGCTGTCCTGAACGTCCCGAGATGATTGTCCCGTAGCCAGCGGTCCTAGCAATTCTAATTGTCTCTATCGTCTCTGTCAAGGTTCCCACCTGATTCGGTTTTATCACGGTTGCGTTTGCCACACCAGTTTCTATGCCTTTCTCCAGTCGTCGAGGGTTGGTTACGAAAAGGTCGTCTCCCACTAGCTGTATCCTGTTACCTAGTCGTTTCGTCAAGATCTTCCATCCCTCCCAATCGTCCTCGTAGAGACAGTCCTCCATACTTATGATCGGATACTTATCACACATCTCGCTCAACCAGTCGATCATCTCACCCCTCGAAAAGACGGTTCCGTCTCGTTGGAGATGGTACATCCCATCTCTGTAGAGTTGAGAGGAGGCGATATCAAGGTAGATGCCGAAGTCCCTTCTAGGAACGTATCCTTCATCTTCGATAAGCTCGGTCAAAGTTGAGAGAGCATCCTCGTTAGAATCAAATGTCGCAGTTATCTTACCAGCCAGATGGGCAAGCCTGGGCATACCGAACCCCCTGTTCTTCACTACTATCTCGTGCAACTTCTTGTAGATTCGTAGTGTTGCGAGAAAGCCCTCTTTACAGTTCTCCGCACTCAACGCATGGAGGGCATACTCTTGAAAGTCGCAGGTCCCAGCCATATCAACATATGCAGGTCCACCGTACATCACATGAGTCATAGAGATAGGCATCTTTTTACCATCCCCAAGATGCTCGAAGAGTTCAATCCCTCTCGACTTTGCGGCTGCTTTAGCATTCGCCAGGGAAGTGGCTACAATCGCGTTGCTGCCGAGTCTGGACTTGTTTTCAGTACCATCCAACTCAATCAGTAGTCTGTCGATTCCCTCTTGGTCAAGGGCATTCTTTCCTTTCAATCCACCAGCTATCTCGGTGCTCACACTGCGTATAGCTTTCCCAACACCCAAACCGTTGAAGTATGATTTGTCACCATCTCTAAGATCGAAGGCCTCACTCGCGCCTCTAGAAGTTCCTCCTGGAGCAGCGGCTCTGCCTATATTACCATCGTCTAGCAGCACATCCACTTCCACGGTAGGAAGCCCTTTCTCGTCAAAAACTTCTCTCGCACGAACAGCCTTTATGACTCCAGCCATATCCGTATCTCATCCTTCTTAGTAACTGATTTTCCTACAATCCAGATAATAACATCATCTATTGCTTTCGTCCTCGATCCAAGGAACTGGGATAGAAACAGAGTAAAAGAAATACAATCAGCACTCAAGGCAAGGTGAATATCATAGAGGAATAATGGTTGCAACCAAAAGAGGACGAATGATATCTCTGAAGCATTCTCAACCTACAGGTAAGGGCATTCTTCCATATTCCAGCAATGCCTCAATATAAGCGTCGATCACTTCGGGTTTTGCGTTTCCCGAAATCGGTGCACAGATCAGGAGGTGTCCTCCCTCTCCAAGTTCTTCCACATAACGTCGTACATTCTTCTTCATCTCGTCCGGATTCCCTCTAGCAAGTGTCATCGTATGTATTCTTACCCATAGCATTGCACCATGTTCTACGCAGAGCTCCTTCACTCTGCGAAGGTTGAGAGATATCGGCTCTTGAAGTTCTATGGCTCCGTTACCAGCATGAAGGATCTGATCTATGAAGTTGTAAGGGTCTTTGGCTTGCTCAAAGCCCACTTGAGAATGCCATCTTACCCCCCCAACCGTAAGACGAGAGAGAGAATCAACAATTCTCTTGTAGTAGGGGATCAAGAACTCACAATACAATTGAGGTGAGACAGTTGGCAGGGACGCGAAAGCATCCGACATGCTTATACCTATTGCTCCGACGTCTAGCTGAGCCTTGCCGAAAGCCACACAAGTGTCAGCTGCTAAATTCATTATCTCATGCACTAGTTCGGGATTCCTCTTCATGTCGAGAAGTAGTCGAGTCGATCCCCTTAGACTTGCGGCGAGAGAAGCCGGTCCTTGGAGATGCCCTAGAATAGGGTGAGAGTCGCCTATTGCATTGTGTAGAGTCTCTATAACCTTGAGGACTAAAGGTAATCTCCCATCTTTCTTCGGGTCTATTAGTTCGATACTGTTGAGATCCTCCACGTCATTTATCACGGGTTCTTTAACGATGGTGTGTGCATCTTCAAGATATTCAACCGTGCAACCATACGCCTCAGGTTCCAGAGAATAGACGTCTGGGTAAGGCCAAACAGTATCGAATCTGAATCGACTAAGTCCAGCAAGGATAGTTTCACACAGCATACCAGGGTTTGTAGTTATTTCACTCAGCTTGTATCCCGTCAAGTAACGAGTATATCCTCCTCTCCAGTAAGCCCATACAGGGAGATGATCTACCTCGGTATGGTGAACCTGGTAGCCTATGAACCTCTCAAGAGGTGTAATCGACTCCTTCTCTAAACTGGATCGTATCTTTTCCGTGTAGCTTTGAATTTTCTCGAGAGACATCTCTTTATTCACTCCCCAATTCTTCCACCTTTTTGACTGCGTCCAATGCGTTCTCAGCCCAAGCATCTGCATTGACCTCATCCACAGTCTGAGATGATGTTCCTGCCCCCCCAATCAGGACTTTGATCTTAGACCTCAAATTCTCTGCTCTCAAGCGTTCAGTTATCTCTCTTATGTAGTGTGTCGTGTAATCCATAGGAGAACCGACAGCAATAATCTGAGCTCCAAGTTCCTTCGCCACATCCACGAATCGATCCGGGTGAACATTTACTCCAAGGTCATGCACCTCAAAGCCTGCACCACTCAACATTGTAGCAACAAGATCCTTACCGATCTCCTGGCTACACTCACGAATGACCCCGATAACTACCTTCGTCCTCCTAGTAAATCCGCTAACCTTTAGATGAGGATGGAGGACCTCCATCGCCGTTTTCATAGCTTCAGCCGACATGAGAACCTCAGGAACAAAGAAATCCCTTTCTTCAAACCTTGTTCCTACGATACGCATTGCAGGTACTAGAGCTAGAGATACGACAGAGTATGCAGGTATCTGGTTATTAATAGCGTCATGTGTCAGTTTCTCTACTACCTCAATATTTCCTTGGATCACATGTTCTTTCAGTTCATCAAGGATCATTTGAGACGTCTTTCGCACTATTGATCCCTTCTGTATTCTCATGAAACATTAGAAGATGAAGATTATCCTCCCCATGATAATCGATAGATGGTAGTCGATAGACTTCAGCATCCTCTTTCATAAGACAATTCAGAAGTAGAATTATCTAAGGTCGTTCATCTGTCGATTATATGAGTCCCTAGTCTGAGGAAGAGAGTATATGAAAAAATAGAATTACTTTAACTACGCCTTCTCTCCGTGGGAGATAATATTTGTCAATGTACATGGAACTCGCGAAAGCAGCAGATACACTCGTCAGACGGTTGCTCTGTGTTAAGCCTGGAGAAGACTTCCTCGTCTACACTGATACAGCCTCTGAGCAAAGAGTCGTGGAGGCCACAGCTGCAGCAGGACACACAGCCGGAGGGACTGTAACCGTAGTCTTGTATGAAACTCGACCAGAGATCGCTATGGAACCACCCCGCCCACTTGCAGCAGCCATGAAAAACTCAGATGTGATCTGCGAGTTCGCGAAGCAGTACCTCATCCATACGCAGACATACAGAGACGCACTTGCTGCCGGAGCCAGACATCTCTGCCTTACCGGTATGACCAGCGACATGATGATACGATGCATAGGTCAAATAGACTACCCCAAAATGGTCGAGTTAGGGGAAGTCTTGAGAGAGCTGACTCATAAAGGAAACAAGATTCGGATCACAACACCTGCTGGGACAGATCTTAGATTTGAGAAGAAAGGAAGAGAAGTGACAAACCGATCCGGAGTGGTTAACAAACCTGGTCAATGGCAGATGTTCGGCGGTCAATGTGGATGGGCCCCTATCGAAGAGAC
>CP070773.1:222760-227185 GCA_020345945.1 Candidatus Bathyarchaeota archaeon | reverse complement strand
ACAGCCGACTTCAAACCTGTCTGAGCTATGACTTCGATCTCCTCAGGTTTTGTATCCGAGCTGATTGAGTTATAGACGGCTCGTTCAACCAGACCGATATCCGCCACATGTTTAGAAGCTGTTATCCGTGCTTCTGCGCCTACACCGTCGATCATGAATGGGGCTTCCGTCTCCTCTGCCACGAAATCGATGTATCTCACGAGTGTATCCCCAGATTCGCCGTTGATATCGATAATGCGGGGATTACCTGTCCTTAATGACGCTTCTTTCTCGGCTTCGAGGACTCTCAGGGCTTCTCTCTTGTCAAATCGACCTTCTCTCCGGTCGGTTACGATCTTGTCCCCAAGGTAGAAGATGCTTCCAACCATCACCGTAGGAAGCAGACCGGGCTGCCCACCAACTTTGACCTTGTCTATCTCGAAGACCTTCTGCTCCTTCTCAAACTTGAACATAGTAAAAGACTGATTCTCAAGTCTTGATATGTCTTACCTGCATTCTACAAATATCTACGGATCAACGGTCTTCGATAGACGATGGTTTGTTGACCAATCCTTTGATAACGGGAGTGGCCCGCTTGAAATCTGATGGTTTTTATATTTGAGGAGGATGACTACTGAGATATGAGCGACGAAGAAGAAGTGAAGTACACGTGCAGTAGTCCGATCTGCAGATATGATTGGACACTCATCGAGAATACGAAAGGAAAAGACAAACCCCAAGTCTGCCCTAAGTGTGGGGCGCCTGCTTCCAGATACCACAAACACGACTGACCCATCTAATGAAAAACCAAGGCGTAGAAGAGTACACTACTCTTTCCCCTACTCTGAGGGAGAGAAACCGTATTTCAAGTCTCCTAGCTTACGGGAACCCACTAGCTCCAAGTGTATTTCTAGCTGATCCTCCATTCGGACAACTGCGTCTTGACGTTGGGTTCATTCGAATAACAACTATCTTAGGGATAGATAGGATTCTACAACAAGATCAATGGAATATTTGCTTACTTCGACCCTATTGAGTACTCGATTTTTGAAGGGCTCTAAGTCTCGGTTCCTCTATGAGGATAACAAGAGGAGCACAGAGGGCAAAGGCGACCGCTGAGGAGTAAAAGGAGAAAGAGAACCCGAGTATCTCCCAGAGGTAAGCCCCTACCAATGGACCGATAGCACCTCCTAAGCGAATGCCAGTCTGTCTGATCCCAGCTGCAGAGCCTCTGCTTCCTCTTGGTACACAACGCATAAGCAGATCCATACTTGTAGGCCATGTCACACTCCACAAGCTGTTGATTACCATATAGTCCAAGATCAACAGGTTATAATCAGCTATCCAAGGTAGAAGGATGAAAGCGATAGGAATAAGGAGAACGCTATGAAGCATGGCTCTTTTACTCCCGTACCTTTTCAAGACCATGCTTGCAGAGATCTGCGTGATGAGCGTCGTCACTCCAAAGCTCAAGGTAAAGAAGAAACCTATATCCGTCTTGCTTAGTTGAAAGATATTTGAGAGGTAGAGTGGGATAAGAGGTCTTGTTGCATCTATCCCAATACTGATGAGGAGTGCGATAAAAAAGAACATTACGAGAGTTCTCATGTTTGAATCCTCTTCACAGGGAGACTCTTCCTCTATTTCCCCCACTTCACTTCGTCTTCTACCTTGCAGAAGGTAAGCCGGTAGGATGCTGATCACGGATATCAGGCTAACGAAGTAGAAGGACGCGTTCCAGCCGTAAACATCCGATAGATATCCGCCGAGGAAAGGCCCAACCATACCTCCTAGAGGCCATGCCATATTCATCAACCCATAGATCTTTCCTAGCTCCCTCACGTCGACCGTATCTGCTATATAGGCAACTCTTGCTGGACCGAAGAACGCGAGGGAAGTATTGAATAGTACAACCCAAGGGATCATCTCCACCCAAGTCTTCGAGAACGTGTACATGAAGGGGGAAAAAGCAGAGAGAAGGATTGCCAAGATAATACTCAATTTCCTCCCGTAGCGATCGGAGAAGAAACCCCCGAGATATGTGAGGAAGGTGGAGAAGAGTCCTGCTACCGACATTACTACTGATATCTGGAAGACATCGGCTCCCAGATCCCGCAGATAGAGGGGAATCAGTGGAATAGACAAGTTTACGCCTGTCGCTATAACAAAGGTCAAAGAGAAGAGATAGATCATGTTCCATGACTCATCTTTCAATGTTGACTATCTCCAAGAACCTCGCCAGAAGAACCCCTTACCAGAATAAAAACGACGCGTTCATCGACTCTCTCCCTCTATTTCAGGTTAATAGAAATCACTTGCTGGACATTGCTATTTACCACAGCGTTGGACGAAGGCTGTGATAGATTGTTTAATACTTACGAACGGATATTTTGAAGAGTGAAAGTGAGAGTTGACAGTTACATGGGCGAGGTGATATGACCTACGATACAATACTGGTCCTTAATTTTGGGGGGCAGTATTGCCATCTAATCGCGAGACAGATACGGCGCTTCAAGGTAAGGTCAGAGATCGTTCCCTATGACACGCCTTCTACTAAGATAGGATCAGTCAGCCCCAATCATTCGATCAAAGGTATCGTACTGTCTGGAGGTCCCGACAGCGTCTATAGGAAGGGGGCTCTGGTCTGCGATAGAAAGATCTTGGAGATGGGCATACCGGTTCTCGGCATCTGTTATGGACATCAACTGATAGCCTACCTTGAGGGGGGAACGGTTCTTCCAGGGGAGAAGGGAGAGTATGGGATAACAACGGTGAATGTTGAGAGACCTGTTGGGATTTTGAAAGGGCTTGGAGGAGACCAAGAGGTTTGGATGAGTCATGGTGATACAGTCCAATCTATTCCAGATGGTTTTCAAGTGCTTGCTTCCTCGGAAAACTGTCCAGTTGCAGCTTTTATGGACAGAGAGAAGAGTAACTTTGGATTGCAGTGGCATCCAGAAGTTATTCATACGCGAAACGGAGAGCAGATGCTTCGAAACTTCGTATTCGAGGTATGCGATTGCAGACCGAACTGGGTCATGAGCGACTTTGTAGAACGAGCGACGAACGAGATACGGAAGGAAGTCGGTAACTCGAGGTGCATAATTGCATTGAGTGGAGGTGTTGACTCGAGTACTGCAACCCTGTTATCACAGCGGGCAATAGGGAAGAATCTTACAGCAGTGTACGTTGATCACGGTTTGATGAGGCTGGGAGAGACTGAGTCAGTAAGAGAGTTCTTCAGTAGATTAGAGATGGACTTCTTGGTTGTAGATTGCGGAGAACGGTTCCTTAAGAGATTAGAAGCTCTAAGAGATCCAGAGGAGAAGAGGATCGCGATTGGCCAAGAGTTTGTCCATGTCTTCGAGGAGGTAGCCACAGAGAAGAAAGCCGACTTCCTAGTACAGGGCACAATCTATCCTGATAGGATAGAGTCAGGGCAAGAGGGGCAGGCTGATAGAATCAAGAGCCACCACAACGTTGCTGGAATGCCTACCAAATTAAAATTCAAGAAGGTCATTGAGCCTCTCAGAGACCTCTACAAGGACGAGGTGCGTGAAATCGCTAGAGAGTTAGGATTGCCTAGAGAGATAGTATGGAGACAACCCTTCCCCGGTCCAGGTTTGGCTGTGAGGATAATGGGACAAGTAACACAAGATAAGATAGAGGTACTCAAGAACGCTGACAGAATTGTAACAGAGGAAATCGAGAATTCTGGAGTGAATAAGAAGCTGTGGCAGTACTTTGCAGTTCTCCTAGATACGATGACGACAGGGGTCAAAGGAGACTCGAGGGCATACGGACATGTAGTAGCCATCAGAGCAGTAGAGAGTAGGGAAGCAATGACTGCATCATTTGCTAGAATACCTTTCGATATCCTGGAAAAAATCTCTACGAGGATAACCAATGAACTACCTCAGGTTGTGAGAGTCGTCTACGACATAACCCATAAACCACCCTCAACTATTGAGTGGGAATAGACAGATCCAGAATCCCCGATAGATGTTTTCTTATCGAGTCTTCAGTTTAGGATTAGTATTCGCTACACCTTTTACGAAGAGGGATTACTGGTTAAACTTTGATATTGTCTGAAGGTTATCCCCTTTCCTCTAAGAAATTCTTCAGAGTGGGGAGTTATGCAGTACTGGATACCGTGCTCTTCACAGTAGGGGATTAATTTTCTGAAGAGATCGGTATAGTAGATCTCGTCATATTTGACAGGGATCCCCTTCTTGACGTATGGTGACCACTTTCCTAACATAAAGAGTTCTACATCCCCACGTAGTTCTGCGATGATCTCGAATGGGTTGCTTTCCTTTGTAGACATAATGGGTTCCATCAGACAGAAAGTGGATATCCCTTCCCGACTGAAGACTTTCAGCGCATTCTTCCTTGCATCTATTGAAGGAGAGTAAGGTTCCAGTCTTGCCTTGAACTCATCATTTA
>CP070773.1:218012-222660 GCA_020345945.1 Candidatus Bathyarchaeota archaeon | reverse complement strand
TGTCAAAAACAGACGTTTTTCACACATGTCTGTAACTCTATTTGGCTTATTATTGTCGACAAATATTGACAAGATATTTTTTCTGTAGGAGATACCTCAACATACGTTGTTTTCGAAGTTTCTGAGATTTCGTTGGTGTAGTTTGTTGACGACGTTTTCACGGCTTTGTGACACTGCTGACAGACTTGATTCTAATCCAGGGTTCCTTGTTTCAGTCGGTCTGATCTCAGTTCTGCTTCAAGATCTTGAGAAAGAAGAGATCTATCCTGCGATAAGGTTCTTGCTAAATGAACCCATTCCAATATGGAGTCAAGGCTATCCTCCGTTGAATGTGAAAAAACTCGTTGACACGGTCTGTGATAAATCCGTTTTGTCCAAGAAGAGCTTCCTTCGATTTGTCGATCAGACGCATGACTTAGCAGAGGTCATAGCGATTGCACTTAAGAATCGGAGAGACAAGTCTCCGAATGTTTGCCCAACGAAAATGACGGTTGTAGAAGCATACACGATAATCAGAAGGTTGTTGGAAAGATCGAATTATAAGGTCGATCAATCGACTGACCAGCTGGAATATCTATTCGATGTACTGTCTCCGAACGAAGTAAAACACTTTGTTAGAAACCTTCTGCTCGAAAGACGTCCCCAGTCCTATGAAGAGATACTTGAAAAATCCATCTCACAGCTGTCTTCTATTGAACTTTCAGAGATTAGTCGCAAGAACGCGCTTGTCAATGATGTTGCCCTTGTTGGTCAAGTGGCTCTCTCTGGGGAAAGAGAGGACTTCTCCAGACTAAGCTTAGAAATATTGAGACCTATCAAACCGATGACTGCGATTACAGCACAGAGTATAGAAGAGACAAACAAAGAATACTCTGGATTTGTCAGTTATGAGTTCAAGCCAGATGGAATTCGGGTTCAAATCCACAAACTAGGGAATCAGGTGCGGTTCTTCGATAGAAAACTCCATGACATCTCGCATTTGTTGCCTGTTCTAACTCGGACAATAGTTGAGAACGTCAAAGCGAAAAACGCAGTCTTGGAGGGTGAATTGGTTTGCAGGGATGATCGAGGAGAGTTAAGGCCTTACAGTGTTCTGATTGGTGAGTTGCGGTCTAGAGAGATAGGGGGGAACTCCACTCTAAGGACACCTATAGATCTAGAACTTTTCGAGGTCCTGCATCTTGATGGTCAGGACATGATGGATACAGTTTACACATCTAGAAGGAAGATGCTCTTAGAAATCTCAGGAAGAATAAAGATTATTCAGCAGATTCGAACCGATGATCCAGCTAAAGCTGAGTCATTCTACAACGATGCTATCAAAAGTGGATATGAGGGGCTTCTTGCCAAGCATCTTTTCTCTATATATCTTCCGGGTGTTAGGACGAAATTCTGGGCGAAAATCAAAGAATCTCTAAAGAATCTCGACTTGGTCATCATGTTCGTCCACCCTGACCCGAATGATAGCGACAGGAGTGAGTCTTACTTGTTAGGTTCTCGTGACTTGAGAACAAACCAATTGGTTCCCATTACGAAGTGTGGAGAAGGGCTATCAGAGGATGAGCGGAAATGGCTCGATAGGAAGCTTGAAAAAGTCACTCTGGATAGGACAGATAAAGGATGGTTCGTCCTCCCAGGGGTCGTATTGGAGGTCTCTTTTGAGGATATCAATAAAGATACGTCTTTTCCAGGAGGCTACTGGCTAGATGCCCCACGGGCTATTCGTGTGAGAGTCGATAAATCCCTAAGGGAGATCGACTCCCTCCAATGGATAGAACGACTTGCCGAAGAGAAGAATGATTCATGACTTTCCTCGGAACTTGAGAAAAGCTTAATTCTAGAGATCTCAGACTGTGACCAAGCCATCAAGACTGGGAGATCTGGCTATTTGAGGATCAAGATCAAGTTCTTCGGCTTCCTTGCCCAAAGGATCAGCAGACAGATCAAAATGAATGTAAAAGAGGAAGCGAAGCTTGGAGAAGTTATCGCAGAGGTTTTCAGCAAGTATGGTCTTGGCCGTTTTGATCCTAATTCTCCCACGGCAAAGGCAAAGGTGACTCCTGGTTTATTGAGGGTGTTTCTGAACGGGAAGGAGAGTTCGTTTGATCGGAAGTTGAAAGAGGATGATGAGATCCTGATTCTTCCTCCTCTTGTCGGCGGCGGTCTCTGTTCTCAACCGTGACCGTTACTTCATATTCGTCTCTTATCCTTGCAGACCTGTCTGTTTATGGAATTCGCGTAGCATCTCTTGTTTAGAGGGCTTAGGTAAGGGCATTTCTGATCCTGAATCAGACAGGCCCTTCCCTTATAGTTGAAGACAGAATAGTCTGGACTGAAACTTGTGTCTTGGACTAGTCTTCGATATTGCTCCACCATCGTTTCGCGACGTCCCGTCTTCTCCTGTTCCAGTCTTATTCCCGTCGGCAATGAAGAAATGCCCCTATCGACTCGAGTAAACGCCGATAATTAACTGGTGATGGTTGATACCGAATAGGACGGAGACCCTTGTGAAAGTAACCTGATAACTCCCTCAAGATGGGCTGTGGAAGACTTATCACTGGGTGTGCCTAATGCCTATCAAATCCATACCAACCATCTACAAGATGAACCTCCTATCTGTCCAAGATTGACCGACGAGAAGGTAGCTCGATTGAGTGTGTCCGACCAGAAGACCAAATCAGCCTTTTACGAGGTTGCGAGGATAATGGTATCTCTGCTGTCATTGAGTTACGGTGCAGTATTGATACTTCAATTCCTGCTGTATTGGAACGCGCTTACTCGGATAACGTCTGGCAACTTGGTCTTCAGAAGGTTCCATTTCTCGGCTTTCTTCTTGGATTTCACTGTCTCAGCTGAAGTGTTCTTCACTATTCTTCTTTTCGCACTATGGCTGCTGTATTTTGGCTGTTTTGTGATTGCGTGGATTGGGCCGACAAGAAATTTTTTCGACGCGATTCGACAGAGTAGACTGGAAGGTCGGTTGCCTACAGAAAATGCACTATTCTCCACAGCCATCCTGTCCTCGCTGATACTTTCCGGTGTCTGGTCAATACAAATTGCCCAAGAGTTAGGGGGCATTCCTACAGGAGAGATCCGTTTCCCAGATCCCTTCGTGGCTCTCATCAGTCTATCCATCAGCCCAATCATCGAAGAGATATTTTTCCGGCTATTACCAATAGGAATCCCTGTAGTAATTCATCTAGTATGGGCTAGGCGACAGATACTTGACATGTCAATAATCAACTCAGTTGCCTTGCTTGGCTATGCCCTCGCATTCCCAGGCAAGATAAGGAAGGAATTGCAGTTACGAACGATTGGACGCCTAGACTACGCTACAATAACTGTCTCTTCGTTTCTCTTCGGCGTTACACATATACTAACAGGAGCAGGCTGGGAGGTCGGTAAAGTCTCAACCTCTTTTCTTGCAGGAGCCGTATTCGCACTTGGATACCTCAAGTACGGATTCCACGTCCCGGTTTTACTCCACTGGTTCTTCAACGTCTATTGGACGTCTCTCTCGATGGCTTACCAATTAGCGTTAGAGGGAGTTGATAATCTGTCGGCTCTGCTATTCCTTCTGTATATGGTGGCAGGATATATCACGTGGATGATTTTGATAGTTAGGCTTCTGAGAAGGATTAAACGAATATTATGATAAGAAAAAACTTTTCTTCGGGGAATTGAGAATATTTTTCCTCTAAGCATTGCATAGTGGCTGGTCGAAGATTTGAAACGTAGGTTGGGGTACGAATACCGTAACACTTTCATCCACAATCTTCATCCATACACGAAAATTGTCTTTGTTAACGCATTGGCTGCTATAGGATTGACTTATTTTGACATTAGATTCTTGATCCCGATACTGGCAATCACGGTCTTCGTCTATCACAAAACAGAGGTTCCTGTAGAATGGTTCAAGACCTTCATTAAGGTCTGGCTCATTATGTTTATGAATCCTGTCTCCCTCTTCTGGACCATATTTATGGCCAGCCCGAAGTTCTACAAGGTTCTTCCTCAAGAATTCGTCTCAACCGTGATTTTCCAAGTGACTCCTCCAGGTACCCCGATCTTCGGCTACACAGCCATAACGTACGGAACACTATACTATTGGATTGCTAGTAGACTGCGGACGCCTATCACATTCATGATGGCAGCCGTACTCGTCTATACACTCAACATGAGTGACTTTGCCCAATCTTTGGCGGGGACTGGACTACCTTCTCACTTCCTGTTCATGATCACGGGCGGTTACCGTTTCGTATCAGTCTTCGCTAATATGATAATGAATACTCAGAATGCAATAAAGCTGAGAGGATGGGAGGTCAAGACTAAGAATCCTTTCAAGTTAGTCGCTTTGGGCAGGCCTTTTACTATGTCTGTGGCAAGGAGGTTTCCGGGAGCAGTGCATAGGGTCTCTGTTCAGATGGAGATTCGAGGCTTCGCCTCCCATAGGAAAGTGCCTCGATGGAGGCACTTGTCCCTGAATCATTTTGAGATTGCCCTGATGATCTGCAGTATCCTTGGGGTGGCTACAGCCCAATATCTCCTATTCAGATACAACATAGGAATGATCTGACCCAGACAACCATACAATTTCCTTCTAGCCAAGAATTCTCAGATGGGGTTAATATACAAAAGTCTTAAGAAG
>CP070773.1:213127-217912 GCA_020345945.1 Candidatus Bathyarchaeota archaeon | reverse complement strand
AATTGGTGATTACTACAGGTCATAGAGGAGCGGCGGCGATAGAACCAGAGAACACTCTTAGAGGAATCCGACGAGCGATCGAGATTGGTGTTGATCAGATAGAGATAGATATCCATCTTACCAAGGATGGTGAGTTGGTGGTTATACACGATGAGACAGTTGACCGAACTACAAACGGTCATGGTAGAATCCGAGATCTCACCTTCGAAGAGATAAGAGGTTTGGATGCGGGAAAAGGTGAATTAGTGCCGACCCTTCAAGAGGTCATCGATCTAACTCGAGATCAAGTGATTCTACAGGTCGAACTCAAAGGTCTCGGAGTGGAACATAAGGCTGTAGAGACTGTTGAGGAGGCTGATATAATAGACCATGTCGTCTTCTCGTCATTCAGGCATCCTGCTCTCAAGACTGTAAAGAAGCTAAATCACAACATAGCAACTGGGGTATTGTTCGTATGTCGTCCAATCAACCCCGTTCAATTGGCATTAGATGCGGAGGCAGGGGCGATCCACCCGAACGTGTCTTTTGTGGATGAAGATCTGGTTCACAATGCCCATGCTCTGGGATTGCTGGTTCGTGCTTGGAATTCAGATGATGAAGAGGAGATGAGGAGGCTGATCGGGACTGGAATTGACGCTCTCGGGAGTAATAGACCTGACCTCCTGGTGAAAGTAGTACGATCGCTTGAGTGATTCTAGACTGACAGGTTTTCCAGCCATCGAATGGCCTGGTTCTATCTTCCCAATTGTGCTATTCTTTCCTAGTCTTGCCAGTCTTGGAGATTGTTACGAAGTTCTTCAGAATTTGGAGTCCGGTCTCACCTGATTTCTCTGGATGGAACTGTGTCGCCATCACATTCTCGGTTCCAACTGCGGCTGGAAAGACTCTTCCATACTCGCTGGTGGCGATGACTATATCTTGTTTTTCAGCGTCTCCATAGAAAGAGTGGACGAAGTATACTCGAGATTGGTTGGGGATACCTTTTAGGAGCGGGTGTTTGGGTTTCAAGATGCTTAGATTATTCCAGCCCATATGAGGTACTTTCACTGAGTCGGGTAGCTTGATGACCCTGCCTTTGCATAGATTTAGCCCCTGATGAAGTCCTCCTTCTGTACTCTCTGTGAACATCAGCTGTAACCCTAGACAAACTCCTAGGATCGGTTTTCCGGTTTCTGCCTCTTCCACGATTGTTTTGGAAAGAGGTCGGAGTCTTGATATAGCGTCTCTGAATGCCCCTACTCCTGGGAGTACGATCGCGTCAGAAGACACTATCTCCTGTCTGTGTGCTGTGATCTTTACGCTCGAGCCGGCAATCTCCAGAGCCTTGCTGATGCTCAGGAGGTTCCCCATGCCGTAGTCAACTATCGTGATCTTCGGGAGATTTCTATCTACTTTCTTCATGGTGAGGTCTCCGATTGCCTGCTGGTCCTTGCCTTGGGTCTTGGATTCCTAGTTCTTGTAGAAATATCTATCTCCATGGTTTCGCTCCCAATCGACCTTTTTTGAACAAAATTTTTACCCGTCTCCCAAGAGATTTGGTCCGATTTCTGGTGTTTGGTCATGTCTTTTAAGCGAATAATACCTTGTCTTGACACGACTGTCGATGAGTCGGGGAAACCGCTTGTAGTAAAGGGAGTAGAGTTCGAGGGTTTGAGGTATGCTGGAGATCCGCTTTCTCTCGCCAAGAAGTACGATAGTCAGGGAGCAGACGAAATTATCTTCCTAGATATTACGGCCTCAATTGAGAAGAGGCGTACGATGCTTAATGTCGTAAGGGAGGTTTCTCAGAGTATCTCTGTTCCTCTGGGAGTGGGTGGAGGTATATCGTCTATTGAGGAGTTTAAACAAACAATTGAAGCAGGTGCGGCAAAGGTTAGTATGAATACTGCGGCTGTCAAAACTCCCTCCTTGGTTCGTCTGGTCTCTTCGAGATTTGGAAATTCGCGGACTGTTGTCGCGATCGACTGTAAGAGTCGCACTCAGGGAGTTGAGGAAAGGACATCTCTTTCACTTCCTGATGGCAAGTCTGTCTGGTATGAGGTAGTGATTCTGGGAGGACGACAACCTACGGGACTGGATGCAGTAGAGTGGGCGAAGAAGGTCCAGGAACTCGGTGCTGGAGAGATCCTTTTGACTAGCAAAGACCGCGACGGGACGAAGATGGGCTATGACCTCACCATCACCAGAGCAATAGCTGAGGCTGTTGATATCCCTATCATTGCTTCTGGCGGAGTCGGTGAACCTGAGCATATGTGTGAGGCTTTCCGTGATGCGAAAGCAGACGCTTGTCTAGCTGCAAGCATCTTCCACTACGACGAGTACACAATTGCTCAGGTGAAAGAGTATCTAAGGGAACAAGGGATTCCTGTGAAGACTTGAAATACGCTACTCCAGTCTAGATTGGGCTTCTCGAAGTCTTTTCACGTCAGGTCCAAACACTTTGGGGAGGGGCTTGTTCAACTACCTTTCTTTGGTTCTCCACGTAGCTCTGGAACCTCTGAATGGCTTTCTGATCTACGCTGGGGGGTATTCTCTCAAGTGCCTTCTCGAAATGATCCCACTCAACTTCCCTTGCTTTGTAGTCCTTCCTTACGGCTATCATGGCTGCTTCTCTGCATAGGGATTCTATGTCTGCGCCTGTGTATCCTTCGAGTATCTTCGCTAGTTGTTCCAGGTCTACACTGTGACTTAGAGGCATGTTTCTTGTGTGAATCTTCAATATCTGCAGTCTTGCCTTCTCGTCGGGTGCGCCGACGTAGATTATGCGGTCAATCCTTCCTGGTCTCAGTAGAGCTGGGTCTAGTAGGTCGGGTCTGTTGGTAGCTGCAACGACAACAACGTCTTTGAGTAGCACAACCCCGTCTATCTCTGTCAGAATCTGGTTTACAACTCTCTCGGTTACCCCTGAATCTCCGGTTCTACTCCCTCTCTGAGGTGCTATAGAGTCGATCTCGTCAAAGAAGACGATGCATGGTGCTGCTTCTCTTGCTTTTTTGAAGATTTCTCTAACCCCTTTCTCGGATTCCCCGACCCATTTGCTAAGTAGTTCTGGTCCTCTGATGCTGATGAAGTTGGCTTCACTCTCGGTTGCCACTGCTTTAGCTAGCATTGTTTTGCCGCTTCCTGGGGGACCATAGAGTAAGATTCCTCGGGGAGGTCTGATTCCCATCTCATCGAATAGGTCCGGGTCTTTGAGAGGTATCTCAACTGCTTCTCGAAGCAGTCTCTTCTCTTCTTCAAGCCCTCCGATATCGTTCCAGCGTACTGTTGGGATTTCTACTGCGATCTGTCTGAGCAGCGATGGTTGGATTTCTTTGAAGGCTCCATCGAAGTCTTCCTTCTCCACCTTGAGATCTCGAAGAACCTCTAATGGGATAGTGTCTTTCTCTAGGTCTATTTTAGGAAGATACCTTCTCAAGGCTCTCATCG
Organism: Candidatus Bathyarchaeota archaeon; assembly: GCA_020345945.1. Classification (GTDB taxonomy): domain Archaea; phylum Thermoproteota; class Bathyarchaeia; order RBG-16-48-13. The sequence goes on along the minus strand of CP070773.1, from coordinate 214,483 downwards.
CTGCTTCCCTGCACAACGATGCGATATCGGCACCTGAATAGCCGTGCGTAACCTCTCCTAGTTCTCCTAGTTCCATCTCTTCGCTGAGAGGCATGTTTCTGGTATGGATCTGAAGTATCTCTTTCCTCCCGTTTTTATCTGGTATCTTGATAGTAATCTCTCTGTCGAATCTTCCAGGTCTTCTCAACGCTGGTTCCACGGCGTCTGGACGGTTTGTCGCTCCGATCACAACAACCTGTCCACGAGATTTTAACCCATCCATCAGGGAGAGTAGTTGAGCGACAACTCTTTTCTCGACCTCACCGGTCACTTCTCCTCTACTGGGGGCTATCGCGTCGAGTTCGTCAATGAAGATTATGCTAGGAGCGTTCTTTTCAGCTTCTTCGAAGATCTGTCTTAACCGTTCTTCGGATTCGCCGTAGAACTTACTCATGATCTCTGGACCCGCGATTGAAGCGAAGTTGGCACTTGCTTCGTTTGCCACGGCTTTCGCTAGCAGGGTCTTCCCTGTTCCAGGAGGTCCATGGAGAAGTACTCCTCTTGGGGGTTCGATACCTAAGTGGGTAAAGAGTTCTGGGTGCTTCATAGGTAGCTCCACCATCTCTCTGATCCTCTCTATCTCGTCCTTCAACCCGCCGATGTCCTCATAGGTGACTAGAGGTCGCCTTACCTCTGTCTCGGACGCCGGGCTTGACGAGATCTCGATCTGAGTCAGATTTGTGATGGCGACTGTTCCTTTCGGCCTTGTCCCGGTGACCAGAAGTCTAAGTGCAGTTCCCAATACAGGTATGTAGACTATATCTCCTCTTGTCAGCGGCATTCCAACTATGATCTGCTTAACGTAGTCACCGAAGTCCCCAGTAACCCTGATTTGTTCTGTTGGGGCTAAGACTATTCTATCTGCCTTCTCTACCTCGGTCTTACTTACTCGTACGGGGTCTCCCAGTGTCACACCAGCATTATGTCTTAGTATTCCGTCCATGCTTATGATGTCGCCACCTTCGTAGCGAGGATGGGCTGGCCAAACAATAGCTACAGTACTTTTGTCGCCTGTGATCTTTACATAGTCTCCAGTAGTCAGGTCAAGGCTTTTCCGATTCTGTTCTCCAATTCTGACTATGCCTCTTCCCACGTCTTTCGCGTCTGCCTCAACAACTTTCAACTTTAGTTCTTCGTTTTGACTCATTTCTACACCTCTAAGCTATGTAGGTCTGGTTTGACCTGTCAAAGTCTCTAATGATCTCTACCTCGTTATGGTTCGTCTGTTCTCCGACATCTGGAGCTCTTTGAGGGATCAGTCGAAGCCTTCCAGATGATATTCGGCTTGTGGGGTGTTCGTTGCCGAAATTCTCAACA
>CP070773.1:208192-213027 GCA_020345945.1 Candidatus Bathyarchaeota archaeon | reverse complement strand
ATCGAAGGAGTTTGCCCATTCGATGATCGGAGTCCAATATTGTCTCGCCGACAAGATGATCCGCAATCCAATTAGCAGCAAGATACTCCGAGGTCTTGTAGAACTCATCACTCCCAAAAGCCAATCTTGCCGATGGAAGACCCAAAGGAACGAGGAGAATTGCTAGATAGGCTATTGCTATCCCCTGTGCCGGTCTCCATCGGGGATTTCCGAGTTTGGATAGGAAGGAGTAACCATATCCAAGCAAGGGGAGACCTACAAGAATCAGAAATGAGAAAGTTCGATAGCTTAAAACAAACCAGAACGATGCAAAAGCAAGAAGCACATCGACAGAGTAGGTTCCAAGACACCAAACGAGAGAGAACGCTCTTTTCCAGTGTTCCCGGTTCCGGTTGAAGAATAAGATAAAGCCAAGCCATGTTGGAGAATATATGAAACCCATATGAGTTATACCATAGATGAGAACGTACTCCATTGGAAGACTGAAGTTCGTCTGTGTAACCAAGAAGGCAAATGCTGCACTTATTAGAAGTGCTGTTCCACCGCCTATGTATCCAGCTGTCCTGAATTCTCTTCCTTCCGAGAGGGGAAAACATTCCTTTCGATCAACCAATACAAATATTGTGAAAAAGAATAGTCCAGCTATAGCTACTCCAATCACAAAAAGAGGAGAAGTAACAGAGAGTACGCGTCCAATCACTCCAATAGTCCAGTCTGCGATAGCCCAATCCCACCAGAAGAGGGTGGATGGAATAAAGAAGAGACTCAAATAGAGAGGGAGGAGATCCCAACCTCTCTTCTTGCATGCCAAAGCATCTACTCCGAGAATCGAAAGACCGACGAGAAAAAGGAAAGGGGTTAGATGGTGAGTAAGAACGATTGCAAGATAGCTTAGAGCAAGCATCAAGAGATGACGAGGAGACCTACTGCTGACTGAACAATATAGAAGATAGATGATGAATATGACGTAAGTCAACCCGACAGCTTCCGGAACCGGTGTAGCCGTCCAATGGAGGAGAAAACTTGCGGTACTGGCAAATAGAGACGAATAAAGACCAGCATGTTCGTCTCCAGTGAGTCTTCTTGTCAAGAGGAAAACAGGAAGGACGATAGCTGCAGAAAGAAACGGGATGAACCATAAGAAAGCTCCAAAGACGTCCATCCCAGAGATGATACACCACTGCTGCATAAGGACATAGAACAAGGGTCCATGAGGTAGGATTGTGGGGTAGAACCCGCTTCTTAGAGCAGGTATTACCCTACCAGCATCCTCCCAAGAGTCATAGGTGTATAGTAGACCTGTTTCGATCGTAGGCAACAGCCGTAGACTTGCTGCTGAGAAGTAGAGTAGGAGAAGCCCGAGCATCAATGCGTGGCTACGACGCAAATATTGGACCTCTAGGAAGTGACATTGAGCCATATCTGGGTCCATCGACCGTCAAAGGTGTATCTATTTGATTGCTCGTTTAGATACCAAAGCTCGAACATGAGTTGATAGTTGTGACCTACTGGCACATCAACCGGGATGGAGGCGTAGAACTCCCAGGTTTGATTGCTCAGCAGTATACGTTCATAGATCATCACTGCAGGCGCTGAAGATGGATTACCGTCAGTTGGTATGCTAGTAGCATTTGCACCGATCTTCACCAATACCCTAACCCATTCAGCCCGACCCATACTGTTATAGACTCCTACGTAGAGACCGACCGATTCCCCTCTTCTCACCTCTTTCGGGTATCCAGTAGCCATCTGTGAGGGCCCAAGAAGGTAGAGTGCGAAGAAATGCTCGGTTGGCTTAGGCTGCATAGCAGTGTAGGCAACCATCCCTAAGACTAGGATCGTCGCTGTTCCAACGGCCACTAAGACTGCAGTATCTTCGTTTAACTCAAACTTCATTACTCTCTCTCCTCCTCTGATACCTTGATGCCTTTTTTCATGATTTCCTCAACACTACGTTCCCTCATTATCTTGAATCCGTAATAGCCAGCAACCACCAGAGCTACAAGTAACAGTGGAACCCCAATGAAGAAAGCTACCGCACTTATCTGAGACGTTCTCTCTGCTTCTGCTTTTAGCTGTTCGGCCTCCAAGGTGACTTTCTCTGAGAGCTCCTTTGAACGGGAGGAATGATCTAACGCAGAGGCATAGTCTCCCGAATCATAGCTTTCCTTGGCTTGATTTAATAGATCAAGGGCTTCATTCAAAATCTCCACTAAAGCAGTAATGTCTGCACCGGCAGACTCAGCTGCTAGGACATTTCTGTAGGCGATTAGCAGAGCTTGTTCCGCACTGTCGATCACTGTCCGAGCATCATCTCTTGAAACCATAAGAGGGATAGAACTAACTGCCACCACGTTCGAAAGGACAACTAGAAGAACGAGAGGCGCATACAGATGGCGGAATGATTGGTTATGCAAATGTAGACAAGCCTCATTAGGTTTGACGAGTCTGTTCAAGGTATAAATTCATAAAAGTTTTGTCTGGGACATAATACCTCTATCCGATGGAGTCTCAGCCCTTGTCTCGCTTTGATACAAAAGAAAAACTCACCGTAGTGCTTCTCATCCTCTTCTCAGCGCTCTTCCGTTATCTCATTTTCGGATGGAGAAGCTTCCCGTCTGGGGATGACGAGGCGATGAGTTCAGGATTCATACATCTTATTCTAAGCAGCGGACATATCCCATCGATAAACATTCACCATATGCCTGGGACCCCCTACACTTATCCACCTAACTTCCATCTGACATGCGCATCTCTGATCCTCTTCACCTCACTACCAATATTGACTATCACTTTGGTCATAGGCGTGTTGACGAATATTCTCACAGTCCCACCGTTCTATTGTTTATCGAAGCAGATTCTAAAGAAGAAATCAACTGCGTTGATGGCGACATTTCTTTTTGCAGCATCTACTTCAGATATGTACATGCTTACTTGGGGAGGCTACGTGAATCTCATGGCCCTGTTCTTTGTTCCCATGATATTCTGGATATCTCTAAGAGAGGAACGTTTGGGTCTATCAGGAAGGATCGCGGGGGGTTTCTTAGTGGGAGCGTTATTGCTGACCCACCATTTCACGGCTTTCGTATTTGTCGTGATCGTGGCCGTATGTCTGCTTCTCTCAGGAATAAACTATGTGAGAGAAGGGGAAGCGAGGTGGAGAAGTTTCTTCTCTGATCTTGGGTGGATGATGCTTGTTGGCGGTTGCCTAGCCTTTGGTTGGTGGCTCTCAAAGATATCCCTCTATGCAACGATCCTCTCTGGACCTGCTGAGAGGGCTGAGGTTGCTGTGACCTGGATCGCGATAGTAAGTAGCAGCATAAGGGCTCTTACAGGGATCGCCGCTGCCATGTTCTTTATCTCTTGGTTTGCTTTCTTGGGGATATACCGTTTGAAGAAGAGTGCCGATGGACGTGACCCAAAAGAATCGGTCGTTTTTCTATGGACATTTGTCCCAGTCCTCCTCTCGATGCCATATCTAGTAGGTCCTTCCCCAGCTTTCCAGAGGTTCCTCTACTATACGATCCAGCCGTCCATAATGCTCATGAGCTTAGGACTGATGACAACTCTCTCAGCAATTAGAGGGATACAACTTAAGGAGGTAAAGGCTGCGGGGCTTTTCTTTATCGGATTCCTCGTTGTCAGTTACATCTTGGGAACTATCGCTTTCGCCAACGGTAACTATGAATTCTTCCTCTCGATGAGCGAAAACAGAGATCATACAATAAAATGGTTGAACAGTTGCGTGGAAGAAGAGGACCTCCTAGTGACTGAACACTCCTTCGGATGGTGGATTGCAGGAATGGGTCATAGACCGACCTTAAGTGCTTCCCCAGCACCATACTTGAGCTATCCGTACGAAGAACCATTAGCAAGAGCAGCATCACTAATCCTATCCGCTAACTACGGTATAGAAAACGGGTTCATACGAATCGATGAGACCGGACCACATGGATGGAGGGACAATCCAAAGATCGCCTTCATAAGGCAAGGACTATACCACCAGATGCTCACAATAAACGATAACGAAATAGTGATCCTAGTGGCAGAAGGCTCTAAAGCGGAAGCCATTAGTCTGGAAAAACCGACAAGTAGGCAAGCAATATGGATGACGGACGACGCGGATAAAGCCGTTCTAAGACTTATACTTGAAGACAAGCGTTTTGAAGTGACAAGAACGATCTCCCTTTCAGGAGACTCGAATCTCGCCACCTTAGACTATAAGATAACGGCAAAACCAGGGTTCAGGATACTCGGAATGAGTATGCTCCTGAGATTCTCCGGGCTAAATATGACCTTCCGTGAAGGCAACCAAGTCGGAGGACTTAACCTCCTACAGCAAATGGGGATCTTGGCAGAGTTCGAAGGAAGACCAAACCGTCTTTCGTTTGTCTCTAGAGAGAATGCTGAGGCAATATTTGCATCCCCAGGCAGCTCTCACCTATCCATCAAGCTTCTTATGGGCGCCCAAAGTATTGAAGGACTCTCCGAAAGAGAAGCAGAGAGGACAACTAAAGCCATCACCTTCGCAAATCAAGAAGAAAGCCCTACAACCGCAATTCAAACTGATACAAGTTGGGAGACTATCAAAGAGAGAGAGGTAAAATACGTAGTGGCCGATTCAACCCAATCGGTCAAGTTCCAGACGAATAACAAATTTACATTGACATACTGTAACGGCGAAGTATACGTATTCTATGCAACCTATTAGCTGAAAAGAGACAAAGAATTAATCTAAAGAAAGTTTTACACCAACTGCGATAAAGACGACAACAAAAAGTAAAGGAGAAGACCAGAATGAAGGCATTAATTCTAGCAGGAGGCTTCGGTACAAG
>CP070773.1:203169-208092 GCA_020345945.1 Candidatus Bathyarchaeota archaeon | reverse complement strand
CAGTCCTACCTGCGGCGTCTCTTAGATCGTTTATCACGCAGGCATATCGAACAAGGTTCTCTCCACCCTTGCCAATTCCAGCCACTTTAATCAGTTTATCAGCATGCTTCTCTCGGATTCGTGATTGACAATCACCGGTGTCCATGCCCCACAAGTGTGAGGCATCCAAGATCTCGGTCTCACCATCGTGTACCCAGAGATAGACTGGGCTCTTCGCTTTCCCTTTCACAACTATTGCGTCAAATCCTGCGTGTTTCAGTTCCGCCCCCCAGTGACCACCAACATCGGCTTCTGCGAACCCATCGGTCAAGGGAGACTTGGAGCCGACTGCATGTCTGCCTGCCCCCGAGAACGGTGCACCAGAGATGATCCCTGGCGCAAATATTAGAAGATTCTCAGGTCCCAAGGGGTCTAAACCCGCTTTCGTCTCCGTCAACAAGTAATATGCTATTACTCCCCATCCACCGAAGTACTTCCTATAGAATGAATCATCTCTCTCGTCGATTCCTATCTTCTCTGTTGTGAGATCAACACGAAGGATCTTGCCATGATATCCACCCAAGCATATACCTCCTACTCAATCCTAACACAGGAATGTTATACAAATCCCGCCGAACTAGGTTAATAGGATTTTCAGTATGGCTGGTTCTCTCTGTTAAGACCATTTCCCAGAGATCTTATTCTATGAAAAAGAGAGATCTTGAAGATCTTAGAGGGAAAAAAAGAGCTGGATTAGGAATTATTTCGGTGCTCCTTCAGCGCAGAAATAGTCGGTATCTAACTCGTAGTCCATGTAGACTTGACAAGAGGGGCATAAGCACCCATTTCTCGTGATCTCTGTACGGCTTTTTTCTCTTGCACAGAATAGCCACTCCTCAGTCCCAGGATAGCTAGGACAACTCCCGCAGAAATCTCTACAGGTCTCCAGATTCCTTTCGTTGTTTTCGACTTTCTTCATATACCTTCATTAGGAGTATGATATACCGTTTTATTAATCTACTTAAGAGGTTCAGTTGGAAAACAAAGGTAGGATATTGCTGATGAAAGGTATTAAGCTAGAATCTATAGGCTATGTCGTGACCAAGGCAGTTGGACGAGAAGTAAGAGATCGAAGCAATATATCGAAGATCGTCCTCATCCCTGACCTAGTGGAAGCCCTGGAAGGCTTAGAAGACTTTTCGCATATTTTCGTAATATTCTGGATGCATGAAATCGTAGGCGAGAACAGAAGGATGACTAAGGTTCATCCTAGAGGTAGGAGAGAGATACCTCGCATAGGAATTTTCGGGACACGTACACCTTTTCGAAGAAATCCCATCGGTTTGACCTTGGTGGAACTTCTAGAAGTCAAGGAGAATATTCTGGTTGTTCGTGGTCTCGATGCCTTCAACAATACGCCTGTATTGGACATCAAACCGTTCGATCCCTGGGATGTGGTAGAGGATGCAAAGGTCCCTGAATGGTGGATGAGGCTAGAGAGGGAAAGATCAAGGAAGACCTCTTGAGTCGGTATTGAATACTCGGACGTTAGGAAGAAACGAAAAAAGAATGTTTATCTGCGAAGATCCACAGAAAATTAAGGGAGGATGAGTGAGTTTTGAGCGCCGCGAAAGATTTTTCGTTGACTGAACTGAACAAACCCGAAGACTGGGGAAACCTAATTGACATGGCCAAGAAGCACGTACCCATTATTGAAGCCCCCGCGAAGGTAAAGGCCAAGGAACCGTTCACTGTTAAGGTCAAGGTCGGAGGTATCGATGGGGTTGAACACCCGAATATCTTAGGCCATTGGATAGGTTGGATTGAACTTTATGCTGGAGACCGCCAAATATGTAGAATCGATTTCGCCCCCGAAGTCTCTAACGGCTATGCTGCAAGGCTGGACGTGACGCTAAACAGTAGTGCAACGTTGATTGCTAGATCATTCTGCAACCTACACGGTCTATGGGAAGGACAAGAAAAAGAGGTCACTGTCGAATAGGAAGCCTAGTTCTCCTGTGGCACGTAAACATGTCACAGCCACCCTTTCCTTTTTTTCTACTTAGGTTTCAACTACTTTCTCTGCGAACTCCCTGCCAAACTCGACGCATCTTTGAAGTTCATTCCTATCAGGGACCCACTTAAGAGTAAGTGCTGGAGCAACTATCTTCATCCCTGCTTTCTCGAATGTCTCCTCTATTGTCTTGACTGCTCCTCCTCCCCATCCATACGAACCGAAAGCAGCTGCAACCTTGTTAACTGGTTTGAGCCCTTCAAACTCTTCGAGAAGAGGAGATAGGGTAGGTATAACACTGTTGTTAATAGTAGAAGAGCCTACAATTACTCCCCTCGCTCCAAGGAGTTCCTTAATGATGTCTCCTCGATCGGAGAATGGGAGTCTGAGTAGGATCGCCTCCAGACCTTGACTGCTAATTCCTTCAACGATGGATCTTGCCATTTTCTCAGTGCTACCCCACATGGTATCGTAGACGACAAGCACTTTTGCTTCTGATTCTCCTTTTGCCCATTTGAGGTAAGATTCTACTATCTTCATTGGGTTATTACGCCAGATGATACCATGACTCGGTGCAATGATATTGATCTTCAAGCCCAGTTTCTGGACTTCCTCTATCTTTTTCACCACAAGTTTGCTGAACGGCCATAGGATATTTGCATAGTACTTTGCCGCTTCTTCCATCAGGACCTCCTCATCGACTTCATCATCAAACCGTTTAGAAGTGGCCAAATGCTGTCCAAAAGCGTCGTTAGGCAATAGTAGAGCATCTTCCTCTATGTAAGTAAACATACTATCCGGCCAATGAAGCATGGGGGCCTCAAGAAAACTGAGACTTCTTTTACCCAAGTCTATCCTATCACCCGTCTTCACAACTTGGAAATCCCAGTCACCAAAGTAGTGCTTCTGCAATCCATCTCTGCATCTAGCCGTACCAACAAGTTTGGCTTTGGGAGTTAGTTTTAAGACTTCAGATATCGCACCTGAATGGTCTGTTTCAACATGGTTAGCCACAACATAATCTATCTCAGATGGATCAACAATCTCCATAATCTTCTCGATCATTTCTCCTGCAAAAGGAGCATAGACACTATCGACCAAAGCTGTCTTCTTATCTACGATCAGGTACGCGTTATACGTGGTCCCCCTATGAGTTGAATAAGTAAACCCGTGGAAGTGTCTAATATTCCAGTCTACAGCCCCGACCCAAAAGATATTCTTCAAAACCTCAACCGAGCCCATATCATTCCTCACCAATACGCAATCTTAGTCTATAGGGTCTGATATATTATCGAAAGATGCCTCCCAGTCTAATAACTTTCATTGCTTTCTAACTCTATAGGCTACATAATCTACTATGACGTATATATTGTATGTCCAATACTATAATATTCGTCTTGAGTCATATATAGTATTGTGTTTTTCTGTGTAGCGCAATTTGATTGCCAGCACCGTCTGTAAATATCCTTAGTTGGAGGTGAAAATATGAGTATAAGAAGCGTCTTTGGTTACATAAGCCATGGACTGTCACATGTCTTATATGTAGATCCTAGTAGAATCGATATCGCCCTTAGCCAATTCGACGAGCAGTGTAATTCAATGCTGGAGAGGCTGTTTGGAAGTCAATCCTAGATACACAGCATTCCTAATGCTGTAGTGAGAAAGTCCTGCCTTTTATTAGGATTATTTGACTTTCAATGCCTTCTTTCCTAGAAACTTAGCGTTACTACCGAGTTCATCCTCAATCTCTAGAAGTCTGTTTGAGGTAGCCCCTCCTCTCATGTGACCTGTTCCTAATCCTACCACATAGTCTGCTATTGCTTCTCCCTCACCTCTGCTTGCACAAGGCATTACTCCATAACCGTTGCGGTAGGCCAACTGAACTGCGTCAAACGCCTCAGTCAAAGTGCCTATCTGGTTTGGTTTCAGAAGCATGACATTAGCGGCACCAACATCAATCCCCTTTTGAAGGCGTTTAGGATTGGTTGTGAAAAGATCATCGCCTACAATCTCGATCCCTAATTCTCTTGTCAGGAGAGCGTGACCTTCATAATCGTTCTCATCCAGAGGATCCTCAAAGATCATGAAAGGATAAGATTTCACCATATCTTTATACAGCTCTATCAGATCTTCCAGAGTCTTACCCTCCTCTGAGAACAAACCACTGAATACCCCCCTCTTTTCATCAAAGTAGGTTCCGGCAGCAACATCGACTTGGATCCCGACCCTATTCTTGTATCCAGAGTTCTCGATTGCTTCCGTCATAGCAATCCAAAGTTCTCGGTCATGGTCTATCATGCCTGCAGGTATGCTTGGGCGACCCGCTATTATACAACCATCACCAAATTTTCTGGCAATCACATGTCGGAATTCTCGAGACACTTCCCAACCCGCGTAAGATGCCTCAGAGAAGCTCTTGAACCCATAACACACAAAGGAATGGCTAGGCTTGTCTCCAGTGCTTCCAGGACCACCACCATATCTCTTGCTTCCACTAAAACCTCCTGAACAGGGAACAGGAAGGATACAGGCGTTCACCCCACCGATATGCTGATAGAGAGGGATTCTAAGGCTATTCGCGGCAGTCTTCAATACGGCAGCGGAGACGCTTGCTATCGCGTTTCCTCCTAGGGTCGATTTGTCTGAGGTTCCATCAAGCTTTATCATAGTCTCGTCGATGGCTCTTTGTTTGGTCACATCCATACCAGTAATCTTGGGTCCAATAATCAGGTTGACATTATCAACAGCCTTCTGTAATCCCATACCTCCCCAACGTTTACCCCCATCATAGATGAACTTCACTTCATGTTCCCCTACCGACAATCCTGCTGTTGCCATCGCTCTTCCAGTGGCTCCATCCTTGGTCTTGACAACAGTTTCTATCCCAGGATGACCTCGTGGACTGAACACCTCTCGTGCAAAAACAGATG
>CP070773.1:197959-203069 GCA_020345945.1 Candidatus Bathyarchaeota archaeon | reverse complement strand
GAGATCGCTATGGAACCCTTCTCTCTAAAAGGATCGAAGCACAAGATAGCCTTCATCACAGATCCAGACGGAATCTGGATAGAACTGGTTCCCTTAAGAAGGTAATCTCTTCCAGATACGCCTTTGACAACAGAATACCGTGTCCAAGACATGACGAGTGAAATCTCTGAGAAGCTTAGAAGCCTGAGTCATGACAAGTTTCTCGACTATTACACTGCGATACTCGATGTTAGGCTCAAGACATATTTTGAAAAGCTCTCGAAAGAAGCGGATGAGTATCATCCGTTCATAGGTTCTGTATCTGATCATGCAGGAGAGTACATCCTGCGAAAGGGCAAACGGATAGCCTCCTGCAGCACTCTTCTTGCCTACCATGGTTATGCGGATAGAGTGGATGAGGAGATCTTAAAGGTCTGTACAGCCATCGAGCTTTACCGTCACAGCATCCTCATACACGACGATCTGATCGACTCCGATGATTTGAGAAGAGGTGGAAAGGCGTTTCACAGGCTCTTCTCAAATGAATATGACGTTGATTTTGGTGAGGGCACAGCGGTCTTCTATGGTAATGTCCTCTTCTCGAAGGCTCTAGCAATATTGGTTGAGACAGGATTCAAGAAGGATCTTCTCTTTGATGTTGCTAGACTTCTGGCAAAAGGTTACTGGGAGGTCAACGAGAGCCAGATCCTAGATCTTCTCTTCGAGTACGAGAAGCCGAGTATAGAAGACTGGGAAGCTATGGCTTCAAAACGAGCAGCATCTCTCTTCAAGGTGACTATGCTAACGGGAGCCATTCTCGTAGAAGCCCCTAAACAGGAGTTTCGTCTCATCGAAGAGGCGGCTAATCACATTGGCTACTCGTTCGATATCCAAGACGACATTATAGGTACTTTCGCTTCAGAGGAGCAGTATGGTAGACCCTCAGGTGGCGATATTGTCAGAGGAAAGAAGCCTCTCCATATCGTCTATACTTACCAGTTAGCCGAGAATGGAGAAAGAGGTGAGTTAGAACGTATCCTCACTGCCAAGAAGGTGGAAATGGATGATATTGAACGTGCAAGAGAGATCATTAAGGCCTGTGGGGCACTTGAGAAGGCAAAGACAAGGTCGCGAGAACACGCGAAGAAAGCGATCGATATTATCTGTGAAACCTCTATGAACTCCTCTGCCAAAAGCTTCTTCAACAGTCTGATAAACTACGTCTCGAAGAGTCTAGACTGGTATAAGTAGAAATGCTCTGCATATCAGGAGAATAGCGTCTGGACAGCCTTCTACTGACGACTGTCTTCCTAACCCTTCTCTAATCCTCTTTTTTCATCGTCTCTCGACGTGTTACGGTTTCAGTGTTGCTTTTTTCAACTCTTTAGTTAGTTTTCCCAGCTTTTGGAGCATCTGTTGCTGGTCATCTAGGTTCTCTTCGATCACCTTGACAAAGGCACTCCCAACTATCACACCGTCTGCCCCACTCTCAAGGATTGTCTTCACGTGACTTGGTTTTGAGATGCCGAAACCGACTGCTAGATTGATCTGTCCCTTTGTGTAAGAAAGGAGCCTCCCTATGAGTTGGACGGTTGAGTCTTGGAGATCCTTTCGTGCACCTGTTGTGCCGTAGAGTGCGACCAGATAAAGGAAGCCTGATGAATATTTGATGATTTTCTGAAGCCTATTCGAGGATGTTGAAGGAGCTGCGAGAAAGATGGTATTTATGGAGTGTGCCTCCGCGATCTTCTTGTACTCCTTTGCCTCTTCGATCGGGAGATCGGGAACGACTATCCCATCGATCCCACACTCCTCGGCCAGCTCGAAGAATTTCTGTACTCCCATTCGGAAGATAGGGTTGTAGTAAGTCAGAATCACCAGAGGTGTACTGAACCTTTCTCTAACCTCTCGTGCAATATGTAATACATCTCTGGGGGTAACTCCGGATTCCAACGCCCGGGTCGATGCTGCTTGGATCGTTGGTCCGTCGGCTACTGGATCTGAGAAAGGGATTCCAAGCTCTACGAGATCTGCACCGTTTCTAATCAGTTCTTCGACGATCTTTGCTGTCCATTTAGGTTCTGGGTCTCCTCCAGTTACGTAGGCGATCAGTGCGCCGTCTCCTTTCTTCCGGAGTTTCCGGAAGACCTCCTCAATCCTTCTCATCTTTTTCACCTCTTTCTAGGTGATTGGAGATCGTACGAACGTCCTTATCTCCTCGACCTGAGAGATTCACGACTATTATCTGATCTTTTCTCATCGTTTTTCCAAGTTCTATTGAATAGGCGATGGCGTGGGAGGGTTCGAGTGCTGGTACTATCCCCTCTGTTCTTGAGAGTTCAAGGAACGCTTGGACTGCGTCGTCATCGTTCACGGTAGCGTACTTGACTCTTCCTTCCGCTTTTAAGAGAGAGTGTTCAGGTCCTACCCCAGGATAATCGAGACCTGCTGAGATGCTATGTGTCGTCTGGATCTGACCGTCGGAGTCTTGTAGAACATAGGTAAGCATGCCGTGGAAGACACCTTCTTCACCTCCGCAGAGCGAAGCCGCATGTTTCCCGGTGCTGATTCCTGATCCTCCTGCTTCGACACCGTAGAGCATGACTTCTTCATCTCCAAGAAAGGGATAGAAGATGCCTATGGCGTTGCTGCCGCCTCCTACGCATGCGACAAGTGCGTCTGGGAGCTTCTTCTCCTTCTTATGAATCTGTTCTCGCGTCTCCTTGCCGATGACGCTCTGGAAGTCTCTGACCATCATCGGGTACGGGTGGGACCCTACAACAGATCCGATGAGATAGTAGGTCGTCTCAACGTTTGCAGTCCAATCTCTAAACGACTCGTTTATGGCGTCTTTCAGTGTTCTCGATCCAGAATCGACAGGATGAACCTCTGCCCCGAGCATCCTCATCCTAAAGACATTCAAAGCCTGTCTTTCCATGTCCTCTGATCCCATATAGATCTCGGCTTTTAGACCGAGTGCCGCACATGCGATGGCTGTAGCAACTCCATGTTGACCTGCTCCTGTCTCAGCGATTACCCTTTCTTTACCGAGTCTCTTCGCGAGAAGGGCTTGCCCAAGGGTGTTGTTTATCTTGTGAGCTCCTCCATGTAGTAGATCTTCTCTTTTGAGATAGATTTTCGGACCACCGACCTTGCGGGTCAAGTTCTCTGCATAATAGAGTGGGGTAGGTCTCCCAGCATATTCTGAGAGATAGTACTCCAACTCTATCTTGAATTCGGGATCTTCCTTGATCTGTATATAGGATTCTTCCAGTTCCTTTATCGCAGCCATTAATGTCTCAGGTACGAACCTACCACCATACTTGCCGTACTTACCATTGACTGGATTTAGACTCATAGTGAGACCTCCTTAGCTCTCTCGACGAACTCAATGATCTTCCTTGGATCCTTTACGCCTGGGCTAGCCTCAATGCCGCTTGAGACGTCAACGGCATAAGGTTTGACGATGCTTACAGCCTCCTTCACATTCTCTGGGGTCAGTCCTCCCGCCAAAATGAGAGGTTTAGGTTGAATCATTTCTGCGATGTCTCGACTCACATTCCAGTCATGGACCGATCCTGTTCCTCCCAACTTCTTCTCATTCAGTGAGTCCAGGAGGACAGCGTCGAATAGTCTTGCTGCCTCTTGAGCATTGTTAGTAGCGTCTCCTGACTTTGCGTCTACCGCTCTTATCATTGGTATACCTTCCATTTCTCTGTGAAATCTGGCGACGAGAGAAGGTGAACCGCCATGGACTTGGATCGCACTTGGGTGGAGAGTCTCACAGATCTCTATCGACTGGTCGATATCGTCAAGAACGAGGACAGCGACGCGATCAATGAATATGGGAATCTTGTGCATCAATCTCTTTACCTCTTCAACAGTCAGGTTCCTGGGTGAAGAAGGCACACCTACTATGAATCCTATTGCCTCGACGCCTGCAGATACCGCGATTTTCAGGTTCTCTTCTCGAGTTATTCCACAGACCTTGATCCTTACTGTCCTCATATCGCCTTCACTAGCTCCGTGACCTTCTCCTCAACATTCTTGCTCTTCATGATTGCAGAGCCAACAAGAAAGGCGTCTGCTCCGACTTCATGGAGTAGTCGTACCTCTTCTGGATTGTTGATTCCACTCTCGCTGACGACTACTTTTTCTCCTGGGTCGATTCTTCGGAGTATCTCGCAGGTTACATTGATGTCTACCTTTAGGGTTCTCAGGTCGCGATTGTTGATGCCTATGAGATCGGCTTCGGTCTCCAAGGCTGCTGAGAACTCGTCCTCTGTATGGGTCTCTAGAAGGACTTCAAGCCCTCTCGACTTAGCATACGCGATCATCTCATCTATCTCGCACTCGCAGTATCCCCGGTCCGAAAGGGCTTTGATAAGCAGGACAGCACTAGCTCCGATCTTAAAGGCAGCGTCTATCTGCCTCCTGCTGATGACGATATCCTTCATCAATACTGGGATAGATACATGTCTCCGCACTTCTCTCAGAGCGTCCAGCGAACCTGCGAAATGTTCTCTCATGGTCAGAACTGATATTCCTGCGGCACCACCCCTCTTCATGGCCAGTGCGGTCTTCTTTACATCGACTCCTTTCCTAATGGTACCGAGGGACGGTGAGGCTGCCTTGATCTCCGATATTATTGATGCATTTCTGTTCTCTAAAATAGCGGTCTTCAGGCTGAGTCGGGTTTTTTCGGTGCTGGTTGTATTATCGTAGTATCCCTCGTCAACGGTTACCTTGGCATCTCTTGCTAGGACGTCCAGAAAGTCAGAGATATTTTGACTCGAGTTCTTCAATATTCGACAGATCTCCTCCGCTTTTCTTGACAAGCATTCTAAGCTTTTCATATGCTTGTCCATTTTCGATGGACTCATGAGCCTGTTCTAACCCTTCTTCGAAATCGTCTGCTTTGCCACCGACGATAATCCCTGCTGCTGCATTTACTATGACGATATCTTTCTTCGCATCTTGTCCAGAGAGACCGTTTAGAATATTGAAGGTGATTGCCGCGCTCTCTTCAGGGGTGGTTCCTGCTATCTCTTCAGCCTTGGCTTTTCTGAGCCCAAAGTCTTTTGGGGTCTTCTCAACGATCTTGGTCTCTCCACTTCTCAGCCATGCGATG
>CP070773.1:192583-197859 GCA_020345945.1 Candidatus Bathyarchaeota archaeon | reverse complement strand
TCGAGAGATCAAGGTGAAGAATGTGAGAATCCAAGACTTTGACTTCGTCTTCCCCTTCAGATACTTCAAGTACCCAATAGTGGAGGTCGTCATCAATAGGATTCCCAAGACTCTTCCTAGGAAGACGGTCTGCCCTAGGATAAGTTCGGGGTAGAGCTCTTGGGTCAAGAGCCAGACGGAGAATAGGATAAGGAGTAGCGAGAAGACCTCTGGAACATCGGCGTCCAGCTTGGGTATACTTCGCTGACGTTGGCTAGGCATCTATCTTCTCCCAATCTCCTCTAATCATTATGGTTGTAAGGTAAGAGTCTTCCTTGAATATGATAATTGTTTGGGGCGTTCAAATCTATTTTGTATCTGGTGACTGCCAGGCTTGTACCCCTATTGAAGATAAGAGGGGCTTGGGTGGAGAGATGGTAGCGTCCTGGTATCGGTCGTTCTGATCCAATACAAGAAATAGGTGTACATATGATATTGGTAGTCGGCGATATACGCTTTGTAACCAGATAGCTGGTGGCATATGTCTTGGTTGATTTCTGGGAAGTTGTCGATAGGGCTCTTACCGGATCGAGGATGAGTGAGCGGGAGTGGGACTTCCAAGTCTTCCACAAGACCCAGGAGCTCGTGAAAGAGTATGGGATAGAGTTCGATGGGAAGACCTTCGTCCCCAGCGACGATACTCTGGCGGATACTGTATTTGAGGCAGGATTAAATCTTCTCACAAGTATTGGTGGGTACTGTCTTGGGACGAACCGGGTCATAGAGTTCAGCGAGTCCGAGATCAAGGAAGCCTTGAAAGCGGCGCCGTCCGAGTTGACTATAGGATCGGGTAAAGACGCTCGGAATGTGATTCACCGAGAGATAGAGGATAAGCGACCGCCGAACATGTTTGGTCGTGGTATGGCTCCCTTCGAGGAAGGCGAGCTCTACGTGAGGTTCGCCGAGGCTGTGGCGGAGATGCCGTTCGTCGACGGATTCCTATGCCCCAACCTTCTAGGGATTGAGGGGCGAAGGATTAGAACTCTTGCTCATGAAGTGCATGCCTCGAAGTATGAGGTCTGCTGGGCTAAGGAAGGTGCGAGGAGAGCAGGTCGCCCCGGGCTCTTTGTAGGGTACTATCCCATCTCCACGAATCCTGCAACTATGATCGCTTCTCTTGACCATAAGATGGGGGTTACAGAGACGGACGGAATCTTGATCACCCCTCTCCCAGAGCTCAAGATCGAAGCAGGGCTTTTAGGTGTCGTCGCCGCCGTTCTGGATCATGGATGTGCGGTTCTCAGCCAGCCAAGTGCGACTCTGGGAGGGTTCGCTGGTGGTCCTGAAGGAGCCGCTGTCGTCCTGACCGCTAACTCTCTCTATGGTACCCTGGTTTATCGGACGAAGATACATTGTGGTCCTATGGTTGTTGCCTTGGAGGAGAGTATTCGGAATGATCCTATGTGTCTATGGGTCGTGACAGTCGCGTTGCAGGCATTGAATCGGAACGCTCATCTTATTGCAGGGGGTGTCATGGGCAGCCTTATTGGTAATGTTGGGACTGAGATGGCTCTCTATGAGGCGATGCACAGGAGTCTAGCCCTTGTACCATGTGGCTCCATGATCTTGGGAACCCGACCTTACAAGCCACTCCGGTTGAATATGGGTACCCCGCTGGAGGTCAAGTGGGCGTATGAGTGTGGTGTGGCAGCTACCAAGTATGCGAGAGAGGAGGCAGACGAGTTGTCTAGAGAGGTCTACAAGAAGTATTCGGGACAAGTGAAGCATCCTCCTCCAGGCAAGACGCTGAGAGAGTGTTACAATGTGGAGACGATGACTCCCTTGCCTGAGTATCTTGCCTTATATGAGCGAGTTAAAGAGGATCTGCGGGACCTAGGAATCGAACTCTAGGGCACTCAAGAAGAAATGGGACTGCAAGGATTAGATGTCCTTGTTGCGGCCTAGAGTATCATCTCAATAGTTGATCTCAACATTTTCGTACGGCATGGTCTAGGTTGAATGGTTCTTCAGTCGAGTCTTGGTTCTTGTGGTGCTTTTCAGTGGGGTTATCTCAGTCCTCCTTTGAAGTATATGCATTTCTCAGGATCTTCAGGGCAGAATTCTGTTGAACCGCATGGATGTACTGGTTGTTCAGGATTGCATTCTTTAGGTAGACGGCTGCAGTCCATGCTTCTCACATGCTTGAGGGATGACGGGAATATGTATATAGGGTGTTCTGTGGTCTGTTAGGCTTGAAATTTCCTGTTTGCTGTCTGAATAGGTTGTGGATGTTTCAAATGAAGATCAAGCGGTATGAGATTTTTCTTGTTTTGCTCGTGGTAGCAGTTGTTACAAGTCAATTCTGGTCTATGAGAATAATGCCAATAAGGCTGTCCGGTGTGGAAGTAAGGGAGTATCGGGGGGTGCAGCTGTCTTCGGTTGCCTCCGACTTCAGGGAGAACTCGATCAAAGGCCCACAGCAGATCGACATCAATACGTATACTCTCAAGATCTCAGGTCTTGTTCTGAATCCGAGGGAGTATACCTACGATGAGGTTATTGGTCGTCAGAACTATGAGAAGTTGGTAACTCTTAACTGTGTAGAAGGATGGTCTGCGACGATTCTCTGGCAGGGAGTGCTGGTTATGGATTTGATCTCTGAGGCAAGACATCTGCCCACTGCGAATACAGTCATCTTTCATGCCTACGATGGCTATACGACTTCTCTCCCTCTGGCCTACATTATGGATAGGGAGATCATCATGGCCTACAAGATGAATAACGTCACGTTGCCTGCTGAGAGGGGGTTCCCTTTTCAGCTTGTCGCTGAGGATAAGTGGGGGTACAAATGGTGCAAGTGGATAACGATGATCGAGATCTCCGACGATCCTAATTACCGGGGGTACTGGGAGAGCAGAGGTTACTCCAACACGGGTAATCTGGATGAGCCTTACCTCGAATAGGATATAGAACATGAAATGTGTGAAGAAAGAGAATAAGGTCAAAGTAGCTGGGTTTGTATTTCTTATTGGAGTCTGTCCTTTAGGACGTCTCTGAATAGTATTTCATCCTTATCCTTCTTCCATTCATCGTCTCCGTTAGGATAGGCGAGTTGGGTGAGGAAACCTCCGTCTTCTCCGCCTGCTGTATCTACAAGTTGGTAGAGCAGGAGGAACTCGGGTGGAGGATCCTTACTCAGGAAGGTGTCTAGTGCTTCTCTAACCTTACTTGCTGTTATGAAGTCGGGCTTGTCGTGGTACCAACCCGCCTCTGTCTCCACTACTGCCCACCTGTCTTTTCCAATATCTCTCATGGTCTCTATGGTATCCACGGTCTGTATCTCGTAATGGTGGTAAGGATCTATTCCCAAGATATCTAGTGAATTGATGAATGCGTTGCGTATTGTCAGGTCAGTTATTCCGTTTATAAAACTGCTCCAGGTATTCAGGTACTTTGGTTCGGTAGGGTCGTGTCCGCCTACGAGGTTTATGCAAGTAGGCTTATCGAGAATATCTTTGACCGTGGTCATCCACTTGTTGAGACAGTTTGCGATCTGGTTGTTATCGGCGTTACCGACGTGGTCGGTAGGCTCGTTGTCTACGTTCCAGACTGTTACAAGTTCTCCGTAGTTGACATTCTGCCAACTGGTGTCTCTGATATGTTCTGCAACAGCTTTTGCGAACTCGTCTGCCTCGGTTTGATGATTCCACTCGGTTCCGTTGTTCAGTCCGTAGGGGGTGTCGTTGATTCCGAGTATGAAACATACATGGAGACCAGCGGGAGAATCTTGTTTGTGGAATGGTATCAATATGTTCTGAAAGATGTCGTCTACTAGCTCATTTGCTTCATTGAGTCCGTCTGAGTCGTAGCGTTGCTGCCACTCTCTCCATGTGACCCCCAGCCTCAACCATACAGGTGAGTTGCGTTGAGCGGAGTTCGTGACTTCCACAAGCCTCTGGCATCTTGATCGATGAATCGAGTCGTAGGATCGGAATTTCCACCAGTCGTTGTGGTATATTGCCCCGTATTCGACGGATCTCTTTCCAAAGAAGGTTCGCAGTATCCATTCCCATAGACTGTTAAGGAAAGACAGCATTCTAGACTCCTGAAATTGAAACTTCCTAGGACTCACAGGTTTTAGTCCTTTGCGTCCTCCTGGAATGTCTTTCCGCTACTCGATCAGAGGATAACCGGGCAATCATCTCTAGGGCTGGACAGAGTCTTTCGAAATGGATTAATGGCTTCGGTTTGCAGAACCGTTGGACGGTGAGGTTTCAATTGAAGAAGGAGATTCAGGACTCATCATCGACCCGTAAGCTTGTGGGGCCCAAGCCAACAGTATTGGTGACGTGTGTAGACGAGGAGGGGAAGGCAAATATCATCACGATCGCAGCGTGTACGGTGGTATCCCATGAACCGGCGATATATGTGGTCCCTGTGAGGTACGACCGGTACTCCCTTGATCTGATAGCGGAGAGCGGAGAGTTCGTTATCAACGTTCCAACCGCGGATCTGGTTGAGGAGACCGAGTTCTGCGGAACTAGGTCGGGGAAGAACATCGATAAGTTTGCTGAGACAGGGTTGACTGCAGTTCCGGCAAGCATCGTTGCTCCGCCTTTGATCGATGAGTGTCCGATAAATATCGAGTGTAAGGTGATTCACTCGACAAGGCAGGGAACACACACGATTTTCTTCGGAGAGGTCGTCGTTGCCCACGTAGAAGAGAATCTGCTCCCTGATGGATTAAGTGATTACGGTATGCGGTCGGTTATATTAGCTAGCTACGCGGAGTACTTGAGTGTCGGTTCTTCGATAAGGCAGCGTGGTTAGGTATCCTGTAAACGTAGATATTCCTGCCTTCCTTGTGGGTCAGCGGTAGTCCGGGAAAGATGAAAGTGTTGGAAACGACTCGTGTACCTGGACGCAGCTCTCCAGCTAGCTTCTCTGCGAGCTTCTCATTGATGCTAGGGAGAAGGAAGCATGTGACAACGTCAGCCTTGCTGAGATCTTGGGTAAAGATGTCTCCGTGCACCACTTGGACCTGTCCGTGCAGTCCGATGAGGGTGATCAACAACTTTGAGAGGAGATGGAGGAGGGGGTCGATCTCGATCCCTACTGCCCGAGCCTTGAAGTTGCGTGCCGCAACGACGAGGATGCGACCGTCTCCAGAGCCTAGGTCGTAGACAAGTTCGCCTGGCTTCACGTCAGCCATCGCCAGCATCCTGTGTACCGTTGTCAGGGAGGTCGGTACCCACGGTCCTCCCTTCAAGCTGGCCCAATCGATGGGGGCGAGGCTG
>CP070773.1:187108-192483 GCA_020345945.1 Candidatus Bathyarchaeota archaeon | reverse complement strand
CCCCGTGATGCGTTCCCCGTTCCATATTCCTATCCTGCACGCGGTAATTTATTTTGTTCACGAAGCCTCAAGGATAGCTCCTGAATCATCTTGAATGCCTTTTCCACCGTCTTACCCCCATCGGGGTTGACCAGACAGCAGGTGGCTGGCGAGAGCATGCTCCGGGAGAGAAGAAATTGGTGGTCAATACCTTCATTGGCGAGGAAGATTCCTTTATCGGTGGCCGGTAAGCTCGAGGGTAGAGCGGAAGTCATGGGGCTTGATACTCGGAAGCACAGTCGAGGTGAAATCACATCTAGGGTGGCTATGGTTTTTGATGATCCAGAAAGTCAGATCTTCGGTCTTTCCGTTTGGGAAGATATGGTCATGTCACTGGAGCTGGCCGGGCTCTCTCGAGAGGAGATCCAGAAAAGGGTTGATTATGCTCTGGAACGAACAAGATTAACCGGATACATGGATAGATTTCCCTACCTTCTATCTGGGGGAGAGAAACAGAGGTTAGTCATAGCTTCTGCCTTGGCACGCATGACTCCGATTCTGGTCTTGGATGAGCCGACTAGCGAGCTTGATCCTATAGGAACCACTGAGGTCTTCGATACTATCAAGAGGTTGAGAGAAGAGACAGCAATGACCATAATAGTGGTAAGCCATAAGAGCGAACAGCTTGCGCAGGTAGCTGACCGGTTAGCATTAATGAGCGATGGTCAGGTGAAATTAGTGGCTCCCAAGAAAGAGTTCTTCTCGAACGTTGACGTATTGCTAAAGTCTGGTGTTAGGCCGCCTCAAGTAGCTGAACTTGGCAGTCAGTTGAAGGAGAAGTATCAGAAGATTTACGGATATCCGACAGATCTGGAAGAAGCTCGAAAGAGCTTGAAGAAGATCATCAAGAAGCGGATCAGTATACCTCGACGTGCTGAGAAGATGCCTGAGGCGGACCCCCTCATAATTATCAAGGATCTTCAACATATGTATAAGTCTGAGTCCGGGGATGTCCACGCTATCAAGGGGGTGAACCTCGAGATTATGCCCTACGATTTCATAGGACTGATAGGGCAGAATGGGGCTGGCAAGACGACATTAGTCAAACACTTCAACAAGCTCTTGTCGGCTACTGAGGGTAACGTAATCGTTGATGGGGACGACGCGAGCCGAAAGACCATGTTGGATCTTGTGGCGAAAGTCGCCTATAGCTTCCAGAATCCGGATCATCAGATTTTCAATACAAAGGTTGAGGATGAGATCTCCTTTGGACCGGGGAACCTTGGTTTCAGCGGTGAGGAACTTGAGGAAGCTGTTGATGAGGCTGTCGAGGCAGTAGGTCTGGTTGGGAGGGAGGAGGAGAACCCCTTCTTCATGGGGAAAGGTGAGCGTCAGAAGGTTGCGACAGCATCAATCATCGCGATGAGACCTAAACTTCTTGTGATTGATGAACCGACTACAGGTATGGATTGGCTTACAGGAAGATCTACCATGGAGATGGCGGAGAGACTGAACAAAGAGGGAAAAGCAATAATTGTGATAACTCATGATATGACGATCGTTGCGGAGTATGCAAAGAGGGTCATAGTCATGATGCAGGGAAACATACTGCTCGATGGTCCTCCGGAAGATGTCTTTAATCAACCTGAGGTGCTGAAGAAGTCTTTCATCGAACCGCCACAGATCTCGCAACTGATGAGTGAATTTGTAGAGGGAAAAGCGGTCCTAAGTGTTCGAGAAGCCGCTGAGATCATAAATACTTTGGAGGAATGAACTTTGCCTGTTTTCTACCAGTTATATGTAGATACAAATTCTTGGCTGCATAGGATGGACCCGAGAACCAAGTTTATCATATTCTTTACCTTCGGGAGTATTCCGGGATTCTGGAACGTCGCTACTCATACGATTCCGATCTTTCTAGTCGCCCTTAGCGTCGCACTATCGCTTAAAGTGCCGACAAGAAAGATGTTGCCTTTCTTCGGGATGATCGCGTTTATTACCCCGGTGAGCTTCATCTTTAATTTGCTCTTCTTCTCGCTGTGGACCTACCAGCTACCTATGTGGGCTACGCCCCCTCAGTTCTATAACATATTTGTTACGAATGAGGGTGTACCACCTTATGGTCAATGGTCGGCTTTATGGGTGGCAATAGGTTACTTCTTTGGTCATCTCTCTACTGCCATCTCAGCGTTGATCATGGTCTGGTCAACTCGCCAGAGCGAATATACTGCGGCCCTTGAAGGGTTCAAGTTTCCGTACTGGTTTGGTTTTGGGGTGGCTACTTCCTTCAGGCTTCTGCCAGGGGTGCTCGGAACCTACCTGCAGATACTTGATGCGCAGAGGGCAAGGGGAAGTGCTCTAGGCGGTGGAAAGATGTTTATATTCTCTCCGAAGGCATTTCGATCATTGAGATATATGGTTACTGCTGCTATCCCACTATTCTTCAGTACATTCAAGATGACTGCAGAGGCATCGCTGGCCTTAGACGCTCGTGGAGTTGACTTGACTGCAGAGGCATTGAAAAGGAAGACTCAATTCGTAGAGCATCGGCTGTCAGGACGTGACAAGGCAATTATCGCGCTTTGTCTCTTCATAATGGTGTTTGCTTGGGTTACTGGCAGATACTACTACTGGGGATTCAAACTGTGGTGAGGGTGAAGATCTGAGGAGAGTGAAACTAGTCTAAGGGAGGTGAGCATGCTTGGACCGAGGCAAGATGCTGGGATTCTTGGTTATCGCACTATTGATAGGATACTCAGTATACCACTTCATGACATTTGGCCAGTAAAACCATCTCCACTTCATTTCTTTTTTCAAGATTTTGGTTTTACACGAAGTGACATTACTGTCACTTTATTTACATTGGAGTAGGCTTGAAAGTCAGGTCTATTCAATGTGAAGGATAAATTTTTCAATCCATTCCAAGTAACGAATTATGCTTAAGGTGGATGAATTTTGAAGACTCTTATTATTCCAGATTGGCGTGTTACAGAGGAGCTTTGGAGGAAGTGTTTCAAAGAGTACCTTGGTGACCTATATGATGAATTGGAGCTAAGGTTTCTTAGTCTTGAATCTGATAGAAGCTTTCGCTCAAAATATACGAGGATTAAAGAGTTTGCTGGGGACCCATCGAAGGTTGCAGCAGAGATAAAGGATACGGAGATTCTCGTTGTTCAGTTTGCTCCAGTCTCTGAAGAGACGATAAAAGCAGGTAAGAAATTGAAGTTGGTGGCTTGCAGCCGTTCAACACCTGTGAATGTTGACTTGGAGGCTGCGACGGAGGCGGGAATCCCGGTTATTAAAGGTGCGGGGAGGAACGCGGATTCTGTCGCTGACTTCACTATGGGGCTTCTCCTATCAGAGGTCAGGCATATCGCGAGAGCCTTCGAATCGGTGAGAAATGGTACTTATACTGGTTATCAAGGTGGAGCACGTGAGAAATGGAGGAAATCTATTCCTGAACTCAAAGGGAAGACTATGGGTATTGTAGGTGTAGGATTTATCGGGGTTAAGTTGGCGGAAAGAGCGAAGGGGTTCGGGCTGAGGCTTCTAGGTTACGACCCGTATGTATCAGAGGAGAAGATGCGCGATATCGATGTGGAGAAGACAGATCTGGAGACATTGCTCAAAGAGTCTGATTTTATTTCAGTTACTGTAAGGTTGACTCCTGAGACGACTGGGATGATCGGGAAGAAAGAGTTCGATATGATGAAGGAGACGGCGATTCTTGTCAATACTTCGAGAGGTGCAGTGATCGATGAGGATGCGATGTACGCTGCTCTGAAGAACAAGAAGATTGCTGGTGCGGCTCTGGATGTCTTCGTCAAGGAACCAATAACTGAGGATCCTGACAACAAGTTCATCCATATGGATAATGTTACCTTTACTCCTCACTTGGCTGGACCCTCTGATGACATGATGTATAGGGGATCATGCATCATTGCGGAGGACATCGCAAGGTTCCTGAAAGGCGAGAAGATGAAGAATATTATGAACCCGAGCGTTCTTCCTTCGGAATAATTCAGCCAATTGGAGTGAAGAATCGTTGACGAAAAAATGCTTGTTGGCGTTGGACGCGGGTATCGGAGGAGGACGGGCTGTAATCGTCGATCTTGAAGGCAACGAGGTGGGGAGCTCATATCAAGAATGGACATACATTTATCCAGAGGATGCCCCTGGCGGAGCCGAGTATGATCCAGATACCTTCTGGAATATACTCTGTTCCCAAATCAGGAATGCAGTCCAAGACGCAAGAATATCAGGGTCCGATGTAGTCGGAGTAAGCGCGACAGCTCAGCGTGAGGCACAAGTGTATTTCGATGAGAAGAAGGAGATCTTCGCCTGTCCATGTACCGACGGCAGATTTCGAGAAGAATTACCAGAGATGAATCGAAAGTACGGGAAAAAGATCTACGAGATTACAGGTCGATATTGGATCACAGCTCCGGCCAGGCTTCTATGGTTCAAGAATCACAAGCCTGAGGTGTACAAGAGAATCCGGAGATTATTGATAATGAGCGATTGGATGCTTTACCGTTTCAGCGGTAAGTTCTCTGCTGAGCCATCTAATGCAGGGAATAGCGGGGCTTTTGACGTTTACAAGCGAGAGTGGTCGGAGGAACTGCTTGAGCTTCTAGGATTGCCTTTGGATATCTGGCCTGAGATTCATAAGAGTGGAGACCAAATTGGTGAGATCACGAGTAAAGCTGAGGGAGAGACTGGGCTGAAGAAGGGTACACCGGTAGTCGCTGGCGGTGGGGATTCTCAGTGTGGATCAGCAGGAACGGCAACAGTGGAGAAGGGGCAGATTGCAGCTATTGCTGGGACGACAACTCCAGTTGAACTGGTTGTAGATGAAGCAATCGTCGACAGTGAGATGAAGACTAATATGAACTGTCATGTGGTTCCAGATAAGTGGGTTCTGGAGAGTAATGCTGGGGCTTCAGGCATCATCTACAGGTATTTCAGGGACAGCTTCGGAGATCTTGAGAAGATATTGGGCGAGGATCTGGGTGTCAGTGCTTATCAGCTTCTCGACCAGGAGGCTTCGCGAGTTCCTCCTGGGGCGGGTGGGTTGTTTGCTTTCTTGGCGTCGCATGTGCCTGGTGTACAACCGCGACCTCCTGGAACGTTGATAGGTGTCAGTCCTCGGGGTTTGGCGTCTATGACTACGGGTCGGAAGGAGATTGGAAGGGCTATACTGGAGAATGTCTGCTACGGTGTTAGGGCTAATATCGAAAACCTTGAGAGAGCCTCTGGAATCAAGATAAAAGAATTGAGGATGTGTGGCGGAGAGTCGAGAAGCAAGCTGTGGAGGCAGATGCAGGCAGATGTCTTAGGTAAACCTGTCTGGATCCCAGAAGTAAAGGAAGCTACCTCTCTAGGTGCGATAATAT
>CP070773.1:181599-187008 GCA_020345945.1 Candidatus Bathyarchaeota archaeon | reverse complement strand
ACACCTTCAATTCGAAGAAATAGTTGTACTTTGCTGTCATAGGAGATAGAAAGACTGTTTATTTGCAATGTATCTCAAGAGTATCTCCATCTAACAAGGTATGGTTTTCGCCCACACGTTGTCCATCATACTTGGCTGATCGCCCCCAAATTCGGGCATATTTAAAGTCCCTAGATAGTCTACTGTGAATCATTCTAGCAACCTGAACGACTTTAGTACCCTTTTTGACTGTAATTGGAATCGATGAGGGAGTCGAAGAGTTCGGATTCTTAGTATAGACTCGAACAATATCGAGAACAGATACTAGAGATTTGCCAAGTTGATCAAGAGATCCATCTTGAACACAAGAGAAAGGCAGTATTTCTAGTTCTGCTTTCAGTTTCGTCGTCAACCGTTCTAAGTTGAGTGAAGAGTTTTTCGCATCTAGTTTATTGGCAACAATAACAGTGGGTCTGTAGACTGTATTTCTTAGGATGGCATCTTCAATCTGTTCTAATGTTGCACCTCCACCTATTTTGATCAATCCTGCCCTAATTCCATAGCTGTTTAGGAGACGCTTCACATCTTCTTCTGTACAGTTCAATAGTTTACCTGACACTTTCAATTGAGGATCATCTGAGACCCCAGTAAACTCTATTTGTGCTTCAGAAGGGACGATTTGTATGCCAAATTCCTCAAGCTCTCTACAAATCACATCAAGTTGTTCAACAGCATCGATTGATAGATCAAGAACAATTATGATACCATCAGCATTTCTAGCCAGACCAAGTATCTGAGGACCAAGACCGACACCTCTAGCGGCCCCAACTTGTATAGACGGTGTATCAATTATTTGAAAGGAAATATCCGTATAGAGATACACGCCAACTCTAGGTTCCATTGTTAGATGAGGGACGCTCGAGACTATAGGTTTCGCATTAGTAATTCTCGAAAGGAGTGTACTCTTACCCGAGTTCGTCAATCCTAGAAGAACAATTTGAGCGGCTCCCTGTTTTTCAACAAACCAACTTCTACCTTTACCGCCTCTCCTAGTCTTTTTCTCATCAATCTGACGTTTAAGAATTGAGATCTTCCTTCTAACATCTGCACGTAGCTTACTCGTACCCTTATGCTTTGGAATTGAGGAGTAAAACTCCTTGAGCGCGACAAGCTTCTCCTCGATTGTATACGCCTTGGAGTATTGAGCCCATTTTTCTTTGCTTTCTGGAGGTAGATTTGTGACCAATTCATCTGACCTTGAGATAGACTTCAATATAGTAGGAGGATATTGCAATAAAAAGATCATTCGGATTTCTAGGAAAACCCATTCAAAATCTCTAAAGCCTAGAATCAACCGAGAAAAGCATTAGCACCGAAGGTTAAAATACTGTACTCTGGTTTCCAACACAGATAATAGAGACCTACCTAGTTGTGAGGGACTGCTTCTGGAGATTTATGACCTACAAGAGCAAACATTGATTACAGAAATAACAAAAAGAGCGGTTAAACGAGTTCTACTGCAATTCCCAGAAGGATTGATAACGGCCGCTTCCAGAATCAGTAAATTGATCGAAGATAATACTGAAGCCTTGACAATTGTTTCAATGGACCCATGTTATGGAGCCTGCGATCTTCCAATCTACCAAGCTAAGAAGCTTGAAGTTGATCTGATAATTCATTTCGGGCACACTCCATACACGACAGAAGAAGATATTCCTATACTGTATCTAGAAATACCTTCCAATATAGACATCCTAAAGACGATTAGGAAGGCCCTTCGATCTCTCAAAGGCTATCAGAAGATTGGGCTGGCTACAACAGTACAACATGTCCCCAGTCTTCAGATTGTTAAAAGATTTCTGGAAGAAAAAGGGCTAACTCCAATCATAGGAAAGAAAAGAGGGAAGATCAAATATGATGGACAAATACTTGGTTGCGATTACTCCACAATGCAGGATATCGATGACTCAGTAGATATCTTTCTCCTAATAGGAAGTATGTTCCATGCATTAGGAGCCACTCTTACTCTGAGTAGAAATATCATTCTTGCTGACCCGTATCAAAACAGAGTTATCGATATGAGAGAGCGGAAAAGAACCGAGCTTAAACGTAGATGGGCAAGAATATCGAAGGCGAGGGAGATAGCAGATTTCGGGATAATTCTCAGCTCAAAGACAGGACAATTCAGGCTCGACGAAGCAATTAGAATCAAAAGATTGTTGGAAGACTCAAATAAAAGAGGGATCCTGCTAATCTCATCTGAAGTCTCACCAAAGATTCTTGAGAACTTTACAAGTTTCAAGGCTTACGTGAATACTGCTTGTCCTCGTATAACTATAGATGATGCACAACAGTTCAGAAGAACCATCCTGTCAATTGAGGACGTGGAGATTATGATGGGAAAAAAGAAGTGGGATTCCCATGTCAACAAGATCTATCCAGAAGATCGAACTTGAAAGGGAGTTGTCGGAGCTTCTGCCCTTTCGGTCGCCAAGAGTTAATTTAGAACAGTATATGACTCCAGTAAAGGTAGCTGTAGAGATCCTATGGTTGGCAGCTTACACCTACAACGACATAAAACAGAAGATGATACTAGACCTAGGAAGCGGTACTGGTATCTTCGGAATCGGAGCAGCATTATTGGGAGCTAAAGAAGTTTTAGCAATCGATATTGATCCAGATGCGGTTAGAATAGGATGCTCCAATACAGAGAGGATGGGGCTTAGAAAGAAGATTGAATGGGTGACTATGGAAATCGACTCAGTTAAAGGAAGATTTGATACAGTAATACAGAATCCACCTTTCGGAACCAGAAAAAGAGGAACCGATATCAGGTTTCTACAAAAAGCTTTAGAAGTAGGCGATGTTGTCTATTCGGTGCATAAAAGTGGCATACAAAATAGGGAAGTCATCAGAGACTTCATCTATAAACATGATGGGAGAATTACAACATTACTTCAGAATAAGTTCATCCTTCCCCGGACACTTAGCTTCCACAAGAGAAGGATATACACGGTTGATGTTGATCTATATAGAATTGTAAGAAGAGGAAGGAAAATTGAGTAAAAGAAAGAAAGAAGTATTCAAGACGCCCGGAGAGAAGGTAGCAGTCATAGAAGAATTCGTGGCGGGACCTGGAACCTTTATTGAGGAAGGTGACATTCGATCAAAAACTGTAGGATACACGATTACAGATGTGCACAACAAACTTGTATCCATCTACCCTAGAAGCGGAACTCCAATTTTCCCAAGAAAAGGAAGCGTAATTGTAGGACAGGTAGTAAATACTCAAGATAAGACAGCAATAATAAGGATCCTCAGTGTGGATAACCGACCTGTTCCAGGACAGTTCACGGGAATCATCCACATCTCAACAGTAAGCTCCAACTATGTAAGATCAATGTATGAGGCGGTAAGGCCTGGAGACTTGATAAAAGCTAAGGTAATAAGCAACAGAAATGGGGCAACACATCTCTCAACACTCGGAAGAAATCTTGGTGTTGTACAAGCCTTTTGCATAAGGTGTGGAAACAGATTGACGAGAAGAGGCAGAATACTAGGTTGCCAAGTATGTTCCAACATAGAAGAGAGAAAGATAACTGTAGACTACGGGAAAGAAGTAGGGGGACTGGACTGATGAAATTGAAGATACTGAAGAATGAATCAAAGGAAATGGAGTTAGAAGTCGAGGGAGAGGGACACACATTCTGTAATGTGGTGCAAGAAGCTCTCTTGGAAGAGAAAGCAGTTGAATTCGCGGGATATAGTTTACCTCATCCTCTTGTATCGCATCCCATTATCTATGTTCGCACCAAAGGACGAACTACACCTACAAGAGTATTTGAGAGAGCCTTGAAAAATCTAGAAAAAAGAATTGTGGAGTTCAAGAAAGAATTCAATAAGTCGTGGGAGAAAAACCATCAGTGAAGATCCGACTGCCGAGAGAAATTAGCGAAATAACCCTTCGAATAGGATTGAGAGAGAAGCCAAATCTAGTAGAAGTGTTATCCAACAAGCAACTAGCTGCGTTAGGAGATTCTTACCTAAATTTCCTATATTCTGTATATCTTTCGGGAAAGCTAGGTCACCCTACGGGTAGCAGGATTAAGGGATCAATATTACAAAATGCACTGAAGGATTCAGGACTTCGAAAAATTTTACCAAAAAGAGTTGACCGTCATAGTCAAGCCGACGCGTTTGAGGCATTAGCAGCCTATTCATTAATCAAAGAGTTAGTATCCTTCAAAAAAGCCTTGAAAATATTAAACAAGCACGAAGACTCAGTCGCAGGAATGACAGAACTAGCATTACATATGAAAAAAGAATTCGAGAACGATAAAAGTAAGAGTACCTCCTAGGTATTTAATATTAAACATGTAAAGAGAACCATAGGAATTGGTGTGACCTTGAGGATTAAGATCGACGACGCAAGACAATGGAAAAACCTGATGGTGGCAGTCTCAACTTTAGTTGACGAGGCTACATTCAAGCTCGACCAGAATGGCATAAGGTTGCGGGCTATGGATCCGTCTCATGTGGCGATGGTTGACTTTGAAGTTCCTAAAGATGCCTTTCAAGAATATGTTTGCGACCAACCTATCGATATCTGTGTTAATATGGGTGAGATGCTGAAACTTCTGAAAAGCGTTGGAAGTGACGAAACCCTTGAGATATCAACAGGCGAAGAAGGAAGACAGCTTGAGCTTATTTTTAGGGGAGTATTCATCAGGAAGTTCGTTATGCCCACGCTTGAGATGACAGAAGAAGAGGCCCCAACACCAAAGATCGATTTCAATACTAAGGTCAAGATGACATCCTCATCGTTGAAACAGACGATGGATGATGCGTCAACAGTGAGCGATAACGTCAGACTTGAGGCAACCCCTCAGAAGATAACATTCAAAGCAATTGGTAATCTAGGAAGCGCCACTATCGAATTTGATAAAGATAGTGAAGTTATCCTAAGCCTTGATGTCAAGGAAGAATCAAATGCGACATTCAGCCTTAACTATTTGTCGGAGATCGTTAAAGCAGGAACTGTGGCATCTGACGTTGTGGATATCGAGTTTTCAACAAACATGCCAGTCAAACTCAATTTCGGTCTACCTGAAGAACAAAGGCTTTCCTATTACTTGGCACCAAGAATCGAGTCCGACTAACCATGACCAAGAGTACTTACGAGTACTGGGTTGGAAACCAGAACCTATGTTGAACTCGAAAAACGACTTCGCAAAATACCCTTTCAGTATTGAAGCAAGAAGATACGTTGAAAATCTCCACATTAAAGTTGAGGAGTTAACAGGAGAAGAATATTCCCCAATTTTGGAGAGAGCAGAACGGAGAGTAGAAGAGGCTCTCTTATATGGTTCTGTCAGCCACCAGTGGACGAATAGTGACGTGGAAATACTGTCCTTTCCAGTCTCGATAATG
>CP070773.1:175968-181499 GCA_020345945.1 Candidatus Bathyarchaeota archaeon | reverse complement strand
GAGGGGGCTAACGCCGTCGCTCTAGCTTGTCCACTCTGTGCTTTCAATCTCGATGAGAGACAGAGAGAAGCGAAGGAACTCTATCCTGGATTCAAGGAGATACCTGTATTCTACTTCACACAGCTAATGGCGATAGCCTTTGGGATCCAGGGCTTTTGGAGTCTTGACCTGAAATATGTAGATCCCACCGACCTTCTCAAGGGTAAAGGGCTCCTGAAATGAGGTATGGTGAAGTGCTCTCTTCTCGATTCTTCTGGGATTGTCTGATATATGTTACAGAATTGGGGGGAAGGACGTGACTGAGAAAAAGGGTGTTACGCTTAAGATCTACGTGATGGGAAAGGGGTACGAAGTGCCGTCAGATCTGACTATTATGAAGGCGATGGAGTATGTCGGCTACCGGCCTGTGAGGGGAGCAGGCTGTAGGGGAGGATTCTGTGGTGCCTGTGCCACCATATACAGGTTGAAGGATGACTATCGGCTTCATATGGCGTTGGCCTGTCAGAAGACGGTGGAGGATGGGATGTATCTCACCCAGATTCCATTCACGCCGGTGAGGAAGACAGTGTATGACCTTGATGAGTTGGACTCGAGTGGAACCCTGCTTCTCGAGTATTACCCTGAGATTGCTAGGTGTGTGAGCTGTAATACTTGCACAAAAGCCTGTCCCCAAGATCTAGACGTAATGGACTACGTACAGGCTGCAATCAGAGGAGATATTGAGCAGGTGACAGCTCTCTCTTTTGACTGTATACGGTGCGGGCTATGTGCGGTAAGATGTCCAGCTGAGATCGCGCCATATCAGGTAGCCCTCCTCGCCAGAAGGCTGTATGGAAAGTATGTCCTCGGAAAGGAGAAGCAGCTCGATAAGAGGCTGAGAGAGCTTGAGGAGGAAAAGCTTGGGGAGGACGTGGTGCAGCTCATAGAGATGGATGTAGGAGAGTTGAGGGCATCCTATGAGAGGAGGGAGATCGAGGAGTGAGTAGCCTGATAGAAGGATACCCCGAGTACATGCGTGAGTCGATTGAGGCCGTGGCAAGGTCGAGAGATAGACGGCTGAAAGAGACGTTTCCTCTCATCGATCTCAAGGAGAGGGAGAAGGCCCTGAACCAGTTCCACCCCGACTACAAGACGGAGGGAAAGAGAAGAGTGAGACTGGGACCCAACAAAGGAGATCTAGCACCAACTGAGGTGGCAGACCTCCTTGAAGCACACTCTCTTATAGATCCTCGGGAGATCGACCTCTCCACGATAGACCTCGACGTCGATATCCTAATTATCGGTGGAGGTGGGGCAGGAATGGTTGCAGCTCTCTGGGCTAACTATACTGGTGCTGAACCCGCGAGCATCCTGATAGTTCAGAAGTTGAGACTGGGAGACGCGAACTCAGTGATGTCTCAAGGAGGGATACAGGCAGCGGATAGACCCAACGATAACCCGGCAATACACTACCTTGACACCATCGGAGGAGGGCACTTCACTAACGACCCTGAGCTGGTAAGAGCCTTAGTGATGGAGGCTCCCTCAATTCTCCGTTGGCATGAGGAACTAGGGGTCGTCTACGACAGGGAACAAGATGGGTCTATGACCACTCTTGAGTGTGGAGGGACCTCAAGAAAGAGGCTTCACTCCTGCAGAGACTACACCGGCCTAGAGATCGTAAGGAACCTAAGAGACGAGGTAGAGAACAGAAATATACCTGTGATAGAGTTCACAGCCGCAATAGAACTATTGATGGACGAATATGGACAGGTCGCGGGAGCTGTCCTATACAACATGGAAACCCAAGAGTACCATATTGCGAGGAGCAAGTCGACGATACTAGCGACCGGGGGGTTCGGTAGGCTCCACATCCAAGGGTATCAAACGACGAATCACTATGGGGCGACCGCTGACGGGATCGCAATAGCATATCGAGCTGGGGCTAGATTAAGAGACATCGACTCTGTCCAGTACCATCCGACAGGTGCAGCATATCCCGAACAGATAGTCGGTCTTCTGGTCACCGAGAAGGTGAGGTCTCTGGGAGCGCAGCCTGTGAACAAGAATGGTGATTTATTCGTCAACCCCTTCGAGCCACGAGATGTGGAGAGTGCTATGATAATCAGGGAGTGCTACGAACGGAAGAATAGTATCGAGACAACGACAGGGATGAGAGGGATTTGGCTTGACTCTCCAATGATAGAGGCTATCCAAGGTGAAGGGACGATAAGGACAGCCCTCTCCGCCATGTGGAGGCTCTACAACAGATTCGGGATCGATATGACCAAAGAGCCTCTCCTTGTCTTTCCTACTCTCCACTACCAGAACGGAGGCATAGTAATCAACCAGAGAGGAGAGACAAGGGTTCCAGGCCTCTTCGCTGCAGGTGAAGTGACAGGTGGAGTGCACGGTAGAAACCGGTTGATGGGGAATTCTGTTCTCGATTACAACATCTTCGGACGAAAGGCAGGTATTGCTGCCAAGGAATATGCTGAGAAAGTTAAGCTTGGAAAGTTGACGCTGAATCATGTGGCAAAGTACGAAGAGTTGTTGACGGAGGCTGGCATAGAGACTTTGAGGAGATCCCCTATGTTACTTCCCGACTATCGGGGGGAGAAGACGGTATCTCACGCACTAACAGTTCTATAATAATGTCACAGGGATCACAGGACTTGAGGGAAGTGGACCAAGAAACTCGAATAGGCGTCTTCGTCTGCGAATGCGGTGGAAACATCTCAGACATTGTCGACGTCGAGGAGGTAGTCCGAGAATCCTCCACATGGGGTGGTGTAGTCCTCTCGAAGGGTGATCGATACTTATGCTCCAAGCCAAGTCTTGAGATGGTCAAGGAGTCAGTCAGACGTCACGGTTTGAACAGCGTGGTGCTCGCTTGCTGCACTCCAAAGATGCATAGAAAGACTTTCGAGATGATCCTCCAGGAAGAAGAATTGAATCCGGCTCTCATCGAGATCGTCAACATTAGAGAACAGTGTTCTTGGATACATGCCGACGACCCTGAAGGGGCAACCTTCAAGGCGATCGACCTCACTAGAGGAGGAGTCCTGAAGGTTAGAAAGGCTGTCCCGTTAACACCGGTCGAGGTGGAGGTCGAACGTTCAGTCCTAGTCGTTGGGGGAGGGATTTCAGGCATCACGACCGCCCTGAACCTCGCGGAGAACGGGGTTAAGGTCTACCTCGCGGAGAAGGCTCCGTCCATAGGCGGTCACGTCATCAAATATCCTAAGGTCTTTCCTACCCTTGATTGCTCACAGTGTATCCTGACTCCGAAGATGGGAGAGATCGCAAGAAATCCAGGCATCGAGCTCTTCACCCTCGCTGAGGTGAAGAAGATTACCGGTTTTCCCGGGAACTTTCAAGCTACGATATCCCTTAGACCTAGAGGGGTTAGGGTTGAGGACTGCATTGCATGTGGGGTCTGTGGCAGAGTATGCCCGGTCGAGACGATAAATGAATTCAATGAGGGGATGGATCTTCGAAAAGCTGTCTACATTCCCTTCCCGCAGGCTGTACCCACCACGTATACGTTGGATCTTGATAACTGTTCAAGATGCGGGAAATGTCTAGAGGTCTGTCCGACCAAAGCTATAGACCTAGACGACAAAGAGGGAGATGTTAAGATCGATGTCGGTGCAATAATCCTAGCAACAGGATTCGAGCTTCACGACCTAAAGGAGTTCGGTGAGTACAGATACGGAAAACATCCAAACGTGATCACCTCCCTCCAAATGGAGAGGCTTCTCGACGTAACAGGTCCGGAAAAAGGCATACTTCTTCGTCGAAGCGACGGCGGAAAGGTAGGTAAGATCGCCTTCGTACTCTGTGCCGGCTCAAGGGAGACCGAGAGGGGGGTCTCCTACTGTAGCCGTGTATGTTGCCTCTACGCGATTAAACAGGCGATGATGGCCAAGGAGCAGGATGTAGATGTCTGGATCCATTACATAGATATGAGAACGCCTGGCCGCAGATACGAAGAGTTCTACCAGAAAGCCCAGATGGAAGGTATCCACTTCGTCAGGGGAAAGATCACTGAGATAATCCCAGATAGGGAACAACTGCTCTTGAAGGCTGAGGACACTCTCATAAATCGCATAGTCGAGAATATAGTCGACCTCGTAATTTTATGTCCGGCTATCGTCCCTAACTCGACGATGAGGAGACTTGCAGACGAGTCGAAGGTTCCTCTTGGTGAGGATATGTTCGTCCTCGAACGCCATCCAAAACTCGATCCAGTAGCAACTCTTCGGGAAGGAATCTTTGCGTGCGGGATGGTGTCTGGACCTAAGGATATCCAGACTGCTGTCGCTGAGTCGGAGGGTGCAGCCGCGAAGGCTACAGCCTTCCTCAGGGAAGGTGTGGTGAGAATCCAGCCTGAAAAAGTCTTTCTCAGCAATGAAGGGGTATGCGATGGTTGCGGAGAGTGTGTGGAGATCTGTCCCTTCGAGGCTCTAGCCTTAAAGAACGGGAGCATCGAGGTCAATGAGATGCTCTGTACTGGGTGTGGTGTCTGCCTTCCTTCCTGTCATGTTAATACCCTAGATCTTCATGGTACGACAGAGGATCAGCTCTCTTCGCAGATCGAGGGTACTCTTGCAGACTCGAAGGCTGAGATCAAGATACTTGCCTTCATGGAGAGAGAGATAGCCTATACAGCCGCTGATATCGCTGGGATCTCCCGAATAACATATCCCAGCAGCATAAGAATCCTCCCTCTACCCTCGACAGGTAGGCTGCAGATGAAGGATGTCCTTCATGCATTTGCGTGTGGCGCTGATGGGATAATGTTCTTAGAAGCCCCTGAGGAAGGTCCCTTGGGTAAAGCTCACTTGATAGCATCGAAGAGGGTTGAAGGCTATATACAAGAGCTGGAGAATCTGGACGAGGCATTTACCTTTAGGCTCTGGTTCTCCAAGGTCTATGTACCCGATTGGAGAAAACTTGCCCACACCTTTGAGACCTTTGACAAGATAATCAAAGGAGAAGGATCCATTGATCTCGAAACGAGAAGAAGATTGGGAGGATACGTTCGCCAGCGTCTTTCGGAGAAAGATCTCTCAGAGTCATCTGAAAATATCTGATTTAGAGATCGTGTGATAAATGAGTCTATCATCCGACAATACTGTTCAATGTGTCATTTCTCTGTTAACTTCTTGATCAGCTTTTTTCCTCTGCTAACCATCGCTGGGCTACCTCTATTCATGATCTCTTTAAGTTTCTTCAGTATCTCAGGTTTGACGGCTTCGTTCTTCTCGGCGATATCCGCAAGAGTCTGCATCGAAGATACTTTAACAATTCTACTCTTGTCAATGTCAATATAGGAGAACAGTATTTCGATGACCTTGTCTCTTTCTGTCTCGTCGAGGTCTAGATATGAGAACATTTGAGCTGTGTGCCAACGAACTTCCTGTTGTTCTATCTTTGAGATCTGGTCTATCAATCTGCTCTTGAATGGTTGAAGGTATTCAGGACGTTCTCGAGACACCTTCTCCAAAACGTCAGCACTGCGCATTCTGATTCTTGGGTCGCTATGT
>CP070773.1:170323-175868 GCA_020345945.1 Candidatus Bathyarchaeota archaeon | reverse complement strand
CTTGGTCCTAAACCAGGCTCACGTAAAACTTTGATTCTTGATTCCTCTTTCCTGATGCTGTCGAGGATCTCGTATGTTCCATCAGTGGACCCCCCATCAACAAAAATTACTTCAAAATCCTTGTAGGTTTGATTAAGAATCGATTGTACACACTCTTGGATAGTATTTACTTCATTTTTCACTGGTACAACAAGAGTGGTCTCCATTATCTATACACATCATCCAGAGGACTGTTTACTCGGTGGTGCGGGGAGAGGGATTTGAACCCTCGAAGGCCTACGCCACAAGGTTTCTCAGCTCAGAATTTAACTCCTGAGCCTTGCCCCTTAGACCAGACTTGGGAATCCCCGCGGCAATAGTATTTGAAGAGAAAGTTTCCCATGATAAAAGCTTTGATTACCTGCCACAACTCGTCTAATGAATAAGATGTCTTCATTAGATTGGTTAGAAGTATTGGGGTCTATAGCAGATAAGGTAAGAACTCAAGTAATTCGGGACTTGAACAGTTCTGACGCGGACGCTGTTGTTGGACGTAATCCTAGTGGGGATTTGACACGACGGATCGATATAGAAGCTGAAAAAACAATTCTTAGTGAATTCGAGAAACTTCAAGTTCCCATGTTCTATATTGGGGAAGAGATCTCTTCAGAGATTGGGGAAAATCCTACCACCTTTGTAGTGACAGATTGTGTCGATGGTACGTTGAATGCAATTACTGGTATTCCCTTCTTTTGTACATCAATTGCAGTGTCGAGTACCCAAAGAATGAGTGATGTATTCGTAGGGTTGGTGATGGATCTTCTTAGAGGGGATGTCTTTGCTGCTACTAAGGACGAAGGGGCTTCACTTAACGGAAAGCCCATCCATGTATCAGAGGTTTCTGAACTTTCTGATTCGATTCTTAGGGTGTCCTTTAGTTATCTCGAAACGATGGCTGCTAGGAGCCTTTTCGATTTAGTATCTAAGGCTAAAAATGACCGGCATTTGGGTTCAGCTGCTTTGGAACTGTGTTATGTTGCCTCTGGGTTTTATCAGAGTTTTGTGGACTTACGAAAGAGATTGCGTCCCACTGATCTTGCGGCGGCTTGTCTAATTATAAAGGAAGCTGGAGGTGTGGTTACTTCTCCTTTTGGTGGTGAGCTTGATTGTGTGTTGAATTCAAAAAGTCGTTTATCTATTGTTGCATCCTGTGATGATGGGTTACATCAAGAAATCTTGAGTCACCTAAGCATTACGTAGTATGCTCTTGGTTTCTATCAGTCTTTGATTGTCTCTAAGATGCTTACAGCTTGCCAAAGTACAACTCTTGTGTAAGGTGGCATATTGGGATCTTGGCTGATGTCGTCAAGAATACTGACTGCGTTTGCTGCTCTTATCGCTGGGGTATGCTCTTGGTTTTGTAGTGATTCTATTGCTTGCTTTGCTGCTCGTCTAATGTTCCGTGGAGTTGTCGTGTCTTCTGAGACTCGTCCTAGTATTATTGTTGCTTGCTGTATTTGTTCCTCGTATTCTTCCATCTGTTTCTTTTTTGATTTTTTTCT
The DNA here is from genome assembly GCA_020345945.1 of Candidatus Bathyarchaeota archaeon. Classification (GTDB taxonomy): domain Archaea; phylum Thermoproteota; class Bathyarchaeia; order RBG-16-48-13. The sequence goes on along the minus strand of CP070773.1, from coordinate 174,327 downwards.
TGGCATTTCTAATCCTCCCGGAACAACAGATTCATATGACGAGAGAATCCACTCAATTAAAAATATTTATGTCTCCCCTTAAAGTCACTCTAATCCCTATCAAACGGTGAGTTGACGAGTCTAAGTGGAAAGTGATTAGATTGGGTGAGGATCTTGAGAAGATGGCTGATTGGTTACGTTCTGGTGCTACTCTGCTTACAGATAGTTGCCCTGAATGTAGTTCTCCTCTATTCAGCGTAAATGAGGATATATGGTGCTTGAAATGTAACAAGAAAGTCATTAAAGTTCAGGAAGGAGAGGCCCCCACTATTATTGAGAAATCGATTCTACTCGATGAGCTTGAGAAGAATATTCTTAGTAAACTTAAGGATGTACAAGAAAAACTATCATCTGAAGAGGATCCAGAAAAGATACAGCGACTTGGGAACGTGTTACTTTTACTCCTTGAATTGTTGGAAAAAACTAGGAAACAACTGAAATCTCGTTGACGTCGTGGATATTTTATCAGCTAAAAGACTGTCAACTATCAACGTTTCTATCATTAAAGGCTCCTAGTATCCTATCCTTACTCAATGGAAGAAGTTTTAGAACCATTCAAAGTAGATGGTAGGATTAAGACTTTAAACCAGCCAAATCAACGGCAGGGATCGAATTATGTTACTTTGTATTGAAGGTATTGATGCATCGGGTAAAGCTACTCAGAGTAAGATATTATTCGATAGGTTAGGACAATCAGGGTTTAATTGCGAAATGATTGCTTTCCCAGACTATAGGACTCCTGTCGGATTGAACATCAGGGCTTACCTCGATGGAAAACTCTCCCTATCCTCAGAAGTTCGTCAATTACTTTATGTAGCGAATCGATGGGAGAGACGGGATGATATCGTTGATTGGTTAAATTCTGGTAAGTTTGTGGTAGCTGATAGATACATCCCATCTGGATTGGCGTATGGTCTTGCTAATGGACTTGACTTAGACTGGATGTTGGCATTAGAAAAAGGTCTACCAGTCCCGAGTCTTGTAATTGTACTTGATGTTTCTGTTGAGGATACAGCGAAAAGATATCTTAGGAAGAGAGATGCCTACGAGAGTAGAGAATCCTATCTGAAGAAAGTAAGGGAGTCTTATCTCTCTCTATCTGAGAAGTTTGGTTGGGCTGTAGTGAATGGTGAGTTAGCTATCGAGGCGGTCTCTGAAAGTATCTGGTCTGTGGTATCAGACAAGATCAGAGAGTAACTCAAATCTCTAGTATGAAACTTCTGCAGAGATTGGTAGGTCGCTTAATACCTCTCTTGCCGATTTTGCAACTCTTTCTCGGTGTTCTTCGTCAGTGTATACCCTTACTATGTTCATGAATACTTGAAGGGGTTCGATAATTCGAGAGACTTCAGAGAGTTTCTTTGGTATTCTTTTCCCGTCTCTTGTCTTATAGAAGACTGGGATATCCATCGGTTCTGTACTTAGTGAATGATAATAGGGAACCGAGGGGACAGAGGGAACGTCTAGTGTCACTTTCTCTGGTTCTATTTTTGTTTTCTCAGCGATCTGTTCTTCTAATCTTTGTCGGATAGATTCATTTGTAAGTAAGCTAATTGCAAGTGGGTCTTTGGCGAAGAAGCTTCCTTCAAATGAACATTTCAAAAGTTTTCTTCGTTCCAGGTCTTTCATTATATTTCTGGACTTTGGACATTCTTTTAGTTTAATCCACATGCTATAGTCATCTAAGTCTAAGTAATCTTGTATTGACTTAGTATCTGCAAAACCTAATTCCTCATTTGCCGCCCTCAATGCTCTTTCCATCATTATTTGGTATGCTCGGACAGTTCTATGGAAGTATACTGCCCTAAATGCCCCGATTCTTGCGATAATAAAGGCCTCAAGAGTCGGTAGTGCCGTTAGGTCGACTGCTAAGTTGGAATCAAGTACATTCATCGTGTAGATTAGTCTGAAGATGTCTATCTGTCCATATTCTGCTCCGGTATGGTAAGAGTCTCGAAGCAGAAAATCCATCTTATCTACATCTACAGCACTTCTGATGATCTGGTTAAGAAAGTTCTTCTTCGTTTCAGTTCTTCCAACTGCTAATCTCTTTATCTTATCGACTTCATAGTTTTCTTTTTCTAGAATCTCGGCTAACTCTGATTTCTCAATCAACCACTCGGCCATATCTTCATGGGTTTTTCCCGTGCATTTATTCAAGAGGGGTTCAAACACATGAGAGAAAGGTCCGTGACCTACATCATGTAACAACGTCGCGATCCTGACATCCCTTATCTCCCTTGCATTCAATCTGACAGGTAGGTTTTCTGCGAGTATTCCGCCGAGATATAAACATCCGAGTGAATGTTCAAATCGGGTATGATTTGCACCAGGATATACGTACTCTGCACCTGGTCCAAGTTGTCTGATTCTTCTGAGTCGCTGTACAGTTCTGGTATCTATGATGCTTCTCTCTGAATCAGTAATTCGAATGTATCCGTGGATTGGATCCTTAATGAATCCCCAATACTCATGGTTCAGCATGTCCATCTACTCAATTATTGGATATATCGTATTGATTCTTTCTGTATAGAACAAAAGTTAGCTCATCTATGCATTGTATTATCTTCTTTCGATTTCTATCCATCCTTTATTCCCATCGACCTTTACAATATCTCCACTTCTGACAATACTTGTTGTGAAGTCATTCATTCTATCAACGAGTGGAATATTTGCCAATGAGCATCCTGCAGCTATGATGATCTCAGTCTCCTCGTTGATTATAGCACATGGTGCAGTTCCGTTTTCTTTCAGTGCATAGATCACATACGATCCTACAGTACTTCCTCGTCCATGAGGGAATATGAGAACACGGCCAGATACGCACTCACCCTTAATATCGCTGCTTTGTGAAACAATCGTTCCTGTATTTGGATCTACTTCTCCGAAAAATGATAGCGGTTGATTTGACACTAAGGCTATTCCTTTTCCAGTTCCGCCGACTACACTTCGCCCCTTGAATTGAGTTATCTTACTCACTTTTTTTCACCGTAGCATCTATGCACTCCTCTAGTCCAAGCAGTCTGGTATCCAATTTGCATGTGGATGGTAAGTAATGAGCAGCTTTGCACGAATTTGTTATTGCACCAGAAAATCCAAATTTCTCCAAGGGTGCAACAACCATGCAAGTATCGCTTACTACTTTACCTCCTGCCTTCTCAATTGTATTCACGTATCCTTTTCTCTCAGCGATCTTCCGATTATATCTTGATGTGAAGACCCAAAGATTTCTATTGGTCTTTCTTCTTCCCAAGAGTTTTGATATTTTTTCCAACTCAGTGAGACTACAGTGGGGGCAACCGATGCATACAAAGTTGAACTCCTTATCGGTTGAGAGTTCTTCTAGGGTTTCTTTGATGTCTTTTTCTTCTATCTCAAGATGTTCGCATTCACCCAAGTATTTTGTAAACTCTTTGTTTTCCAGTGTTACACCTTCCATATGGAACATCGGAGTGGAGCCTGATGCGGCAAGACTGGCTGCTAAAGCCTTCAATTCATCTGTGCCAGGGTGAAGGTGGGCCTTGATGAAAGGGATCTTTAGACCACTTATCTTTCCAATAGTATATCCTAGTGCACTGTACTCGATTGGTTTGCTGATACTAAATTTTGTATTTATTACGTGACTCGGTCTTCTCCCCTTCTTCATATGTAGTCCAAAGAACGGGGTTTTTCCAGTTAGTGCAGAAGCTAGAGATGTGGGTCCTCCCTCTCTGTTTGTCAGTGCCCCTAAAACCGAATTGGCATATGAAATTGCGGAGGATTCTGCCCAAGCTATGTGCTCCCCCTTCTTTGGTCGATTACCTGCTAGATAGGGGGTGCAGGTATAGGTTGGGGTGATACCCATGCTCTCAAAGGTATTGGCTACAAGTAATTGTTTCTTTGCGAAGTTCTCCTCGAAGCCTATTTCCTTCCATCTTAGAAGATCCATCCCTGCTGGGTTCAAAGTTGTCGGTACTGCTACCTTA
>CP070773.1:164513-170223 GCA_020345945.1 Candidatus Bathyarchaeota archaeon | reverse complement strand
GCAAGAACTAATCCAGGTATCCTTGAAGGTTCGGTCTGAGAATCTGGATCACCCAGCATCTCTAGAAGGTACCAGATCTCGGTACACGCCTCGTTCTCTCTTCTTCTAAGAGTGGAAACCAATAGGTTAAAGTCACGCATCAATTTTGGTACCAGAGCCTTATTTCTACGAGTAACTAGTGTTGAGGATTCTTCCTTAAAGCCTACCTAAGAATCTAAAACCCTTTCAATCTCATCAAGAGAAATCACACCAACACGGAGGAGTTTTATCCTCGGTTGAGAAGCATCAATTACAGTAGACGATATAGAACTCGAGCTCCTTCCTCCATCAAGAAACAAGTCGACATCTGAACCAAACTGAAGTTCTGCTTCATCTACGGTAGTCGAGGAGGGAGCTCCAGAGATATTCGCACTCGTCCCAACAAGAGGACTCTTCAAGCGGAGAAGAAGTCTCAAGAGAAAGGGATGATTCGGCACCCGCAGCCCAACAACTCCTAGACCACAGGTAACCGAACTGAGAAATTTCACTTTCTCTTTAACAACAATTGTTAGCTGACCTGGCCAGAAGATATCGGCAAGTCTTCTTGCTACAGGAGTGAAGTCACCGAAGTCTTCCGCTATCTCGGTTGATCCAACGAGCAAAGGAAGAGGATTCCCACCTCTCCTCTTTATCCTCTTGAGTCGGGTTACTGCTTCTGAATTGAATGGGTCACAGCCAATCCCATAGACTGTATCAGTAGGATATACGATTATACCACCCGAGAGGATCTTTTCTGCTACATCCTCAATCACTGCATCGTCCACCTTTAGTCGCCGCAAAACGAGTCAATCCTCTTTGTTGAGAATGTAGTCACTCAAGCACGTTATAGTCCCTATTGCTCTCTAAGGTTCTTTAGTTCCTGGAAAGAAATATTCATCTTCGCCATACCGATCCATCCTAGGAGAAAGATCAAAGAGAAGTAGACAAAGTGATTGAGCAAACTCATAGGCAAGACTTCCTCCAACGTAAGACCTAGAGCAACAAACACTCCTACGAATGCTCCCTCATATGTTCCCGCCAGTCCTGGGGGTGCAGGAAAGATGAAGGTCAATTGGAGAATCATGGATCCAAGCAATATCAATCCAGGAGAGAGATGGATGTTAAGGGAGAGGAACATGGCATAGATCGAGACAGCCCTTAGAAACCACATAATCACCGTCAATACAAGAATTACAGTGAGTGACCGTAGATCTGTGCTGATTCCCCGAGCTCCAATAATTAACGCTTTGAAGAAGTCCATCAATTTTAGACGCCATTTCTCAGGTAGCCGTGTCAAGATTAGGATACGGCCTAAGAGGCTGGACAGTTCCTTCTCTTTCCGAGTGCCTATGATCAAACCTGTGATTGCGACAAGAACAAGGGTTCCAACTATCCGGAAACTATCTATGAACCATCGGGGAAGAGTCATACCAGAAGGGAAGAAGGATAGAGATACAACACCGATAGCAACAATACCTAGAAGATCTAGAACTCGCTCAACACATACCGATGAGAATCCTTCAAAGAAACCGATATCTTCTCTCAACTTTAAGAGAAAGGCCCTCAGGAATTCTCCTCCGACCCGAGTACCACTAACGAAATTGACCATATAGCCGATCAATGTGATCCAAAAAGTATTCGATACCGCAACCGAATTCTTTACAGGTTTAAGCAGTAGGACCCATCGGAAAGCGCGAAAACAGAAACATATGAGAACAATACCCACAGAAAGGAATAGCCATGGGAGAGAGACTGAAAGAAAGGATGCAAGAAGTTTTTCTGGACCCATATACCAGATCAGACCAGCCATCACTGAAAGCCCGACCAAAGTAAAAAGAAGAGTCTTCAAGCGACTCTTGATTTTCTCATCCATATTCTTTCACATCCGACCAAAGGAAAATGGGGATAGACCAAGCATGTCACCCCAATCCAGAGTAGACTACATAATAAAGATGGTTATGTCCCCACGACTTATCAGCAGAGACTCGACTCCTCCTACCTCGCATCACCAAGATTCAATGAACTTAAACATCGTCCTATCGGTTTCTCTAGGAAAAGACGATTTTTCACACTTTCACAGACCCCATTTGACCACGGGAACGTCGTATGGTCTGGACTCATAGGGAGGTGTCTCAAGGGAAGATAGATTTACCACTCTTCTTCTTCCCAGTCTTCTTCTTCGTCTTTCCACCAATCTTCATCGGTGTCCTCATTGCTCATAACAGCAAACTCCCAACTAGAAGTCGAGAGGATATCTTTAGATATAAGATTTTCAAATCCTGTCGGGAAATATGTTCAAGACCATCATCCCTTTTCCTGAAAGTAGGGAAAGGCTTCGAAAGCCGTGATACCGAATGACTAGAATTGCTGTGCTGGATCAAGAAAGATGCAGGCCAGATGATTGTGGACGAGTCTGTTACAGGTTTTGTCCAATGGTCCGCAGTAGGGTAGAAGCTATTGTCTTTGAACCTGACAACGAGAAACCCCATATCATCGAGAATCTATGCAGCGGATGCGGCATATGTATCAAGAAGTGCCCTTTCGGAGCCATAACAATAGTGAATCTCCCAGACGAGATCGAAGGCACCATTATCCACCGATTTGGACCCAACACATTCCAACTACATAGACTCCCCACCCCTACTGCAGGTAAGATAACTGGACTGATTGGGAAGAACGGAGTAGGCAAAACTACAGTACTGAGAATACTCACAGGGGACATTAAACCCAACCTAGGAAGGTATGATAACTCTCCAGAATGGGACGAGATAGTTCAGTACCATCGAGGATCTACCCTACAGAGTTATTTTGACGACCTGAGTCAAGGAATCCTAAAAGTAGCCTATAAACCTCAGTATGTAAGCCGTCTTCCCCTCGCTGTTAAGGGAAGACTCGTCGATCTTCTTCAGAAGGTGGACGAGAAGAATCAGCTTGATCGGGTCATAGAAGATTTTGAACTTGATAACTTACTCGATCGAAACCTCGATGTGTTAAGCGGAGGAGAACTCCAACGTGCCGCGATAGCCGCCACAATAATGCGTGAAGCAGACGCATACCTCTTTGACGAACCTTCAAGCTATCTCGATGCTCGGCAACGTTTGAGGATATCGAAGTCGATTAGAGGGCTAGCAACAGAGGAGAAGAGGGTCTTCGTGGTCGAACACGATCTAGCCATATTGGACTATCTTTCCGATAACGTCTGCGTACTTTTTGGAGAACCCGGGGCATACGGAATCGTATCTCGACCACACTCAGTCAGAGTTGGAATAAACATCTACCTTGAAGGCTACCTGCCGGACGAGAATGTCAGATTTCGTGAGCAGCCTATCAAGTTCAGATCTCATCCCACAACTGAAGGCTGGGCCTCAAGTGAGACTTCTGTTTCATGGCCGAAACTGACCAAGACCTTCGATAAGTTTCAGCTCGTAGCCGAAGCTGGAGAAATCTTCAAAGGTGAAGTCGTAGGAATTCTGGGTCCAAATGGAATAGGAAAAACAACTTTCATAAAGATATTAGCGGGGATCGAAGAACCAGAAGAAGCAGAGAACCACCCAATTGAGGGCGGAACTGTAAGCTACAAACCTCAGTATATCTCAGGACAGTATAAAGGGACTGTTGAAGACCTATTAAAGACGGTTGCAGAAACCGATTTTGGTACTAGCTACTTCAAAACGTCGATCCTGCGTCCATCTGGACTTGAAAGACTTCTCGATAGAAATGTCGATGAGCTCAGCGGCGGAGAACTTCAAAAAGTAGCGATTGCAGTCTGCTTGAGCAGAAAAGCAGACATCTATCTTCTCGACGAGCCTAGTGCCTACCTGGATGTCGAAGAGCGGCTCTCGACTGCTCGGACAATTCGCAGGATCGTAGAAGCTAGAAACGCAAACGCATTTGTCGTTGAACACGATGTGGCATCGCAAGATTTCATAGCTGACAGGTTGATAATCTTCAAGGGTAGTCCAGGGCTCAAAGGAACCTCAACTGCTCCTATGCCCTTGCGTGACGGCATGAATGACTTTCTGCGAGACATAGGCATTACTTTCCGAAGGGACCTTACAACACAAAGGCCAAGAGTAAACAAGACAGGAAGCAGAGCGGACAGATTTCAGAAAGAGATTGAAGAGTATTACTATTCCACACCGACTTCTGGATAATCTCAATCCCATATCTATGCTACGGTGATTGGAGAGTAACCTTCAACAATCTTGACAATCCTTCCTCTCATAGACACAGCCAGGCATGTATAATTCTTAAATTCTGGTAAGTAAAGACGGCAGAGCGAGGTGAATGTTACCTCATAGATCCACGCCAAGCGTGGTCAGAATAAGGAACGTTAGGTGAGACCATTTGACCAAAATCAGCACACCATTAATTCTTGTGAATTTAAAGACCTATCTAGAAGCAACGGGTACGAGAGCTTTAAGACTCGCGAAAGCTGCCGAGGAAGTGAGTAAGGACACAGGGATCTGTATTGGACTTGCTCCCCAATTTACCGATATAGCAGTAATAGCTTCAGAGACCGAAGTTCCCGTATTCGCCCAACACATCGATCCGATCTCCCCGGGAAGCCACACCGGACACATACTCGGTGAAGCAGTAAAGGAAGCAGGAGCCATAGGCACCCTCGTAAATCACTCAGAGAGAAGACTTGTACTTGCGGAGATCGATGCCAACATCCAGAAAGCGAAGGAGCTGAAACTGAAGACCTGTGTCTGCACAAACAATCCAGCAGTCAGCGCAGCAGTAGCTGCACTAAGACCAGACATGTTAGCCGTGGAACCTCCTGAACTTATAGGAACAGGGATACCGGTCTCAAAGACAAAACCCGAAGTCGTGACAGGAACTATCGAGATAGTCCGTACCATAAACAATGACGTAGACATTCTCTGCGGCGCAGGTATCACCAAAGGTGAAGACGCAAGAGCCGCACTCAAATTAGGAACCGTAGGAGTACTGTTGGCTAGTGCAGTTGCCAAAGCAGAAAATCCTAAAGAAGTACTGATAGATCTAGCATTAGCAAGCAAGGAATAACCTGTCCTACGAGGGAGAAGGCAGTGTATCTTCTCCTAAATATTTGATGACTTGAGACTATCTAGTCAAACCAAGAAGGGATTCAAAGAGGGCCCGTAGCCTAGCATGGATAGGGCGTCGATCATAGTGAAGCGCAAGCCTCCGGAGCTTCAGACAGCAACTGTGTTGGGCGAAGAAAGCCGAAGGCCGTGGGTTCGAATCCCACCGGGCCCGCCACTTCAAAGGTTCAAAACTCTGCAGAGCCAATAACCCTAATGCAACCAAATGGTTGTATGTATTGACACACAAGCATTTAGGAAAAAAAAGAAAAAAAAGGGTATGGTCGATTTCGCCGAGTTTCTATCCTATTTTAGGGTGACGTACTCCGGCTTCTTCATCCATATGTATTTTCCGACAGCTACTCCTACATGGAATCCGATGAACTTAAAGCCACCGAACTGCGCCCACCACCACGGATTAATCCCAGTCCCTATGATAGCTGTGAGAAACAATGGATCTGGACTCAGAATACGACTGCTGAAGAACGTCCATCCGCCCGAGGGGTAGTGTATTGCTAGACCAAGTATAGTATACTCCATTGAAGCACGGAAAAGACTCATCTTGCCCGTGAGGTAGTTGGGTCTCCAGTATCGCCACCATATGTTGGCGACGAACATTAGCA
>CP070773.1:158474-164413 GCA_020345945.1 Candidatus Bathyarchaeota archaeon | reverse complement strand
AGATTTGAAATATTGATCCACTTTGATCTCAGATAAAGTATATTGATTAGGGATACAAGAATCTAGAGGAGTAGAGGGTTCAATATGGATAAGTCTGCTGTGGTCAAGACAGAACAAGGAAGAATATCACTTGACGATTATTTCATGGAGATCACAAAAATAGTAGCGAAGAGAAGTACATGCCTACGACATCCAACTGGAGCTGTTCTGGTAAGGGACAAGATGATTATCTCAACAGGTTATAATGGTGCCCCGAGAGGATTAAAACACTGTACAGAAGTAGGATGTCTAAGACAGAAGAGGAATATTCCATCAGGGAAATTCCATGAACTTTGTAGGGGCGCCCATGCTGAAATAAACGCAATAATACAGGCAAGCTTGAACGGGAGCAGCACAGAAGGGGCCGTCCTCTATTGCACAAGTTTCCCTTGTGCTTATTGCATGAAAGCCCTGATCAACGCAAAGATTACGAAGATAATCTACCTGGAGGATTATCCTGATGAATTGTCGCATGAGATCTGTCAAGAATCTCCTATTGAGACAGTTCAATGGCTTCATAGATAACTTTCTAGAAGAATAGGTTAAACAGAAGAGAGTTATCTTGAAAATATCTCAAGGTTTTAGAATTGTCTGAGAATATCCTCTTTCTCTATAAGTCTGCTACAATAATGACAACGCAGGCGTAATGGATCTTCACTAACGACCATGAATGTCGACTTTATTGGTTCCTTCGCATTAGAAATGCAAGTAGGATTAGAACATTCTATTGGGCCCCTGATGACCTTCGGAAGCTTCACGTTCTTTTTCTTGATCACACTATAGTCCCGGATTATGTTAATTGTTGCATGAGGAGCTATCAATGCTATCTTATCTACCTCAGAGGGATTAAGTTCCCTACTTTCAATCTTCAGAATATCTTTCATACCTAGTTTTTTGCTAGGAACATTCATTAGAATACTAATGACGTTCGTCTCTTTACCGGAGAATCCCAGCATTCTGAGGACCGTTAAAGAATGTCCAGCAGATATATGATCTATTACGGTGCCTTCCCGAATCTTCTTGACACGAAGTTCATCATCTTTCGTCGACATGAACACAAACACCTCGAAACATACCATTTATTCATTCAAGGTAGTAGGTAAAAGAGTTATTTAGAGAATTCAATTTGATTATGGTGAAGACAAATGCAATCAAGTTTTCGGGATAGGGATATAATCTCAATCAATGATATGACTCGAGAAGAGATACTATACATCCTTGAAATAACCGATACTATGGAGCCCCTATTACGTAGAGGATCTGAGATTTTAAAGGGAAAACTCCTCGTTTCTCTGTTCTATGAGGCAAGTACAAGGACCAGACTAAGCTTTGAATCTGCTATGCATCGTCTTGGCGGTGATGTACTTGGATTTGCAGAATCGAGAACCAGCTCTGTTCAGAAGGGAGAGAATCTCGCAGATACAATTAGGGTTGTTGAGAATTATGGAGACATTATCATACTTCGCCACCCTATGGAAGGAGCTGCTAGACTAGCAGCTGAATTTTCAAGTATCCCTGTTGTGAATGCGGGGAGTGGGGCCGAAGAACACCCAACTCAAGCTCTTCTCGACTTATACACTATACAGAAAGAGTTAGGAAGAATAGATGAAGTAAAGATTGGGATGGTCGGAGATCTTCGCTATGGGAGGACTGTCCACTCTCTAGCATATGGATTAGCAAATTTCGATGTAGACTTGCATTTGATTGCTTCAGAGAGCTTGAAGATGCGTCGAGAAGTCTTAGAGCAAATAAGAGATCGTATCACTATTAAAGAAACTGAGAGGATTCAAGACATATTACCAGAACTCGATGTCCTGTATGTGACTAGATTACAGAAAGAACGGTATGTCGATCCAAGTGAATATGAAAGAGTCAAAGGTGCCTATAAGATAACAGAGGAGAGCTTAAGATCAGCTAAGGACTCATTAATAATTATGCACCCTCTTCCTAGAATTGACGAGATTTCTTCTGATGTAGACTTAACGAGACACGCGAAATACTTCAAACAAACACAATACGGAGTGCTAACACGAATGGCAATTCTCTCATTAATTTTCAACACTATCAACTAAAGGAGAAAACGTATGTACTGATGTGATTGGATAACACAAAAACACTAGATTAGAAAACTGTTCCAATATCTGTTTTAGTATTGAGGGATTATAGTCAACCCTTCTTTAACTCCTCAGCAATCTGATACGCTTGCTTGGAATTGATATGTATCTGTTGTGTAGGAGAACACCAAGATAAAGGAACTAACCGGTTTCGACAACGAACATAACAGGTTAGAGAGGCTGACCCACAGCTAGGACATTTCTGCTTGACCCCATCAAAATACTCGTGACAGTTCTGGCAGTAAGTGTAATTCCTAGAATAATTGAAGAACCCCAGATTATGATTACCGACAATCTCGGAAGTGAGTCTAATCAGATCTTCAGGGTTGCTAGCATTTTCTGATACCTGAATAGTTAATGCATGCCCACCTCCTAGTATTGGATGAAGAACCTCCTCAAAGGATATGCGATCTAGTAGAGGCATGTTCTCATCAAAAGGCAAAAACGATTCATAGGTATAGTATGGATACTGCTTTGTACCTTGAACCTTCACGTTTGCCCATCCAAATCTCTCAACATCTATCTCGGCTAGTCTTTGTGAAGCTACTTCATCACCCGTACTTGAAATAGCAATGCGGATCTTCGATCCTGATTGGTCATCTCTCAATAAGGATTTGATATCCCCCAAAATCTTGCTTGCGAAAGATACCATATCCTTCTTTTCACTTGTCTCTGCTCCAGTAAGAGTAGAAACCGTTTCATACAATCCTACCAAGCTTATAAGACATTGAGAATTTTGAAGCCTCATATAGTATTCAGACGAAATCTTGGAGGAAAGCACGGGAAGAAGGTCATGATCCATCCTATCCTTCAAAGTTTGATATTTTATGTTTAGGCACTTGATAGCAATAGAAACAAGTTTATCGAGGCCTTCAAAGAACCTCTTTTCAATTCCTCTAGATTGGTACGCTATCCGTGGGAGATTTAGGACTACCGTGTCCAAGATGCTTGTTCTTAACGTGTCTAGCTCCCAATCACCTGACCAGTCAACCCCAATTCGAGTACCATTTGAAAAATAGACGGCGGCATCTTGCCAATCTAATGCTGAGTTGACAAAATAAATCGTATTACGCTCAGATGCCAATTCGTGTGCCTCAAACAAGAGATGAGACGGAGAGTCTCTATTGACTGTCTCGTTTCCTACTGAGATTAGAAAATTCGGCAATTGTACTAGACTTCCAGATTGGATGGAATGCAAAGACTTCAACACTGATTCGGCAATAAGTCGAGACTCATCTACGAAATCCCCATAAGTCACTCCATGCTCTCCATCGGGATCGATGAGAGGATACACCTCAAGTTGACTAGGCATCGAAAACTCAAGACCTAAGCTAAGGATAGGAAGAGCACGACCAGATCTAGGTTGAGCTGTCGCTATAAGGAAATTCTTGATGCTCCTTTCCACTGAGCTTGGTGAAATATTATCAACGAATGGTGCGAGGATGATGTTAAAGTAGTTCAAAGACTGTTCTGCTGTAACTTCTAGACTTGATGTTCTCAGTAGATTAGAAAGTAATAGGAGCGCAGATTCTAGACTCTTAGGTTTGCTGAGTGGACCGTTCGACGAACCCAATTCCGCCACTTTAGAGCCTCCATTAAGGAGGGAACGAAGGTCATGAGAAACTTCCGTAGGTCTAAGAATCCAATTACCAAGATTACATAGATGAATCTGACCTGATAAGTGGGCGTCCGCAATCTCTCTAGGAAGCACGTTAAGAAGAGTGTATTCCTCAATTACACGATCCCCCGCAACCCTGTGAACAAACCCTACATCGAACCTAGCTTCTCTCGACCTTAGAATTGTTTGATTAACATCATATACTGGAAGACCGAGGCGTGTCAATACGTGACGATATTGTTCTAAACCACTCTCAATCAATATAGCATTAACAAATTCTCTTATCAAAGGTGCAGTCAAGTATTTAGTTGAGAGTTTTAGTAAGCGCTCTTCAGCTAACTGTGAAATCTTCTCGGCAAGTTCAGTGGGCATTCCAGCTTCTCGAATCAAAGCTTGAACAATTCTATTACGATCAAACTCTTCTATCGTCAGACGAGATGTCCTAACAAGAAGCTTTCCACTTTTCCTTAAAACCTGCTCCTCTATCTCTTGGGAAAAGGCAAGTAACATCTTCCCTAATGAAGTCAGTTGATACTTTCTGGTTTCTCTATCCAACGAGATGAGACCGCTGTGCAATACTCCTCTAAGATGATAGGCGAATTTCCCCGCATCCCTACTCGGATCAAGTTCAAGGTTACTCATGATCTCACTGTAGGCTAAAGATCCCTGAAGTTGGAGGGATCTGAGAATCTCAAATCTAAGTGGTGAGGACATTGCATCGAAGATCTTTGTACAAACTCTCCTCGAAGAATCGGACAAGAAAATCTCCTACATCCGTAAACGGTCACTCATATCTAGTTTTAAGTTTAAAAAATTAGATTAAAAAGACATTCAGTCTGCTATTCCACCTCGAACTCCTCTCCTCCCCAAGCGAATATGAGCTTCTGCGAGATGTTGAGCCGCTAGCGCCGATAATAAAGACAATTCACCAGCTAGAACCGCTGCACCAATTATCTCTGCTAGTTTCTTAGCATTAGATCCAGGCGGGGTCCCACCACCTCTACATCCAAGGATATCGAGTGCTTCTCCTTGAGTGAGTAAACGGGTTCCTCCGCCTACAGTGCCTACCTCAAGGGAAGGAAGTGTTACAGAAACGTAGAGATCGCCATCTGCCGTCACCTCAGCGGTCGTAATTCCCATACTAGATTCAACAATCTGGGCAGCATCTTGACCAGTAGCTAGAAAGACTGCTGCTACTATGTTAGCAAAGTGTGCATTGAATCCGTATGCCCCTGCAAGAGCCGACCCAATACAATTCTTGCGATAATTCACTTCTGATACTGCTTCAGGACTTGTCTTCATAACTTTGCTAACAATTTCCCTCCCGATTTTAGCTTCTGATACTACCGTCTTACCTCTTCCTTGTATCAGGTTGATGGCAGATGGTTTCTTGTCAACACACATGTTTCCACTCAGTGCAATACATTTAGCTTTAGGGATTTCTCGTTCAATCATTTGGCGAAATTCTTCACATGCAATAGTTGCCATATTCATTCCCATGGCATCATCTGTGAAGAATGAAAAGCGTAGAAAAATGTTATTTCCTACGATGTAGGGATCAACTTTTCTAAGGTGACAGTGAGGGTCTGCTTCTAGTGCTATTTCTGTTAAGCGAGTAAAGTTGTTCTCAACCCATTTTGCCAGGTCATAGGCTTGTGTGACCGACTCGACAACAAAGACAGGGGCTCTAGTTATTTGGTCTCTAATGACTTTTGATCGTACACCTCCAGACCGAGACAAGGCTGAACATCCTCTGTTAACAGACGCAACAAGAGCGCCTTCACTCGTGCATAGTGGAATGTAGTAATCGGCGTCAGCAAAATCTCCTCTTACTCTAAGAGGACCAGCAATGCCTATGGGAATCTGTACACTTCCTATTGGATTTTCAATGTTCAAATTCAGAAGTTTATTAAAATCAAATATAGATTGACCGAGGTAATTCAGTTGTTTACCGGATAGTTTCTCCATAACCTGCCTGCGTATTGCTGTTCCTCTGTTTGCGTCACCTTCTACCAATCGTTCTATCTGATAGAGCCTGATTTTTCCTTCTATTACTCCATTAACTATCTCTTCATAATTAGTTGATTTTTCCACGTTCATCATCTCAAGAGTTATCTTTATAGATATTATATGAGGAATCGAGTATTCCAGCCATTGGACCGCTTATA
>CP070773.1:152357-158374 GCA_020345945.1 Candidatus Bathyarchaeota archaeon | reverse complement strand
TGTAATAGGTTTCAAACTCTTCACATACAATCCTCTGGATGGCCTCAATCCCGAAGACCTTAACCTTCTAACAAAGGTCTTCAAGATCCTAAAGAAAGAGGAAATACCTCTGGCTATCCACGCAGAAAGCGGTAAAGTCTTGTTCGAGACAGCAGCAACTATGAGTAAAAAAGAGCTGGACAATCCCGAAAGATATCCAGAGATGAGACCGCCTAGAGCTGAGACTGAGATTGTGAAGAAAGTCATTGAAGTCATCAGAAAGGTTCGGAACCCGGTCCATCTCTGCCATCTGAGTACGAAGAAGAGTATTGAGATGGTCAGAGAAGCAAAGGAAATGGGGATGCCGATAACCTGTGAGGTGACACCTCATCACCTCTTACTTACCAAATCCCAGATGAGAAGGCTGGGCTCGAAGGGAATGGTAAACCCTCCGTTAAGATCTCGAGAAGACATTCTTGGTCTTTGGGAAGGTGTTTTAGATGGAACAGTAGACATTCTGGCTTCAGACCATGCACCCCATGAAAGATCAGAAAAAGAATCAGAATCAGTCACAGGCGTACCGCCAGGCTTCTCAGGAATAGAAACCCTAGCATCGATCATGTTAACTCAAGTAATTATGGGGAGAATGAACCTCGATAGGTTCGTGCGTATGACCTCTACAGCTCCGGTAGAGATATTGGGACTAGGAAGGAGGGGAAGACTGAAGAAAGATTACCACGCAGATCTCGCCATTGTAGATCCTAAAGAGGAAGGCAGGATAGACCCTTCGAAGTTTGAGTCTAAAGCTAGACATTCCCCCTTCGAGGGATATGCAACGAAAGGGAAAGTAACTGCAACTATCGTAAACGGCCAGGTCGTCATGAATGAAGGAGAAATTGTCGCAGCTAAGGCGATTGGAAAGATCCTGAGAAAGGGACAACTATGAGAGTTGGTATGCTACTGCTCTGTCGATAATTCGACCCTGCATTCCTCACAGAGATAGTTGCCTTCAACCTCATTGAGTTCCTCGGACCATTGATTACAGTGGTCGCAGTACCCCGCGACAGGGGGGAGTTCCTCATCGGGTTCTGGAGCAAGCCTAACTTGATGAGCTATTATCTCTGTTAACTCAGGAGTTATCGATATCAAGTCTTTGCTTGATACTATACCTACAAGAAGCCCCTTCTCCGTCACAACAAGTCTTCGAATAGAGCTATTACTCATCTTCTTTGCTGCAATTGTGATATCGGTCTCTGGGGGGACTATGATCAAAGGACTGCTCATTACTTGACTTACTTGGACATCGCTTGGAAGTAAGTTTAGAGCGGCAACTCGGATGACGATGTCTCGCTCAGTCAACATACCAGTGGGTCGGTTGGTATCATCTACGATTACTATGCTGCCGATCTTCCTGTTCTTCATCAGAATCGACGCAGTCTCGACCGAGTCCGTCTCTTTCACTGTCACGACAGGAGAACTCATTATCTCTCTTACCGTGATACCGGTTTGAGCCTCATTACTTGACATAGGTATCCCCATTCATACAACCAAGAGAAGCTCCCTATTACTTCTTTGCCTTAGATATTCGACCTCTCCCTGGGGGTAGAAATCTCTGAAAGTCATCAAGAGGGGTTGAGACAACTTGTGAAGCAAGTTGAGAAGGGACCAATCTCACAAGAGCGGATCTAATCTCGCTCGCAAGTTGTTGACTTGTTAAGTTCCCGGGAACGAACTCCACGAAGTACTTGGTTTGACTACTTATCGAGGACGGGGGACCTCCAATCAACCTCAAACCCTCTTCCTCCTCGATGAAACCGATTGCCAATCGAAGAGGAATACCATGAATATGGTTTCTCGGACCATAGACCATGAACATTCCTTTTGCCATGTACTGCCCAGGAGGTGGGGCGCTTGAGATCTGGTCAGGCCTTACCCAGTAGGCATCAGCCGACCCGAGACCAAGACGCCAAGCTCTACTTGTGGAAACAGCGAATTGGCATGCCTCTCTCAGTGTCTCAGAAGGTACCTCTCTTCCTTCCGTCTTTACTAGAACAAAAGGCGCACCGGAAATTTCCGCGTGAACCACTAGATCCCTTGAGGTCATATGCTTCTTAATCAATATCTCGTTGGTTGACGCATCTCTTCCACCGACAGCTAAGAACCCGTTACTGGAAAGGAACCATCTAAACTTCTCATACCATTGCAATCGTTTCCTCTTCCGGAGGATCTTTGGGCGCGAAACCTTCGGGGTGACGGTTGATGTCAAGTCTTTGATTTTAGTTTCGGTGACCTCGATTGCTTTGCCTAATCCATCCAGTTTCCTCCGTGACTCCTTTGCCTTCGAGTAATATCTATCAGCATTACTTTGGACAGATTCGTTCAGATTCAGCGAGATCTTAGTTTCATTGATTTCAAGTTCCAGCGTTCTAGTCTTTCCAAGCCTGATTTCTTTTACATCTATAGCGTTGGGCTTATTCGATAGTATTTCTTCAAGGATTTCTTTTGGACTCTTGCCGAGATCTAAATCCGCTTGAATCTTCTGGAGAATATCTGAGAGCTCAGGATAATGAAGATAGATTAGATCTCCGGTCTCCTTTAGTGTCTGAGCCTTTTTGGTCTGTACTTCATCTTGACGACGTTGGAACTCTAGAATTCTCTGTTGTTCATCAAAAGCCTTCTCGTCTTCAGACTCCTCTTCCTGTTCCTCTTGAACCATTCTCTTGGCAAAATATTCGTCACACGCCTCGTTAAAAGAGTCGAAAACTAGCCTATCAAGATCCCCGTATTTTTTCAGATGGATGGGAACGACATCGATCCATTCACCCTCTGAATTAAGAATGATATTTGGTGTCAGTTTATCTTGAAAAAGGGATCTCCTCATTGCTTCCAAGGTATCCAGGAATCGTGAGAACTGCTCTCGATTCAGATCCATACAACGGCTTTCTTTATCGATGTTTGATCTCAATAACAGTTCTTCTGCATAGAGTCCACCTATGCTGAAGACGCGGGTCAATCCTCGGACAATCTCGAGATCCCCCATGTTGTGGATTGCGTCCTCAATAGACGTGGGAAGAGTCCACGGATTGGTTCCTATAGGTGGAGGAAGAGCAAATGATTCACCCCTGACTATATTGCGATCTTTCATCCGTCGGAAATTCATTGCATGAAGAATCTTGTTGGTCGGATCGACTAGTATGATGTTTCCTTTTCCGAAGAGTTCGATCATCAGCTTATATTCTGTTCTTTTACAGTCGAATGTCAACTCTATGATCCTCTCAAAGTGGATCTGCTTGATTGAGGTTAGAGTTGAGTTTCTCAAGTATTTTCTGAGATTCCTACAGAACTGAGGGGGAGAACCAGGCTTCTCGACGTAGAAGGAACTTAGGTGTAACCGCCTACCTGGCTCCACTAGAAGCCATAAAGTGCCTTGATCTTTTTGGTGAAGCTTTAAAAGGAGAAGGCGTGAATTGGTCTGATATATATTCGAGACTCTTGGTCTCCCTAATCGGGAATCCAGCTCTCGAACTATAGCGGCAATGTCGTAACTTGTCATAGTTTCCTTCAAATGCTTCATCAACTGAGGTGAACGGATATCAGTAAAAAGTCCAAGATAAAGGGATCGCGTGTTACAGATATCATGGGGATGAAGCCTTCTTCCTTTATTTACTGGATAAGGGTGGGTACGGCAATTATTGCGGCAGTACTCTGCGCTCTCCTTTCACTTGGGGAATCTACAGGAATCTTTCTAGCACTTGCAGTCTATGTAGGTACATCAGTCATCTTGGAATACGTGTTTCACCTTGGAGGTGGAGAGTCTAAAGGTCCTTTCGGCTCAACTGTCTGGACTTCAGGGGTAGGTACCTACTATATCCTCTGGGTGATGGTCTGGACGCTTCTAAACACGATTCTCACTTAGCCATGCACACCAGGCTACTCTAGGCTAGTTGATTTGATGATTACCTTCAGATAGTCTTTCCAAGCGGTAAAGTATCCCTTATCAAAATCCGACTCCCATCTAGTCTTTGATCGTTTATTGAAATCCCTAATCATGGACGAGGCTTTCTTTCGGTCTCTAATGACTTGGTGTGCCAAGGAATCACGATACGACTTCGTCCTCACGGAGGCCAAGATTCCCCTGAGGGCTGTCAAGTAGCCCTTCTCTAGGTCGCTATCCTGAAGACTATTCTCTATACGCTCGAGAAGACGTTCAGCAGAAGCGATTTCCCTTTTGAGGAGTAAACGGAAGTACTCCTTCGCCAATCTTGAACCTTTCAAAGAGATACCTCCATATTCTACCTGGATATTGCAGAGTTCAATCTCTATCCGACTTTTCGTATAAAATATGAGAATGATACGGAATATAAGTATCAGTATCTGTTCTTGCAAGCTGAAAGAAAGAACGTCAGTTGTGAAGTCGAGTTCTCTAATCTTGACCGATAATTGATCTTATACAGATTCGTTTTATTCATCAATGATGTTACTAGCTAAATCACGAAATGATTAAGACCGCAACTAATTACAAATGTCTCCAAAAAGGTTGTGGGAGAAAAGATCTCCAAAACCTATCTCAACAGTGAGAAACCTTGAACTTGGAAAGGACTGTAAGAAAGACAGCAATCGGACTGCTGAAGTTGGCCGCGACTCAGTTACCAGAAGATATTGTCAAAGCTCTCGAGGAAGCATATAGAATAGAAGACTCTGATGTGGCCAAGACACAACTTGACAACATACTTCAGAACATAGGAATAGCAGAAGAGACAAAGCTACCAATGTGTCAAGATACAGGTCTAGTGATCTTCTTCAATGAGGTGGGACGAGGATTTCCAAGGGATCTGAATATATATCTGCTACTCAAGGAAGCAACGAGAGAAGCAACGAAGATCATCCCCCTTAGACCGAACGCTGTTCATCCCTTGACCAGGGACAACTCTGGAGACAACACCGGTACTGGGGTACCAATAGTCAACTGGAACTTGACAGAGACCGACTATCTGGATATCACAGTCATGCTCAAAGGTGCAGGATCAGAGAATATGAGTAACCTTCATGTCCTAAACCCGAGCGAAGGAGTGGAAGGTATCAGAGATCTCCTCCTAGAAACAGTGACAAGTTCAGGAGGAAAACCCTGCCCCCCTATCATCCTAGGTATAGGGATCGGGGGAACGGCAGACGAAGCCATGAAACTAGCAAAGAAAGCTACTCTAAGGCCCTTGAATAAGAAGCACGCAGATCAAGTCTTCCGAGACCTGGAGAAAAGGCTACTCGAAGACGTCAATAAGACGGGGATCGGTCCAATGGGACTCGGTGGCAAAACTACTGCATTAGGAGTGAAAGTGGAGTATTCCTACTGTCATACAGCATCTTTACCTGTTGGGATCAACGTTCAATGCTGGGCTGCTAGGAGATCGGCAGCCAGAATATACAAGGACGGGACTGTTGAGATACTCAGTCATAGAGGTGAAAGCTTTGACTAGCATCCATCTAAAGACCCCTTTATCCGAGATAGAAGTCAGAGGACTCGATATCGGAGACATCGTCTACATCTCAGGGACTGTTGTGACAGCCAGGGACCAAGCTCATCGTAGAGCTATCAGAGAGAGTAAAAAGGGAGAAAGAGTACTCACAGACCTCAAGGAGGGTGTCTTATATCATTGTGGACCCGTTGTGAAAAGGATGGATGATTCCTGGTCGGTAGTTGCAGCTGGTCCTACAACGAGTTATAGGATGGAAGAGATGGCTGCAGAGTTTATAGAACGGTTCAAGGTGAGAATGATAATCGGGAAAGGAGGCATGGGTCAGAAGACAAGGTTAGGACTTGAAAGGTTTGGTGCAGTCTACTGCGATTTCACAGGTGGAGCGGCTTTACTTGCGGCAAGAGCCATCAAGAAGGTTGAAGGTGTAGAGTGGCTTGACCTCGGAATTCCAGAAGCGATGTGGAAGTTCACGGTGGAGGAATTTGGTCCTCTACTGGTTACAATGGATTCCAGAGGCAACAATTATCGAGATAGTATTGGCTAAGGAAAAAGGATGAGATATCA
>CP070773.1:146206-152257 GCA_020345945.1 Candidatus Bathyarchaeota archaeon | reverse complement strand
AGTTCGATCCGACGAATCCTGCGCCTCCTGTTATGAGGATATCTTCGTAGACTGGCAATCTAATGTGTCTCCCGATTTTTGTGTCGAACCGGATCTATTGATTACCTATATGGTACCAGAGTGTTGATAGGAAGAATTGAACTAAAAAGACATCGCTATTAGCGTTTACTTGACCCTTGAGTTATGCGCATGATGGATTCTTTTCATCTTAAAGTTTCGTTTCGAATCGGCTGTGAGGTCCCAGAGTATTATTCGGATTGAAATGGATGTGTGGTCCGACCGTTGAGTGATCGCCCACGACTATCCCGAAGTTTGTGTTGTTTCCCCTAGCAGTGCAGTTGGGTCCTATCTGGCAGTCTTCTCCAATTATGCTGTCATAGATCGTTGTCTCGTTTGATATTATCGAGTTGTTCATGACAATAGAATTCTTGAGTAAAACGTTCTCAACCAGTTGGACTTTGTCTCCTATCTCTACGTAAGGACCGATCTTGCATCCTGGTCCTATCTGGCAGTCCTTCCCTATGACGACTGGGCCAACTATTTCAGCATCTTCTTGGACAACTGTGTTTCGGTCTATTTGGATGGTTCCTCTCAGCTCCGCACCTTTCTGGACCTCGCCTAACATGAAGAATGAAGGGAGTTCTGACAGGAACTTCTTGTTCGCGTCTAAAAGATCGGTTGGTCTGCCGGTGTCCTTCCACCAGTTCGTTGCAGGGAACCCATAGACTGAACCTTCTTTCTCGACCATCTTCTGCATCGCATCAGTTAGTTCAAATTCCCCACGCCAAGATGGTTTCAGATTGTCAATTATTTCTAGAATATCGTGGTTGAAGATGTAAAGTCCTGTGATCACCTGATTCGATGCTGGGACTCTAGGTTTCTCCACCAGCTGTCTGATCTCCAGATCCTCGTTGAGGGTGACGACTCCGAAGGGTCGAGGGTCTTCTACTGTCGCCAGTGCGATTGTTGCTCTTGCTTTCTTTGACTTGTGTTGTTCTAGCATCTGTCTGAAGTCCAACTCAATCAAGACATCCCCCAAGATTACGATGAAGTCGTCTTCGTCCTTAACAACTGAAGAGGCGCATTTGACCGCGTGTGCTAATCCGAGGTTTCCAGGTGTCTGTTCAATATATTGAATTTTAACGTTGAATCTGCTACCGTCGCTGAAGTAGTCTTGGATATGCTCTTTCATGTGTCTGACTACGATAGATAGATCGACCACATCGGCTGAGCGAAGGAAATCTACTATGTGTTCCAGCATTGGTTTCCCTGCGACAGGTAGCATATGTTTGGGTCTTGTATAGGTCAGAGGGAACATTCGTGTTCCTCGACCAGCCGCTAGGATTATTGCTTTCAAAGAAATTCACCTTGGTCCCGAGTATGCTTTTAGGGTGGTTGAATGGTTTTAAAAGAGTTAGGTGACTGTAGGAATCAACAGGAAAGCGGATAACAATATCTAGGAAAGAGAAAAAGAAGGATAATGGTGCCTTTGGTGTCCTCTCCAAATATTCATGGGCAGGTGACTGAGTTGAACAAAACTCTGCGTAGGGCAGGGGTTTCGTTTAAGGGGCAAAGAGTCTTGGTCACGGGGGGATCAGGTTTCCTCGGTTCATGGATATGTGATGTTCTTGTTCTACAGGATGCCGAAGTAGTATGTATTGATAACTTCTCAAGCGGGCACCCAAGCAATATTGAGCACTTAAGAGGTAAGAGAAATTTCAATTTGATTGAACACGATATCACAAAGCCGATTGAGTTGGACGGGAATTTTGATCTAGTTATGCATCTAGCTAGCCGTGCGTCTCCACTTGAGTTTGCGAGTTTTCCGATACAAATATTGAAGGCGAACACTCTAGGAATATGGGTCGCCCTGGGCATAGCGAAAAGACATGAGTCAAGGTTCTTGTTCACATCAACAAGCGAGGTGTACGGGAATCCGACAGAGGGTAATGTGCCAACTGCCGAGAACTACAATGGAAATATCAATCCCATAGGCTTGAGGGGATGCTATGATGAGGCCAAGCGGTGCGGAGAAGCCTTCGTATTTGCCTACCATAGACAACATGGACTTGATACTCGGATTGCTCGTATCTTCAATACCTACGGTCCTAGACTACGTGCTGGAGACACATATGGAAGAGTGGTTTCCAGATTTGTCAGTCAGGCATTGAGAAGCAAGTCGATTACGATTTTCGGCGACGGGAGACAGACAAGGAGTTTTCTCTATGTAACCGACCAAGTAGAGGGGCTTCTTCGGTTGGCAGCTTTCCCAAACCTTACAGGTCAAGTAATCAACATAGGCAGTGAAGAAGAGATCCGAATAATAGAACTAGCTCAATTGATCAAGAGATTGACAGAGAGTAACTCTCCGATAACTTTTCTACCGCTTCCTGTCGATGACCCGGTGAGACGCTGTCCAGACATTTCTAGAGCCAGAGAGTATCTGAAGTGGAGTCCATCGACAAAACTAGATGAGGGACTGAAGATGACCGCTGAGTGGTTCAAGGGTTGCTCCCTAAACTGATTCCTAAGATACACGGTGGCAACGGTGTAGTCAAGATTGACGTGAGACCAAACACTTTGTATTTCAAGTACAGAATATCGGATATTAGAAGAACGTATTCTGTGACTAGTCATTTTCGTCGTCTATCTTTTCTCATGAGGTAACGATTCTGATAATGGATACCAAGCAGAGATCGGTTTCAAGAATTAGGGATATTCTAATCGTTTCAGTATTGTCTCTCTTTGTCGTCTCTTCGGTTACTTGGAATTGGCCGATTATGGGTAATGAACGGCATAAGCTTATCTGGCTTCTGCGTACGCGCTGGTGGGGGAATGATCCCCCTCTTGGATTCATGTTGATGGATCTCGCATATACCCTTCTTCCGACAGACTTTGGTTTGCGGATTCCAGATATCCTCCTCGGTTCTCTTACAGTAGGTCTTCTTTTCGTTGTAGCGAGAGAACATTACGGATTTGGGCCGGCAGCTCTCGCGACTGTCTCACTTCTCTCTACATACCCATTTCTAGCCACCTCAGGAAGGGCGGTTTTCGAAGGAGTTACGCTATTCTTCATGTTTTCCTGTTCATACGCTGCTTTGAACGAGAAGTACCTCTGTGCAGGCATCCTCGGGGGACTGGCGGTTCTTTCTAAGCATCACGGTCTTATCATCCTGCCAGCGGTATTCCTCGCAGTTATGATCCATAAAAGGGAGGCGATACGATCAAAGAGGTTCTGGATAGGAAGCGGTATCTCCCTATTCTTCCTCTATTTACTATTATTTCAGTTCGGTATGAGAGTCCTCGGAGGAAAAGGAGTTCACTACGTGCCAGCTTATATTTGGGTACTCTTCATCTCCAATCCCATCCTGTTCTTTACAGGCATGTGTTCCATCCTACTTCGGGAGAAAACAGACATTAAGTTTCTTTGTTTATTCTCTGTAATTTTCCTACTTCACGGATGTGTAGAGCTTAGAGGAAACCACTATGTCTACTCTTCTTTTCCGTTTCTAGCTTTGGTTTCTTGCAGGTTCTGGCAGACTCTAATCGGTATGAAGAACCTTGTGAACAGAAAGCTTCTAAAAAGCCTTCAGTTATCAACTGGTCGGATTCTTGTAATTCTCATTTTGGTGTTGTCTATAACCAATCTCTGGTATATGTGGAGAAATGAGCTTGTAATCGCCAGCCCAGGAATAACTAGGAGACAGATTGTCGATGAGATAGGACCTGTAGTATATCGTTACCTAAGGAAGGGTCGGATTCTCACTCACGAGTTTACTTTCACCTACTACTTATTCCCTTCAGAATGGGGTAAAGGTCATGCCATGTACCGGGAGTGGGAGGCTGAGATGGCTGTTGACGGGTCGAGGATTCCCGACAATATACACATTGTAATCCTGCAGAAGTCGTACTTGAGTAAGCCTCCTATCGATATGTACCTTAAAGAGCATGATTTCAAGGTGGTGAAATTTTTTCGCGCTATAGTGCGCGAGAGAGATGTTTATGTTCTTGTGAGGGGAAGCTTGATAGAAAGGTATTGAATCCAGAAAGATATTTCATTTCTCGGCAAGAGTTGTGAATGTGGTCTGAATTAGTATCATTTCCAAGAATGTGTTCTCTTACCTAAAGATTACATAGAAGGAGGGGATAAAAACTCCTTAGCATACTAAGTCTGGAGTGTCCATAATTGGTGAAAAGGGATATTGTGGAATGATTGATCTGGTAAAGATAGATGCAGATCCGACGGAACATAGGAATGTTCCTCATGGTCTTCTCCGAGTAGGAGGGTCTCTGGAACAAGCAGGGTATGAAGTTAGGGTTCTTCATAATCTTGAGAGCAGAAGACTTGACGTTGATTTAGAGAGGTTTGTTAGGATAGTAGATCAGGATGATCCTCTCTTTGTCGGTATCTCGGTGTTGACAGGAAAGCAGACCGCCGATTCTGTCGAGTTCAGCATGAGACTCAAGGACCGGTGTGATGTGAAGGTAGTCTGGGGAGGAGTTCACCCGACGCTTCTTCCCCGTCAATGTCTCCAAGAGAGCTTCATTGATTTCGTAGTCATTGGGGAAGGTGAGGAGACAGCTGTAGAGCTTGCTGAGGCATTAGAGGGGAAGAGACCTATCTCAAAGGTCAGAGGTCTAGGCTACAAGGAGAACGGCAGAGTCCACATCAATCCCTCCAGACCGAAGATCAAGAGACTTGACGAATATCTGACAGGCTGGCATCTAGTAGATCTCAAAGACTACCTTTTCAACCAAGATGGCTGCGACCGAATACTCACCTATGAGACCTCAAGAGGCTGCCCCTATCGATGCGGTTTCTGCTACAACCAAGCCGCAGAGAATCAATCCTGGAGAAAGAAGTCCCTTCGGCATGTGGTCTCAGAGATACAGGACCTGAAAGAGGAATTCGATATAGGCGGCGTATTCTTTATCGATGATAACCTCTTTGTCGACCCTAGACGGGCGCTCCAGATTGTTGATGCAATCAAACTTGGTTGGTTCGGCGAACCAAGGATAGACGCTATCACCGAGGAAGTAGCACGAAGAATCTCTGAGACCGATTGTTTCAGGCTCCATCTAGGAGCAGAGTCGGGAAGCGATAGAATACTAAGAATGATCACGAAAGGCTTCAATGTGAAGCGGATTGTTCAGACCACCAGATACTTTGCCAAGTATCAGGTCCCAGTGAACTACTCCTTCATCATCGGATTTCCCACCGAGACTTGGGATGAGATTATGGATACGGTCGAGTTCATCTTCGATCTTGAAGAAATCTACGGAGAGTATTCGGAACTCTTCAACCCGAAGCTTGGCATATACATCCCCTATCCTGGGACACCCCTCTACGAAATGGCTACCAGATATGGGTTCAATGAGCCGGAAAACACGAAGGACTGGGAGATAATGGATAGATACATGGTGAAGTTGGAGACGCCTTGGGTGGATCCCCTCAAGACGAGAGCGGTAGTCCGATACCAAGGGTTCTACAACGACTCAAAGAGGTTCCCAGGAAGACTGGATCTAAAGCTAATAAAAACACTGTTCAAGCTCAGAGCGAGACGACGAAATCTGAAACACCCCTATGAGATACTAGTCTACTCGTTCCTAGAGGAGAGGGTGAAGTCACTTTTCCAGAGAATAAGGGGTCTTTGAAAGAGATATCGTCTGTTCGCCTAGTCTCGAACAAGCCTAATCTTCTGAGAAATGACCGCGTGTATAAGATCTGGGTACTATGATTTGAAATACTGGTTAATTGATGAAGAACTTTTCTTTGTTGAAAACTTGTAATCAGTGAAGAGCAGGATCGGTTTGAAGTGTCCTAGCTGTAGTTCTGCCTTTTCTGATGAGGAGACCTTTGACCTTGAATATCTAAGGAAGTATCGTGCGAGCAACGTTTTGAGTCCAGGGCATCCGCTTCATCTTTGGTGGTCAAAGATGACGGATCCAGGCTATCGTAAAAGATTTGATATTATGAAGAGATCCGTCCCAGTCTTGGTAAGAGGTATGATGCCTCCCACGGTAAGATACTCTCTCGACTTAGGATGTGGA
>CP070773.1:140040-146106 GCA_020345945.1 Candidatus Bathyarchaeota archaeon | reverse complement strand
GTGTTGACTAGAACCATGAAAGCCGCGGTGTATCGTGGCGTCGAGAAGATAGAGATAGATGAAGTTGAGGTACCATCGGTCCCAGATGGTTTTGTACTTGTAGATACAAAGGTGACTGGGATCTGCGGAAGCGATCTTCATAGATACTTCGGAGAATGGGAGCAGCCGAAAAGGGCTCCAGGACATGAGATTAGTGGAGTAGTCTCCGAAGTAGGGGATGGCGTTGAAAACGTTAAGGTAGGGGACAGAGTCTGCACCGAATGTTTCTCTCATTGTGGTCGATGCAGGTTCTGTGAGATAGGTCTCTACAATCTATGCGAGAACCGAATCTATCTTTCAAGTCATGGCTTAGCAGGATTCTGTGAATACTCGCTCTTACCTTCGTCATCGCTCTTTAAACTGCCTGAAACCTTTTCCTTTGAGCAAGGCGTTCTCGTTGAGCCATTGGCTGTGTCATATCGTGCGTTTATGCGGTCTGGATCTGACTACAAGAATAGTGTGGCAGTCATCGGAGCGGGAACTATCGGTCTGTTATGTCTGGCTTCTGCCAAGGCCGCAGCTGTCCCTGAAACATTAGTCGTCGCAAAATATGATCATCAGGTAAAGATGGCTAATAAGTTTGGGGCGGATCATGTGTTTAAAGTCTCAGATCAGGATGTTGGCGAATCAGCTTCTGTGATAACGAATGGGTTGGGATTTGATATAGTCATTGATACGATAGCTTCCGCCAAGAGTCTGCAAGATGCCATAGGAATTGCTAGGAGAGGAGGGACTATCGTCCTTGTCGGCGGGTACACTGAAGCAATTGAAGTAGACCTAAGACAGGTTGTCAATTACGAACGCAAGGTTCTTGGGTCAATGTGCTACGGTATTACTGGTCTACACAGAGACTTCGATGCGGCTATAGGTCTGATAGCCTCGGGTAGAGTTGATGCGGAAGCGATTATCACCCACAGATTCCAATTGGAGGATATTGCTGAAGCTTTCCAAGTCGCAGCCGACAAGAAATCTGGTTCTATCAAGGTTCTTATCGTTCAGTGATTCTTAAGCTATGTTTCACCGAGCTATCAGGTCCATCTAGTTCATGATTACGTTGTTTGGTATCTTTACTTCTTGATAGCGGCCCTAGCTTTTTCTATTGCATTCCTAGCTGCTACCATCATGAATCCGGCGTCGCCTCCGAGGTTGATCATCTTGAATCCTTGCTCAACGCTAGACTCGACAGGTCCAGCTGGAGCGAGTAGTCCTGGGGCGATTTCGTGAGATTCACAAGAGGACATAACCTTCTCAATGGCCTTCAAGAAGGTAGGGCTATCGAACTTCCGAAAGACACCTAATGACATTGAAAGGTCATTTGGTCCTACGAACATGGCGTCTAGACCTTCGACTGAGAGTATCTCATCTATCCGATCTAACGCGACCTTGGTCTCGATCTGAGGTATTATCATGACCTCTTTGTCCGCGGTTTCTGCATAATCCTGATCCCTTAATGCTGCTCTCCTTGGACCGTAACTTCTACCTCCCTTTGGAGAGTATCTTGCTGCATATACTGCCTTCTCGGCGTCCTCTTTCGAGTTGACTAGCGGGACTATTACGCCGTGGGCACCAATATCGAGGGCACGGTTGATCTGTCCAAGGTCATTCGAGACTACCCGCATAATGGGGGTTGATTCAGAGTAACTCATGGCTGCCATCATACTATGGACAGTTTCCACGCTTAGGCTGGTATGTTGCGTGTCGAAGTTAATGTAGTCGAAGCCGATATTTCCCAGAGCATCTGCTACCTCAGGATTTCCTATGCCAAGGGTAACGCCAAAGACGATCTTACCTTTCTTCAGCTTCTTTTTGAGTTTGTTTTCCAAGATATCTTCACCGATTATATGGGTGCATCGGGATCAATTAAGAGCTTTTTGAACTTGAAGAGCTGTATCCAGAAACTATGCGATTCATTTCATTGAGATTGAGGAACCGCAATATTCGCATATCAGAGAGACTTGACCTCTGTAAATCTCTCTCGAATAGGGAGCTCCGCAGTAAGGGCATCTGACAACCGTGGGAGTAGTATTTCGGTTCTGAGTTGTCTTGCCTTCTAGGTCTATCTTATCAAGGTCGGCGTCTCCATTTGATAGATAATTAAAGAACCTTACAATCGTATCTGCTTCACCGCCTTTTACATCAAAGAGCATGTCTGCCCAACCTGTTTCAGGTTTGAACCTGACATAGATTCCCGTCCACTCTATAAGTCCGACTCGGCCTTTGACGATCTCTGAGATCGATCCAATTGGGGCCTCGGCTATCCCAAACCGTTCTTTCCTCTTCTTCGTAGTGAAGATCCAGAACTTCTCTAGAACCACGTCTCTCTCTCCCTCGAAGACGAATCTCTGATCAGTCAGTAGAAAGACTCCCTCCTTTCCTTCTTCAGCGAGATACTTTGCCTTAAGGGCAAGCAGGGGATACTCCCTTTCTCTGAGTTTGAAGGAGGCTTTGGAGGTAAGTTGCAGGGTTTCCTCGACAATCGAGACGTCTCTCTTAATAGAAGAGATTCTCTCGGTAAATCGTCCTAGATTCTTCTCTAGATCTTGGGTATTCTGTTCTACGTTATCCTCTAGTACTGAGGTTTTGGAGGAGAGTGATTTTAGTAGCATTTCATATCTATAGATCGAGTCGACCGAAGAACGTTGAATTCTCCTTTCTATTTCCTCAATCTCTGCTTGCAGGTTATCTATCTCAGGTCGATAGGACCTCTCTAGACTTCTTAGGGCTTGTCTAGTTGAGGGGGCGACCTCTCTCCAACCAGAAGAAAGCGAATCCAGACTTTTGTCCAGATACATAAGAAAGATATATCCTCTTTGACGTAGGTCTTGAAGCTTACTTGGTAGTATTGCTAAGCTACTGTCGATCTCTGTTATCTCCCCATCTAACTCTGATAGTTTCCGAGAAATGTTTGATGTATTCTCTCTCACCGAATGTATCTTGGAGATGAAGCCCTCTTTTTCATTTTCAGACATTTCGATTACCAACTACTGGTAGAAACTGACCGAGTTCTCTCCTTGTTGGACTCCTCGTGTAGTATTCCACTAGTGACGTCTTTGTTACCTAGGGTCTGGGGATGATTTGGAAGGATAGGAACTATGAATTGGTTTCAAGTTCCTGATTGTTTCAGGCAGATTGAATATCGGTTTCTATTGTTTTACTCTTAGTCCTCTTCTCTTACCAGTCTGCTACTGACCCGTCTTCACGAAGTAACCAGGGTGGATCTCGTTCCTCAAAGGGATATTCAGAAATTTTAGCGTCGTCCAGCTCTATGCCGATGCCGGGCTCTGTGGGAACTTTGATGTATCCCTTCTCGATCTCGAGCGGCTTCTTCACTAGCGAGTGTCTGGGTGGGGCTTCATATGTGTCATCGAGTATTAGCTCTTGTAGGACGAAGTTCGGTATGCATGCGTCCAGTTGTACACAGGCGGCTGTTGAGACTGCGCTGAGGGGATTGTGAGGGACGACTTTGACGTAGCATGCTTCAGCCAGGGCTGCGATCTTCTTGCATTGGGATATTCCTCCAGCTAGACATAGGTCGGGTCTGGCCATATGTACTGCTTTATTCTTTAGTAGCTCCCAGAACTGCCAGATGTAGAATAGTCGCTCTCCGGTAGCAATTGGGACATTGGTGTGGGCGACAATATCAGCCATAGCTTCAATATTTTCGGGAAGAATTGGGTCCTCGTAGAAGAATATTCTATACTTCTCCACTTCTCTCCCGATCGATATGGCTTCGTAAGGGGTTAGTCTGCCATGTGCGTCGATACAGATATCTATCTCTTCCCCCACTGCTTCTCGTACAGCCTTCACTTGAGAGACAGTTTCTCCGACGAGTTTTCCATACCGCATCTTCTGGAAGTCCTCGAGGAAAGGACCGAATCTTACGGCTGTGTAACCTTTCTTGACGGCGCCTACTGCTTTTTCAGCCAGTTCCTCCGAGTTTCTCCCTCTTATATGCACGTATACTCTGACTCGGTCTCTACACTTTCCGCCCAATAGTCCATACACAGGTGTATTGAAGTGTTTTCCAGCGATATCCCAAAGGGCTATGTCTACAGCGCTGATAGCGGCGCTTAAGACTGGTCCGCCTCTGAAGAATGGGATACTATACATGGATTGCCAATGATGTTCGATATGTAGTGGATCCTTTCCTTTCAGATATCTTTCTAACTCTCCGACTGCTGTTTCGACGGTTCTTCCCTTCTGGGGAAATCCTGCTTCTCCAAGCCCAGTTATCCCTTCGTCTGTATGAACTCTTACATAGACAGATCTAGCTGCCAGGATCGGTTCTAATCTTGTTATCTTCACGTGTTTCTCCTCCACAAATACGGAGTTCTTCATCTGTCATTTAATCTTGATGCTGGAAAACGGAACTAGTCGACTGAGTATTTCTTTAATGCAAAATGTCTTAGTGCTTAATTCTATCCTTTTGTAAGTATCTTTTTAGGTCTGGGGATGGATGTATTCTGTCCTGTTCCGAGATTGGTGAAGTCTCTTGTCTCCGAAGAAGAGAAGAAAAGCTCTTGCTCTTTTGTCCGGCGGTCTTGATAGTACTTTGGCAATCAAACTGATGCTGGATCAGGGGATAATGGTTGAAGCGATAAGCTTCGTCTCCCCTTTCTGTACTTACGGAAATGGGGGTAGCTGTGCTGCGGCCGTCGCGGCGTCAAGGTTGGGTGTGAAGCTTAGGCTTGTGTCCCTTGGGGAGGAGTATCTTGAGGTAGTTAAGAATCCGAAGTATGGGTATGGCAAGAATATGAATCCCTGTATTGACTGTAGGATTTTCATGTTGAAGAAAGCCCGGGAATATGCTGATGAGATTGGAGCTGACTTCATCGTTACAGGGGAGGTCCTCGGTCAACGTCCAAAATCCCAGCACTTGAACGCTTTGACTCTGATAGAACGTGAATCTGGCTTGCGGGGGAGACTTTTGAGACCATTATCCGCTAAGTTATTGGCTGAGACTGAAGTGGAGCAGAGAGGTTTGGTGAAGAGGGAACTGCTTCTTGATATTCATGGTCGTTCTCGCCGAAGACAGATGGACTTGGCAGAAACTCTTGGTATAGTCGACTATCCCTGCCCGGCAGGAGGCTGTCTCTTAACCGATCCTATCTTCTGTACAAAACTGAAAGACCTAATCAAACATGAGGAGACTCTAGATTTGAGATCCATTTCTCTTCTTAAAGTCGGTAGGCAGTTCCGATATGGTCCCAACAAGATTGTGGTGGGAAGGAACCGAGAAGAGAACCGGTTATTACTGGAGTTGAAGTCTCCTGAAGACCTATATCTAGAGGTTCCCGAGTATGGGAGTCCAATAACCCTTCTTTTGGGACCGGAGAGTGAAGAGGCTATTAAGGTCGCAGCGTCAATCACCGCTAGATACTCGGATGCTCCTCAAAAAAGGATTGAAGTGAAGTACGGAAGGAAGAATCTTGAAATCTCAATTATCGTTTCTCCATCTCAAGACAGGGATATGGCGAAGATGAGAGTTGGGTAGTAATACGGAGAAGAAATCTACTACTCAAGCGAGTTCCCTTGTCTTCTACTCAGAAGTCTTCTACTGGTTGCTGCTAGGACTGCTGAGAAACTGCCGCTTATCCAGTACGGTCCTAAGATACTGATATGCTCCGCTGCTATTCCTGAGATAAATGGGCCAGCTATCCCTCCTATTCCTATTCCACTCTCGAAGACACCTGTGGCGCTTCCCCTCTCTCGATGGTTCATTGCGAGGCTTATTATCGAGACATAGACCAATCCTAGGCCAATTCCCATCATCGCGAAACTTATTGCGGATGCATAAACCCAGTTAAGTAATGGGATAAGGATTAGAGAAACGGTTAGAATCAAGTATCCTTTTATCGTTATTCCCGATCCGAAAGGAGTCTTCCAGAACGTATATATCCCGAAGATGAAGGTTCTGGCTAGACCGACTATAGAGAGTAGAATTCCTATCTCCAACTCTGTATATCCGATTATGCTCCCATGTACTGGATATAGAGACAGCACTGTCGCTTGGGCAAACGCGTATCC
>CP070773.1:133802-139940 GCA_020345945.1 Candidatus Bathyarchaeota archaeon | reverse complement strand
ATCAAAGATTTTCAACAGCTTATGTCTCAGATTTACCTACAGAGAGACTTGAAAAGAGGAAAAGAACGAACCTTCATGTGGTTAGTAGAGGAAGTTGGTGAACTCAGTGATTCAATGCTAAGAGGGGATCAGAAACAAATAGAGGAAGAGATATCTGATGTGTTCGCTTGGCTAGCTAGCCTTTGTAATGTTCTCAACGTAGATCTTGAAGAGGTTGTCTTAAAAAAATACAACAAGGTTTGTCCTCGTTGTTCGGAATCACCCTGCAGTTGCTCCCTTCAATAATTTTTCTTTCTTACTTCTGTAACTACTCAGAAGAATGGGAGTTGCCCAAGAGCGTACATTTGGGCAAGAAGGCAGCTTAGTGTCAATATAACAGCCAATCCCACAACTATCTCTGGTCGAAGTCTTATTCCATGGGTTTCTTCTTCAAAAAACCGTAGAAGTCCAACCGAGCCAGCTGGCATTGGTGAAGAATCTCTACGTCTCTTACTACGTTTACTCATAGGACTTAATCCTCTTCAAACTGTTTCTTTCCTCGATCAATTTAAGTCAATCTGTACCCAGTCAGCTCCTCATCATAGGATATTATCCCTTTTTTTTCCATATGATCCAAGACCCTTTGTGCCACTTGTGGGCTAACGCCAAAAGATGTTAGTTTGTTAATCATCCATTTCTTCTTGTAAACAAAACCTGGCATGACCACAAAATCTAACATTCTTTCGACATTAGTTCTGATATCACTGTTTTTTCTTTTCCTTTTTGAAGAGTATAGATCTGTTTTGTTTTTGAGTGGTAACGATTTGATTCCTGTCTTTTTCTCTACATAGTGGGAAAGAATCTCGCTACGTCCAAAACAAGTATAAACAATCGAAGGTTTGGCCTCTTTGACATATGAAATTAATTGGTTAAAGTCTGCGTGGCTACTTAACGGGAATCCCATATGATTTCTTGGTCTGAATCTGATACTCCATCCTGTTGCAGTTGCTCTTGCCGCGTTTTTAGGAAGATCCTGTCGACTTCTGGTTGGTACTACATAGCAACAGTTTCCTCCATTTAACACATCTTTACCTTCACATGATTCTACTCCGATATATTGTAGTTCTACACCAGATTCTATGTGAACCTTATTGACTCTGCTAATTGTTGGGCTCACAACGACAGGTAGTTCTGTAAAATGGTTGATTAACGCGACTATTTCTTGAGCCTTCCCTACTGTATATACTTCAAAGGTGGGGATCTTCCTGTTCTTGATTTCATTTACAATCCATTTAGTGATGTCTACATATACTTCTTCTCTTCTAGGGAATAGAAATGCAGGTTCGCCGTATGTAGTCTCCATGATTAGAATATCACAGTCTATAGGTTTGGCTGCTTTTGTTGTCAGAGTATTTACACAATTTATGTCTCCAGTGTATACGATAGTCTCTTCAGGTGTATGGATTTCAAATTGTGTGCTACCCAGCATATGTCCTGCATTTCGAGGGATCACTTCGAGAGAACCGACCCTTACTGCTCGGTTATATTTTGCTGTGTTGAAGTTCTCTACCTTTATTCCAGATCTGGCCTCGAATATTCGTCGAGTGTCTAAGGTCGAATATTTTCTAGCTTTATTAGAGAATGCCGCTGTATGATCACCATGTGAGTGAGAGATGAAGATCCTATCGAATTCCTCTCCTCTTCTTTGAGGATCAAAACAAACTCGTTCCTCTTCTGTTGAAACGAGTACTCCTCCATCCCATTCGACGGTCAATTGAATGTCATCCGTATTTTGTTAAATACCTTGAATGATACTTTAAAGTCAAAATTAAGTAAATAGAGTTTATAGTGATAATGACCCAAATAAAAATCCTCTAATTTTCTTCTTGATGATGATAAATTTACGTTTGGTATTTGTTCAATGGTCTACTACTAAGGGGCTTCCAAGGATGAGTAGTGAGGACAGAAATATTTCAATGGCAAATGCTATCAAACATTATCATGCTCTGTTCTCTCTTCCATCGCGTAGAGATCTACTTATACTTCTATTGCTTGGAATACCGATTCTTTGTGGGTCCCTTTATTTCGCATATTTTCTTTCAATTGAGAAGATGATTGAGGGTATAGTATTCGGTCTTTTCACATTAGTAATCCCTGCCCTAATATTGGATAACTCATTGAATTACAGAATTGGATTAGAAGATCCTATTCTGACCAGGAGAAGACTATCTGGGGTTTCTCTCTTCCAGAACATCTTCTGGCTAATACCCCTATTGTCTTTCGTATTATTTTCACCACTTCTTCCAGAACCCTTACCGATAGAATACAGTCTTTCAATTGGGTTTGGATTCGGGCTTGCCCTACGCTTCTCCACTATCTATTCAGTATCAATGATAGGAGTTATGAAGGTAGCTGTAATCTCGATTCTACAACCCATTATCTCTATGTTTCTTATGTTCATCGTTTGGGGGACTTCGAATTTTGGCCTGCTGATCTTGACACTTTCATCAGGAATTTTAGGATGCTTAGGAGCCTTAGGATTCCTAATATCTCTAAACGGGTTTGGTATTGAGAAGATTGGAATGCCTACTTTCCGGTTGTTTAGAGCTTTTATCGCTAATTGGACCGAAGGGATTCGAGACCCTCTAGAGAATTATCTTGAGGATATATCAGACGAGAAAGATCTTTCAATTGTACTCATAGCATTCAGAAGCCCAAGTAAAATCAAAGCCATTCTTGTAGTTCCAAACTTCCATCCTGGACCATTCAAGAATGTAGGTAGTAGCCATCTTCCCCTTCTTCTAGAAGAATGTATTGCAAAAGAAGTCGGATCCCTCGTCTTTGTAATGCATGGGACTTCTGGTCATGAGCATGATCTACCCTCACAGACGGAGAATGAACGGTTTATTTCTGTTGCTAGACAATTATTGAAGTTCGATGACTTTTCTCCTTATGCGACTATGATCAAACGAGGGCAGATCAACAGAGGGAAAGCCTCATGCCAACGTTTTGGTGAAGGTCTTTTTGTTACTTTGACACGTGCTCCTGAAAGTACTGAAGATCTACCTCCCGAGGCAGGCGATATATCAACAGAATTTGGGCACCTTCTTGGGTTTGACCAAGTGGCAGTTGTAGATTCACACAATTGCATTAATGGTGAATGGATACTACCCCAAAGGGAGGTTGATGATGTTATAGAAGTTGCAAAGGAGACTATGTCTAAATCGTCGGAATCTAATTTATCACATTTCCAAGTGGGCATCTCAAAACTATATCCTACGACATATTCCTTGGAACAAGGCATGGGCCCCAGCGGAATCGGCGTGCTTTTAATCAAAATACGAGGATCAACGTTCTGCTACATAACTCTGGATGGAAATAACATGGTATCTGGTCTTCGTGAAAGGATACTTGAAAGGGTCCGCACCTTAGGAATCTCCGATGGTGAGGTCGTTACCACAGATACACATATGGTCAACGCCCTTTCTTTATCAGATCGAGGTTACCACCCAATAGGGGAAGCTATCGACCAGGATCTACTTCTTAATCAAATATGTGAAGCAGTAAATTTGGCTTTGAAGGATCTCGAGCCTGCTGAGGTTGCATGGAACTCTGGAATAGCAAAACGTATGAAGGTATTTGGATTGGAGAGTCTAAGAAGACAGTTAGACTTTGTCCACGATGCAACAAACTATGCGAAGATTGTTGCTTCTGTATCCTACGGTTCATGTCTTCTAATTCTATTTGTTTTGTTCTCAAAAATAGTGATATTATAATCTGCTATTAACTCCCTTGACTTTCAAGAATTCATTCAATAAATCCTCAGAAATATATATCCATCCGTAGAAGAATTCAAACTAGCACTAATTACAGGGGTCCTCATTTGTCCGAGTCCAAAGAGAACGTAGTGTTGATTGGAGCTAAGCCAGTTATGAACTATGTTGTTGCTTGTATCACATTATTCAATAGTGGCTTAGATGAGATTACGATTAAAGCCAGAGGTCGTGCGATTTCTCGTGCAGTAGACTGTGTTGAACTATTGGGTAGAGCTTTTGTGAAGAACTTGACTGTCAAAGACATTAAGATTGGAACTGAAGAGATAGAGCGATTTGAAGGTGGAAAGACAAATGTTTCTACTATTGATATAGTGATCGGCAAAGGGGATGAAACATCCAATGAGTAAAGTCAATAGGTTAGTTATTGATGTTCTAAATCCAGATAACAAATATCAGTTTATCCTTGGAATGGCTAATTTTACGATAAAATGTACTGAAGACATTTTGCGAGTTCTTACTGGGTCCATCCCCAATATCTCTGCAGGTGTCGCGATGGTTGAAAGTGCGCCTCGGCTTGTTCGTTCTTGTGGGACAGATAAACGACTAGAGCAGTTAGCAACAGAGAATGCTTTGAGGATAGGAGTGGGTCACAGTTTTGTTGTCATGATGGAGAATGGGTTTCCAATAAACGTGCTTAATGATCTGAAGTCCGTGCAAGAGGTCTGTTCGATTCTTGTTGCTACTGCCAATCCTTGTAAGGTGATTGTAGCCGAGATTGGCCGAGGCTCGAATAAGATGAGGGCGATTTTAGGTGTGGCTGATGGGTATTCACCTAGTCGAGTCGAAGACGAAACTGAAAGAGAGGACCGTCGATTATTGGTTCGTAAGTTAGGGTATATTGTTGGGTAGTGTGTCCTAGATGGATTTAAAATCGAGAATACCTTGTTTTCATCTATACTTATGAGATATCTATGGTTGTAAGTACGTTAGATTTTAGCCTTTTTTCTTCCTCTCTCGTTTCTACATATGCTCCACGGATTGTAAGTATTGTTCCTACTTCTAGGTTCTCAACTGTTGATGCCAATTCCCCCCAAAAAGTCACATCGATCTCTCCTGAATCATCCTTTACACTAAAAGTAACTACTCTTACTTTTGACTGACGATTAGTTATTACACTTCTTCCTTGTGGGATCTTAGAGATCTCTCCCTTTATTGAAGCGAAACTTTGATTGTCATCAAGTTCTGCTATTTTATCCAATTCAAAGATCAATCTTGGTATCTTAGGAGGTTCTTGGTTCTTAGGTATGAGTATCTCCCCGTTTGACCCTAGGTTGAGGCTCATCGTGTCGAGCCAAGTATTAACATAAGCGTTTTTGATAGAGATCACTTGACCTCTTTCTATCCCAGAAGCTTTTCTTACCATATTATCCCATAGATTGAGTCGAATAGTGCCTGTCTCATCGGACAGAAGTATTGTTACAACTTCTCCTTCATTTCCATCTCTTTTTTTGAAGTGTCTAGTATTTCCTATCTGAACTACCCGAGCAAGTAGATTCACATTTGTCATTTCTATACTTATATTAGAAATAGTGGTGGTCTTCCTCTTTCTCTGATCTATATTTCTGCCTTTAGTGACTTCTACTTCTGAAGATTTTGTTGTGTGTACCTCATTTTTTTCTCGTCCTATTCTAATCCTAGCTCCAATAATTTTAATGCTGTCACCAATTCCGATATTCCTCAATAATTCTACTTTCTCGTCCCAGAATACGCACACGATGTCTCCAGTATCGTCTGAAAGTGATATTCGTTGCACCTTTCCGTCAGTACCATCTGCACGTGTGAATTTCGAGGATGGGAAAATCTGTCTTACTTCACCCTCTAGATTCAGAAATTTAATGTCATCTTTGATGGATTCAATCTTCTGGGAATAGTCTTGTACTTGAGGATATACCTCTGAAGTATTTTTAGGTAGTTTTACTATGCTCCCTCTGTGCCCAACATTCAATTCTATCTGTCCATTTAGTCCCTCTCTGACATATGCATGGGATATGCGAACAATATCGTCGGGATCAACTTCTTCTCTTACTGTATCAATCTTATCATCCCAGACTGTAACATCTATTACTCCTGTTGAGTCTCCAAGGAGTAGTTTTGTGACTTTTCCCTCTGACCCGTCTTTCCTTGTAAAGGAATGTGTTGACCCTATTAGAAGGATCCTTCCTGAGATTGAAACGTCGTTTATCCCTTGAGATAGATCTTCTACGTGAATCTCGGTATCAAATCCATCTTCCCGTTGTAATGTAACTCCCAATTCATATGCAACTATATGGGCTGCCCCCTCATCGGTTAACAACCCACTAGCCTCTTCCTTTCTCTTTTTGAC
>CP070773.1:127201-133702 GCA_020345945.1 Candidatus Bathyarchaeota archaeon | reverse complement strand
ATGTGAGAATTGGGAGAATTGAGGTAATTATTCAGGAAAGACTATTCCTAGCGACCATATGAGAGCTATTCCTAAGATGAATAGGATAAGCTGAACAACCGATTTCCCGAAGTTCTCCTCTTTCTGTATCTCAGGAATCAGTTCTGACGCTGCAATATAGACGAATCCCCCTGCAGTAAAGGCTATCAGAAAGCCGGTGAGGTCCTTCAAAAGATAGTTGGATACGATAACGCCGAGGATTGCG
This sequence comes from Candidatus Bathyarchaeota archaeon, assembly GCA_020345945.1. GTDB lineage: Archaea > Thermoproteota > Bathyarchaeia > RBG-16-48-13. The sequence goes on along the minus strand of CP070773.1, from coordinate 133,458 downwards.
GTCAACGCTGACAAGAAATTGAACATTAGAGCCCTACCTCGCGAAAATCCTCCATAGACAAGGACACCGAAGTCTCCGATCTCTTGAGGAAGCTCATGGAATACTACGGCGACAGTAGTCGATATTCCAACGGGGACGCTTATTAGGAAACTTGCCCCGATAGCTATTCCATCAAGGAAGTTGTGAATCGCATCCCCAATTAGATTTAGATAAACAAAGTCCTTTACGGCTAACCTCTCATCCACTTCTGATTTGGATTCATGTCCATGTATATGCCCATGGTACCAGTAGACGAATCTCTCAAGAATGAAGAAACCGACATAACCTATTGCAACATAGACGAAAACAAAAGACTCTTCTACTAGCTCTATGGCCTCCGGCAGCAATTCGAGTAGAGCAGCACCAAGAATGGAACCTGCCGAGAAGCTGAGAAGAACAAAAAGAAAGTTGTCAAGGGCATCCTCGGTCAAGGATAATGCGAAAACACCGATTAACGACAATAAGCTTATTGCAGTGACGGCAAGAATCGAGTTGATAGCCGCAGACAAAACTTTCCCCTTAATCTTTTTATCTCAATAGTCCTGCCCATTTATGAAGTATTTCATAGAGGATAGAACTTCAATGCATGACCACGGACATGCTCAGACTGGAATGAAGAATCTGGCAATAGCCTTGGCCATTACCTTCTGCTTCCTAATTATTGAGCTCGTCGGTGGTTTCTTGACGAACAGCCTAGCCCTAATAACCGACGCTTTACATATGCTGAACGATTCTCTCGCCCTTGTATTCTCCCTGATAGCCGCATGGCTGGCCCAAAGACCCATAACGATAAGAAGAACATATGGGTACCGTCGTGCAGAGGTTCTGGCAGCTTTCATCAACGGTATCCTCCTATGGATAGTTGTCATTTTCATATTCCAAGAGGCCTATCAACGATTTCAAGAACCAGTCGAAGTACAAAGCTTAAACATGCTGATCATCTCTGTCTTAGGTCTTCTAGCTAACGGTCTGTCTGCGATTACTCTCTCAAGATCGAGAAACGAAAGTCTGAATATACGAGGGGCTTTCCTCCACGTACTTGCAGATGTCTTAGGATCTCTAGGGGCGATCTCTGCAGGACTGATCATGTTCTTCACTGGATGGTACCAAGCAGATCCGTTAATTAGTATGATGATTGGAATATTGATCTTCTTCAGTTCTGGAAGACTCATAAAAGAATCCGTTAATATCCTTCTCGAAGGTGTTCCCCCTCAAGTTGACATCAACGCTGTATCTCGCAGAATAACTGAACAAGATGGAGTAGAGAGACTCCATGATCTACACGTCTGGTGCATAACTCCGCCTGAGTGCCTTATGAGTGCACATATCGTCGTGAAAGAAGGGATTGACAGAAAGAAGCTAATGGAGACCTTGATTACAATGCTTGACAGGGAGTTCGGAATCGAACACACCACTATACAGTTCGAAGGCGAAGACTATCCCAAGGCACACGACGAGCATGAGAATCCTACTTGAAGCTCATTTTGGAAACATATTTTTCTGATACATCCCCGAATATTCTTTGAAGAAGAGCGGATGAGAAAGAATAGAGGGAAGAGAAATGGTAAGGGAGATGACTGAAACCAACCTTCAGAGCGCCTTTGCAGGTGAGAGCCAAGCCAACATGAGATACACCATCTATGCCGACAAAGCAGGAGAAGAAGGATATCCTAATGTAGAGCGATTATTTAGAGCGATAGCTTTCGCTGAGAGAGTCCATGCTTCCAATCATTATAGATACATAATCAGTAAGAGAGATTGTGTGACTGTTTCTAAGTCTATCTTCGGGGCAAGAAGTACTGTAGAGAACCTGCAAGCAGGTATCGATGGTGAGACCTTCGAGATTACCGAGATGTATCCCGCATACCAAGCAGTTGCGAAGGCTCAACAAGAGAAGGGAGCAGAGATAAGCTTCACCTGGGCCCTCAAGGCCGAGAAGATTCATGCTGGTCTATACGAGAAGGCTAAACATGCAGTAGATACTGGAAAAGATATAGACTTGGGAATGGTCCAGATCTGTGAGGTCTGCGGATATACTCTGGAAGGCGATGCGCCTGAACGATGCCCTATCTGCCGGGCAAAAAGGGAAAGATTTAGAGCATTCTAGCTTTTCTCCATCTTATGTTAAATAATTCTGGAAGGTCCCTTCAGACTGTTCAGAGATTTCAGTGCAAAATACCTTTAGCTCTATTAGGCGTTCTTCATCCAGTAGATGTGACTGCGGGAGTATATAAAAAAAGAGGGGATTTGAGCAACTCTTGCATACTATTTCTCGACTGTCAGTTTGGCTCCACAAACAGAACAGGTTCCTTCCTCAGTAATCTCTGGTGCCTTGTCCAGCATAGCTCCACAGATACCACATTTTGGCATTTAGATCTCCTCCGAGATTGAGTCCCTGTATCACTTCAAATATATGTTTCGGTAATTAGCCAAAGGTAGCTTATTTTTCGATAATCAATCAGTGAAATCTGCTATGATTATGGTTACCTTTCCTCTAGACTGAAAAAGTTTATTGGGAGATAGTCTTCTGGTCGGACACCTATGATTTAGTAGATCAATTGAGAAGTCTGAATAGAAAATCGGTCAGATGTTCGAAGGGTTCACCTATGAACCTATAGACAGGATCTTTCAAGCACTTCCTTAGTTTGAACTGTACCATGCCTTTCAGAATAGCAAACTTCAGTTTTATTTCAGAAAAATGTGAACGATATATCAATTTATGATCTACTATATGGAAGTCTTTGGATTCACTCCAATCATCTGTAATTATTCTGTTCTTAACTTTCTCATAAAGTGGGGTTCCTGGGATAGGATAGGGCAATGTAAAAGAGAGATAATCTAGAGGAAGGCTGGATGCGAACCTTACTGTTTCGAGGATGGTATCGTCTGTTTCGCCTGGGTATCCAACAATAAAAAAAGCCCCAGTCTCAATGCTAGCCTCTTTAGCTGCCTTTACAGCCTTCACAGCTTCTTTAGTTGTCATCTTCTTGTTCATCAAAGAAAGAACGGAGTCGGTTCCAGATTCGATTCCAAAAAAAATACGCCTGCACCCGGCTTGCTTCATCCTCTCCAAAACTTCTCTATCTATTGTATCCACTCTCGAAAGGCATTCCCAGTCGATATTCAAATCACGTCGGATAATCTCGTTGCAGATACAAAAAATCCGATTGCGTTCCAATGTAAAACAGTCATCTGTAAACCATACTCTTTGATAACCAAGTTCAAGAACTGATTCTATCTCATCCACAATATTTTCTGCCGATCTCGTTCTGACTTGATTGCCAAAGACTGGTTGACTGCAGAAGTCACATTTGAAAGGGCAGCCTCTAGAAGTTATCATCGATGTGACAGAGTAGCCGAATTTTCTTATGTAATAACTCTTGTATGCTTGGTTATCAAACAGTTCTCTGGAAGGAAACGGTATGCTGTCAAGATCCCAAATTGGTTCTCTTGGTGGAGTGAATGTCATTCGGCCATTTTTTTTATAGGCGATTCCCTTGACTTCAGAAAGACGAGTATTCTCCTCCATTACGCAGGCTATGTCGTATACTGTTCTCTCACCTTCTCCGATAACCACAGCATCGAAATGCTGAAGAAAGTCCTGTGGATTGAGTGTGGGCAAAGGCCCACCAGCAACGAGTAGATCACAGTCCTCTCTGAGAAGATTGGCAAATTCTGTCGCTTTCTTCTTCATAGAGAACATTGAATAGATGCCAATTATCCTCGGATTCGAGCGTCTGATCTTTTGTAGCACTTCTTCTGGGCTGAGGAAAGTGCAGTCCACAAGATCGACAGATATGCCATGTTCTTTCAGATATGCAGCCAAATAGCCTAACCCAAGGGGTGGAAACCTGAAGATTGATCTTTCTGATAGGGGCTGAAAATAGGGATAGAGTAGGATTACGTTTGTCATCTCGCCATGCTAGACTCCTATGAGGTCAATCATATAATCAAAGCATGTACTTTCAGGATCAACTTCGTAGTCTAGACCGATCCAGTCTAGACAATTCTTGAGATATTCTCGTCCTCTACGCAATATGCTATTCTCAAGATTCCATAAACGAAAACCGATCCGACCCTGTAAGTCTGTTATGCTTGCCCATTCAGCTTCGACCTTTTCCCAAGCACCTATTTGCCTATCTACTAAAAGTGTGTTATTTGTGTCAGAATATCTTCTGAAATACTTGGACCCATGCTCATTTAACAAGAATATTCTCTTCAAGTTCTTTTTTTTCAAATTGCGAAAATCTGATTCAACATAAATCCGTTTTTTTCTAACTGTATAGACTATAATCACTTTGCCTATTGGCGTAGTTCTTTCGAAACTTGTATTGAAGCCCAGATTCAAAAGAAGACGTTTCACCAATAAAAGAGGGAATCTCCTATGGCTCTGATAGAGTTTTGCCAGATATCTGGATAAAATACGTAGTTTTTGATTATGAAGATTGATTCCTCTAAATTTTTTCCTTGGAACCATGTCCATGAAGAATTCCTTGCGAATGATTACAGAATCCTTCTGTTGGAATAGATAAACCTTTGACGAACCCGAGAAGTATCTTTCATCAGAATACAGAACGACTGGAACTCCGAATCCTGTTCCTTCCCCGACAATTTCTACTTCTCTATTAACTAGGATCAGCCCTTTTTGGAGATTGGCGATCTGCCATATGTATGGTCGGGTATTCGAGTAGACTCGTAGAGATAATGAGCCTGATAAAGGAAAAGTGAATTTATGTCTCTCTGAGACAAAAATCTCTGTATTATTAGCCACTCTAGAATCCCACATTACCGTTTCAGGTCAAGCTTTATGGGAAGAGGGTCTGAAGAATCTCAGTCATTTATGCCGGTTCCTATGAAAGCATATCTATTCTTGTATCTCCTGGAAGTTTTTCGAGACTTGTTTTCAGGAGAGCCACCTTCTACCGGCATTATTAGTGTGATTTTTTCAAGGGACGGGTCAAAGGAGAGCACTTGTATATGTCTTCCATCTAACATGGTAGCGAATCCTATCCAACCGAGTCTAGTATACTTCACAAACTCCTCTCGAGCTGATTCTATCGACTCAAGATCATCATTATCCCAACGAATCTCGATTCTTCCTCGATCCTCTTCCTGATTCATAGGAACTGTCTACGCCTCCTATTATTCTAGCTTGTTGATCTTTTATTGACCTAGTCTTGAGCTTTTCGGTAGAAAACCAAAACACCCAAAAGAAGATATTACAGGAAGAAGGTAGGCAAGAGATTGTACGTATAGGAGAGAAAAAATTTGGTTGATTATGGTGGTTTCTCGGGTAAGTACTTGAGGGTTGACTTGACTCAAAGAAATCTTAGTGATGAGATTTTTGACGAGAATAAGGTTAGAAAGTATATGGGTGGGACAGGGATGGGAGTCAGAATATTATATGATGAAACTACTCCTGAGGTTGATTGGTCGGACCCCGAAAATCGTGTGACTATCGCCAGTGGTCCTCTTGGTGGCACGGCAATTGGAGGATCGGGAACATTCTCGTTGGTTACGAAGGGAGCTCTTACCGGTGGTTGTACAAGCGTTCAGGCAAACGGATTGTTTGGAGCCTACCTCAGGCTTCAAGGATATACAGGAATAATCATCCAAGGTGCCGCTGATAGGTGGGTCTATCTCCATATAGATGATGATCAAGCTGAACTAAGAGATTCCAGCCACCTTCTCAGAAGAGATACTTATGAGACAGCCACCAAGATCAAGGAGGAGCTTGGGAAGAAGAGAAGAGAGATGAGTGTTGTCTCAATAGGACCAGCTGGCGAGAATCTTGCCAGATTTGCCGGCGTATTCTGTGACTGGGGACATTCAGCATCCCACAACGGCCCAGGGGCAGTAATGGGGTCGAAGAGACTGAAAGCGATTGCTGTCGCGAGAGGCAAGGGAAAAGTTCCCATAAAAAACAGTGAAGAACTACGAAAGATAGCAGGAGCACTATACGAGAATGTGAAACATTTTACTGGAACAGTAGGGGGAGTATACCGCAGCCATCAAGGAGGGAGAGGAACTCTTCCCATCAAGAACTACTTGACTAACATCTGGGACATACCAGAGAACGCAGTAAACGAATTCAGTGAGGAATACATACGTGAGCACTTGGGATCTGAACCGAATCCATGCTGGGCTTGTCGACTGAAACACAGTACCTTGATGAATATCCCTTCAGGACCTTACAAAGGAATGCTGGTTGAGGAACC
>CP070773.1:120494-127101 GCA_020345945.1 Candidatus Bathyarchaeota archaeon | reverse complement strand
ATAGACTTACGGTTAAAAAAGATGTGTCGGTTTCTGACTTCCTACAGTCACCTGCATTCGACACTCGTGTTTGCTAGATCAGATGTGACCTCCCCATTCACGTTCACGGTGTAGTGAATTGTGTCATGAATCAGAAGGTTGTTACCTCTTCCTTGACCAATGATCTTATAGTTATTCACAAAAGTATATGTCTCTCCGATTTTACCATTAGTAACCGTGCGTGTCTCTCCAACTGCTTGGTATTTGTCTCCACTCAGCTCACCAATACCTGTGATCCCCTGTGGATTATGGTGGATTCTAGTATGGAATCCGCCTTTACCATCAAGTGTAGTTGAAAAAACAATATGCAAATACCCGCTGAGGTAGACTGATTCTCCTGCTCCATCCATCGCGCAAGGTATCCATTGCCGTCTTGCCCAATAGATTCGTTCGTTCGTCGTGACCCTTGCACTCGCTGGTACAATTAGAACCGAACTAAACACCATCAAGACAGTAAGAATAGGTAGTACTCTTCTACTCCTCATCCTATGTTCCTCTATAGACTCTGGTCTCTTCTTCAGGTGAAAATGGAACAAGCGATATGACCGTGTCATACTTGTACTTATAGTTTCTGGATAGCCAACCTATAACCACATCAAGAATCTGGAGTAAGCTCTAAGAAAAAGGAATAGCTGGGAGCGTCTCAATAACATCGAAGGGTTGACGGCACTCCTAGATATTGCGAGCCCCAAATCAACAAAATAATTCAGTCTTCTCCTATCCAAAATACACAATCCCTACGCAACAACCAGGCGACAAGGAACTCTCTGGTCTCTACGCAGGAACCCTGAAGACCAAAAGCCTTGTATGACAACGTCACACTTCGATCCCACACTGAAATATGGACCTTTCCTTCTCCCATCTCATTCCTCCCCTCAAATATCCCCACTTGACAACGAAACCGATTTATCAAAAACTCAGAAGAAATGCTCGCATGATCACGAACAAATACCTGAACAGGAGGACTCTATGAATGCGAATGTTGATACTTCACGTCGACTATTTCAGCAGCACCATCACCAAGAAGGGAAGGTCTAAAATCATCGAAGACTGGGATCCAAGAAGAACCATAACAACCCAAGAAGCATTACTTATACTCACAAGCGTCGAAAGACAAGACGAACCCCATCCCATCGAAACATCAGAGAAGGCAGCGGATGAAATAGCCCGACTAGCCCACCAGCTGAAAGTCAACACAATTGTTCTTCACCCCTTCGCACATCTATTCTCAAATCTAAGTGACCCTGAAATAGCGGTGGAGACCTTGAAGCTAACAGAACAAGAGCTGATACAACACGGTTTCACTGTCTTCAGAACCCCCTTCGGCTGGTTCAACACCCTAGAACTTAAGGCTAAAGGACACCCTCTATCAAGGGTGGCAAGAACAATATGACACACAAGACCGCATAAGCACCTGTGAAATCAAATCCGCTTCAGAGACGTTGAATAACTCTAATGCGACTCCTCTTGTTTACGCCGTCTAGATCCGGTTGAGTTGTAACCGTTGGACATGCTTTAGAATCATGAGTGTCAGAAAACCAGAGTAATATATGAGATTAGGTACAAGACGATAAATAACGCTCCAGCTTTCCTATCAATCTTCTCCCTCAAAGCAGCTGTCAATACGACGATAGTGGAGGCTATTATCGAGTACAATCCCGTGGTTGTAACAAGTTCACTTGGTATTGTTGAGGTGCAGAAGAACTGTCCGATTCCTACGACAACAGTGACATCAATGATACTGCTGCCTATCAGGTCTCCTATCGCAAGCTCGTTCTGACCTCTCCTAAGCGCTAACGTATCTACCGCTAACTCTGGAAGAGATGTCCCTATTGAAAGCAGGAAGAAGCTGATCAGAAACTCGGAAACATGGAAGAATGCTGAGAGTTCAATAACGGATTGCACCAACATGTAAGCACCAGCAGCCACTCCTAGAAAGCTTAAAGCAACGTAAGGAATGTGTCGAAGGTGTCTCTCCCTTTGGGGAGCATGGTCCTCACTCTCATTTTCTTGTGCAGTGATACAAATCCTTGTCAGAAACATAAGAATCGGCCAAGTAGCCAAGAGTAGGACCGCGTTTGTCCTCGTGAAGTATCCCTTCTCAGCCATAGAAACTACTACAACGAGTGCAAGGACCTCACAGGCACCTAGAAAAATAATTGCACCCCTTTTTACACGGAACTCTCCGACTAGAAACGGAAGAAGCCCCATCACCAGAGTCATCTGAGTCAAGGCAGATCCAAGAGCACCTCCCAACCCTATCACCGCATGGTTTGCTGCACAGGATACCATCGCGCTCATTATCTCTGGCAAATCGGTACCTAGAGAGACCAACACAAGACCAGTCAGAAGCTGAGGCGCGCCCCATTCCTTAGCAATACTGATTGAGTGTTCAACCGCCTGTTCGCTGGAAACAACCAAGAGCACAGTCCCGACAATGAGAATGATAAACAATAGAATAGTGTCGAAGGTCAACCTGCATCTTCCCATAATCAGACGATTGTCATTAACCAGTACGGCATATCTACTATAGTTCTTAAATCACTTGACGATTAATTTTCCGCTTCTAATTCATCCTCTGAAAGGGTCAAAATCATCGTGGGCATTCGGACCCTTTTTATAAATAGAAGTCCTAATAGTAGTTAAATAGGCGAATTCCTCGCGGGAACTAGTTTGTGGAACAGCAGATACGGCTGAAGTAACTATATTCTGGCTGCTTTCTCTGTTTTATGTTTGGTCTACAAGTTCTCCCGCGTCTAATCAGTGAAAACTAGCCTGTAAGAACTCAAGTGAATAGAATCAAAAAATAGGAATGAAGAATATTGAATTATACTAGGCAGACGGTTCATTCTCTTGCAGAAACAGCAGAGGTTTTGGTGAGAGGAAGAGGATATCAAATAAAAACCGTTGAAAAGAACGACAATTGCGTTGATGTCATTTCAACCCTCCCCAAGTCAAAAGATGAGATACTGATCCGGATCATCACAGAACCAAACCTAGACTCAGGTACAATCGGCAAACAACTCGTTGAAGAGATGCAAGAACACCTGGAAGAAGAGGACTACGCAAAAGCAATTCTAATCGGAAAAAGCTTCACCGCGGGAGCCAGATCTGATATGAAACAAGAGGACATAGAGTTCATCAACAAAGAGGGAAATACAATAAACATGATCAACCCTTTGAAGCTGTACCCAAGAATACAGACCGCGGTCGATAATCTCTGCAAAACAAGATGTGGGAAAATCCCGAAGTCAGAAAAACAATGTAAAGGATATAATCCGAACCCAAAGAAATGCCCAACCTGTAATGAGACTGGAACCATCAAGAAGAAAGGCAGAGAAAACAAATGCCCCGAATGTAAGGGAAAAGCAATAGAACCAAGATATACATGTGACATCCGGCTTCTCAGCGACAACGCCGACTTCCATCTTAAGAAAGGCTGGACAACTCTCTTGAAGAACGATTTGGAACAACTTCTAAAACTTCAAACAAAAATTACAACAAAACCAAAACTCTCTGAGAAGATAATGAAAATATTGACCAATAACTAACCCAACAAATCTACAGAAGATAAAATTCCCTAGAAAATCTCGCATCCAATTACCGAATACATAGAAACATTCCATAGACTACGACCCAAACCAATTAAAGGAGAACTTACATGGCAAGAGTAACCGAGAAAATAGAATTACCCTCCAACATCGCAGATGACAATCCTATTGCCTGTCCAGAATGCGGTTCGCGAAAAGTGGTTAGAGACTCCGAGCGGTCCGAGCTAGTATGTCGTGCTTGCGGCTTTGTTATCACTGATTGGATTCCAAATCAAGGACCAGAGTGGCGTGCCTTCAACCCCGAGCAGAGATTAAAAAGAAGCAGAGTAGGAATGCCCGAAACCCTCTCAATCCACGATAAAGGTCTGACCACGACAATCGACTGGAGAAATCGTGACAGTACAGGACGTATGCTCCCAAACACCCAAAGATTCCAGATCTATCGTATGAGACGGTTGCAGAGGAAAGCTAGATTCTCTTCGACGGTGGAACGGAACCTCGCCAGAGCTCTAGGGGAATTAAACACCGTCGCGTCCAGATTGAACCTTCCTAGAACTACAGTAGAACAGGCCTCAGCGATCTACCGCAGAATCCTCAAGAACGCAGGAACTAGAGGGCGCAGCATCTCTGGATGCGTTATAGCCTGCCTTTACATGGCATGCAGACAGTCAAAGATCTCTCGATCTCTAGATGAACTCGCAGTAGCAAGCTCAATAAACAAGAAAGAGATCGGACGATGCTACAGGTGGATCTACGAAAAACTTGACATGAGGATTCCAATCTCAAACGCCGATACCTACATCAGTCGATTAGCGAACCGATTGGACCTCCCAATGCCGATTGAGACTCTCGCCTACAGAATAGTAAGAGTCCTAAGACAAGTCCGCCTAACCAGCGGTCGTAGCCCAATCAGCATAGCGGCAGCATCAATGTACGTGGCTTCAACCATCGCTGGGAAAAAAAGGACTCAAGGGGACATCTCCAACGCTGCTAACGTCACTGAGGTTACAATTCGAAACAGATACAAAGAACTCCTCAACAGCGTGGAGATCGTCGTAAGACTCTAACCCAACCCCCAAACCAGACACGAAACCTTTAAAGAACTAGCTGAGAGTACAGCCACCACCAACAGACCGTGGATAGTCTTGTTGGAAGAAGTTGAGTATTTGCAAGTTGGCGATCTAAAACCATTTCTCGGAAACATATCTCTAAAAGTCAAGATTATTGAACTCCCAGTTCCTCGTGAAGTTGCTGGAGGAAGACACAAGATCTCCGAGGCTCTAGTCGGAGATGAAAGCGGTTGTATCTATCTAACCCTGTGGGACGATCATACCTCAAAATTCGAGAAAGGGAATACCGTTAACCTCGAAAAAGGATATGTATCTGTACACAGGCAGTCCATGAGACTTACCGCTGGAAAATATGGCACAGTCACCAAGATCGAGGACGAAATCCCTGAAGTAAACACCGGCAACAACCTCTCAGACCAACTGGTCAAAGAGCAGGCAAGGAAACCATCAAGAGAATCCAATAACCGATCCGGTGCGTCGAGTAGCTCAAACCAGGAAACTCGAATTCCAAGAAAAAGAAAGTACTGGCATCAAAGAAGATGACTGAAGAACACACAGCGACTACAGTTAGCTTCTAACCGATCTCACCAATTAAGAAGGACTAAACAGTACAATCCAGTTATTTGTTTCTAAGCAACTTGAGGGACCGAAGAGCTCGAAAATAATATCGATAAAGAGAGTCGTCTCATCTTCCAACCTCTTCCTCTAACCCCTTCTTCTCAGAGATATTCGTTGATATATTCTTCGTTAATCTCAACGCCTATGCCTGGCAGTTGAGGTACACGAACATATCCATCTTTCTCTATAAGTATGGGTTCTTTCAGAAGTCCATGCTGGTTCTCAACTGTAAGTGACGGCGGTTCAAGCGGATACTCAACATAAGAACAGTTCTTAACCGAAGCCAATACCTGTAGCGTAGCAGCAAGAGCGAGACCACAGACTCCTCCAGTATAAACATGAGGTATTATGAGTCTCCCGACGGACTGAGCTATCTCTGCGACTCTTCTCATTCCAGTCATGCCGAGACCAGGGTTACCTAAGATTACATCCGGCTGGACAGTATCGAAGGCTCCACTGAAGAGCAGATCCCTGAAATGGTAGATGTCCCTTGCATGTTCACCTCCAGAGATTGCCATGTCAACGGCGTCAGCCAACTGCTTGAGACCTGCAGTGTCGCCAAGAGGAAGTGGGTCCTCAAGGAAGAATACGTCCAGCGCATCCAGCTTTCGGGCCATCCACATCGCTGTCTTACGCGACCAATAATTGTAATTTGGAGCAAGATTATTCTGGTTGGCATCTACCATGATCATCATGTCATCTCCTACGGCGTCCTTCACTGCCTCAACTACCCTTAGATCGTCCTCGTGGTTCGGTCTGTGAAGACGGAGTTTAATCGCCTGCACTCCATTATCCCTGTAGTAGACTGCTTCTTTGGCATGTTCATCAGGAGAGTGGAGTTGAGCAGTAGCGACATAGGCTGGAATCTTTTGACGGTAGACGCCGAAAAGCCTGCAAACGGGTACACCAAGGGCTTTCCCTACTATATCCCAGAGAGCTGTATCAACACCCCCTAGGGACCCAGGCACATCCGTTCGCCCAGACATATAGGTCTCCCAGAACTTCGCTACATAGAACGGATCTGAACCTATCAGAGCCTTCTTGATGAATTTTAAATATGTGGGGGAAAGCGAACTGAAATACAGGCTGGGGCCAATCCCCTTGATATCCTCATCAGTTAGAATCTCGAAGAAATCGAATCTAGTCGATTTCCATGGCTCTACGTCAGGTTCCCAAAAGGCCGGTCTCCACGGCTCAGCAAGAACAATAGGCTTTCTACTGTAGACAATCCTTACATCGGTTATCTTCAAGGAAATACCCTTAACACTATTGCTGCAACATCATCGAGGTCTTTCTTTTCCTTATTTCAATTTTTGCATAGATTGCCTG
>CP070773.1:113553-120394 GCA_020345945.1 Candidatus Bathyarchaeota archaeon | reverse complement strand
TTTCCGTTTTATGTGTTCCAAGTGGCCGAACACAACCAAGAACCATAGGGGTCTGTTTAAGAGCAAAACGAGCAGTCGCGATAAACTTGGCAATTTCCCTTGGTGGAGGAGGAGAGACTGTAGCCATAGGAGTGCCACGAAGAGGTCTCAACACAATTATCACCAAGGCAGCTGGGGAGTATCTTGAGATCATATCGAGAGCCTGTAATTCCCCATTAATCTTACCATAATGTAATCCTAGCAGAATATGGGGAATGGCTGGAACCCCAGACCTATGCAACGCATCTAATGATCTCTCGTAATCTTGAATGGACGCCTCTTTGAGGTTATATATCTCGTTTATCGTCTTGTCGGACCCAATTACATCTATTAACGCACCATCTACGCCAACTTCTTTCATTTTTTTGGCAGTCTCCAGATTAACGAGGCCTGTATGTACCAATACAGTAAGCTGGACTTCACGCTTTATCTCTGCAATAGCGTCCAAGAATCCCCCAATTGGTACTGAACCATTAGGGAGACAACCGCCGCTGAGAAGGAAGCCCAGGGAACCTTTCTCTTTCAGAGTGTAAGCTAAGCTGACGAGATTCTCAGGGCTAGAAACAGGAATCATTGTGTTGAGGAGTTTACCCTTACAGTGTAAACAGCCAAGTGCACAATGACTACCAGTTACTGAAATAGACGGAAAAGTATAGGATGGAAAATCAGCGTCAGCTGAAGAATATGGGGCAAATGTAGGTGCATAGAACCAGATCTTCTTGCCGAAACTTGCCCACGATTTTCTTCTGGATAATTCGAGCATTCTATCGAATTCTACCTCAACCCTCGCTGCGAGCTCCTGCACAGTTGTTCCTTTGGCAATCTCACTCAGAAGAAGCCCTCCGATACCTACAATCCAAATTGGGAAGGCCTTTTCATATTCCAATCCTTGTTCTTGAACTTGGTTTCTCTCAACTCCAACGCGAGAGAGGTTTCACGGTCTGTAAGAGGTTGATCGATTAAATCAATATCAAGAGTCTTCTCAAAGCCTATTCTCAGGGCAGAAGCTACTTCTTCAAAAGTTACCTTACGACCTAATTCTTTCTTGATCGTTGTAACTCGATCCTCAACTGCCTTGATTTGTTTATCGCTAATCTTCTCCTTACTGACTTTGAGAGCCTTGAACATCGTTCTAATGTCGGCGTCTACCAAGATAGTTCCATGCTGTAGAACTACTCCCCAACGTCTAGTCTGAGCGTTACCAGAGATCTTCCGTCCGTTCACAATAATGTCATTAATAGGCTTGAAGGCTGCATCGATATCAATGGTCTTCAGTCCTTCAACTATTCCGAGACATATGATCTCGTAAGACTTCGCAATATCTTTCGGAATCTTCTTGTTCGATTCGTTAACAATCAAGCTGTAGGTCAACTCACCAGCATAGTCATGATAGACCGCTCCACCTCCAGTAATGCGTCTGACCATATCGATATTGAGAGCAGAACATGCCTCAAAATCGACCTCTTCTTCCGCGATCTGGAAATAGCCTATTGATACAGCCGAAGGCTGCCATCGATAGAAACGAATGGTATTCAGAGTATCTGATTCGAGTTTAGTTCTCGATATAGATTCATCAATAGCCATATTCATATAGGCGTCGTAACAGTCGATGCCGAAAAAACGCCAGACATCAGTCATAATTATTCCCCAATAATACTTCTACTATTTGATCTATTTCTTCCCTATTAAGTGGTCGAGGATAGTTATAGAGAGGCCCTCCAGGTTTCTCATTATAGAATGGACGATTGCAGTCAGGACAACCCGATGTAACAAAGGGAAGACCGCTCCTAATTATCTTCCCTAGTTCTTGTCTAGACAAACCGAAATCGATGACTTCTCCCTTTTCTCCAAACTTAAGATCCTCATAACGAATTGATCTATTGGTTAGAAGATAGTGAAGAAGTTGGATTCTTCGATAACGAGAAATCGATGGCTTGATACTCTCTTCTAGGTTTGTCCCCTGAACCGGTGTAAACGCAAAGAGACCTGGAAAAATTCCAAGGTCAATCAAGCGTCTAAAAATCTCTGCCAACTCTTCGTCAGTCTCTCCCAAACCTACGATAATGTGGGTGCTGACACCACCAAGACCAAACACCTTCAATGCATCCGTCAGACCCTTCCAATGCATCCCCCATGAGTATGGACCGTCAATTCCTGAACCCTTGATAACCCGAAACACATTGCGAGTGGCACAATCCAAGGGTATAGAGATGCGATCAACACCATACATCTTGAGCTGTTTTAGTTGAATTAGAGTCAACGGTTTAGTGGATACAGAAATCGGAACCTTCGATCTCTCCGATACAAAACCAACTATTCCTAGAACATCTTCAAACATATTCTTGTAGTTCAGTGTCTGTATACATACACGCTTCACGCGACCGCCTGCTTGACTATTCGCCAGCTTTTCGATTACTTCTGTTGTTCTGAAGTCGGGCCAGATTACTCTCGACAGACGATCCGATCTAGCAGTACTTTCTCTCGATTGAGGACAGAAAGCACAGTTTGCCGTACACTTACCAGCATAATAGGTGAGAAGGTAAACAGTTGTAGGATCTACAGCGGACACACCACGAATCAAACCGAGGAGTATGGCAGACCCGTAGGATACTCTCACTCTTTCTGGAATTGTTATAGAATTCAATTCTCCGAATCGACCCCTCGAATAGAAATTGTCACCTGATCGTTCTCTACAAAGGGGAAAGTCGAAGGATCAGTTGGAATTACTTTAATGGTTCTAGAGATACCTACATGAAGCCTAAGAGATAACCCCAAGATAGGGATGTCGTCGATTTTTATCCTTGTCTTTAGACTCTTGAAGAGTATGGTATTTTCAAGGTTCTTACTCACTTGTCCAATAGTTTTACCATTGATCTTCAGGATAGCTGGTAATCCAACCTTTATTATGGAGGGAAGATGTAATCCACCCAAATTGTAGTGAGGAATTCCACAGTCCAAAATTCCTTGAACAGTTCCTATAGAAGCAGATAAGCCTGAAAAATTGCCAAACTTAGACACCGAGGAGTCCATCTCTAATAGTACATATTCATCTGTGACCAAGGACAGTTTCCCTGACATTTCCTGATCTTGACACAAGGAAGACGGAAGTGACTTGGAATCGTTGATGAGATCAATAGGAAGTCCTCCTCTTGCTCTAATTGGATCAGTACGCTGTCGAACCTCAATATGCATGTGAGGATCTGTCCATCGATGAAAGTATCCACTTCTAAGAAAAGTACCGATGCAGTCCCCTATGTATACACGATCGTTCTCTTGGACTGATGGATTCAAATGTAG
Organism: Candidatus Bathyarchaeota archaeon; assembly: GCA_020345945.1. Classification (GTDB taxonomy): domain Archaea; phylum Thermoproteota; class Bathyarchaeia; order RBG-16-48-13. The sequence goes on along the minus strand of CP070773.1, from coordinate 117,058 downwards.
AATCTTTACAAAAAGTTCAGGATCATCGTTACTCTCAATGAGCATTAGAGGTTCAAAAGGCGGAGGACTGAACCACTTTGATCTTGGAGACTTGAACCTTCGTATACTTCTCAGAATTCCATCAATAGGACTTAGAGCATATGCTTCAAATTCAGAATTAGGGGGATATAAGTCGACGGCGAACCTATTCTTGTGCGAATAATATGGACTATTGTGAAAAGAGATCATAGACCCTTCAGGAACTGATAGAGAAACGTTTCCTGAACGGGCAACTTTCAGATACAAATCCATGACCTCGAACTGACAAGCAGGATGGAGATCGATCGAACCGTTATGAGATATGGCAGGACCTTGGTGTTTTCAAACTGACAATTTTAGTGGTAAAAAGAAAGGAGAATTTAAGTAGTGTTCTCAAATCTCCAGTTTTGCGAACTAAGTCTGCGATATGACAATCATAGTTAATGTACTTCTTACCTTGTCTAGCCTTCGTATTCGCCAAGTAATAGTCTCTTTCAGTTTATTCATGTCCTCTGCTTTGACCTTCGCGATGATGTCGTAGACGCCGTATTTCGTGGTGAAACTAGACAAACTGAGGCATTAACATGCCTCTCCAGAAGCTAGATTCACAACCACGTACGCCTCTTGCACGTTCTCTACCTTTCGAAGGTCTTCTAAAACATCTTCTTCCGACCCAATCTCAGAGTTTATTAACACAAATGCTGTTGGCATATCTGTCTCCTTCTTTTAGATTCACCTATTCACAATTCTGAATGATAGAATGATTAAAGAATTTCGAAGAAAAGAACGGTTTTAGTATTAAAGACCCCAGAGTAGATTGTGAGTTCTACTGAAAAGAAGTGATAGCGGATGTCGATTTTCAGCACGAGGGAGATGCGAACCCTTGAGAGAAACGCCGAGTACCTAGGGATCTCACCCATTCAGCTGATGGAGAATGCTGGAGCTGCGGTTGCCAGAGAAATAAGCAAGAGATTTCCTCCAACAAAGACTGTTGTTGTCTACGCCGGAGTGGGAGGCAACGGTGGAGATGGAATGGTGACGGCGAGGCACTTGGCAAGTCTCGGATTCAACGTTACACTGATACTTGTTGGAGACCCCACAAGAATTCTTCACAAAGCAACTGAGAAAAACTGGGAGACTATTAAGAGACTTAAATCTTCTGTGAATCTGCGAATCATATCCGATTCTTCCATGTTTGAACCACATAGCCATGATATAATAGTAGATGCACTTGTAGGAACAGGGATCAAAGGAAAGCTAAAGCAACCCTTGGTTTCAGCTATTAGAACTATTGAAATGTCGACAGGATTCAAGATATCCGTTGACATAGCTTCTGGTATGGAAGCTGATACAGGAGAAACACCTGGAGAATACGTCCGTCCAGACTTGACAGTAACATTCCACGCTTTGAAAGTCGGGATGAAACGTAAAAAGAAACTCTTAGGCGAGATCGTGGTAGCGAACATAGGCATTCCTCTGGAGGCAGAAGAATGGTGCGGTCCAGGCGATCTTTTAGCCATCGACCAATTCAGACCAATAGATGCACACAAAGGAATGTTCGGTAGACTCCTTGTAATTGGCGGAAGTGAAACATATTCAGGAGCACCCTTCTTTGTTGGACAAGCTGCCATGAGAACTGGCATAGACTTGGTACATATCGCTGCTCCTAACTTGACTGGATATGTTATTGCCTCAATGTCACCAAATATCATAGTAGAAAAGATGAAAGGAAAGCACTTGAGACCAGAAAATCTCAACTTAATAGAGAAGCTTCTCAAGACAGCAACAGGAATAGTGATTGGTCCAGGATTAGGATTACATAAAGAAACAGCTGAAACCTGCAAACAAATCCTAGATCTCGTACAAGAGCACCATACACCATTACTTCTCGACGCAGACGCACTGAAAGCTTTCACAGAATCTGAAATAAGGCTAAGTTCTCCAGCTGTTCTGACTCCGCATTTAGGCGAATATGAGATATTGACCGGCGAACCCCCACCTAAAGACCTTGACTCAAAGATTGAACACATAAAGAGATATGCGAAAGAGACTGGTGCAACCATCCTCCTCAAGGGAGCAGTAGATATTATCTCAGATGGAACGAGGACGAAGCTTAACCACACAGGAAACCCAGGAATGACTGTCGGAGGAACAGGTGATACGTTAAGTGGGATTGTAGGAGCCTTCCTCTCAAGAGGCATCGACCCGTTCATAGCCGCAAGCTGCGGAGCCTTTGTTAATGGAGCTGCAGGAGACTTTGCTGTATTCGAGAAGGGATACCATATCGTTGCAACAGACATCATCGATTACATCCCTAGAGTATTGGAGGAACCGATGTCGCATCTTGAGGTGCGACAAGGGTGATAGAGACCCATCAGAATCTAATCAAGCTCTATATCCTGCATATGAAAGAATGTGACCCAAAGAAATGCTCAGGACTAAGATTAGGTAAAAGCGGTTTCGCAAGGATCATAACCCGCCCTTCGCATCTCCCAAAAGGTACCACAATACTAGACCCCTTCGCAGTGAAAGCATTCTCACCTGCGGATAAGAGGGATATAGAGAGAAGAGGACTAACCGCGGTTGACTGCAGTTGGAACCAGCTAGAGGGAGAACTAAAGGTGAAGATGAAGGGAAAGCATAGATGTATGCCTCTCCTGATTGCTGGAAATCCAATAAACTACGGTTCGATTGGAAAGCTCTCAACCGTAGAAGCCTTCAGCGGAGCACTCTTCATAATCGGCGAAGAAACATTAGCAGACCAAATACTCTCAAAATTCAAATGGGGACATACATTCCTCGATCTTAATAGGAGATCTCTATTAGAGTACCAGAAGGCAGAAGACAGCACTCAGATGATCCAAATTCAAACGAGACTTTTCCAAGAAATGGGATTCAAGAGATAACTGATTATGTCAAAGGGATAGTGGGGCATGCTGGTCGTAGCTCACCTTCTGTTCTAGGCAGGATTCAGCTATGCGGCCTACCCGAGTCTCGTGTGGACCTCATCAACTTCTACTTGGCCTTGTCGCAAGTGAAACGGGCGTTTCACTCTCTCTCACATGCCATCGTCGATGACAAGCGAAAGCCTCGCTTCAGCCGTCATCTCATACACATTTGACAGGAGGGATATCGTTTCTGCACCGTGGTTAAGGGTCTCCCCTTGCGTCTCACGACGCCACTTCTCCACAAGCGAGGTGAAGCTTCCTCAGACAAATGCCCGACACCTGCCCACCAGCTTGCCCCAAGGGGAACAGGGAGAAGACAAATAAAAATTCTTCTTAAAATACTAGGAAGAGAGAAGCAGAGGTCAGATATCGCCTGGACGGAGGTTTCTTTTTCAACCCAACACCTTGGGCGATTGGGAGCAGCGGGCTGAACATCTCGATCGAAACCTTGATGCTTACACCCCTACCCCATCAACGGGATCTTCTATCCCAGCCCTCGTCCACACCTCAGGCCTGTTACCAGGTCTGAAACGGCGTGG
>CP070773.1:106325-113453 GCA_020345945.1 Candidatus Bathyarchaeota archaeon | reverse complement strand
TTAATATATAAGTTTTACTTAAGTAATAAGTTTCGATAGTAATATTTTGTATATATGTGGCACACATATACAAAAAAACTATAATAGAGTTATTATTCCGCCTTAGCATATTGGTCTTCTGAAATGAAGATTCCTTACCTTGAAGACATTCAGGTTTCTTCAACCAAATTCATGATAATCGCGGGGTTGGTTGCTAACTCCATTTCCTGGTATTATTTGATGACAAACTTCTTGGAATCACTCTTGACCCCTGCGCTTCTTTTTCCCATCTACCTAGGAAGAGATACTATCCTTGCCATTTACTTCATCTCGATAGCTTTTTCATCTGTAGGCGGAATAACTGTACTATCGAGAATCCCAACAAGAACCTTCCTGATTTATTGGATGATTACAGATATCGTCGCATTACTGTTTCCAAGTCTCTTCACATTTGGAACCGAAATTGAGTTTCTGCTCTTTACCGTATGGCTGGGTTTCTCGGTAGGAGTCGGTTTCCCGAGATGTCTGACCTTTTTCAGCAATTCGACCACGATGGAGGAGAGAGGACGGGTCGGTGGAGCCATAATCTTCGTGACGTATCTTCTGACACCCATATTACTATTAGTAACTCGAGGTCTTGAGTATTCGATACACTTAGCAATATACGCTGGATGGAGAGCAGTAGGACTCGCTACAATATACTTTATTGGAGCAGACGAATTCAGCGAATCTTCAGAAGATGAAGGCAAAATCGGACAACAGTTGACACGGAGCAGACAACTTCTCTTATATTTCATTCCTTGGGCGACCTTTAGCCTAATAAACGGCATGGACATACACGTTTACGGAAAATTTCATACTCAAGAGACCATTGAGACAGGGTTAATGCTAATGCAATTGAGTGGAAGCTTTTCTTCTATACTAGGGGGAGTAGCGATAGACTTCGTCGGTCGGCGTACAAGCATCACTTTTGCCATGGTCATCTTAGGTCTTGGGTATGTCGCCCTGAGTTTTGCTCAGTCTTCCCTACTCTCGTGGTTCTTTTTCTCGGTCACACTGGGGATTGCATGGGGCGTTCTCTCGATCGCTTACGTGTTAGTTATCTGGGGAGAACTTGGGTCAAGAGAAAAGAGAGAGAAATACTACGCGATTGGGATGATCCCTTTCTTCTTATCTCAGGCTATTGGATATCTTCTCAAACCAATACTTTCCCAATTCTCTTCGACACAGCTCTTCTCCACAGCCACTCTTCTATACTTTCTTGCAGTGATTCCTCTACTGTTTGCCGAAGACATTCTACCATTGAGGGTCATTGAACAGAGAAGAATGAAAGAATACATAAGAAAGGCTAAACAGATAACCGATTAGTAGAGGATGGCTAGAATTTTTCGAGTTTTTCAGAGGCTGACACCAGGGTCTTCAGCACCGGATGGGCTTTCTGTTCTTTCATGAAGATCGATTCACCGAAGAGGGACATTACATCGCAGCTGCAAGGAACAGCCTCAATGATTGGCAAACTGAAGATCGAACTGAATTTCTCTATCGTCTGAGGGGGAACTCCTGTCGAAGGGATCCCTGCAGGCATCTTGTTGAGAATAATACCAGTTTTTCGTTCAAGGGCTTCGTAGACTCCCTCTATCAATTGCAGGGTGCCCTCTACATCGGCTCGATCAGGGGTTGTGACAAGTACAGCTACATCTGAACTAAGAACAGCGTTGATTGACGAATATTGAAAACCTGGACTCGTATCGAATATCACGTAGTCCACTTCAAAGTTCTCAGATAGGGTCTGCATAGATTTGTTAATCAGGCGGAGAGAACGCATCTGCCATTTCCTATCCTTTGCAGCCATTCCACTTATTCCTTCAGTGGAGGAATCAGCGAATCCAACATAGAGTTGCTCTGGGAGATCAAGCTCCTTGGTGGCATCCGAGATAGCTACATCTACCTCACATTGACCATCTACGAGCTCATTTAAGGTAAATTTAGGTCTTGGCGTATCGAAGAATGCATGAATACTTGGAGCCCGAAAGTCGAAGTCGAACAGACATACCTTCTTTCCTTTCTTAGCGTATAGAACGGCTAGATTCATGGACATGAATGTCTTTCCGGTTCCTCCCTTATACGAATGGAATGTAAACGATTTCAAATTTTTTCACCTTTCAATATAGAAGTATACATCTCTACCTTTCCGCTTCTTGTTGATATGCCCCATCGTGTGGAGCTGATTCAGATAACCGCTTTCAACAGCCCTTGCCCTACCGGTCTTCTCCGCAATCTGTTCAGCAGTCGCTTCCTCCTCTTTGCACAGGATCATGGCTGTCTTTCTGAGATGGTCTGGCAAAGATAGAAGGGTGACAACATCAAGCGGGGAGTCCTCGAGATCTGCTGCCCCGACCTGGAGAGGTTTACCTGAAGGCAGATTGGCAAGAACCGCATCACATTTCCCAGAGAGGTCAGCCAACCGGTTGTCAATACTCTTCAGGCTCTCGTTGATTATCTCAAGAAGAGCCACGACATCATCTTTCTGTCTCTTTACCATATCTCTGAACGTCCCCTGATTAGGGCAGTTTAGGAATGGCCCAATGTACAGACTTCACGACATAAATGTATTTAAGTTGAACTTATAAACTAGACCCAACTCCTCTCCTATCACTTCTATAGATTCCACTATCATGGACTCTCCCGAGCATCCATGCCAGATGTACGCATTTTTCCTTACATCAAACGGCACATAAAGTCCTCTATTGACACCGATGGTTGTTAATTAGACAACAGTTAGATATTCAGGATAGAAGCGGATTAAGAATGTTTTTTGAAGAAGATAGAGAATTCTCATATAAGTGTGGAAACACTTTGGAGGACTAAGGTTGATTCCATTAAGGAGGACCGTTCTTGGAAGATAGAGAACCTGAGATATCTGGTCGCATTGAAATTCACGGAAAAGGTTACCTTGATTTCTATGGCGACGCGGATCAGGTGATTAATAGCATTCTGAGATTCCTCTCAGAGATCTATCCCGCGTATAAGGTTGTATCCGATCTGACAATAAATCCAGATCTTGAAGAACTGGCAAGAAGTCTGAAGGGGCTGGTCGGTATTTCTGATGAGGGGCTTGTAATCCTAAACACAGACCTACCGGCTGACACATCTATCATGCTCTGTTTGATCGGAGCCTATGTTTCGAGTAGAATGGGAAAACTGGATAAAGAAACACTTGCTACCGAAGATATTACTAGACTCGTAGGAAAAGCCTCAAAGACGATAAGGAATGAGATCCCAGGTCTAATTAAGAAGGGATGGGTGGATCGGGTCGGAAGAGGAGAATACAGAGTGACAACAGCAGGTATCGTACAGTTTCAAGATCAAATCCTTACAGGTCTGTAGGAGATTATAATGACAGAAGAACGTTTTTCGCTGAGAGTACAGATAGGCGAATACGAGATTGAACTAAGCGGCAATAGAGAAGAAGTTTTGTCAACGCTGAATGAATTACCGAGTATTGTAGAGAAGATCTCTAGAAGTTTCAATCTATCAGAAAGAGGAGTACACAGAGTTACTGAAATAGAAAGACAAGATGACGAAGCCAGCGCAGATGAAGCGTCAGAGGCGGTTCCTACAATCCCAAGACCAGCAGGACCGTCAGATGCGATCACTAAGTTGCTGTCAACGGAATGGGGAAGAAAACCTCGAGTTTGGCAAGAGATAAACGATGCCCTAACGATTAATGCAATATACTATTCGAAGGGCTCCATCACAGGCACCCTCACAAATCTAACGAAGAAAGGTAAGCTACGTAGAATAAAGACTGAGAAAGGTTTCGGCTATATCCTATCATAGACTCTAGAATCTTCAGAAGATGAGAAGGGAATACTTCTTTCGAGAAGGGGGTTTGCAGATGGATCTAGGCTTGTTCATTTTGTTATTTAGAGGTCATAAATGAGGCGGTCTCTTCTGCACGTATGTGTATTGTCGTGCTCCTCCTTGCCTTGTGAGTATTCCTTCTCTCACTAGATCCACGAGAGTATGCGCGACTGCCGATCGATCATAATGGTAACCTCTGCGGGCCATCTCGTCGTGGACTTCTCTCAGATTCCTTGAGACAGAGAACCAACTTTCCTCCCATAACTCTAGGATTATTGTTTTGCATGTTTGTTTCTTAGGAACAGTCCTCTGGGATACCGAAGCGCTAGATATCTTCGATAAGGTCTCACTTTGTCTTTGAAGCGCAGTGACTACCTTTTCTACAGCTGATTGGAGTTGAGACTCCTCGCATTCGATCTCTGCCTCAACATCCCCGATTGTGAGCTTCAGTCTGATCGGGGACTTGTATGACAACGCTGACGCCTCCACTGTTATATTGTCCAAACCTATTGCACAACACAACACTTAAATAGGCTCTCTCTGTTGTCATATTGTTGAATTGTTCAATAAAAGCCTTGTGCGAGGGTAGAACAAGATGGAAAATATGGAACGCATGGTAGAATTTGATATCGGCACTCCAAGTTTTGAAGAGATCGCGGGCCTTGCACGTATGTCTATCGAAAACATGGATACCTACACAAGCACAGAATACCCAGAACTACCCTGGAATACTGCTGTCGATGAGTACAATCGAAGATCCAATGCCCCCATCAATGAACAAGAGATCAAACATCTTGTACCGATTGAGCTCAGATCCTTGAATGATGGCACACCAATCGTGGCAATTGACGTTTCCATACTCGGTTTGGGAGAAACCCAATGTGGGACGATATACGCAATTCGAGGGACGGTTGTATCAAGAAAAGAGGAGAGATATCGATATAGTCGACTCGGTCCACTTCCCTTCCACATCAATATCGGGGAAAATGAAACCATCAAGGAGAGAAGAGCCACCGACCATACAATACTGTCAATAGACACAGGAAGACGCAATCCAACAATCATTTGCAGGAGACTGTTGACTGTTTTCGAGACGATGCTGAAGAGAAAAGTAGCGAAAATGTATGACAACGCTGTTCTCCTCTGGGATGGAGCACTGACGATCCCTTCAGTTGAGGAGGAGATTAGAGCAACCAATTCGCTGATGGAGGTAGCTAGAAAGAGAAGAAACAGCATTGTAGGAGTCTCAAAGAAGACCTGTCTATTTTCCCTTCAGGGTACGAGGGACCCTCTTCAAGGATACCAAAAACCTTGTCTCATAGATATCGATTCCAGAATTCAAAGAACACAAAGATTTCTCCTATTGGGCACGGTGTATGTCGCTAAACTCGCGTCTGATGGACTTTTGTTCCGATTGGACGTTGACAAAGAACTTCCTGAGGCAGAAAGAATAGCCGCAGTAGAGAGGATGATAGGTAACGACCTCACTCAAGACGGATACCCCGAGACTCTGAGACTGGCCCATATATTCTCAAAGTTTAATGCAACCGAAGTAATCGGAATGCACCGATTTCTCGATGATAATTATGGTCTACGTATCCTCGAGTATCCAAATATTCGACGTATACTCTTCGGACCCTTCGCAGGAAATCATTCGAAGGAGCCAGACGCAATCTATGCTAAGCCTGTATAGGATCGAGAATGGAGAGGTACAGATCATCAGCTGTCCTCCCCAAGGAATACGCAAAGGAGAATATTTATCGATCGAGGATACGTCGACCGAAAAAAGCCTGATTATACAGGTTGTCGAGATAGATTATGCAAACGTACCTGGAATACTCGAAGACATTCTCCGAAGATCATCCATCCATAAGGTGAACGGAGAAGACTATGACCCCCTAGAAATCAAGTCGTATATCGAACTCGTAAAAGACGCAAAGGTGCTGAGATGTAAAATACGAGGAGCCTTGACGAGGGGAGAGTTCACGGATGACATCTCTTGGATACCGGTAAGATCAAGATCAAGAGTAGTTGGGATCCCTGATGAAACACTCCTCAAACTGATTAATCCAAGTAGATTATTGCCCATCCAGATTGGGAGGACACAGAAAAAGGTGAGAGTGGATATAGATGCCAAGGCAATCGATGGTTCTCTCAATATTATCTCAGGCAAGAAAGGGACAGGAAAGTCGCACCTTGCCAAGACTATCCTTCTCGGTCTTATAGATCAAGGAGGTCTCTGTCTTGTCTTCGACATCAACGGTGAATATACTAAGTTGGATTACAAATCCAGCGGAGAAAGAAACCGGTTCCAGAAAAAGATGAAAGTCTTGATCCCTGGCCGAAATTTTAAAGTTGATCTTAGATATGCTGGGTTGGGAAGTATTCTCTCGATAATGCGTTCCGTCATGGATACCCCCGGAACTTCAACCTGGGAATTCAGACGTATTTGGAATAGCCTTGAGAGAAGAGACGCGATATCGATTGAAGAGATCTTTAGGTCAATCGACAACATTAATCATGAATATGTAAGGGAGGCACTCTTCCGTAGGTTTCAAAGCCTAGTAGATACCGGATTCTTCTGCGATGATCCAAAATCCAATACCGCCTTTGAAGAAATATTCGCAGAGATGAACATGGGAGGAGCAGTCATTCTAAATTTGAAAGACCTACCTTCGATGATTCGAAAGATCGTTGTCGAGTTTGTCTTGAGTAAGCTTTCTCAGTTGTTGAAACGCAATATAGCAAGAGCCGTCTTCCTTTTTGCCGAAGAAGCCCACCTCTATCTGAGGGACACTTATTGGGAAGATATTGTGACCAGAATGAGACACTTAGGGGTCTTTGTAACATTCGTGACGAACCAACCAGAAACCATAAAACAGAACGTTTTCCGTCAATCGGACAACATCTTCCTTTTCAATTTTACAAACGAGAATGATCTAAAGGCGATCTCAAGAGCATCCAGAATAGACGGGTATACAATAGAATCCATTACTCGAGAGCTCCCTGCTCACCATTGTTTGATGTTTGGGAAAGTGACACGAGATCTACCGCTCGTAGTCGGCATAGGTCGATTAGATATTCAAACGCAGGGAGAGACTAGGTTCTTCTTTACACCACTGGAAACTACTCCAGAAGGAATTGTAGATAAATCTACGCAAAATAATTACCAAACAGCGTTGCAGCTAAAATAGAGTGCCTGAACAGCCTTTTGCTGAATTCCCCTAAATTACCTGTAATATTGAGGGAACCCCAAGAGATAAGTACAGCCCCAGTTAGAAGGGG
>CP070773.1:98911-106225 GCA_020345945.1 Candidatus Bathyarchaeota archaeon | reverse complement strand
GAAGGGATGCTCTTGAGCGACCATCCATTCTGCATACTTAACGCTCCTTGGGTGACTGAGCAACAGAAATGGGCTGCACGAGAGTTCTCAAGATTTCTATTAACCCAGGAGATCCAGGGAAAAGCTGTTGGCCACGGATTTCGACCTATAACTCAAGGAGTAGAATTAGATAGAGAGGTCTTTAGTCCTGCAAACGGAGTTTCCTACTCGATTCCTACCGCAGTCCTCTCCTCACCGACGGATGGAGAGGTTCTTTGGCATATCACCGATATCTGGTCTACCACTAGAGCTAGAGGTTGAGAATGGAATGGGTGAAGATAGTGCTACAGTGAGAGAGGAAAGTAGGATCGTGAGTATTGAGAGGTTCTTGTCGACAAGGAAGTTCCGGATCCTCAGTGACTTTCTTGCTGTAACGTTCTTCCTTATAGTCGTCGCTGGACCAACCCTCTATGTCTTCTTCACTATTCTTGACTGGAGCACAGTCTATACCTGGGTGTTCGCAGATCCCTTTACTGGAGATACGAGATGGATGGTGATGAGAAGGGCTCTTTTCTTGTCTTTTCAGATAGCGGCAATTACCACCATAATCGACGTGATTATCGGTTTGCCTATGGCTTTGATTCTAGCAAGGTATCAGTTCAGGTTCAAGAAGTTCGTCGACACACTTGTTGATCTTCCAATGGCAGTACCTACGTCAGCCTTGGGTTTCTCTTTGTTTCTGTTCTGGGGAACAAAAGGGGGATTTGCGTGGTTCCTTGGTATGGAGAGCGGGCTCCTCTCTAGAGGACCTTTGATGGTTGTTCTTGCTCACGTTGCTTTCACTTATCCCTATATCGTCAGATCTTTGAAAGCAATCATAATCAACATTGATGAGACATACGAAGATGCTGCACGAACCCTTGGTGCATCTTCTGTTACAGTTTTTCGGAGCATAACATACCCCCTGATGATAGGGGGGCTCTTGAGCGGTGCTACTCTCGCGTTCACAAGAAGTTTAGGGGAGACAGGAGCTACAATTATCCTGAGCGGTGTATATTCAACGGCGCCTGTCGTGATTGTCTCTTGGAGGAGAATGCTTCAGATTCCTCCTACTGCCTTCTTGAGTGCTATCTTGGTTGTGATCGCAGTCATTCTCACGTCTATCGTGCGGATTGTAATGAGAATGCAGGGGGGAGCTCTCGGTAAGGTCTGGCCAGACATCGAGAGGAGACTAAGCAGACCGAGAATGCGGATTACACGGAACATCTTCGTAGTCTTAACCTTTGCACTGATAGTCTTGATCCCGTCGGTCTTCATCGTAAACTACATGCTTGTGAGGTTTAGCGGCAGTCCGTATACTGGAAGAGTTGAATCTGGAGTATTCTACCAAGTCTTTGTCGCTCCAGATCGAAAATGGGAAGCTCTGCTTGAAGCTCTTGTTACTTCTCTTCGAGTAGCGGTCTTGGCTACCGCTGTGAATATTATCGCAGGACTACCGATGGCCTTCCTTATGGTAAGACGAAAATGGGGCAGGATCAAGAGCCTATTAGACCTTATGATCGATGTTCCCCTTTCAGTTCCTACTGCAGCACTTGGCTTCTCTTTCTTCCTCTTTTGGGGAGCTCAAGGCCTCGATATGCTTCATCCTGGATTCTGGATGGTAGTAGTCGTGCATATCGCCTTTACATATCCTTATGTCGTAAGAACGCTGATGGCTGTTATTGAGGGACTCGATCCAGGAATAGAAGAGGCTGCGTCTACACTTGGTGCTCCCCCGCTAACTGTTTTCCGTACAGTTACTTTGCCTTTAATCGGCCCAGGGATTCTTGCTGCAGCAATAATGGCATTTACAAGAAGTCTAGGAGAGACAGGGGCCACAATTGTTGTTATGGGGCTTGCTAGAACAATCCCGGTTCTAATTGTTGATTGGGTTGAATCTTTGGCACTTCCTGCAGCCGCTTTTGCCTGTGTGATTCTGATGGGAATCTCGTACTGCCTCCTACTTACACTGAGATACGTACTCGGATGGGAATAGAGTGAAAAACAAGAAATCGGAAGGGAGCTAGTTGCCCGACATCAATGTACGAGACGTTACGAAACGGTACGGTAGAATAACTGCGATAGACCAGCTCAACTTGAACATCCGGGATGGAGAGTACTTTACACTTCTCGGACCGAGTGGATGCGGAAAGACCACCCTACTTAGATCTATAGCAGGTCTTGTTGTTCCAGACGAGGGAGAAGTATACATAGGGGGCAGACCAGTCACAGAGCTTCCTCCTGAAGACCGCGGTATCGGATTTGTATTCCAACACTTCGAGATATTCCCCTTCATGACGGTTCTGGAGAATGTTGCGTACGGACCTCAGATGAGAGGCTGGGATATAGATTATACTGAAAAGAGAGTCTACGAAGCCCTTGAAGTCGCGAACCTACTCGAGAGAGCTGACACCTACCCCCGTGATCTTGGTGCACCTGGACTGCAGAGATGCGGGATAGCAAGAGCTCTTGCCACCGGTGCTCGACTCCTGCTCTTCGATGAGCCGATGGGATCTATGGATCCCAAGGATAAGAGACAGTTTAGGTACGAGCTTCGGAAGATCGTGAAGGATCAGGGTTTGACAGCGGTCCACGTGACCCACGACCAGGAGGAAGCTATGGTAATATCGGATAGAATCGCGGTGATGAGAAGAGGTAGAATAATGCAAGTTGGAACCCCACTGGAACTCTACTATGAGCCAAACAACATATTCGTAGCCAATTTTGTCGGAGAGATAGATTTCTTGGATGGCTTTGTGGTAGACAATAGCGCAGAGGGATGTGTGATTGAGGTCCGAGGGGGGTTTCTGATTAGCACAGCCGATTCGACAAAGAAGAGGGGGGATAGGGTTGTAATAGGGATTAGAAGAGAGAATTTACGTGTTCAGCTGGGAAGGAAAGAAGGTGAAGGTAGAATTCCTGGCAAGGTGAAGAGATCCGTCTTCGTTGGTCCATATGTTAGGCACTATATCGATTTGGAGAATGAATATTCGATTGCTGTCAAAGAGCCTTCAGGTCGAGTTAAGACTATCTCATCCGGCCAAGAGGTTACTGTTAGTCTTCCTCTGAGGGATACGTTGGTCTTTGATTACCCGGAGAATCTAGAGGATGAGATGGCGTTGGAGTAATAGGAGAGTTATGGTTGAGAGGTGTGGATGATGCCTGAAGTAGAGCTGGTCAACGTCTCCAAGAGCTTTGGAAGGGTCAAAGCTATTGATCGTCTGAGTCTTCGTGTAGAAGATGGTGAGTATTTTACATTGATAGGTCCGACGGGTCACGGCAAGACTACAACCTTGAAGCTGATAGCTGGGTTGGTGAAGCCGGATGATGGAGATGTATACATTGACGGAAAGAAGGTTACCGATCTTCCACCGGAGGATAGGGGAGTGGGGTTCGTCTTCGAGACCTTCTCACTCTTCCCACACTATAATGTCTGGAGGAATACCATTTACGGGCCTCAGGTAAGGGATGAAGATCCTGAAAGTAGCAGCAGGGTTGCAGAAGACCTGCTTGAAATGGTGCTTCTAGGAGGACGCAGGGAAGCCCGTCCTGACGAGTTGAGTGGAGGGATGAAGCAGAGAGTTGCTCTCGCTAGGACTCTCGCAACCGGCTCCAAGCTTCTTCTCCTCGATGAGCCTTTCGGGTCTCTTGACGCCAAGATAAGAATGGCCCTACGTAACGAGGTTCGGATGATGGTCGAACATCTGGGTTTGACTGCAATACATGTGACAAACGATACTGAAGAGGCGATGACGATATCGGATAGAATGGGCGTTCTGAGGAGAGGACATCTCATTCAGGTCGACAGACCCGAAGAGCTCTATAAACAACCGAACAGCCTATTCGCAGCCAACTTCCTTGGGGAATCAAATTTCTTCGAGGGAGAGGTGAAGAAGATTAGTGAAGACAGCCTTCTGGTCGAGATAGAAGGCGGGAAAGTGATGAACATGAGTACTGTTGGTCGGTGGAAGAGAGGAGATAGAATCGTCATAGCAGTCAGATCTGAGAACGTCAAGATTCTTGAGAAGAACACGGAGGGGATGAATACGATGAGTGGAACCGTGGAAAGATCCCAGTTTATTCATGGATTCTTGCGCTATGAGATCCAGTCCGAACTCGGAAAGAATGTGACGACATGGACTTTCGCTAGACGGGGGAAGAGTCATATGATAGGAAGTAGGGTCACAATGAGCTTCGATCCCAAAACAATCTTCGCTTTTCCGTATCCTGAGGAAGGTCTTGAAGAAGCCATCTCCTTTGAATGAAGATTTCACTGCTTCCATGTGAGTAGGTATCGCACTACTCTTCTCTGACGCAGAAAAATCGCACCTTCCCAAACCTTTTTTGGCTGGGAAGATTGGATGAGGGCGTCTCTCTTTCTCGCTGAAAGAGATTCAAGCATTGCTTATTTAGGACAATTAGTGAGGATGACGGTTGTCAGATGGCGTCTGCATATATAGATTCAACCGGTTATATGGATATTGAATCGTGTGACATGACATGAAGAAACAGATATTTATAGAAATGAGTGAGTACTATGACTGAAAATAGATATTCTGGAGAGGATTTGATTGGAATATAGGAAGGTTCAGCTGACAGGAGGATCAACCCTAACGATATCGCTGCCTAAGCAGTGGACCAAGCGGGCAGGGATAAGTCCGGGAGACAGGTTGGCGATAATCCCTCAGAAAGATTTGTCGTTACACGTGGTTCCGAGACTTGAAGAGGAACATCCTGCAGCATTAGATGCAACTTTGACTGTTGGTCCCCAAGAAGACCCAGAAGCCGCTTTGAGGAGAGTGATCGCACACTATCTGGTAGGCTACGACATTATCCGAATCCATTCTGTCAAGAATCGTCTTCCTATAAGATTGAGAACGCTGCTCAAGGAGACGATTAGAAACAAGTTCATAGGTACCGAGATCGTTGAGGAGTCCTCTGAGAAGCTGGTTCTGCAAGCATTCCTCGGTCATATGGATTTCTCTATTGAGGGAACGCTCAACAGGATGCACATATTGTCATCGATCATGCATAAGGAGGCCATAGAATCCATTCAGAACCTTGACAGAGAGTTGCTTGCAGATCTGGTGAATCGTGACAACGATATTGATAGGCTTTACCTCTTTACTGTTCGACTGTTGAAGAAAGCGATGCAGGATCCACATGTCTTCGAGGATTTGGGGATTAGGAGACCTAGAGATGCCTTAGGATATAGACTGGTCTCAAAGAGCTTGGAGAGGATTGCTGATCACGCGGCTGCCATAGCTGAGAATGCGCTTGAACTACCCTCACCCCCAGATCAAGAAGTATTTGACCGTATAGTCGAGATGTACAGAATCTCTGATGAGGGCCATAAACAAGGTGTGCTATCGCTCTTTAAGCTTGATCAGAAGTTTGCTGATCGATCATTTGAACTTGTAGGAAGACTTCCTGAGATGGAGGAGAGGATAATGCAAGAAGTGCTAGGAGGCAAGACGGATTTGAACTTTGCACTTCCTATTCGGATGATCCTTGAAAGTAACCGGAGAATCGGGGAGTATGGTGCAGACATCGCAGAGATCGCAATAAACATGATTGCCAGAGAGCCTTCATAAAAAATCTAGAGTCTATTCTTACACTCAAGCATCACAACTGAAGAGGTCTACGAGCCTTCCAATTCTTTCTATTCTAGGCAATAGACTCATAGGAAAAAGCTAAGTAGCGATGTCGGACTCCACAGGAACATTCCGATTCTTGGAGCCGAATATTATAACTCCTCGATGGGACAAGGATGTCTGGGGAATTCGTTTGGAAGAAACTAGGTTCGGAGTCTTCATGTCAACAAGCTATTCATGGAACCAGATAGTAGCAATCACTCAGGAGAGCGAGAGGTTAGGATACGATACTGCATATATTTCTGATCACTTGATTCTGGGTTCACGACCGCAGGAGATGTCAGCCCCCAGACTTGAGGTCATGTCAGTTATCGCAGGATTGGCGACGATCACAGAGAAGATAAGATTCGGACAACTAGTGCTCTGCAACTCGTTCCGAAACCCCGCGCTTTTGGCAAAAATGGGGGCGACGATAGATGTTATCTCCTCTGGACGTTTCGAGTTAGGGATAGGAGCAGGCTGGCATAGACCTGAACATCAGGCTTATGGGTATCCCTTCCCGAAACACGCCATCAGGCTGGAACAACTCTCCGAGGGCGTTGAGATAATTAGGAAGATGTGGATGGAGGATTCTCCCAGTTTCAAGGGAAAATACTACGAAATCAAAGAAGCTTATTGTGAACCTAAACCGGTGCAGAAACCCAGACCTAGGATAACTATAGGAGGATCCGGAGACAAGTTATTGAGGGTTGTAGCGAAGCAGGCAGATCAATGTAACTTTGGCGGTAATACTATTAGCTGGTATGAAGACCGGCTTAGTGTGCTAAGAGACCATTGTAAAGATGTTGGACGGGAATTCGTAGATGTCGAGAAGTCCTATGTGAGCCTCATTGCGATGGTCTATCCTGACGAGCATGAACTTGTCCAGGGATTAAGGGAAGCGTACGCATCAGAAGAGAGAGAAGAAGGATTTGAGAAATGGATGGAGAACTCGCGTCAAGAAGAGATTGGATATGGAATTACCATTCGGAAGAGGCTTGCATTCGCCGGTACAGTTAATCAGATAATCGAAAGAATCGCCACCTATGAGAAATTAGGTGTATCCTGTTTCATGCTGAGATTCAGAGATATGCCTGAAAAGGACCAGATGATGCAACTCTTCGCCGAAAAGGTCATCCCAGTCCTGAAGAGATAGTATTAGATCTGTTCGACCCAGGAATCAAAAAACGTAATTTTTCAGGCAGAAGGAGATTCGATCCTCGACGAAATCTTTAAATCGGTGCAGTGAACGTGAATCGGCGGAGGTACCGACGCCTGTTGAAGTTCTGCCCTAAATGTGGAACGAAACTGTCAGTTGCTAGCGAGAGTTCAAAGATCAACCTCCACTGCTGGAAGTGTGGACATAAAGATAAACTGAAAGATAAGGAGACGAAGATCCAGCAAACACCCGCTTCTAGAAAGGAGAAGATCGTAATCATCGATGAAGATGTCGGCAAGATCCGAACACTGCCCACTACAAAGATGGAATGCCCAGAATGTGGTAATGCGGAAGCCTACTACTGGATGGTGCAGACCAGGGGCGGAGACGAGTCTACTACTCAATTCTTTAGATGCGTGAAATGCTCACATACTTGGAGAGAGTACTCTTAGTCAAGGACACGCCTTGCGATCAGACCATTTCTTCAAGCCTGAATAAGAGAGT
>CP070773.1:91467-98811 GCA_020345945.1 Candidatus Bathyarchaeota archaeon | reverse complement strand
GACTGTCAACCAAATAGTGAGAGGAGACCTCAAAGAATACGACTTCAGTGGAGAAAAGGTTGGGATCGGCGCTCTCGAGATCGCTGACTTCGAAGATATCAAAACAACGCGGGTACAGATTCTTCAAGAGATGGAGAAGACCAGAGCCGAGAGACAATGGACTATGGTACTCCTTATCATAACCGATGTGATGAAAGGAGACAGCAAGCTACTCCTTGTCGGAGAAAGACTTCACATAGTAGAAAAGGCGTTTGGCAAGACCGCAGAGAACCAAGCCTTGTATCTAGAGAATGTAATGTCCAGAAAGAAACAGATTGTACCCCCTCTAGAGAAAACTTTCAAGGAAATGAAAACGAAGATTTAGATCTTTTTCCACAACTTGATCCAAACCCCTTCCTACAATAGTTCCACCGCACAGCAAAACTTGAGAGAAAAAAACAGAGTTATTCTGACCTACAGAACTCAGAGTGATCCGAAGAACCGTATTTGGGACCTCAGGTCAAAACCACGTGAGACAAGGAGTATGACCGTTTATCTAATTAGATAATTCAACAGAATTTATCGCGGAGAGATATTTATGGCGAGAAGTAAAGTCTACTGGTTTGGTCCTAGAGGAAGAATTAGCTACGTCAGTAAGGGACAGACTCTCTTCGAGGAAGCTAAGTTAAACGAATGCTTCAAGAGAGGCGACAGGGTAGCTCTCAAGATTCACTGCGGCGAATGGAACAATACAGGGCACCTTCGACCCAATATTGTCGCAGGCATAGTAGAGAAGGTAAAAGAGTATGGGGGAGACCCATTCGTTACTGACACTACAACAGCGTATCCTAACAGTGCCAGGTCAACAGCTCAAGATTTACTGAAAACTGCAGCAAGGAACGGGTTTACCGAGGCGTCCCTCGGGTGTCCTTTCATCGTTGCTGATGGAGATAATGGCGTCGACGACGTCAAGGTCAAGATAGATGGAAACCTGCTTTCACACACATACATAGCAGCGGCTATCGCAGGTGCCGACGCGATGATCGCAGTGACCCACTTCAAGGGGCATCCACAGAGCGTCTATGGAGGCTCAATAAAGAATCTGGGCATCGGATGCTGCTCAAAGAGGGGAAAGATAGTAACTCATCTGTTGACTCACCCAAAACTCGGGTTGACCAATCCGGAAGGCTTCGGATTTGATCCCGAGAAATGCAAAGGCAAAGACTGTCCACACTATGCTCGGTGTGCTGAGAACTGCCCGACAGGTGCATTCCAAGTCCTGGAGACTCCACCCTATGCCCACAAGGATTATGATAGATGTGTGGGTTGCGCTGCATGCTGGTCCCGCATAGGGTGTGAAGTAGTCACATGGCCTCCAAACATAGAATACTATTTCCCTGCAACCATATCTGATTCGGCGATGGCGGTTGTGAAAGTTCTCGGACAGAAGCATGTCGGCTTCATAAACTATGCCATCGATATCTCTCCTTGGTGTGACTGTGCAGCTTTTACAGATGCTTGGATGCTTCCTAACCTAGGAATATTCGCATCAAATGACATGGTCGCAGTAGACAAGGCGTGTCTAGATCAGGCGGACAAGGTTCCAGCAGTCGCAGGAAGCATGGCATTTGATGAGGATGTAGAAGATGAACCGTGGCTAGCTGGTCACGAACACTTCACACATGTCTCCACCAAACACCGTTGGCCTGGAGTCTCACAGTGGATACAGATAAACGCTGCCGCAAAACTAGGTATCGGCTCAATAGACTACGAACTGGTTGAAGGTACGGCTAAACCAAGTGTAGAGTACACGATGGCTGAAATGACAGAACACCCCACCGCCTTTAGGATGAGAAAAAAATACAAACGCCAATCTCCCAAACCTGATCCTGACTGCTACCAAGAGAAGATTCGAGTCACAATCGAGGAGATAAATACAAAACCTAAGTGACCCTCAAAAATTCACTACTGAGTCTCTAATTTACAGGAGAAGTTCAGTGAGAACCTCAGATTCTATGGTCTTGCAGTACCGTTCCGGTGATGTAGGCTCCAACAACGGTGTATAGCCAAGTAGTGGGGATCCAGTAAGCCATCTGCCAAACTCTCCTCGCTAGACTAGCAGGTAAAGGTCCAAATACCAGGTAGTTCTCAGCCACACCCCAGAAAAGTCCGGGCACAATGAAACCAGCATGGAAAGAATTGGCGAATAGCAGGTAGAATACGAGACCAATCGTCAACCTCTGTTGAATCGGTTTGCTGAAGAGATATTCTCGGTAGAATTGTCCGGTCACGAAGTAGGTCATCCCTTCGCCGAGGCAGAATGCTATAAGCTGGAACGGGTTGGTTATTCCGTTGAATAAAGGACCACGTATCAGCAGATACCCAAAGCCCGCGCTCAGTCCACCTTCGATCGGGCCATAAACGACCGTGAGATAAGTTGCAATAAATTGGGGGAGGTAGATCGGTGTTACAGGCAGGAGTTCGCTTATTCCAACAAGACCTATTCCTAGACAGATGTTTGTGATCCTCTTCTTCGTCCAAAGAGGGTATACCCTACCAGGTTCGAAGGGAACAGCCAGATCTTCAGCGAGCCATCTCTGTCTTGTTGAGAAACGGTAGATGCTCCATATCCAGAGTGGCAAAGCGACCAGGAGAGCATATCCCAAGAGGAGTACCATCCTTTCGGGGCTCTGGGTTACTCCCCATTTTGTCGAGGTCGGATCAGCAAGCATCCAGAGGGTGAAACCTCCGAGTATACCTAGAATTACAGCCATTTCCAGGCGTTTGAGATTTCGACTTTGAGTTTCTGCTATTTCCGGAGTCATCTCTCTTTCAGACATCGAGGATCATCCCCCTGCTTTTACCATCACGATTATTCCTATCAGCAAAGCTAACTCCCAGATGACTAGAATTGTCATCCCGCCAGGGAGCAGTCCTTCAATCTCAAATTCTCTGTTCTTTGACATAGATCATCACTTTCTTTCACAAGAGGAAGATTATGGGATAAGAGGGGTTACTGGGTTCTTCACTTTGAGTCATAGGGTTGTATATCTTCTCATCTATAGCATTATCGTCGATAGAAGCAGGCTAGATAGCTATCGGATATGCTCCGTATCTCCTTACAGTCTCAACCATAGCTAGACAGTTCTCAAGCTTGGCACCTGCGGCCCACGAGTTGCTTGACGACAAGATATGCCCGCCTCCAGGGGAGGCTCTACGGATACAGGTCTTGGTCTCCTCAACGATCTCTTCTCTACTCTTCATAGCTAGGTTGTCTACAGATACGTTCCCCATTAGAACAAGCTCATCTCCGTACTTCGCTTTGACCTCGCCTATCTCTACACTAGCTGTGGGGTCAAGAGAATGGAGCCCATCAACCGTGTCTGCGAAATCCTCGAGGAGAGGATTGATGTTTCCATCAGTATGTTTGATGAATTTCATTCCCCCTCTGTGGGCTTCATCAACCTGCCTCTTCAGGTTCGGGAAGATTACGTCTCTAAAGAAATTTATTGGAACCATGGGACCTTTCTCTTCACAGTAGTCTCCTCCGGAGATTATGAGATCAGCCCCGGTCTCCCCGATCTGTCTTATCACCTCGACGTTGAAGTCGGACAACTCTTTGATGACTTTGCCAATGAAGTTAGGGTTCTGATACATCCAGGTGACAAACTTGACAGGTGTGAAGATCTCCCACGCGTGGGCGAACGGATCCCTTATGAAGGTAGCTAGGGCCATCTCCTCCCCAATTGTCTTCTTGGCGTATTCGGTTGCGTATGTCCAGCCTGGGGCATTAGGGTCCGGGAACTCGAAATCCTCAAAGTCTTCAAGCTGGTTGAAGACCGTACTGTAGGGAACCCAAGCTTTTGCCTCCTTGTCAAGCATGAGAATTCTCCCCCAGAGATCCACAATAGTTCCATCAGGATTTTCTTCTGGTTTCCAGCCTTCAGGAGGGGAAAGATCGACAGTAAGCAGGTCGAGGTCGACTTTTCTATAACATTCTATTTTGAAGTCTGTTCTCTTCCTCTCAAGCCTTCGATCAGTTACTATCGGGGTCTGCAAAGATGTAGTTATCGAGAGAGTCTCTCCGATGATGGCTTCCATTATCGGAACTTCCATATCCATCTCTGTTATTGGAACCATATCTGGCTCCTCGATCTCCAATGTCTTCAAGACTCTATCCCTTTTCTTCACCTGTCAGACCTCCGCGGCTTCAATCAGCTCCTTTACTACTCTCACCCCTTCCAACGCGTCCTTGGCGTAGCTGTCAGCACCTATCTCATCCGCAAACTCCTTGGTCAAAGGTCTGCCGCCGACGATTATCTTGATCTGGTCTCTGAGACCTTCACGCCGAATGGTCTCTATCACACCTCTCAGGTTCTCCATTGTCGAGCTCAATAGAGCAGAGATCCCTAGAACATCAGCCTCTTCCTTATCGATGGCCTCAACAAACTTCTCTGCTGAGACATCAACTCCTAGATCAACTACCTCGAAGCCAGCAGCCGAAAGCATCATTATTAGAATGTTCTTGCCGATGTCATGTATGTCTCCTTTGACAGTGCCAACCACGATCTTTCCTTGAGATTCAAGATCAGTCTTGGCTAATGAAGGCTTCAATATTTCTGTGACTTCTGATGCCAGCACACCTGCCATAATCAGTTCCGAGAGGAAATATTCCCCACGCTCATATCGGTTCCCAACCTCTCTCATGGCTTCGTTCAACACCTCTAAAACATCCACGGGGTTTGCATCTGTCTCCAAGATCTTTCTGGCAGTTCTCTTGACCTCTTCGATATCGGATATCTGAATGATCAAGGTCTGGAAGTCTCTTAATTCACCCAACACTGACACCTGGAGACACATATTCAGTAATCACAGTTTATTTGGTTTAGCTGAGCCATCTCTGCCACCTAGCCGCATGAGTAAGGTTGAAGAACTAGGCGGCGTCGGAAGTCGACTGTAACTTTGTATTTGTTATCTGTTCCAGGATTTTTCCGTCACGGATATTGATGATCCTGTCAGCATAGTTGGCGATGACTCGGTCGTGGGTAGTTAATATTATGGTGACACCTCTTTCCCGATTCAGCTCAGACAGGAGTTCGATAAGCTTCAGACCGGTATCTGTGTCAACATTTCCGGTGGGTTCGTCTGCCACAAATATCGAGGGATCGTTTATTAGGGCCCTTGCGATTGCCACTCTCTGCTGCTCCCCGCCGCTCAACTCGACAGGCCTGTTGTAGAGACGTTCTTTAAGCCCGACTCTTTCAAGCAGGTTCAAGGCTTTCTGCCTAGCCTCATCCTTGGGGATACCAGCAGCGATCGTCGGCAGTTCGACATTCTCCAAGGCTGTTAGCACAGGAATTAGATTGTACATCTGAAAGACGAAGCCGATATTTTCACGCCTGAACATAGTCAGGTCTTTTTCGCTTGCCTCAGTGATATCCTGTCCTTCGAACAGTATCCTACCTGTCGTCGGCCTTTCCAACCCAGTGACTAGATTCAGGAGAGTCGTCTTCCCGGATCCAGAAGGCCCCATGATAGCTGTGAACTCACCCTTTGCAAACTGAAGGGTGACGTCATTGACAGCAGTTATTTTCATACCTCGGATATAGTAGGACTTACTCAAGTCGATGGTCTCGATTATGTAATCAGACACTTCGCATAGCCTCCGATGGTCTGGTCTTTCCCGCTTTATAAGCCACGTAAGAACCAGCAGAGATACTGAGAAGTATAGCAAACAGGACGCCTTGCAGCATATTCGCTACCAAGGAGGGGGCAAGCTCAACTAGACGACCGACAGTGAAAGGATCTGTGGGTCGAACGAGTATGAGGAAAAGAAAGAAAGTCATCACCATGGCAAGTTCAGTATGCTGGTCAAACTCAGGAGGGTAAAGATACGCGATAGCGGTATTTACCGCCATAATAAGAAACATGGCGATTGCAGAATTCCTCTGGAAGGGATTGTCAAAAGAGCTACCTCCAAAAGTATTAGCGATGATCTCAGCGAATACTGTATTGGGAATTGAGAGTCCGTAGAAGATTTGGGCAGAGAGTATCGCCAATAGGGCTGCGAAGAAGCTTCCTAAGATTCCAGCCATGATACCGATAATGGTCGATTCAGCCATAACCATCTGGATGATATGGGATGGATTGAATCCTATGGCCTTCATAACACCCAGCTCTCTCATTCTTTCCAGCACTGAAGAGAAGACAGTATTGAAGACCTGGAATCCTCCAATCACAACTGAGATAATAAGAATGAGAGTGATGTACCACCCGCCTTCCGAAGCTCCTTGTCCAAGCATCTTCTGAGCCAACGTGTTCTGAACTAATATTTGTACAAGCAACATGGTCGGGATACTGACACCTAGAATTGTCAGAATCAGCCGACCTAACCGCCTATTAAGGTTTCTATAGGCAAGCCCCACCATCCCTACTCTCCTCCCCCTTGTAATAGCTGCCACAATTCTTACTGCACTTAAGAAAAGAAATGAAGGGATCGTGGCCGCGATCAGGGCGTAGTATGGAATGATCACCAGACTGTAAGGAGCAGCCTGTGTTTCCAATGATACTTCGATAATCCGCGAGTTGACGTTGGAAAGAACAAGAAAGAGGGCGAAAGGTAAGGCTTCCTCATTAATAAGAAAGTAGGTATCTCCAGAAGATGAAGGGCTCAATCTTACCGATTCACGTGTTATCCAAGTCTCCTTGTTACTGATCATTAGGTTGACAGCTAACTCAGCTGTGAACCTTGAAAGATGTAATCTGATACTGTATCTGCCTAAATCACTCAGTTCCTTGACTTTGTAGAGGGTCTCTACATAAGCTTCTCTAGGAGAATTCTTCATCTCGATTCGAATGGTAGTTTGGTTCTCCGCTTCGATAAGGACGTATTCGGCCTGGTTTGAGGTTGAAACAGTTACCTCTGTAACAAGTACCATCTCTGGAGGATAGGGTATTGGGATCTCAATGAACTCTCCCACCCCTGTTGGGTAGTAGGATTTGACATGCAACCTTAGCAGTACTGTGGCATCTCCATTCTCGTCGAAATCAATGGTTATCCTATTGTCTGGTTGGAGAAAATTTGTGCTATCCGAACCAAAGTAATAATCTTGACTGTTAGGATTAGTCATCTCTGTAGAGTCAAGATGAGGGTCAGGACTCGAAGCTCTACACGCGAAAAAATTGCCAGTTGTGAGAGTCAACACGACGAAGACAAGGAGAATTACAGATAGACCCCTCTGGTACCGCATCATTTTAGCCCCTCCTCATCGCTTCTATCGGTGGGAGCATAGATGCTAAGAAAGCAGGTACAAAGCTTGAAAGTAAACTTGTAGCGGCAGAGAGACCAATAGCTATGAATCCCCA
>CP070773.1:83327-91367 GCA_020345945.1 Candidatus Bathyarchaeota archaeon | reverse complement strand
AGACAGTCCAACGCCCCTCTCCAGATTCGTCGACATAAGGCACTACATCTCGCAAATCCGAATTTTCTGCCAAAGCCCTCGCGCTTAAATCGAGGAGCCAAGATCTGACAACACTTCCATGCCTCCATATCTCAGCTACTTGATGAAGATCGAGATTGAACTCCTCCTTCTTCTTCAAAATTGCAAATCCCTCGGCAAAAGCCTCCATGAGTCCGTACTCGATACCGTTGTGCACCATCTTCACAAAATGCCCTGCTCCACTCGGACCTACATGACCCCAACCTCTATCAGGGCCGGGAGCCAAGGTCTCGAAAATTGGGCGAAGTCTTTCGACAGCTTTCTTTTCCCCGCCAATCATCATGCTGTAACCCTCTGTCAGTCCCCAGATACCACCACTAGTGCCTACATCCACGTAATGAATGCCTTTCTCCTTGAGCATCACGCCGCGACGCAAGGTGTCTTTGTAGAATGAGTTTCCACCATCAATTATCGTGTCGCCTGCCTTCACATATTGTAATAGTTCTTGAATGGTCTTGTCCACAGGGTCCCCAGCTGGAATCATCAACCAGATCGCTTGAGGATGAGTTAACTTCTGTACCATTTCTTCTAAGGAAAAGGCGCCCTCAGCTCCTTTCTCTACAACACGTTGAACCGATTCTTGACGACGGGCGTAGCCGACTATCCTATGGCCGCCCCGTATGAGGCGTTCCGTCATGTTACCTCCCATGCGTCCAAGTCCGATCATTCCCAACTCCAATTATATTCCCTCCTTCTTCTACAATCTCTCTATCACTCTAATAGTGTACTCTCTCGCGATCTTTCTCCAAGATATTTATACAAATACATTAGCATCTTTTCAGTCTTGGCTTTGCATCAAATCTACTAGGCATACCAGTCCAATGGGGATACATCTGTTGACTTACAGCATTGAAGTAGCTTCTTCTATCTTGGTTTGAGCTAAGGCTGCAGCTCCAATAACGCCCGCTTTGTCTCCGAGAGTAGCTTTCACAACTTTTAGTTTTTCCACAGAAGCCTTGAGTGCACGCCTTCGTATAATGGTGTCTACAATGCGTACCAGTTCTGGTACTCCTTCTATCACACCCCCTCCCAGAACTGCCAGACATGGGTTGAAGGCGTTCACGATGCTAACCATGCCGGCGGCAAGATGCTGACCAGTCTCTTCTATCAATTTTTCCGCAAGCATATCTCCTCTTCTGTAAGCTTGGCTTACAGTTTTTGCTGAAATTTCCTCAACGTTGCCTGCAAGGGATATCAAGTGCGTTCCCTCCTTTGGATTGGTACGGACGGCTTCCTGTGCTCTTTCGGCGATTGCCCATCCGCCGATGTAGGCTTCTAGACAACCCTTATTGGGACAGTGGCAACTCCGTCCCCCCTCAACCAGGGTCATATGCCCTAATTCTCCCGCTGTGTTATTACAGCCTGTTAGGATCCGTCCGCCGCTTACGACACCTCCGCCTACACCTGTTCCGACAAAGAGAACAACCAAGTCACCCACGCCTGTTCCTGAGCCGTAGGACCACTCACCCCATGTTGCGGCATTGACGTCGTTGACTACTGCTACTGGCATTCTCAGTCCTCTTTCTAGTTTAGACTTAAGGGGGACATCATGCCAATTCAAGTTAGGAGCGTACCGTACAACCCCATCAAAATCTACTTGTCCAGGTACACCGATTCCCAGAGCCTTTACTTTCTTTCGTATCTTATCAAGACATTCATCCGCGTAGATCATGATATCATTAATAATTTCATCTGCCTTTTTCTCAGGTTTTGTTGGGTAGTTGAGAGAGTGTAAAACCTTGCCTTGAGAATCTACCAAGGCAATCCTAACTTTGGTGCCTCCGAGGTCTATTCCCATTGTAAGAGGGGTCTTAGTTCTTCGTCCCATTCGATGTTCCCCGTGATATACTCACAAACTGTATTTACTTTTCCAATATACAAAAAATAGTTTGTCCGTAAAATATTCGATCGACACTGAGAAGCCAATAGTAATGTTAGAGAAGCTTGAGAGGGAGGTAGAGAAGAACTGTATGATGTATTAATCATAGGCTCTGGACCTGCAGGACTGACGGCTGCTGTCTACACTAGCAGGGCAAGGTTGAAAACTCTCGTTGTGGCCGGAGCCATGTGGGGAGGTCAGTTGATGCTTACAACGGAAGTGGAGAACTTTCCAGGGTTCAAAGAGGGAATTGTGGGTCCTGATCTCATTGATAATATGTGGAAACAAGCGGAAAGCTTTGGCGCCAAGATGATTTTTGAAGACGCCGCATCAGTAGATTTTTCGTCAAAGCCTTTCAAGGTGATGGTAGGAGACAAAGTGTACGAGGGAAGAACCGTAATTATAGCTACAGGAGCTTCCGCGAGATGGTTGGGCCTAGAAAGTGAAACGCGATTAAGAGGTAGAGGTGTCTCTGTATGTGCTACGTGTGATGCAGCCTTCTTCAAAGATAAGAAGGTGGTTGTTGTGGGTGGAGGGGACTCTGCCATGGAAGAAGCTCTTGCCCTATCCAAGTTTGCTCGCGAGGTCATAGTAGTCCACAGAAGGGATAAACTTAGGGCTTCAAGAATTCTACAAGAACGTGCTTTTGAGAATCCAAAGATTAAGTTCATCTGGAACAGTATAGTCCAAGAAATCTTAGGGAAGGATAAGGTCGAAGGAGTACTTTTCAGGAAGTCCCCATCAAACAAAGAAATGCAGATTGTTTGTGATGCTGTCTTCATAGCAATCGGTCATAAACCAAACACGGAGATCTTCAAAGATCAGGTGGAGATGGATGAGAGAGGTTATGTTTCTACAGAAGATACTACAAAGACTAGTGTAGGAGGGGTTTTTGTAGCGGGTGATGCTGAGGATTATCGTTATCGTCAGGCTATTACTGCTGCGGGGGCTGGTTGCAAGGCTGCGTTAGATGCGCAAAAATACTTGGAGGGATGACAAAATGGTTCATGTATTCTGTCTGGATGAAAATTGTAGAAGAGTCATCCATCTAAGTGACCACAAGCACTGGAACTATAAAGGAGGAGTAGTTTGTCGAAGGTGCGGCACAAAGATGGAAGTAGAGATAGACGACGGTGAAGTAAAATCTTCAAAAAAGTCTGAGAAAGAGTAAGTATAATGGGGTTTCTCCTGAATGGTAAAGGACTCGAGTTTGGAGATTGATGAGATAGACCTGTTAGCTAGATTACGAACTATGCTAGCCTTGGAAAGGAATTATCTGGCAGAAGAGAGAACGGAACTAGCCGAATTCAGAACAGGCTTGGCACTCGCTTTTCTTGGACCTCCTGGAGGTGCCGTTGTTGCATACCTCTCCCCCTATTTCCCGATTGGGTCCTTCTTCTTCGATATATTTGCTGTAATTTTTTTTGTTGGCCTAACAATGATCGGTATTGTGATAAGTCTTTCTTCTCGATCTCAATTGTTGGAGATACGAAGGAAGAAGAAATTGTTGAGAGAAAGAGAATCCGAGCTTATCAGAAGTTCCGAAGCTGTCTATGCCCTTCTAGGCGACTTCATTATCTGAGAAGTAAGTTTTCAGTGAAAGATAGATTCTGTTGAGTCCATCTCGTTTAGACTATTTATACGTCTCAAAGGATTTTGAAGATGGAGGTTCTTTATCTCGTAGAAAATTTTTGGTTATTTTGGGATTGGGCAGTTTATTATGCATCTGCCGCACATCGATCCCACCCTTTCCATCTTCTGCCAAGGGCTCTCCTTCGAAGCAGTCTCAAGATAGTCTTCAGGACTAGGATTCGAGGGGATCTCGAAATCTAACCTGCCGAGAGTTTTCGTGCTGAGGGCATGTATGCCGAACCTGCACCTCGCCTTGTTTATGTAAGCATACTCGAATGTTTTTCCCCCTATGTCTACTTTCACCGACTTGTCTTTGCTGATCGCGTTCATCGGACAGACTGAGACGCATACATTACATTGTTCTTTATTGCATATCTTCTCGCCGTTGTACATTGGATCAGCATCTAATTGGGCGTCTGTTATTACCGAAGCCAGACGTTGTCTTGGACCATTATCGGGAGTAACTAAGAGGCTTTGCCATCCGAATTCGCCAAGACCTGCCGCTACGGCTGCGTGCCTGTTCGAGAAGACTCCCTTGAGAGCGTATGGATCAGAAGGGGAACTAGCAGGTATAGGCATCGCTGTATGTCCTTTATTTTCTAAGAATCTGGCAATACGATGAGCGGTTCTATCCAACTCTTCATTGAGAAGCGTGTAGCCGAATCTTTGGTAGACATATATCCCATGTCTTCGTCCACGGTACGCCAATTTGTTAGCTTCTCTAACCCCTTCACCAATCCTCAAACCAATAGATATCACAGATTCAGCGTTCTCAAGAAGGTCGGTAGGCTTCCACCCCTCTGGGGCATTTCCGAATCTGTCCGCAGAGGCAATTCCCGTTAAGTCGATCCCATCCCCATAGATGAGATCTTTCACTCTCTTATTCAATATGCCCATCTTATTCATCTCTTCGTGTAATTGAACTATGCCTGGCTTATATCCTGAAATCTCTTATGAAAGAACTACTCCACATTCAAAACAAGTTCCTAGAGTTAGGACAAAGCTGTTCCTTGATTCTCTTGCCCTGAAGATTCTAGAAGAAGACTAGTGTCCTGGCGAGTACTCCTCCAACCGTTATAGCGAAGAATATCTCGAACAGAGTAATCGCAAAGGCCCATCTATATCCGAACTCCTTTACCAGAACCGCTATTGTTGCTATGCAAGGTATATAGAGCATAGTTACTGTGGCAAAGACGATCATTTGTATGGGTGTCAGGGCGTTCGAGAGGTTCTGGGTTCCTAGAACTGATGATAAGAGAACTAGTGCCAATTCTTTTCTCAGGATTCCAAAGATCAATGTAATCCCTACTTCAGAGGGAAGTCCAAGCCATCCGACTGTGATCGGATTCATCAGCCATTCGATAGAACCTAAGAGACCTGTCATCATCAACAACTTGATCACAAGGTTCCCCAAGACTATCAGAGGAAAAGCATTATAGACAAAGTCTTTGTGCCTGAACCAAGTCTTTTTGACAGTAACCTCAAGAGTCGGAGTTCTTAGTGGAGGCATCTCCATTATAAGCCCCAAAGGTTCGCCGGGAAGCACCCTAAAGGCAGCTCTTCCGAGAATGAATACAATGATTAAGTTTAGGGCGTAGATTCCCAAGGCCCACTCTAATCCAACATGGGTTCCTACTAGTCCCATTATAACGACTGTGGTTGCGGCACATGGAATAAGTGTTGCAACGAACGCCGCCAGAATCCTGTCCCGGTCGGTTTCTAGGATTCTGCATGCCAGACATCCGGGAACATTGCATCCATAACAGAGGATTATTGGGATAAAGGCTTTCCCATGGAGACCGATTTTATGCATGGCTGCGTCTGCCAAGAATGCTACTCTCGCCAAGTAACCAGAGTCTTCCAGAACTGCCATGGCAATATAGAATGGAACGATATAGGGGAGTGCTATCGTGATGCCAGCGATTACCCCTTCCATCAAACCCTCCCAGAAGATTTCGAATACTAAACCAGGTCCAACTGCTCCTAGAAAAGCTAGCTCCACTATATCGAAGAGTCTTATTAGAAACTCGGAAGCAATATCTCCAAAGGTGAAAACTCCATAGAATACGACCAAGATTGTTGCTGCCATTATTGGGTATCCTAGAACTCGGTCGGTCAGTAATTCATCTAGTCTATCTGCGAATCCAATTCTGGCTGGTCTAACTATATCTATAGATTGGGTTGTTATCCGGTTTGCTGTTGTATATCTTTCCGACGACATTACTGTGTTGGGGCTTTCGCCATGAATCCTCTCTATCTCCTGAGCCACTTCTTCGAATAATGTTTGAATATTTTGGTTGGCATCGTAGACTATCTTTCTAGCTTCTTCATCTTCTTCGAGAAGTTTGATGGCTAACCAGCGGGAAGGATACTTAGAATTTATTTTCTGTATCTCTCTTTCAAGTCTCGCAACGGCCTGTTCGATCTCTCTGCCGTATTTTTGGGAAGTCGTTTGTCTATTCTTCTTATTCTCGTAGACTTCGATGATGCTGTCTAGAAGATCTGCGAATCCTACTCCCCTGATTGCTACCATTGGGACAATAGGAACTCGAAGTAATTCTCCTAATCTTCGATGATCTATTCTCAGCCCTTTCTTCTCGGCAGAATCAATCTGGTTCAGAGCGATTACGAGCGGAGTCTCTAGTTCAAGTAATTGGAGTGTGAAGAACAGGTTTCTCTCGAGGGCGCAAGCGTCAACCACATTCACGACGACGTCAGGCTTCTCAACGGCAATGTATTGTCGTGAGATGCGCTCTTCAAGTGAGTATGTTGATAGTGAATAAATCCCTGGAAGGTCTATGATGTCTATTGTATAGTTTCGGTATGATAGTTTCCCTTCGGCTCGCTCAACAGTTTTTCCCGGCCAATTCCCTATGTGTTGGTGAAGACCGGTCAGCTCATTGAAGATTACACTTTTTCCGACATTTGCGTTTCCAGCCAGAGCGACGACGATTCTCGGTTTCTCAGATATGTCTATCTCACCCTTACAAAGATCCTCGTCGCAAGTCTTCGTCCTACTGCAATCTTCGTTCCTCTGACCGATATCTCTACAGGACCATGGAAAGGTGCAGAGTTTACGATTCTGACTGGAGTATCTTTGGTAAGACCGAGGTCTGCGAGCCTTTGGCAGGCTCTTCTTCCTCCTCTTATGAAGGTGACTAATCCTTCCTGTCCCTCTGTCAGATCGCTTAGAGGGATAATTGTTTCTCCTCGTTCGCTTGCTGCCGGTACTTCCTCACAGACCATGCAGCTTGTAACGTCTTTGTCGCATGGTGGGATTGTCTTCTCATCATCGGGGCAGCGCTCTGGCTGTTTCAGTACCCTGCAAAGGGCTTCTTCAGCCTCGTCTGAAAGGGTATGTTCCATTGCGCAGGCTTGATCATGAATGCTATTCTTTCTTAATTTGAGAATGTCGATTAGAAAGCGTTCTAGAAGTCTATGTTTTCGGGCGATCTTAGAGGCAGCTTTGCTTCCTTTGGTCGTGAGTTCGGCTCCTCGATATGCTTCGTATCTGACGTATCCTTCGTCAGCTAGCTTCTTCAGCATCTCAGTAACGCTTGAGGGTTTTATGCCTAGACGGGATGCTATCTCAGTAGTCTCAGCCTGCTTTCCTTCCTCATTTAAGCTGTAGATCGTCCGTAGGTACTCTTCCATGCTTCTGCTGATCATAGGCGATACTCTTTGACAACTGTAGTATATGAATATTTAGGTTTGCCTAAATTTTAGGCGAATGACGGGTTTCGGTACCCTAGCCAGATCTTAGACCATACTTCTACTCTCCAGTGGAATGGGTCAAGCGTTTTTTCGATGCTGAGATAGTTTTCAAACAATGAACGGGAGAGAGGTATTGTTTGTTAGCCTATTCCTATCGCAGCGAACTCCAGTTCCCTTGAATACGTCTTTGCGTCATATATCCTCCGTCCGTCTATCAAGATTGGTTCTCTCATATTCTTCTTGAAGAATTCAGGCTTCAGTTCCCTGAAGGCATCCCATTCTGTGATAAGCAGGCAACAATCTGCTCCTTTGACACATTCCTCAGCGGATGTGCAATACTTGATTCTTTCTCCGAGGATTCTTCTAGCGTTATCGGATGCTTTTGGATCGTATGCTAAGACATTAGCGCCTTCTTCGAGTAATTTGTTTATGATCTTGATACTAGGCGCTTCTCTCATATCGTCGGTGTCAGGTTTGAATGATAGTCCCAAGATAGCCACTTTTTTCCCTTTCAGAGTTCCCATTTTTCTCTGGGCAATTTCAATCATGTGTTCTGCCTGTCTCTGGTTGACCTTTACTACGGCGTCAAGGATTTCAGGTTCATATCCAGTCTCCCGTGAGAATGCGATAAGTGCTTTAACGTCTTTCGGGAAACAAGATCCTCCCCAACCTGCCCCGGCCCTAAGAAAATGTGGGCCTATTCTGTGATCCAGCCCAATCCCATTTGCGATATTGGT
>CP070773.1:75150-83227 GCA_020345945.1 Candidatus Bathyarchaeota archaeon | reverse complement strand
GGAACAGTCAGAGGCGATCTCCACGATATCGGGAAGGATATCTTCACTATTCTCTTGAAAGCTAGGGGTTTTGAAGTAATCGATCTGGGGGTTGATGTATCCTCGGAGAGTTTCATCGAAGCTGCGAAGAACCATAATCCGGACATTATTGCCATGTCGGCCCTTCTGACATTGTCCATGTCTGAGATGGAAGATGTAGTCGAGAAGCTGAAGCAAGGGGGGCTTCGGGAAGGAGTCAAAGTGATCATCGGTGGAGCCCCAATAACGAAGGAGTTTGGTGAGAGAATTGGAGCAGATTGGGCTGCCAAAGACGCTGTAGAAGGGGTCAACACTTGCAGAAGCTGGGTTAACCCAAGATAAACCGTGGAGAATCAGTCCCGGCGCAACCGATTCGAGATAGCAAGACATCGGGTTATTCAAAAGATTTCTTCTTTTCTACTCGCTTTTTCTCGACAGTATTCTCATCTAATCATCTTTTCATCAGGGCAGATGCTGGGGTTTCCTAAGAGTATGCCAAGGGAATAAACTAGATTAAGGTTCTGTCGAATCAATCATATTATTCTGGGGTGGGTTTCATGAAGATTGATGAAATAAATAGAATCCTCAATTCTCGGTCTGTAAAGGACTTTACAGATTGGAGTGAACGACACCTAGTCTACTACCATGGCTTTCTCCCTTCGATCATCGAGGAAGGCAAGGGGGCAACTCTCAGAGATGTGACAGGGAAAGAGTACCTTGATTTTGCGTCGATAGTTGTGTCTGTGAACGTAGGTCACGGCGACAAAAGGGTAACCGATGCAATGAAAGAGCAACTAGACCTGATGACGAGTACGACTGGAACGTTTCTGAATGTTCCCGAGGTCAAGTTGGCTAAGCTGGTAGCTGAGATAACTCCAGAGAAGCTTACCCGTTCCTTTTTCCTCACTAGTGGTTCTGAAGCGGTCGAACTGGCGATAAAGACGGCTAGGAGGTATACTGGAAAGCTGAATATCTTTTCTAGATGGGGAGGATACCACGGAAATACCCCTGGCGCATTGAGCGCGAGTGGAGCTGCTCTCTACAAAAGGATCTACGATCCAGTCGTTCCAGGATTCCTGAAGATCCCGCCACCCTACTGTTATCGTTGTGATTTCGGTCTGGAATATCCAGACTGCGGTATCGTGTGTGCCAAGGTCTTGGATAGTGCGATCGTCTACGAACACCCAGATACGGTTGCCGCAGTGATTGCAGAACCCATCATCGGGGGAGGAGGAGCAGTAGTACCTCCTGACGAATACATACCCGAGTTAAGAAAGATCTGTGACGAGCATGGGGTGCTCCTGATCTTGGATGAAGTCATAACCGGATTCGGTAGGACTGGTAAGATGTTCTGCTGTGAACACTACGGAGTAACTCCAGACGTGATGTCCGTTGCGAAAGGCATCGGCTCATCTTATGTGCCGTTGTCAGCCGTGATAACCAAAGATGAGATAGCTGAAGGTGTGGCAGACCACACAAAAGGAGTACACTTCTCCACCTACGGGAACCACCCACTCTCTTGTGCTGCAGCTCTAGCGAACATAAAGGTCATAATAGAAGATAAGCTGGTTGAGAACGCGGCTAGGATGGGTGAGTACTGTCTCAAGGCCCTGAAAGACATGGTCGAAGAGAGCCCAGTTTTGGGTGAAGCTAGAGGCAAGGGTCTTCTGCTGGGAGTTGAGATAGTAAAAGACAAGGAGACGAAGACCCCAGATCTTGATCTAGGTATGAGTATCCGCCAAAAGGCGTTAGAGAAAGGTTTGTACTTCTCCCTATCTAGGATAAGGATGAAAGACGCTGTCATAATGGTGTTCGGACCCCCGCTGAACATAACCAAGGAGCAAGTGGATAGGGCACTTGAGATCTTTGATTCAGCGGTTAAGGAAGCCCAGGCAGAGTAGTAGAAATTAGACCTGGATAGCTTCGTTATTTGACGAGGTTTGAGGGTATGAAGGCTGTTGTTGTTCGAGAGGTAGGAAAGGTTGGGGTAGAGGAAGTGGCGGAGCCAGAGATTAGTGCTGGCCAGTTATTGGTGAAGATTGAGGCATGCTCGATCTGTAGTTCAACTGATGTCCATATAGTCGAGGGTGAAGATCCCTATGCGAAACTTCCCTGTATTCTAGGTCACGAGTCTGTCGGTGAGGTGGTTAAGGTAGGGGCTGAGGTTGACGGATTTGCCGTAGGGGACAGAGTGGTTGGGGGTGCGAGTGGGGGGCTGCGTCCTGATGGACTCTACTCTTGTTATGGGTCGATGGCGGAGTACGGTATTGCGAGTCCTCTGCGAGCCCCAAAACTACCTGCTTCTCTTGTAGCTGAGGATGCTGTCTTGGCGTTCCAGGCAGCTGAATGCATTCATGGTGTAAGGATAGCTCAGATCGAATCTACAGATAAAGTGGTGATTCTTGGACAGGGTTCAATAGGTTTAATCTTCACTCAGCTGGCTGGGGAGAGATGGGCTGATCAGATTATAGCTGTTGATCTATTGGAATCTAGACTGGATGTGTCTCGACGTCTGGGTGCCGACTTCACCATTGATGCTTCCTTGGTAGATCCTGTCGAAGAGGTTCTTTCGCTGACTGGTGGGTTAGGGGCTGATGTGGTGATCGAGGCTGCGGGTGTTCCAGAGTCGTTTAGGCAATCTTTCAAGATGGTTCGTCCAGGGGGGAAGATTCTCGTCTTCGGGTACCACGTGAAGCCTGTAGATAGGTTTGAGGCGATTGAGTTCTATTATCGAGAGCCTCGTGTCTTCGGAGTACGTGGATTCGGTCTAACACCAGCTATCGGATTGGAGAATCTTACGATAGCCGTTCGACTTCTTTTAGAGAAGAGGCTTCTGTCAGAAGGTTTGGTCACACATGTTCTTCCTCTTTCAAAGGCTGAGCAGGGGTTCATGCACGTAGGGGACAAGTCTGCGATCAAGGTCGTACTGAAACCTTAGGATCCCGATCTGCAATGGTATATGACGAGAAGAAGATTGAGGAGCTTGTTCTTCGAGGTGAAGCAGAAGAGCTTCAAAGGCTGGGGAAACTGTGACGAGGAGGCTACACATGTAGCAGGCTGGAGATGTTATCTTGGATGATCTCTCAATTTGGCAATCCGTTCCTCTCTCTTACCGGCTATGATACTGAATACTCGGGGGATATCCGCCATCAAGCCTTCCGAGAGTCTAGCAGCGTCACTGTATGCTTTCTGGATTTTTTCTTCGATAGTAATAGCTCTCTCTAGGATTTCAGCAAGACCTTCACTGTCTGGGATTTGGATATCGATGCAGTAAGCATCGGGATCTAGTCCTTCTTCAAAGGAGAAGCATGCCTCTAAGGCGTCGCTGATGACGCCATAGTAGGTTCGCGTCACTCTTTTCTTGTTCTTCAAGTTCTCTTTTGAGAAAGCAGTGAAGAATTCCTCATCTTTCGGGTATTTCCGAGCAAGCTTATCGTAGAATTCTGCGGTGTCCTCCTCAATTTTAGTGATGAAGCTGATGACCGCGGAGCAGGTGGCTAGCCTCAGCTAGAACCACCTCTGGATAACTACCTTGCTCTCGGTGAAGAATCGAACAGCTTCTCTTCCTTGACCGTGTAGTGTCCCGAAGAATGAGTCTTTCATACCGCTGAATGGGAAGAACGCCATAGGGGCGGCTATGCCGATGTTGATGCCGATGTTTCCGCACTGAACTCTATACTGGAAATCCCTAGCCCATCTCCCGTTTGATGTGAAGATGGAAGCAGCATTTCCATAGGGGTTACTGTGGATCAAGTCTATCGCTTCGTCGAGGCTCTTTGCACGCATGATGCTTGCGACAGGTCCGAAGATCTCCTCCTTGCTGATAGTCATCTCGGGTGAGACGTTCTTGAAGACTGTTGGGTTGAGGAAGGCGTCAGGAGGCCAGTCTCCAATGATTTTGACCTCTCTACCATCGAATATCATCTCTGCTCCTTCCTCGAGCCCCTTCTCTATGTAGCCTAGCACACGTTGCTTCTTGTCTGTGTCGCGTAGGGGTCCCATCTGGATTGACTCGTCAAGTCCATAGCCTACACGTATCTTACTTGCTGTGTTGACGAAGGCGTCCACCACTTTTTGATAGAAATTCTCGTACTCTTTTTTACTAAGGCCTTCGCCGACGGGGATCAGGTTAGCGTTTGAGAGGCATCTTTGTCCGGTATTTCCGAAGAACGATGTCATAGATGCCGCTATTGTACGATCCAAATTAGCATCTGGCATAACGAGCATGAAGTTCTTAGCCCCACATTGAGCTAGGACTTTCTTACCGGTTTCACCGCATCTTCTGTAGACGACGTCTCTACCGACCCGGGTGGAACCTACGAAGCATATGCCTGTAATATCCGGGTGATCAAGCATAGCTGATACAACATCTCTTCCTCCATTCACGACGTTCCAAACGCCTGCGGGGAACCCTGCCTCTTCCGCAATCTCGGCGACCTTAGTCTGACTTATCGGGCAGAAATCCGAGGGTTTTAGAACGATACAGTTGCCTGTCGCTACGGCATAGGGTGCGTACCAGAGTGGTACCATGAAGGGAAAGTTGAATGGTGCGATGATTCCGAATACTCCTAGGGGTTGCCGGATAAGGTACTCATCGATTCCCGATGCTATATCCTCAAGGTTATATCCCATCATCAATGAAGGGATACCTGTAGCTACCTCTACCTGCTCGATCCCCCTCCTAGTCTCTCCTCTTGACTCGTCAATCGTCTTTCCATGCTCCATGGTCTGTATTCTACTCAGTTCTTCAAACCTTTCCTCCATGATCTCTTTCATGGTGAATAGAAGTCTAGCGCGGGAAAGGGGTGGGGTTCTTCTCCAAGCAGGAAATGCCTCTTTGGCTGCCTCCACGGCTTCATTGAGTTCCTCTCTGGTCGACATAGGATTCTTGGCTATAACCTTCTGGGTCGCAGGGTTTACTATGTTGACGAGTTCGCCTCTCGATTCCTTCCATTCCCCTGAAACGAAGTTCTTGAGGGGAAGAACTTGTTTTATAGGCTCCTCTAGGGTTACCATCTGTCAGTCCTCCTCATTGAGATCAAGGATACTAGTAATATATTTGACTTGGAAAATTTTGTGGTCACCTGTTTCAAGCTTTGAACTGCTGGATTTATACGATAAGGTATTATAGGTAATACTGTTGGCGTAGGAGGGGTTGCCTGTGGATCTTGAAACTTTTTTCAAGTTCCTTATCTCCGAGTTTAGCTATCTTGGATTGTTTCTAGTTCAAGTGATCTCTTCGGCGTCGATACTGGTTCCCGTTCCAGGGTATGTTGCAGTATTTGTAGCAGGAGCAAAGTTGAATCCTCTCGGTATTGCGTTGAGTTCCGGATTGGGATCTGCAGTCGGAGAACTGAGTGGTTATCTCCTCGGGTCAGAGGGGATGAAGTTAATTCAAAAACGGTCTATACGTGTACAGGAATATACGGATGAATTCGAATCCGTCAAGAGAATCATTACTCGGTTTGGAGCTGGCGCGATTCTTTTTTTTGCAGCTGCTCCACTCCCATTCGATATCGCCGGTATCTTATTCGGTACTTTTGGATATGACCTGAACATTTTCTTCATGTTAACCTTTGTAGGGAAGACTATCAAATACCTCTTGGTTGCGTATACAGGAAAGGGATTATTCGATCTGTTTCAATCTTCTCTAGAAGGGAGATTGGATATCTACTCGCTACTTCTATTGGTCCTTGTTATCCTATTAGTAGCTGGACCGTTGATCTACCTAACCCGTGCACGTATCTCTGGTATTGTTTTGGCCAGGGATATTATGTCAAAGCCTGTTGAGACAATAGAGATCAACGCCAGCGTAATAGAAGCTGTCGTGAAAATGAACAAGTCAAAGCATGGCTCAATCATGGTCACCGAAAAAGAGAAACTGGTCGGAATAATTACCGAGAGAGATATTCTTGAGAGAATAGTGGAGCGGTTCCAGGATCCAAGAGAAATAAAGGTGAATGAGATAATGTCCAGTCCAGTAGTGACTGTCCCCCCAGATACTAGTATAGAAGAAGCGGCAAAAGTGATGACTGAGAAGAACATAAAGAAACTGCCTATCATGGAGGACGGCAAGCTTGTAGGAATAGTGACATCAATGGATCTTGTGAGAGCAGGACCGAAACTTCTTGTATTGCTTGAAGATTTACTGAGACTCGGTAAATAGCCGTTCGCCTTTTTAGGTCGAGAGGTATTCTAGTTCTGACGGTACTTTATCTTTCGGGTGTTAGCTTCGATAAGTCATAAATTAGATTCATAGTAGATGTTTGGAGATGGCAGTAAAAGGTACAGGTGAGTCCATGATTTTAAAAGAGGAACTTAAGGAGCAAGCTTTCAATCTCGGGGCTGATCTTTATGGAGTTGTCGAAGCAAGTCGATTCGATGATGCCCCATCTGGACATCGTCCAGCTGATGTTCTATCTGGAGCGAAGTCTGTTATCGTGCTTGGTATGAAGTATTTGGATGGTATGGTCGAACTCCTCCCCGTGGGGAAGGAGGATGGTAACTATCCTCAGAGTCCTCGAGAGAAGATGTTCGTTGGGCATAACGCTTTCTTGTCTGCACAACTCGATCGGATAGGTTATACTTTGGCAAGGGTCTTAGAGAGGAAAGGTTTCAAAACCTATCATCAACTTGCTTCACAGGGAGGAACAGATGACCGGTATCTGGTCGGTATGCTCTCGTTGAAGCATATTGCCGCGGAGGCTGGGCTTGGAACTTTTGGGCATCACAGTCTGCTGGTTACTCCACAGTACGGTCCGAGAGTAAGATTGACAGCGATCGTTACTGACGCTGAGATCGAACCGACAGACAAGCCTTTGGCGGTGAACCTCTGCGATGGATGCGTTAGGAAACCATGTGTAACGCATTGCCCGGCAGGAGCCATCAAAGAACCAGGGGAAACGGAGGTTTATAGTTTAGATAAATTTCTGTGCGCCCAGTACCGCAGGACTAGACCGACCTGTAGCGTCTGCTTGAAGGTCTGTATTGGTGGAAGAAAGGGCTAACGGATAGGTGTTTCTTTCCCACTGGAGAGATCCTATAGAGAGCTTTGTTGTCGCTCTTTTCTCGTCAGTCCTGCAGTAGTGTATGGAAAAGTGAGGAAGGGGCGGTCTTATCTCCATTTTGGGCTGGAGTAGTATACCTCAGGTGTCTTGATACGCATCGGCTCTTTTCCTTTTGCCACAAGGAGTACATTATGGACCGCAACATCAACCATGTGGGCTAGTGCCTCTGATGAGCTGCCGATATGAGGGACTATGACTACGTTCTCAAGTCTTCGTAGGGGGCTGTCTTTAGGCAGAGGTTCTTCCTCGAAGACGTCGAGTCCCGCACCGCTGATCCTCTCTTCTTTAAGAATTTTTATTAGCGCCTTCTCATCGACTACTGGTCCTCGAGATGCGTTGATGAATATGGCCGTCGGCTTCATCATTCTAAGCTCTTTCTCGCCGATCATATGCCTTGTCTCCTCGTTGAGTGGAACATGAATAGTAACAACGTCTGATTTTTTCATGACCGTGGGTAAGTCTACTAATAAGGCACAGACTTGATCGGCTCTATCCCCTGTGATGTACGGGTCATTTGCGAGTACAGTCATCTCGAAAGCATTTGCACCAATCTGGGCCATCCGGCTGCCTATCGCTCCAAGACCGACTATGCCTAATGTCTTATGACGAATCTCTATCTGCCTCTCCATCTCAACCCTGCCCCACCCCCCCTCTCTCATAAGACGATCATGAGCAGAGATCCTTCTGGCAAGATCTAGGATCATCCCGAAGCAGATTTCTGCGACACTGTTGGCGTTCGATTCAGCTACGTTACATATTATTACACCGTTGGCGATCGCTGCCTCTTCATCGATATGATCATATCCAACGCTTGTCGTCTGGATCAGCTTAAGCCTCTCAGCTGAGTTTATCACTTCTGCTGAGATCGGTGATCCAGTAATAATGACATCTACATCCTTTGAGTTCTCCTTAATCACTTGCTGGTCCCTTGACTCTAACTGCTTGATCTCGGCGAGTTCTGAGAGTTCTTTGTAGCTCTTTGATCTCTCAAA
>CP070773.1:65820-75050 GCA_020345945.1 Candidatus Bathyarchaeota archaeon | reverse complement strand
AATACTCTCTTCCTTTAGCAGTATTATCAGCTATTTCTTCGATGGACATGCGCTTAGTCCCCTCTAGGGGGATGAACTCAATATCCTTGGGTCCTACCGCTTCATAGATGATCTCTGGCTCGATTTTATCAAGATCGTAAATTCCGATTGATCCTTTCCTTCTATTTCTGCAATATGTGAGGTGAAGTTTTTCTTGTAGTTGCATGATTTGACGAATTATCTCGTCATTTAGGTTGAGATCCCTTACAACACCGCAGACGATGTAGGGTCTAACTTTTGATACTGAGGGTAGGACAGACAGTCGCACTTTTCCATTTCGTAGGCGATATTTTGGTGCCCCTATCTCAAGCCCCAAGAAACCTTTCAGATTTCTGGCAATTCCTTCTGTGGATAGCATATCAGGTCTATCTGAGTTCACCTCGATGGTGATCTCTCCGCCTTCTATATTTTCGACTTCACATTTTGTGAGGAAAAGCGCTTCTTCTAGTTCCTGTATTGTATATTCTTTCCCAATAAGGTCGGTGAGATCTCTGTATTCCATCACTACGGTAGGCATATTCTTTGGCACGCTCCTCAGACTATTGGTTTTTCTCTCAGGAATTCTAGGTCTTTGGCGTAAAGTAGTCTTATATCGTCGATTCCTAGGCTGGTCATTGCAATTCGGTCAATTCCTATTCCCCAAGCAATCACTGGGAAATCTATTCCAAATGGTTTCAATACTTCGGGTCTGAACATTCCAGCTCCGACACATTCTATCCATCCAAGTCTTGGGTGTAGGCAAAATCCTTCTACGGATGGCTCTGTGAATGGAAAGTAGCCTGGTTTGAACTTTATTGTCTCTAATCCAAAAGCCTTTGTGAAGGCTTCTAGTATCCCGAGGAGGTGTCTGAAGTTCATATCTTTGTCTCCAGCAATTCCTTCACATTGGTTGAAGCCTGCTCCCAGATGTTTTGCATCAATTACGTCTGGACGGAATACTTGGGATATGCAGAACATCTTCACAGGAGGGACTCT
Source organism: Candidatus Bathyarchaeota archaeon (assembly GCA_020345945.1). Taxonomy (GTDB): domain Archaea; phylum Thermoproteota; class Bathyarchaeia; order RBG-16-48-13. The sequence continues at coordinate 74,036 of CP070773.1, read as the reverse complement.
GTGTGTTGAAAGGTAACGCATTGAGACAGATGTTGTTTGGGTTCTTAAGACGAATCTTCTTGCTATATCTAGATTCCATTTATAATTCCAACCTTTGGATCCTGTTGTCCAGCCATCTTCATGTGTCTTTTTCACTTTCTCGACGATGTCTTTGTTTTTCAGTTCAACTTTGTAGTCTGGATACTTCAAGAGATAACTGTCATGAACTTCGCGGGCTGGGTGGTCTTGGGCTTGAAAAAGACTATCAAAGTTCCAAAACTCTGTCTCTACGTGGGGTCCCTCTGATTCTTCAAAACCCATACCGATAAGAATTCTTCTGACTTGTTCCAAGAACTCAATGTACATATGTTTCTTATTTGGGTAGATTCTCTTCGGCTCAATCTCTAAATCATATCTTCGGAACTTGACTTTTCTCCACGATCCAGTCCTAATCATTTCAGGAGTTAAAATGTTGACCGCTTCAACTGGTTTAGACTGCGTTTCAAGAAATCTCTTTCCATTCTCTGTGAGCTCTACCCTTCTCAATGAGACTCTAACAGTCTTAACCAGATTTCTATGGGCAAGAATTTCAAGGTCTTTCAGTGCCTTCTTCGGCAACATATCTATTCTGATTCTGCCCTTCTCTGAAAGTTTTTTGATTAGTTTCTCATCGGACCCAACTGGTTGAGGTTCTTTTGCTTTCAAGACAATCTCTTGATCAGTCTTATGTAAGCTAATCCAGCCCTTCCTATTCAGCCAACCCAGAGTTATGCCGATCATACCTACTGGTATCTCTGCAACTTCCATTACTTCTTTCTGACCAGCCTTCCCACCTAACTCTATCAGGGCTTTGAGGGCTCTTCTCTCTGGTAATCCATGCTCTGCGTATTGCATTCCCTCCTCGTTCATCTCAATATATGTCTCTTCGGTCTGAGAAAGCCTAAGTAGTCCCTTTTCGACTAATGACAAAATTGCCCGCATCACAGTCGAATCTGGAAGTTCGCTCTCGCTGACAATCTTCATCATCTCGACTTGATTACCGATTTCAGATGCGACATTAAGGACAGTCCATTCGTTTTCACGCAGGATTGGTGTTTTCACTTTCTCATCCTTCCTCCCATAGTGGTTATCCGTGTAGACTTGAATTTCAGTTGATCTCCACGGATTCAACTAAAACAAGTAAAGAAGAAACCATGACCAAACATAACTTTTGAGATAGAATCAGTGTTTATCTTTAATCTCGTCATGGTAGATCTAGACTCGAGTGTTTCAGAGTAGTCATTAGTCACGGAATAAATGTATAAAAATATTCCCGTGAAGATATTGACCTCCTATGTAAACTAATTCCTAAAGCTTATATTTTTCCCGTTCTTGTAGAGCACGTAATTTTTCATGGTGATTAAAAGTGAATAAGGATCCGATTCAGCTGGATCCCTGGGGTACTGCACAAATTGATGATTATGAAAAATTGTTTGAACTATTCGGAATCCAGCCGTTGAAGGTTGTGATGAACGACATTCCCCATCCGCATAGACATATCCGAAGGGGGGTCATGTTCGGTCACAGAGATCTTGAGCTGGTGATAAAGGCAGTATCAGGAAATACTCCCTTCGCTGTAATGTCAGGGATAAAGCCTACTGGTGAGTTCCATCTAGGTAGTAAGATGACCGCTGAGGAATTGATTTTCTTTCAAAGTCTTTCAGAAAAGGCTGCGGCCTTCTATTGTATGGCTGACCTCGAAGCCTATGCAGATAATGGTATTCCTCTTGAGGAGAGTGCTAGAATCGCTGTATCCAACCTTGCTGATCTTCTTGCTTTAGGTCTGGAACCGAAGAAGACCTATGTCTATAAACAATCAGAAGAGACTAGAGTGATGAATCTATCCTTCATTTTCTCTAGATCTGTAACTCAAAACATGTTGAGAGCAATATATGGCGAGAGAAATTTCGGTCTATACCTTTCCGCACTTGTACAAGCTGGAGATATCCTTATGCCCCAGACAAAAGACTTCGGAGGACCAAAGCCCGTGGTAGTTCCCGTAGGGGCGGATCAAGACCCTCATATTAGATTGTGTAGAGATTTAGCGAGACGACATCAAACTGAATACGGTTTTCTCTTGCCTAGTGCCACATACCATAAACTAACTAGATCCCTATCGGGTAGCCTGAAGATGTCAAAGAGGGATCCGATGAGTCTCCTTACTCTTAATGACGATCCTGCGATTGCCGAGAAGAAGATATCTAATGCCCTTACTGGTGGTAGAGAGACGGTCGAACTGCAGAGAAAAATCGGGGGAGAACCAGAAAAATGTGTAGTCTATGAATTGGGGATGTTCCACTTCATCGAAGATGATGCTTATGTGCAGAGAATATATGATGAGTGTGTTTCAGGCAAGAGGATTTGTGGGGATTGCAAAGCAGAACATGCTAGTATAGTCTCCGATTATCTGAAGAATCACCAGAGAAGGAAGAAGTCGTTTATCGATCAGGCTCATTCTCTTCTCTCGAACCAGTAATATTGACAATAATGAACTTGGGCGATGTAGATGTTATCCCAGGATGCTTTGGTCTGCTATAGAAAAGCGGGGAGAATCGCCGCAAGAGTTAGGAAATCTATCAGAAGATTTGTGAAGAGAGGTCGTTTGATCGTCGATATCTGTAAGAAGACAGAGAAGATGATCTTAGATGAGGGTGGAGAACTTGCTTTTCCTTGTAATGTTGGGGTTGATCATGTTGCTGCTCACTACACTTCGCCACCTGGTGACTCCTCTCGGATTCCTGCAGGTTCGCTTGTAAAGATCGATCTTGGTGTTCACATTGATGGTTACATTGCAGATACAGCTACGACAGTATGTCTGAATCCTAGATACAGATTGCTGGTAGAAGCTGCTGACCAAGCCCTGCTACAGGCAACAAAGGTTCTATCGCCAGGATGTCGTTCGTCCCAAGTTGGTGAGGTGATAGAGAATACTATAAAGTCATATAGATTGAAGCCTGTTAGAAACCTCTCTGGCCATCAAATTCAGAGATACGTTCTTCACACTGGGAAGACTGTTCCAAATGTTTCAGGTTTTGACACCCAACGTTTTTCTAAAGGGGAGGTTTATGCGATTGAACCTTTTGTGACGTTGCCTAAATTTGATGGGGCTGTATATAACTCGCAGAAAAGGTGTATTTTTCGTCTATCACGATCTCATAGACTACAAGATGAAGGTGATCGTCATATCATCGAGATAGTTAAGTCTAGATTTGGGTTTCTTCCCTTTGCGAAACGCTGGTTAGAGAAAGAGTTCTCATCAGATGATATGCAATTGTTCGATAGACTAGTGTCAAGGAAGATTCTAGACTCTTATCCTGTTCTTGTGGAGAAGACAGACGGACCTGTCGCTCAAGCTGAGCATACTGTCCTGATTACTGAGAATGGTTGTGAGGTTTTCACAGCCTAAAAAAGACCAGGTGTTTGCCCTTCTTCATGGTAAATTGAGGAAATGACCATTTGCCCATCACACTTTGGGCAGTCACCATGGGTCTTCAATACATAGTCTCCAGACTCAAATTTCCTTATGTTACGAAAGCCACATTTCTCGCATTCAGTAAGTGTTACAACGTTAAATTCGATCGGCTGAATTACCACTATGTGACTTCTCATCTGGTTTGCCCCATAGGCTGCCAACATGAGTCCAAAGACCCCAGTTATTAGATATATTAGATATCCTTCTTCTTCTCTGATATACCCGTTATATCCAAAATATAAGGAAGAGACAGAGATGACGATTAGGAACGCCATGGCCAACAGGAAAAGAACAAATAGACCAGTACCTAGTTTTCGTTTCCCTGTACTCAAACCATCTTCACCTTACTGTCCTATCCCTATGGTGTTGCCTATTCCCGCGACTATGACGGTATCACCATCGCTGGTACGCTCTTCTATGAGTTGCATTACTCTCTTTAACGCAGCGTCTACCCCTTCTGTGATTTCTTTCTTCATGGGCGCGATTGCCTCTTGAACTGATTCTCTGACAATCACCGCATTCAAAGGTACCTTATACTTCAATGCGATTTCTTCGATCTTATACCTCTCTACTCCTATTCCACCGATCGCAGCCCCAATTCCTTCGGCAACTTCACCTGTCTTTTCTCCTTCAAGCTTTAGTGCCGCATCCACCATGATGATCAAGGATACTTTTCCTCGGTGATCTTCCATCAATTTCTCAATACCATCACCAGGTCTTCCAACATTACCTCCAGGACCTTCAGCTTTGAGAACAAGTAGCCGTCTTCCGTTCAATTTGAAGTCTGCCGACACAACTTCTTTTGCGACTATTTTCTTCTTCTTTCCGTGCATCAACTTTGCAGCTACTAGAGCACCGGCGCCATCTCCTATAGGCTGTCCTTTGGCGAATGCGTTTAGTGCACCTGTTAAGGCATCAGCTTCTTGCATTACGAGTGGTAGAAGCATTTGAAGTTGCATGATCACATAGAAACTGCTCATCTTTTTTCCAAAGAGGTAGTAGTGACGTACAATCCTGTAGAGAAGATTTAGACCAGAAGCGACTTGGAGTAGGTTCTCCAAATTGTTAATTTGGGCTTTTTCTGCCGCAGGAGCCATCATTTGGACATCTTCTTTCCATCTATTATCCCTAACGTCGATCAGATGTTCAAGCTTCCAGACTATCCCTGAAGGATCTAGGTTGACTGGGGATATCTGAAAATAATCTAGGATTCGGTCTACCTTTGAATCAATTTCGTTCTCTGGTTTACCTGCTTCTTTAATTGTCGTGATTGCGACACGGCGTGCTTCATTCCTCATAATCTCTAGTCGTCCTAATGCACCTTCGATCTCCCTTAACCACATCGTCATCTGAATTCTATTATAAAATAAGAAGAAGATCGCCATCATCAAAAATGAGAACAAGTACCCTACAATGTTCTGTATAGGGTCTTCTCCAGGAATTTGTTGGATAATAGTACTAAACAAAATGTCCACTTGCGAATGTGTTGGCGTTTCCCGTAAGAACTGCTCAATGGTTGATATAAGTTTTACAACCTATCGATTGGCGATAGCCCCTCATGCTGTTAGTGAACCTTAGATCCTGGAGGTACACTCTTTTCTACCTGTAACCAGTAGGGCCTTTTCATAAAATCTGCTGCTAGCAGCATTCCTCTTGACTCTATACCTGCAATAATTTTTGGTTGAAGATTTCCAAGGAGTACCATCTTTCTTCCGATAAAGAATTCTGGTTCGTAGAATTCCCCTCCTCCAACTACAATCTCCCTTGTCTCTCCATTTCCTAAGTCTACCTCGACGATTAGAATCCTCGATTTGCTCGGGATTCGTCTGGATTTAGTAACTTCAACTATTCTGAGATCGAGCTTCATGAAGTCCTCGATTGAAATTTCATTCATTCGATAGCCTCTTCTGCGAGTTCTTGAAGAATCTTAGTAGGTTACCTGGCAGCTTTCCCAATTTCCCGCAGGGTCTCCCACTGAAGTAACGTTGGGAACGGAGCCTCTCTTAACTTCCGTGTTCGGAATGGTTCCGCGGACACCGAAATATAATCAGACGTCCTGTACGGGTGTTACTTAGGCCCTATGACCGCCAGCTAACCCATTTCAGCATAATAATTCGAACATAAGTGTGTTTTGCTTCGGTCACAATATGGTAAGAATAATGGTAGCAATTCTTGATATCTACAACTCTCAATCTCGCTGTAGCTTAATCAACATATTAAATTGAATAATCCTTGAGTAGATCGTACAGGAAACCCGAAAATCCACTATGATAGTGTTGACGGTCGATGGTTTTCCACTCGTTCTCCTGTCTACGTTATCTTCATCTCCATCCTCCGGTACGTGTCTTCATCCGAAATAAAAACACCGAACTTATTGTTAGTCTTCGAGAGTATGAGCCAAGGTATAGGCCAGAACCTCATGTATTTCTTATCAGTACCACTTGGAACTGCTCCCATAGGATGAGAGTGAAATATCGCCACTAAAGATAGACCTCTTTTCTCTGCGTCGATAAGAGTCTCGTATAGTGTCATAGGATCGATGGTGAAACGAACAATAGAACGATCAATATTCTGTAAGATTTTGAACTCCATTACCACAAAGGAATCTCCATCTTTATGACCAAATAGAAGACCACAAGTTTCCTCAGATCGAGCCTCTTTGGACGCGTTTCTCAACTTTTCCAAGTATATTCGAGGGACATGTAGTTGCTTGATTGTCGTTTCCTTCATATCCTCCATAAATCTCCTTGAGATCTCACTCAAATCTAGGAAGTTTCAAAAGGCTGTTTGTGTGTGGTGGGGGCGAAGGGACTTGAACCCTATCGACCGACGTGCCGATAAACCTGTCGGTTCTCGACCTACGGGTTTCTTCGCGCTCCGGAAGTTCTTCATTCCCATTTGGGTCAGCATACCCGTATTTGTCTTCACGGACCTCTGGAGCCCGGCGTCATACCTAGTTTTCCGAAGAGGGGTTCAATTTTCTTCTCTAGACTACGCCCCCATCAGATTCAAACATATTCTGATCGAGCAGTATATAGAGTTTCATATTCCTTAACCGTTCCTTTGTCTTTGAGTAAAGTTCTTCTCACAGACCCACATAGGAATAGGGTGATGCCGAAGTGGTCAGCAGAATATTCAGAGATGGTGGTACCGAGAAGCTCTCATACAGTTATGTCCCCCAACATCTTCCACATCGGGAAGATCATGTTCGGAAGCTTGTAGAGTTCTTTCAGATCGCATTCAGAAATCCAGGTATCTTATCAAGAAAGATACTTCTTGTTGGCGACAGTGGTACAGGTAAGACTGTCACCGCCAAGCGGGTCGGTGATATCCTAGAGAGGATCGCAGACAAGAACAAGATTCGGTTAGTATATGTCCATCTGAACTGTAGGATGACTTCGGGCAAGTTCAGTCTGGTTCAAGCCTTAGTTAGGAAAACGGCACCAGAATTACCGCTCAGAGGATATGGATCAGATGAGTTGCTTAGAAGCCTCTGGGACTACTTGAACAAGAAAGACAAATATCTTCTAATTGTTCTTGACGAGATAGATTACTTTATCAGATCTACTGGAGAAGATCTTGTATACAGTCTAACCCGTTTGACGGACTCGATTCAGAATGTTCCCCATCGGATTCATTTATTATTCATAGCGAGAAGTCATTCCTTTCGAGATCTCCTCGATCCCTCAACACTGAGTACTTTTGCGAAGGCTACAATTGAGTTTTCGTTGTACAAAGAATATGAAATTAAAGATATTCTCAGCGATAGAATAGCAGAAGCCTTCAAAGAGAATACAATCTCTTGTGAGATCTTGGACTTCATTGTGCGAAACGCCTGTGAATACGGAAGTGGCGACGCGAGATATGCTCTTGAACTGCTTACAATGGCTGGTCTTGTAGCTGAACGCGAAAACTCAACGATTGTGATGCCTGATGCTATCAGAGAGGCACAATCTTGGGTTGATCCAAAAGTACGGACCGAGGACATAGATGTCCTTTCAAAAATAAAGAAGTATATTCTACTGGCTTTAGTCAGAGAACTGAAGAAGGAGAAAGAATCCGTCTACGTAACATTGGCGAAAGTGTATCAGATGTACAATGCCATTTCAGAGGAGTATGGATTTGAACCGGTTGGGGAAGTCTCGTTTCAAGGTTTTATTAGAAACCTGGAGGACGCTATGATCATTGATATCCTAGAAGAAGACATAAACAAGATCGGGCTTCCAGGAATAAAGGTTGATATTCTCGAGCAAGTCTTAGTCGATCATCTAAGGAAGTCTTGATGGGTATTGGCAGGAAAACGCGATCGTGAAGAGAGGCTAATAGATGCACTTGGAAATCGAGCGAGGCTAAAGATTCTTCTCACATTAGCTAGATCCCCGACACCATTGACTATCTACAAGATTTGTAGATACAGTGGTCTAGGCAGGTCGACGATAAACAGAAACATTGGAACACTTGTTAGAGCAGAATTGGTCGAGAGAGTGCTTTACGGCGAAATCCCTCTGTACACACTAAATATCGAAATAAAAGAAGTGGAAGCACTCGTTAAGACTTTCCATGAGATGAAGCTGATCTGATCTCGACTGATATCTGGAGATAGCGAGTCTTATTCATGTTCGTGATGATTTTGTGAAAACCGATATCGAGGTATAGGTGGACATCAATTCATAGTAGACCTTTCAAGGTTTGAATTATGCTCAATGTATTGAGATAAAATTAAGGA
>CP070773.1:56253-65720 GCA_020345945.1 Candidatus Bathyarchaeota archaeon | reverse complement strand
TATTGGGTCCATATCAAAGAGGCAGCAGATAAACTGAAGAGAATGATCCTTGAAGGAGACAGTCTTCCTGACGAGACTCGATTGAAAGATCTCCTACACATACGTGAAGAATTCAAAAGGAGGGGCTCCGACGACCAAGGCTAAGACCCTGATGATCCAAGGCACAACATCCTATTCGGGGAAGAGCCTAATGGTAACAGGGTTCTGCAAGATCTTCCGAGATAGGGGCTACAGAGTCGCTCCTTTCAAGGCGCAGAACATGTCATTGAATTCTTATGTCACAATAGACGGGGCAGAGATAGCGAGATCTCAAGCTACCCAGGCATTCGCAGCCGGAATCGAACCTACTGCAGAGATGAATCCCATTCTGCTAAAACCTCGAGGAGACTCTACCTCCCAGATCGTTCTCATGGGAAGACCATACGGTGACTACGATGCTGAAAGATACTATGAGGAATTTGCCTTAACAGAGGGAATAAAGATGGTCAGACAAGCTTTCAATAGACTTGTCGAGATCTTTGACATCGTGATTATAGAAGGTGCAGGAAGCCCTGCAGAGATAAACCTCTATGAGAGAGACATAGCGAACATGAGGATTGCCGATCTTACAAGATCCCCAGTCATCTTGGTGGCAGACATAGATCGGGGAGGAGTCTTCGCAAGCATAGTTGGAACATTACAGCTTTTGAAATCAAGACATAGGAGACGGATAAAGGGATTCATAATAAACAAGTTCAGAGGAGACATAAAACTCCTCAAACCGGGAATAGCCGAACTCGAGGAGATCACCAAGAAAAAGGTGCTAGGCGTGATACCATACCTGGCAGATCTAGCACTACCGGACGAGGACTCTGTAGCCCTACAGGAGAAGCGGGATAGAAGAAACACGGACATAGTAGTTGGAGTAATCCGACTGCCCAGAATCTCAAATTTCACCGACTTCGATCCGTTACTGAGGGCTCCTGGAATCGAATTACGTTATATCACCAAAGTCGAGGAAATTGATTCAGTAGATTCAGTAATCATACCAGGAACAAAGAATACCTTAGGAGACCTCGCATGGCTCAAGGAGAAGAAACTTGACCGAAAAATTGTGGAATATGCAGACCTGAACAAACCGGTCCTAGGGATCTGTGGAGGATACCAGATGCTTGGGAAGAAGATATTTGACCAGGAGGGGGTAGAAGGGGAGACTGGCACGGTAACCGATGGACTCGGCCTACTCGACATCTCCACTATATTTGATGTTTATGAGAAGACAACAAGCAGAGTAGAGATGCTTCTAGCCAGAGGTTCTCCTCTTCTGCCGGACGTATCCGAGAATAAATACAAAGGATACGAAATACACATGGGAAAGATCAGGAAGGGAAGAGAGGCGAGACCCATCTTCAAGGTCGTAAGCGATTCAGGAAGAAAAGCAGACCGTTGGGAAGGGGCATCAAGTAAGGATGGGCATATACTAGGAACGAACATCCACGGACTCTTCGATAACAGACCGATTCTTGATAGCTTCGTTAATTCTCTGACAGGGAGGAGGAAGAGCCGTAAAGCTGTCACCTACAAAGAGACAGAAGAGGTATGGACTCAGAGCTTGGAGACTCTAGCGTCAACCATGCTGCGACACATCGACATCGACGAGATAATTCGAATCGTAGGTCTCAGAGAGAAAAGTCTGTGAGGAAGAATAATTGAGACTTTTCTGGATACGGCTTACGACAATGATCTTGGCGATGGCTTTAGATTGGGTCTTTGGAGAACCCCCAGAACGGCTCCATCCAACAGTCTGGATGGGAAAATATATCCTTAAGGCAGAGAAACAGGCCTTAGAGAGGAATGGTAAGAAGACACGAAGAGTGTTAGGAGCCGTTATCGCAATCTCAACTATTCTCCTCTTCACGGTTCCAACCTATTTCTTAGAAATGATCCTTGTCACATTGACAGGAAATACGATATACATAATCTTCGCATCAGTTGCCCTAAAGACGACATTCGCAGCAAGATGCATGCATCAATATAACAAGAACCTGTGTTCCGCAATTCAAAAAGGAAGACTTGAAGACGCAAGACAACAGATGACCCTCTTGGTGAGAAGAGACCCTTGGAGACTCGATCAGAAACAGATGATCTCAGCCTCTGTAGAGACAATCGCTGAAGGAATAGTTGACGGGGTAATCTCGCCTCTCTTCTACTTCTCTCTCCTAGGCCTCCCAGGAGCTGTAGCCTATAGGGCGGTAAATACCTTAGACTCGATGATCGGATACAAAGACCCTACGTATATTGACCTAGGTTTTTTCTCAGCGAAACTTGACACAGCTGCGAACTATATTCCAGCACGCATAACATCCCTATTTCTCGTAGTATCAGCACTCATACTAGGAGAAGACGCGATGAAATCGCTGCAGATTCTTAGAAGGGATCATTCTAAGACAGAGAGTCTTAATGCGGGATGGTCGATGTCTGCGATGGCAGGTGCGCTAGGACTTGAACTCGAGAAGAAAGGATACTACAAGCTAGGGGATAGTGACGAAGAATTGTCAATCAACCATGTATCGAGAGCCCTTCGGATGCACATAACTTCAATCTTACTCTTCTTAATCTTCACAGCATTACCGTTAATCTACCTTACATCGAAATTAACAGGAGGTTTTTAATTTTGAAGATAGGCGTCCCGATAAGGGAACTCTCAGTTGAAGTAAAGAATAGAGCCTTGATTATCACCTACCCTAGGCTGTTTAAGGTAGTAAGCTCAGCAGCACTCAATGGTGGACTAACTCAGGCAAGGTCGATAATCAACTGTCAAGTTAGCAAGAACTACGACCACGAAAACCCTGAACAGCATCTAGAAAGGATGGCTAAGAAGCTAAAAGTCACCTCCCCAGTAATCGGTCTGCTTACTGCAGTAGATGTACGCAACTTCTCAATCTCAGTCAGCCATGCATTAAAGAGAAGTCTGATCACAATAGCAACCGCAGGAATAACCAACGCAACCCGATTGGGGGAACAAGTATCCACCGACAGCACAGGGACGATCAATCTCATTGTTCTCTACGAGGGAGATATGACCGACGGATGCATGGTAAACGCTGTCCAGACTATAGCAGAGTCCAAATGTGCTGTACTGAGAGAACTTGACATTAGAACAAAGAAGACAGGAGAATTGGCAACAGGAACAAGTACAGATACAATTGTCTTATGTTGTCTAGGAGAAGGTGAAAAACTACAATACGCCGGCTCTGCTACAGAAATCGGGAATGAACTCGGTGGAACAGTTCAAGACTCAATTCGAGATTCCTTGAGAAAACAGGAGAAGCTAGTATCAGGAAGGTCAATAGCGACTCGCCTAGAGGAGAGAGGGATTCGAATCAACGATATCCTAGAAGCTTCCCTTGAGCTATTCACCCCCCATCCAGGCATCAAGAACAGAAGAGACGCTAGGAGAATTCTGATAAAAGAACTTCTGAAAGCGCTCGACGACATCAACATATGTTGCTTGATCCTAGCAGGAATGCGTCTTGAAGAAGAAGGCAATTTAGGACTTTGTCCTCAGATGGATGCAGAGAAATTCAGAGGGGATCCAGTATATCTTCTAGCAGACGAGATGATCGGAAGACAGATAGCAGACTATATCGGGGGAGCTAGAGCCAGCTTCGAGTTCGAGAGATTCGATAGAGAGAAGCCAGGAATTCTGCGAAAACTCGGACCAGTCATGGACGATATTATCGCTGGTATTGCAGCTGGAATATCTTCAAAGATGTATTCGACTAGACTTGAGGAAATATCGCATTGAACGCCTCCAAAGCCATTAGAAGCCTAATCTCATTTCTCACCACGATCCCTGTGGGAATGCCAGACGACGCCCTAGATCAAACTGCAACGAATATGCATCTCTTCCCTATAGTCGGAGCATTCATAGGACTACTAACCGGAATACCAGCTTACCTATTGTTTCTCGCCTTCCCTGAAGACTTGGCAGGTATCCTTAGCTACGGACTTCTCCAATCAATAACTGGACTTCAACACCTCGACGGACTGTTCGATCTCGGGGACGGACTAATGACCCACAGTACACCAAAGAGAAAGATTGAGGCAATGAAAGATCCAAATCTAGGAGTAGGAGGCATCTCTATAGGAGTCTTCTTCAGCGCTCTAACAGTTGTATTGATGAGTAAACTGAAGATTGGTATACTAATACCTTCTTTGATCGTCTGTGAGATGATCTCAAAGCTCTCAATGGTCTTACTAGCTTGGCTTGGAAAATCCGCCAGCACAGGTATGGCAACCCGATTCATCGATGAAATGCAAGGAAAGACAAGAAGGTTCTCCTTCAGTCTCGCATTCACCCTCTTTACAGCTTGGATCGTTCTAGGATGGAAGGGAATAGGCTCAGTTGCAGCGTGTATAGTAGGGGATCTAGTACTCTTAGAGATAGCTAGGAGAAACTTCGAAGGTCTGACAGGCGACGTCTTTGGAGCTTCAAACGAGATCTCTAGGGCAATCGCACTCTTCCTGATCGTAGGTGTCGGTAATTGAGAACAACAGCGTTGCTGATGGCAGGGGGTAAAGGTACCAGAATGAAGCACTCCTTGGAGAAACCCTTGATTCCCATATGTGGAAGACCGATGATTGAAAGGGTACTGGATGCAGTCCAACAATCCAAGAAAGTAGACGACATCATTGTTATGGTTAGCCCAAATACCCCAGCAACTGCAGAGAGAATGAAAAACGTAAGTGGGATCAGGCTGATCAAGACCTCTGGCAGAGGATACATCCAAGACATGAAACACGTAATCAAGAGTGAGGGATTGAAAACCGTACTTGTCATCTCAGTCGATCTACCACTTATAACACCAGAACTCATCGACAAAGCGATCGCAGAGTTTGAAAGATCTGCAAAGTCCACCCTAATGGTTGCCGTAGCATTAGCCTTTTGCGAGCAGCAAGGCTTTTACTCAAACTCTCTTTATTCGGATAGGTACGGTTCGATCATCCCGGCAGGAATCAACGTCATAGATGGGGCTATGATAGATGAAGAAGAGCTTGAGGAAGAAGTGCTTGTATTGAATAGAACCGAGATAGCTGCGAACATAAACTCACTCGAAGATCTTGAGAGGATACGAGAAATAATTAGAGAAAGAGAGACGTGTGAAGCGCCCAGATGAGATGTTTGAGTGGACACCATGACTGACACAAACAAGACTGATAAAAGAGGAGAGAAGAACCACATGAAAGACGAGAGAGTATTCTCAACGGCCAGGATTGCACGGATATCTATTATGTCGGCGCTTAGCCTGATTGGTTCATTTGTACCTTTTCCAAGCCCAGTAGGCACGATAGGTTTTGATTCATGTCCAGGGTTTATAGCCGCTTTCCTATTTGGGGCAAACGAGGGAAGCATGGTACTCTTGATTGGGCATCTTGTCACAGTATCGGTTCATGGGTCCCCCCTGGGAATCATGCACATACCAATAGCTCTAGGAATGGGATTAACGGGTTGGCTGGCAGGATTGACAAGAAAAAGGTTTGGTTTAATCTATGCTGTCGTGATCTCTATTCTTGTAAATACGCTCCTGTTCCCATTGGCTACTCCAGTGATTGGGTGGGGAGGAGCCTTGTCGCTGGTCCCATACCTCTTCGTAGTATCTAGCCTGAATGTAATCGTAGCAGCGATATGTTCAAAGTCAGCAGAATCAGCCATCATACTAGCCGAGAGAGAGAAACACTAAGGCTTTTTGAAGACAGGTAACTATAGGTTACGTCGAACCGAGTAAAATAGGATAGACATAGGATTGACGCTGCTAAGTAGGGAATCAAGAAGATTCTACATAATTATTGCATTAGGAATCTGGACGACAGCAATAGTCCTGTTTCTTCTCTTCTTGAATACGCTAATAAACGGTTCCTAAGACACACTCAGACTTTCAACTAAGAGGAGCTATGAGATCGCTTCGTTTTTCAGTCAGAACCGCCAAATATCTATTAGGAACATACCGAAACCCGGAAGAAAGAGACAGATAACGAAGCAAGCGATTAAACGACTTGCCAAAGCTCAGGGAAGAGAGAAGATGGGAATTGTAGGAATTCTGTTCTCAATTGGAATGCTCCTCTCCCTTATTGGATTCTCTCTCATATTGATAGGAATGATCTGGGGAACAAGACAAAAGGGTAGGAAGGAAGAAGAAGGAAGAATAGGGGGCTTGATTATGATTGGTCCGATACCTATCATTTTCGGATCAGATAACAAGATGTCTAGGCTATTGCTGAAGATCGCGTTTGGACTCTTCATCCTATTCTCTCTGCTCACGCTCATATCACCAACCTTCTAGTAGGAGAAAACATTTGGACAGGCTCTGTAAGATATGCGGAAAGAAGAGACCGCTAGAAGTCTGCGAGTACTGTGGAAAAAAAGTCTGCCGAGACTGCTTAGATAAGGACCTAAACCTCTGTCTTGATTGCCTAACCTCAAGGAAAAGAGACCTGCTTGAGATATCCCCTCAGACAATAATGAACATCGGAACAATAATGATCCTCGGAGGAATCGGACTGATGATTCTAGCATCAATACTGGGAATGATGCTTGGAACCGCAGAAGGTTTTATACTGGTCGGAGTCTTCCCCTTCCTATTCGGATATGGAGCTTCTTCTCCACTGCTGTCTCTAATCAGTTTACTGATGTTCTTACTACCCGTCGTCCTTTTTCTCTACCCCTGGATCAGATCAAGATCAGAACTCGAAGAGAGAAAGAAGATAGTTGTTGAAAGGGAAGGTAGAGAAGTCCCAGAATCCCTCTCCACCCCAAAGAAGAGAAGCGAAAGAGAGGAAGAACAGATAATCGCAGTAAGCGTTCCAAAGAATATTCAGAAGGAAATATCTATCCAGATAGTCGGGGGTAGACTCGTGATTGAGGGAAAAGAGGGAGAAGCATTCGAGAAGTCTTTCAATTTCCCGAACGGGACCAAACCCGTCAAATTCAAATCAGAGTATATTGAAGATCACGAACTTCTTGTCGTAAGGGTGAAAGTCCGTAGAGAGGAATCCCTTCTCGAAAAATGAAGGTTTTTAACAGAGCCTAACCCATGAATACGGATGTAAGGGTGAACCACATCGAAGGATACAACGAACGATAATCTTGAACAAGAGGCACCCAAGATTGTGAATGATACTAGGAAGAACCGACTTGAGCGAGAGGCACTCAAGATTATAGTTGAAGCTGGAGAAAAAGGCATCCTTCAGTCCGATCTATGGAAGAAACTGGAAGCAACCAGTCGCGAGGGATCCAGGACAGCGTTGAGACTTGAGAAGAGAGGCATCGTATCCAGGGACAAAGAACTCTTCGAGGGCCGATGGACCTACAGACTGATCGCACAGAAGCAGCCTATAACAATAATGGCAATAGCCGAATGCCCTTGCTTCTCATGTGAACAACTAGATAGATGCGGGGAAGGAGGAAATCCTGATCCCAATAGATGCGAAATTCTGACAATCTGGATTCTTGGAGATAAGAAAAAAGCAGAAGTTGAAGGACTTCTTGACGAGACAAAAAAACAGGCATAGAAGAGACGACCATTACTACAGACTCGCAAAGAGAGAAGGGTATAGGAGCAGGTCAGCATATAAACTCCTTCAGATCGCAGAACGCTTTGACCTGATAAGACCAGGAGACGTCGTCCTTGACTTGGGATGCTCCCCAGGAGGATGGGTGCAGGTCTCCAGTCAACTTGTCGGTGACCAAGGATATGTACTTGGGGTCGACAAGAGACCGGTTGAAGAGCTTAGAGAAAAGAATGTTAAGATTATCTCAGCAGACGTGAAGAAACCAGAAACCATAGAACTGATCACCAAGGAGCTTCCAAGGAAGACAGATGTTATACTCTCAGACCTTTCCCCAGACGTCACAGGGAACTGGCAGATAGATCACTTGAAACAGATAGAGCTGGCCACATTTGCACTCTCAGTTGCCGAGAAGTTACTGAAACACAACGGCAGATTCATGACAAAAGCGTTCCAAGGGGAGAAGCTAGATCAGTTCATAGAGGAACTGAGAGAACGCTTCTCCAGTGTAAGAATATTCAGACCTCCCGCCACTCGAAAGAGAAGCGCGGAGGTATATCTATTTGCCAACAGATTTCTTGGCGGATAGTCCTAGAACGACCTCCGAGAGGACCTTTGAGGAAGCATCTGTTCTAAGCCCTTTTGGATGGAAATGAGTTGGGACAACTCTATATCCCAGCTCTGACAAGGCATCGAAGATCTCAACTGTCTTAGGAATAGGAATATTCAGCCTATCTGTCAACCTGTCGATGACATAGTAGGTAATAGGAGCATCATGTTCCAATATTGTCAACTCAAGAAGTCTAGGCAGACGCGGATCAAGACCATCCAAGATTAGAAGCTGTCTCTGCATTTGCTTGATGAAACTCTGATCAAATATTCTCCCCAACCAGATTGGCCCAGATAAACCTACTCTACCCCCACACATCGGACATACATCAGGAACAGAAGGCGAGAAACCTCGATGTGATTCCCGATGGAAACACGAGAAACAGTGTACCAGATAACCCAATTCGCGGAGACATTCATCCGCCTTCCGCAGGTTCAAAATCAAGAGAACGTACAACCTAATGTAATGATCCGAAGAGTGAGAGAATACAGGGAGAACCCCAAACTCATACTTTGCAGCAGCTACAACGAGCGTATTCAACACTATTCTAACGGCTAACTCATGGCAGTACTCAGTTCTCAAAGCCGTTGAGAAATATTTTCTTCTACAAGCTGCAGAATGAACTCCGCACAAGGCGGCCATATCAGTCGCTGTCAACGCTAACAACCCCCCACCCCTCAACGACCTTATAGCCGAATCCAAGAAACGTACAGGAGAACCGAAAGGATCCAAATCCACGAAGTCAAAACGCCTTCCCGGACCTGAATGAGCAGATAGAAAGACATTTGCATCCGACCTATTGACACCGACAATCTCAGAAAGACTGTTCAACGCAACATTTCTTCTCTGCAGCTCAACAGCCAGCGGATTCAGATCATTCATCTCAACTCTGTCTATAAAGGGGGCTTCAAGAGCAAAACGAACACCTCTCACACCACAACCTGCCAGAGGATCTGCGACTAACGACGCTCGATTCCCCGCTTGACGAAAAGATCTCAACGCCAGTACCGAGATATCACGATTCAGACGCATGACAGGATTGTAGAAAACTGTCTTAGTCGAAGGGATGTAGACATCTGACTCAGATTCCCTAGGAGCATAGAAAGAAGCTTTCCCCTCAGTAAGCAACTCAAGTTGGAATCCGATATCTTTCAAACCCTACCATGCCCAACAATAGAATTAAATGTCCAATTCAGAGTTCTCAGAATTAGTACCCTTCTATAAACTGTTCCTCTATACAAACTCTGAGGATAATAACCCCACAATATAAAGGTGGAAATGTCAGACTATAGAGATCCCCCGATACAGA
>CP070773.1:46069-56153 GCA_020345945.1 Candidatus Bathyarchaeota archaeon | reverse complement strand
GTACCTTTCATACAGGCTGAGTTTACTGGGTCATCTTCTACACCAAGAGTTTCACAGACGCAAGGGGATCTCACGTACGCTACTCCACGATTCGGCTTGATTGTTGTGAACGGATAGTTTGCTATCGGTACAGGAGTCATTGTTGTGGCGCTGAAGAAGGTGCTTTTTCCTACGTTAGGTTTACCTACAAGTCCAACCATCACGGTCTTCCAGTCCCCTGGGCTTCCCCCCTTTTCTCTTCTTGATCGAATAACTTGAATCTTCTCCTTGAGAAGATTCGGTGAGACTGCTAATTCATTCCTAAGCATTTATTAGTAGGGTGATGTAACAGACCGCCTAGCCAATCTTTGAACCCCCTCTGGAAGAAGCGATCCTTCATGTCTGCGAACAGGCATCTCCGCCAAGCTTGGAATGAACCGAAGAAGTCTTTTGTTGGTTCTTTGATGAGAGATAGAATTGTCAAATGGCGTAGTCAGCCATCGATAGTACGAATAGATCTTCCAACAAAACCCAGTCGTGCAAGAGCCCTTGGTTATAGATCCAAGGAAGGTTTTGTTCTATCCCGAGTGAAGGTCAGGAGAGGAGGATCGAGAAAGCGTCGTCCCGTTCTAGGCAGACGGCAGAAGAGGCTAGGAGTCACAAAGTTCTCCCAAGGAAAGAGCCTACGTACAATCGCTGAGGAAAGGGTTTCTCGCAAGTTTCCAAATCTCAGAGTCTTGAATTCCTACTTGGCATGGGAGGATGGGTTGTATAAATGGTTCGAAGTCATACTTGTGAATCCCCGTCTCCAGTCAGCCTAGTTAAATAGAGGTCTGAAGTGAATACTGTAGACTACTAATCGAGGAGTCCTCATTTAGCATCAACCTCGGTAGGGGTTTAATCTCTCGAGGAGAGCCTGATTCTATCCGATATGCGCCTCTATGACATCTATTATATTTCTAGATTTGAATACTAATCTGAAACAAATATCAATAGAGCATGCTGTTGGTCACGAACGGTTTGCTTCGAGAGTTCAAAGGGGGAGTCGCGTTAAGATGGTAGGTATTGTATCTGGCCTTGAGTTTCAAACCTTAGTGCACTCAACAGAGGATCCAGCCAGGGTGAGAGCTGCTCTTGTGAACGCAATTCTCCCCCTAGATCCTGATGCAATCAGAATTTTAAGCAGAGAAATGAGAGGACATTACAAGAATTCCCTGATTCTGTTAAGGGGAAAGATAGAGGATGAATATCTCCTTAAGAGAACGCTTCAGCATATATCTACGAAGTTGACTGTCGCGGATAAGGAGGTAATTGCATCAAGATTCGATCTAATGTCTGACAAGGCTGGTTCTCTCTACCTTAGATTTGATAAACAGATGGCTTATGTAGGGGATATTCGACTTGGACGGCATGATCCCGTTCGAGTCAAGATCAAGTTTTCACCAAGATACGTTCGATCCAGAGGTGTATATTCCCTCTGCAAGGAGATTGGAATTGTACCATGAGAAGATACATTGATCTAGGTATCGATTCACGCAATATGCTCCCCGAAGATCTCAAGAGTATGATAAATATTGCTTGCTCAATGAATTTCTCAGCTCTCGGTGTAAAGCTTGATTTTAAGACAAAGGAGCAGGATCTCAAGCTGCTAAAACAGTTATCCCGAGAATACGGAATAGATCTTGCAGCAAGGATCGATCTGGCTCCTAGAAGTAGGACTCGACTTCTCCGTGATCTAAGAGAAAGCCAAAAAACGTTTGAGGTTACGGCGGTTCATACAAAGTCCGGAGGTCTAGCCAAGACAGCTATTCGTGATGATCGTGTCGATCTCATCTCAATTTCCAGCAAGGACTCTGGAGCAGCCTTCAGTCCTTCCATCGCTAGGCTTGTTGCCTCGACAGGTAAAGCTGTTGAGTTTGAGTTGTCAAGCCTTATACTCTCAAAAGGTCAGGAAAGGATAGACCTCCTTTCCTGGATGAGAAGATGTGCAAAGCTGGCCAAGATATTTCATGTAAATGTAGTCATTTCTAGCGGTGCCGCAGACAAATACTTGCTTCGTTCCCCCATGGATCAAGCGTCAATAGCCCATCTGATTGGTATGAACCTACCGACAGCTCTAGACTCTCTTTCGAATATACCCCAATCGATCCTAGAAAGAAACCGTGCAAGACTTGATCCCCGACAGATAAGTTCGGGTGTTAGGATTAAGGAAGGAAAAGATGATGCCTGTTCACCTCGTTAGGAGACGATACGTCATATTTCATGTGCTCTCAGAACATAATCTGAGTGGCAGAGAGATACTTGAAGCAATTAGGGAATCGATTGGTATATTGTTTGGAGAATTTGGTCTGAGTCGACTTCGTATCACTCCAATTCTCTTCGATGAAAGAAGTAGCGAAGGAATTCTTAGGTGTAATCACGATGACATATGGGATCTGCGTGCTGCTATGGCTCTTATTGATCAGATCGGTTCTAGGAAGGTATCGATATCTGTGAAGGGAGTCTCAGGTACTCTCAACGCTGCTAAGAGACGTTTCCTTTCATAATAGCGTCCGTAAAGGATTCAGTAGCCAAGCCGAAGAGGTTTGGAGTACCTCCATGCCAGAATATTCCACTCAAACACATCGTGAGTTCTCTCTGTCGAGCTTTACAAAAGATAAATTCTCTTATCACTGCGTATGCAGGAGTTGGTATTTTATCAGCATCTCGTTCAGGAATTGTTTAGTCCTCGATTATCTGAACCAAACGTTTTTGTATTGGAGTCTTTGAACAAATGAACAAGACTGTATATCTCGAAATATGTAGGTGATGATGGAAATGTTCGCAGCTCCAGGTGGCTATGATCGTGCAATAACCGTATTTTCCCCAGATGGTCGGATATTCCAGGTTGAATATGCTCTTGAGACCGTTAGGCGTGGTACCACAGCTCTAGGTATCTCTTGTTCTGAGGGTGCAGTTCTGGCAGTTGAAGAGAAGCCTACATCAAGGCTTCAGGACCCAAGTTTTGTCCAGAAACTTTTCCAGATTGATGATCATCTGGGTACAGCAATAGCTGGCTTGAGTGCTGACGCACGTATCCTCGTCGATCAAGCCCGAGTATATGCTCAGAGCAATCGTCTAATGTACGATGAGCCGATAAGGATTGAGGGACTCTCAAAGAAGGTCTGCGACATCAAGCAGATGTATACTCAACACGCAGGAGTAAGACCTTTCGGGGTCTCCATGATCTTCACAGGTGTGGACGACTCTGGTAGTAAGCTCTTCGTCACAGATCCCAGTGGGGCTTATTGGGGCTATAAAGCGGCAGCGATAGGTGCTGGAGCTGATGCCGCAAGAGAAGTCTTGGAGGCTGAGTATAAAACTGATATGAGTCTCGATCAGGCAATAATCTTAGCTTTAAGTTGTCTCTCGAAGGTTGTTGAAGGGACACTGGACCCATCTAAAGTTCGAATTGCAGTAATACCTGCAGAGACTAAAGAGTTCCGTATGCTTAACGAGCAGGAGGAAAAAGAGTATATCAAGAAGTTGGATGCTGATAAGGCAGCTGGTAGGTGATGTCAGAGAAATTTACCTCTGCTCGCATCTCGATTGGAAATGAAAGATTCGAAATTCTCGTCAAGCCCGAACAGGCTCTTGACTATGTTCTGGGTAAGGAAGTTAGCCTCTCAAATATTCTAGTGATAGATGACATCTTCTCCGATGCAAAGAAAGGCATGAAGGCTTCGGAGAAGAAGCTTGTATCGGCGTTCGGTACAGGAGATACTCGAGAGATCGCTGAACGAATCCTTAGAGATGGCGAACTCCAATTAACAACAACTCAGCGACGGCAACTGATTGAACAGAAGAGGCGACAGATAGTGTCTTTCATATCCCGACACTGCATGGATCCGAGAACAAAACTACCACATCCGCCAACGAGGATTGAACAGGCAATGGAAGAGATACGACTCTCGATCGATCCTTTCAAAGCTGCAGAAGATCAGGCAAGGGATGTAATTCAGTCATTACGTCCAATTCTGCCGATTAGTATGGAGGAGCTTCGAATCGCGGTGAAGATCCCTGCTGAGTATGCTGCCAGGGCTTATGGTGCTGTAAAAGATTTTGGGAGGATTGAAAAAGAAGAGTGGCAGATCGACGGGTCCTGGGTTGCAGTGATCGAGATGCCTGCAGGGCTTCACGGTCCATTTCTAGAGAAACTGGGTAGAATCACTCAAGGAACTATGCAAACCAAAACCCTAAAGTAACATGGGACTTGTTTGAATCTGACTCCCGTCCTCTTCTAAGAGGTGGTAAGACATGACAATAATGGTTGAGAAAAGACAGCTTGTGACTCCCGGCACACTACTGGCTGAAGGTAACTACGTGTTAGGTGAGAATACTTTTCTTGAAGACGGAAAGATCTATGCGGCAAGAATTGGGCTGTTCAATAGTGCTGGTAGAGTAGTATCTGTAGTCGGACTTAGAGGAGTCTATGTACCCCAAGTTGGGGATGAAGTAATCGGGAAGGTTGTTGATGTTGGACTCTATAGTTGGTTGATGGATATTGCAGCACCCTACCCTGGGGTTATTCACGCCTCAGACGTCTTTGATGGGTCGTACAATCCCCAAAAGGACGTTCTATCAGAAGTGTTTAATGTTGGGGACTATGTCTTAGCTGAGGTCGCTTCTTTTGACCGTACCAAAGACCCAACGTTGACGACTCGAGGACGGGGATTCGGAAAGATCAGCCATGGACATATTATTGAGATTGTGCCTGTTAAGCTTCCTCGCTTGATAGGAAAGAAAGGATCAATGGTCAACATGCTCAAGCAGGAGACTGGCTGCCAGATTCTCATAGGACAGAATGGTAGAGTGCTTGTAAGCGGTAGAAACCGGGAGGACGAGGCATTGGCTATCCGCGCAATAAGGAAGATCGAGGCTGAAGCTCATACTCGGGGGTT
The DNA here is from genome assembly GCA_020345945.1 of Candidatus Bathyarchaeota archaeon. Lineage (GTDB taxonomy): Archaea > Thermoproteota > Bathyarchaeia > RBG-16-48-13. The sequence continues at coordinate 51,234 of CP070773.1, read as the reverse complement.
AACAGACCGCATCAGGATTCTTCTTGAAGAAGAGAAAAAGAAAGGTGATGTAGATGAGTAAGAAGAACGAAGTTAGTTTCTTTGATGGTAAAGGTTTAAGGAATGATGGTCGGAGACTTGATGAACTTCGTCCAATCGAACTAGAAGTGGGAGTTCTAGATAACGCAAGTGGATCGGCGCTTATCCGGCAAGGAGGTAATAGAATACTTGTAGGAGTCTTTGGGCCTAGAGAGATTCACCCTAAGCATCTTGCTTTGCCAAACCGTGCGACTCTTAGATGCCGTTATCACATGGCTCCCTTCTCGGTGGAAGACAGAAAACATCCAGCACCATCTAGACGTGAAACAGAGATCTCTAAGGTTATTCGTGAAGCGCTTGAACCGGTGGTTTTCACAGAGTATTATCCGCGGACAACAATCGATGTCTATATTGAGGTCCTTGAGGCGAATGGTGGAACAAGGTGCTCGGGTATTACCGCCGCGTCTCTTGCTTTGGCGGATGCGGGTGTCCCTATGCGGGATTTGGTTGTTGCATGTGCTTCAGGGAAGGTCGGTGGGAAGATTGTTCTTGACCTTAACGATTTTGAAGATAAATATGGTGAAGCAGATATGCCTGTTGCTATTCTTCCCCACTTAGATAGAGTCTTGTTGCTTCAAATGGATGGGAATCTGACCCCGAAAGAGTTCCATGAAGCCCTTGATCTTGCTATTGAGGGAAGTAAAAGAATCTATGAGATGCAGAAGAAGGCTCTAAGAGATTCCTATCCTATCCCTGATGAACCACAGGAAGAAGAGGTAGTGGAGGTTGAGAAGTAGATGTCAGTAACTCCTTCTGAAAGCACCATCAGTTCCCTTGCTCGAAAACGTGTCGAAGAGCTTCTCGGCGAAGGCAAACGTCTTGATGGACGAGAGTTGACCCAATGTAGAGAGTTTGAGGTCGAAACGGATCTAATCGGTACGGCAGAAGGTTCTGCTCAAGTGAAATTGGGGAAGACTATCGTGCTGGTAGGTATTAAGGCTGGGACTGGAGAGCCTTTCCCAGATACCCCTGACCAGGGGGTTCTTACCGTGAATGCTGAATTGGTGCCTATTGCCTCACCGAATTTTGAAACCGGACCTCCTAGAGAAGGTGCGATAGAACTGGCTAGGGTCGTGGATCGGAGTCTCAGAGAATCCAAAATTGTAGATCTGGAAAAACTATGTCTGGTTCCCGGAAAGGCAGTCTACGTCATATTTGTAGATATATATGTGTTGAACCACGATGGAAACCTGATTGACGCATCTGTTCTTGCCGCACTTTCAGCTCTGATGAAAACCAAGCTTCCAAAATACACTGCTAAGAAGGACGGTACAGTAACCCGTAAGTCTGGACATTCCGAGCTGAAAATCCAGAATATGCCTATCTCCCTAACAACCGGAAAGATTGGAGAGTCTCTTCTATTTGATCCGTCTTTGGAAGAAGAGGAGATAATGGACTCGAGGATAACTATGACCTTTGATTCAGAAGGAAATGTTCGTGCTATGCAGAAAGGCGGTCATGGAGTCTTCACCACTGAGGAATTGAAAACCCTTGTCTCGACTGCTGGGGAAAAGACCTCAGAGATAAGGGATCGATTGAAAGAGCTGATCAAATGACTCGGACAAAGAAAGTAGGTTCATCCGGGCGTCTAGGCTCCCGGTATGGTGTAAGAACTAGGAGGCGGCTTTCTCAGGTTGAGTCCCAGTCGAGGGCCGTATATGAGTGTCCAAGATGTGGACGGAGAAGGGTCAAGAGGATCAGTATAGGTATCTGGGGCTGTTCAAAGTGCGGATATACGTTTGCTGGTGGGGCCCATGTTCCCTTGACAAAGCTCGGTGAAATAGTCAAGAGGGCTACTCGAGGTACACCAGAATAGCTAGAAGATGTTGGTCCCTGACTTCATGAGTATAGACTACAGTAGGCGGAATAGTGAGGATTTCCCGCTAATTGTGATAACTACCTGTAGAAGACCCTTCCCTAGGCTGCGTACCTTCTCAAATGATCTTTCAAGACTCCTTCCAAACTCCAAGCGGGTCACTCGTGGAAAGCAAAGTCTAAGAGAAATTGCTGAGAAAGCTGTACTGCAAGGATGTAATCGCCTCATTGTATTAGAGCGGTGGAAAATGGGTGCATGCAAGATCTCTTTTCACTCCATCAACTCGTTTGGGCTTGAGTCTCCCTCACCTCAGGTCTATGTCCAGCGTTTTGTCACACATCTTGAGAGAGATCAGAAAGGATCAAAGATACCTACGGTACATTCACTCGCCTTGCTGTCAGAAGAGGAACCTGCCAAAATATTCTCATCTTTCTTATCGAGATTCTTGGGGATGAAGTTGATGAGTCGGAAAGATCTTGAAGATTCGAGCAGTCCGATTTTGATGATCTCAACGACCCGGAAAGGTAAAGTCAAGTTGTCAGTTGGGAATAGAGAGTCACCAGATAACGTGCCTTCACTATCTATTCGGAGAATGGTCTGGGATAAGACAGGTGTCTAGTTTTGAAGGGTTCCGCATCGCTGCTTCTACGATTAGGAAATACGAATACTGCTGAGATTGTACAATCTGCCTTGCTGCCCGAGATACTTGGTTTCCAATCACCTCGATCAAAAGTATCTCTTGAACGCATCCATGAGAGTCTTTTGCTGGAGATTAGAGCTGATGATGTTTCCTCTCTTAGGGCTGTACTCAACTCGTACTTGAGATGGATTCAATGTGCTGAGGAAACGGTGAGAATCCTTTCGAAGAGAATGCCTCGAGTAGACAAGGATGCCACTGTTGACCAGTAATCCCGTTGATCCCTTGAGTAACAAGCTTAAATAGTTCCTCCTAAGGGTCTTAACACTCTGTATGTGGATAGTTACGTGGTGTTGACCTCATCAGTAGGTCGGTAGTTATGAGTACAGTGGTGAAGAAGAGATGAATGAACTCAATTCCTCGAAGAGAACTGAAGGCCTAATAGAATCATCAAAAGTCCCCTCGTCTGTTGTTCTTCAGTCATATATTTCGAGACAGTCTGAGGGAAATGTATGAGTACAACTCCAGAGTTGCCACCGCAAGTTCAAGAACAGCTTGCAAGACTTCAACAGCTTCAGCAGACTCTTGAAGTTGTGACTGCTCAAAAACAACAGTTGGAGATCGAGCTTGCTGAAAGTAATAGGGCGCTTGACGAGCTTGAAAAGGTAGACGACAAGGCTGTAGTCTACAAGTCTGTTGGTGGTCTGATGATGAAGACTAAACGGAAGAAAGTGATTGAAGAGCTGACTGAGAGGAAAGAGCTCTTAAACACTAGAATCACGGTCCTTGGTAGACAGGAGAAGAGAACTCGAGACAATCTCAAGGAGTTGCAGGAGAGGCTTCAAGAGAAGCTGGGGTCGACGCGAAGAGAGAATAGTTGAATAGAGTCTTTTCTCATTCCCCGAGTCCTGCTGGAGATCGGAGGCGAAATTGATGCCGGAGAAGCTATTACTCTCCGAGCTTAGTCTCGACGAGCTTCAAATAGTCAGCGAGACTGCAGAGTCAACAGTCAGAGAGGAAATCTTCTCTAAGGTCTTGAGCAAATTTGTTGATGACTTGGCCATAGTTGTTGGGATCGATTCCTCTAACCATACATTAATTGATATCGAAGTAGAACTTCGACTGTCTTCTCTTCTCCGTGAGATAGATGTAGAGACGCTGGTCGATGATGCCATAGAGCACGGTTTCCGTTCAGCTGAAGCGAAGGCGAAGGAGATCTTAGCTTGCAGATCGAAGAAGTAGTTGCTTTTCTCAAAGAGAAGAGTATAAGGTCAGTCGTCTTATTCTGCCATCACAATGCAGATCTTGACTCCTTTGGTTCAGCATTTGGTTTCGGAGAGCTGTTGAAGAGGATTAATCCTGGTCTGCAGGTCTCAATTGTCACACCAGGAGGATTGAGTAGACTCTCAAAGCGTTTGGCAGAAAAACTCCGTGTCGAGATCACGGATTCCCCACCTCTGTCTGCAGCAGATATGGTAGTACTCCTTGATGTTAACACCGTTATTCAACTCGATGACTGGGGAGACCGAATAAGAAGTCTTGAAGTTCCCATTCTCCTCATCGATCATCATGCTCCCCATCCTGAGACTCAAAAGTTGGCATCCTTTTCAGTTCTAGATGAGACGGCTGCCTCTACGGCCGAGATTGTATACCGTTTCTGGAGAGAGACAGGATTCGATATCGCTTACCAAGAAGCGTTAGCCCTATTCCTAGGAATCGCCTATGATACACGGCACTTTGCTCTCGCAAACTCAGAGACCTTTCAAACCATCTTAGATCTGATAGATCATGGAATCGAGGTGAAAGAAGCGTTGCAGATGATTGCCGTTCCCCTTGAGTTACCAGAGAGGCTGGCTAGATTGAAGGCTGTAGGACGTGCTAAGATCCACAGGATTTGTTCTTGGGTTGTCGCAGTATCAGAGACAAGTGCCTTCCAGGCGTCAGCATGCAGAGCTCTTCTGAAGGTAGGTGCGGATGTAGCTGTTGTTGGGGGAGTGAAGGATGAGAAACTTCGCATAAGTCTGCGTTCGACTGGCGATTTCTTCAGGAAAACCGGTCTTCATCTAGGGAGAGATGTGGCTGTACCTCTGGGAATCGCGATTGATGGAGCTGGAGGTGGTCATGAGATGGCTGCTGGGGCAAATGGAAGAGGAGATCCTGTAGCTTCTCTGGAGATGGGTCTAGATTTAATTCGGGAAAGACTAAGTCTTCCTCAAGATCGTTGACGTTTGCTTTCGAAGAAGCACTATACCTATCCTCTACAGGTATAGGCTGATTAAGATCTCGGCTGTCCTATCGTCGACATATGGAAATATACGTCTTGAGTATTTCTGATTAATAGGTATCCTTAAATCTGTTGCACGATACCTCAGCGAGGCAAAACGGCGGGGCTCTCAGTGCTAGTGATAGACATTAAGGGTCTGACTTACTCCTACCCTGGAGTTAGTAGACATGCACTGAGCGAACTCAACATTTCTGTGAATAAAGGTGAGTTTGTAGTACTGACAGGCCCAAGTGGGTGTGGAAAGACCACCCTCTGTAGATGTTTGAATGGGCTTGTACCTCATTTCTATGGAGGAGAGCTCAAGGGAAGCATAAAGGTCGCTGGACTTGATGTAAAAGAGCATCCGATAT
>CP070773.1:35203-45969 GCA_020345945.1 Candidatus Bathyarchaeota archaeon | reverse complement strand
GCATTTGATATGATCTATACTTGCGGTCCAGAACTCATGATGAGGGAGATATTCGATATTGCGGAGAAGCAAAGGCTGAGACTCCAAGCAAGTTTAGAAAGGATATTCAAGTGTGGTATAGGTCTATGCGGACACTGTGTCATTGGTCCCTACCTCGTCTGTAAAGATGGACCCGTCTTCACATCGGACCAGCTCAGAGAAGTCAAAGACGAGTTTGGCATAATCACAAGAGATCACTCATGCAAGATAGTCTCACTCCGAGAAGACTGACAGCTTCAGCACAGTATGCCGTGATGAGATGATAAGAGAAAAAGCAATTCAACCGAAGAATAGCCTTCTTTTGCGGGAAGAAGATCTCGAAGAGGCAGTCAGAAGGATAATTGAGGAGCTTATCATCTTAGAGAAACCGATCCCAAAAGATCTTGATAGGATCAGGATACAAGTCTGTCGAGACCTCCATCTCAAGAGAATACCGAGTAACTCTGAGATCATCTGCAGACTAAGACAGAAGGAGAAAAATAAACTGATCCCGGTCTTGAGACGGAAACCTGTTAGAACAATCAGCGGGATAGCAGTTATCGCTGTAATGACGAAGCCGACCAACTGCCCTCATGGAAGATGCACATACTGCCCTGGGGGACCAGAACAAGGAGTACCACAGAGCTACACAGGTCGAGAGCCAGCGGCAATGAGAGGTGCCCAGAACGACTATGACCCATACCAGCAGGTAAGAGCAAGACTCTCCCAACTCCAAGCAATAGGACATAAAGTAGACAAGAGCGAGCTCATAGTCATGGGAGGAACCTTTCCCGCAACTCCACGTTCATATCAACACTCTTTCTTGAAGGGATGCCTTGAAGGTCTTATTGGGAGACGAACAAGGGATCTGACAGAAGCGATTAGACTCGCTGAGACTAGCCGAGTCAGAAATGTGGGAATAACCGTTGAAACACGTCCGGATTGCATAGACACATCTGAGACAGACAGCCTCCTATCAATAGGAGTAACTCGGGTAGAGATAGGAGTGCAGAATGTATATGATGAAATCTATAGGCTGATTCATAGAGGACATAAGGTCAAAGACGTTATCGAAGCAACAAAGACACTGAAAGACGCCGGCCTTAAGGTCTGCTACCACATGATGCCGGGACTGCCAGGATCCGACCCTGAACGAGACATGAAAGGGTTTAGAACGATCTTTCAGGATGAAGAATTCAAACCAGATATGCTCAAGATATACCCCTGTCTTGTCCTAGAAGGCACAGAACTATACGACTTGTGGCGGAAGGGGGAGTACACACCTTACTCTGATGAAGAAGCTACAACACTCATCGCCGAGGTAAAGAAGATCACACCCCCATGGGTTCGCATAATGAGAGTCCAGCGAGATATCCCTTCAAACCTAATAGTAGCCGGAGTAACCCATAGCAACCTCCGACAACTAGCGAAGAAGCAACTAGAGGAAGAAGGGATAGACTGCAGATGTATCAGATGCCGCGAAATAGGATATAGAAAAGAACCCTTGGAAGCTTTCCCTGGACTGGAAACCCTTCGGAGAGAACAGATCATAGAGAAGGCTTCAGATGGAACCGAGGTATTCATATCATCTGAGTTCGAAGACCACTTAGTAGGCTACCTGCGTCTACGAATACCGTCGGAGGTTGCCTACAGACCAGAGATAAAGAACTGCAACACCTCACTCGTTAGGGAACTACGTGTTCTAGGACAAATGATCCCCATAGGAGAAACGAGCCTAGAGCAATGGCAACACAAAGGTCTAGGATCTGGGTTACTAAGCGCAGCAGAGAAGATCGCAAAGGAAGATTACGATAGTAGGAAGATACTAGTAACAAGTGCGATAGGAACTCGAAGATACTATCAGAGGCTGGAGTATAAACTAGAGGGGCCCTATATGTCAAAGAAGCTGTAGAAGAACTCTCAAAGAGAAATATCTTTCAAATCAATACAAGATAAAGAGACAGGACCAAACCTCAGAAAAATATAGCTTCCCAAAGCCATTTATGGCTATCACAAGATCAAGCATTCGAAGCTGAGAAGGAGAAGAGAATGCAGAAGGATCTCACTGGCTACCGGGGTAAAGCACTCGATCTTCTTATCTCCTCAAACGTAGAGGTTGGCAGCCTAATCGAAGTAGTAGATGAAGAGACTAGATACGAAGGGGTGCTCATGCCCCGATACGAGCTGGCCGACGACGAACATATCGTGGTCAAGTTACAAAACGGATACAACATTGGGATAAAAATCGGACCTCAGACCACGATTCAACAGATAGGTTCAGGAAAGAAACCCAAGTATCAAAAACCATCTATACCCAAGTCAAGACCTAATCTACCTCGAGTTGCCATCGTGAGTACTGGAGGAACCATTGCGAGTAGAGTCGATTACCGTACAGGAGCTGTACGACCCGCATTAACTGCAGGAGACCTTTACGCCGTTGTACCAGAACTATCAGATGTAGCAGAGGTGAAGGCAGAGATACTCTTCAGCATACTCAGCGAGAACATGATACCGAAATACTGGTCTAAACTTGCACGAAAGATAGCCCAGATTGTCAAGACAGGAGCCGACGGAATAGTAGTAACTCATGGAACTGACACTCTAGGGTATACAGCAGCTGCGATGAGCTTCGCATTACAGAACCTCCCAGTACCAGTAGTCTTGGTTGGAGCTCAGAGATCCTCGGACAGGCCTAGCTCCGATGCAGCGACAAACCTCCTAGCCGCCGTGAAGATGGCTACAGGACCAATCGCTGAGGTCGTTGTAGCAATGCACAAAGGACTAGGAGATGAGACCATCCTCATTCATCGAGGAACCAAAGTCAGAAAATGTCATACGAGTAGAAGAGACGCATTCAAATCGATCAACGTCCCCCCTCTAGCCCAGGTGAGAGAGGGAGAGGTGGAGATCTTGGTCAAAGAATACCAGCAGAGAGACAAGACCAGAAAACTATCTCTGAAAGAGAAATTTGAGCCTCAAGTAGCCTTGATCAAGACCTACCCAGGCATAGATCCAAGGATTATTGAATTCTATAAGGAGAAGAAATTCAAAGGAATAGTCTTTGAGGGGACTGGACTAGGTCATCTCCCTGAAGAATGCTTCCCACCGATTAAGGATGCGATCTCAAAGGGAGTTGTGGTCGGAATGACATCTCAATGCATAGCAGGAAGAGTCAGAATGACTGTATACGAGACAGGAATGGACCTCTTATCCATGGGCGTGATTCCTCTTGGCGATATGCTCCCAGAGACCGCAACAGTAAAAATGATGTGGGTTCTGGGACAGACCAAAACCCCGGAAGAAGCAGGAAAGCTTCTCTTGGAGAACCTAGTCGGGGAGATTGCTAAAAGAAGTGTGGCTGAAGAGGAGGCTTTTGATGAAGCTGGACTATAAGGCAATCGGACTTACCGTCGGTATCGAAACCCACCAACAATTGAAAACAAGACACAAACTCTTCTGCAACTGCCACCCAGACCTATCAGAGTTAGAGCCTGAGATTAGATTCCTAAGAAGACTAAGACCCACCCAAAGCGAGATGGGGCAAGTAGATCCTGCAGCCTTCTTCGAATTCCAGAGGGGAAAGACAATAGTCTATGAAGCCACCTCGGATACCTCCTGTCTGGTTGAGATGGACGAGGAACCCCCACACAACCTCAATACTGAAGCGGTAGATATCTGCCTGACTATCGCCGTGATGCTTCGAGCAAGAATTGTAGATGAAATCCATGTCATGCGTAAGGTAGTGATAGACGGATCAAACACTACTGGTTTTCAAAGGACCGCAATAGTGGCAAGGGAAGGCACCCTTGAAGTCGGAGGAAAGAGTATCCCGATTCAAAACATCTGTCTAGAAGAAGACGCAGCCCGAAAAACTGGGGAGAAAGGAATGATCTCACACTACGCTATCGACCGTCTCGGGATACCCCTCATCGAGGTTACGACAGGACCTGTGATCCATACTCCAGAGGAGGCTCGAGAAGTCGCCAAGGAGATCGGAGATGTGATGCGTGCGACAGGTAAGGTCAAGAGAGGCTTAGGAACAATCAGACAGGACTTGAATATCTCCATTACAGGAGGAGCTATCATAGAGGTGAAAGGAGTTCAGAGGCTTGAAGACCTACAGAAGGTAACGAGATTCGAAGCCCGCAGACAGCATATGCTACTTGTAATCAGGAACGAACTGAGGAACAGAAAGGTAATCGAGAAGAATCTTCAAGAAGAAATTGTTGATGTCACCAAGATACTTGAGCACTCAAATTGTAAAGTCATCAAAGATGCCCTAAGAAGAGGAGGAGTAGTCTTAGCCGTGAAGATTCCTTCCTTCGGAGAGATATTTGGGCTTGAACTGGGACCTGGAATCAGATTTGGGACAGAAGTCTCAGACTATGCTAGGTTCTGGGGAGGAGTTGGAGGAATATTCCATACTGATGAGTTGCCAGCATATGGAATATCTAGGAACGAGAAAACAGACCTGATGAATTCCACGGGATGCAAAGAGAGAGATTTATTGGTATTCGTGGCAGACGAAAGAGAGAGATGCGAAGAGGCCTTGAAGGCCGTAGTGGAGCGATGCAAGCAAGCTATAGACGGAGTTCCTCCTGAAACAAGAGCCTCGACGACTGAAGGGACCACGAGATATATGCGTCCCAGACCAGGAGCAGAAAGAATGTATCCCGAGACAGATGTCCCACCAATAACTATCAAACGTGAACGACTTGAGAAGATCGGACAAGACATACCCCAGATGCCTCGGGACCTAATAAGGAAGTTAACGGTAGTCTATGGCCTCAACAAGAAACTCGCTGACCAATTATCAGACTCCCCATTTCTCGATCTATTCGAAACAATCATAAATGAAACGAGTTTACCACCAGCTCTAGTCGTGGTTACACTGACCGAGACGCTCAAGAGCCTCCGTCGGGATGGAATCCCCGTGGACACCCTAGATGAGAAAGAAATATACAACCTATTCCTACTCGTTGACTCGGGAAGGACAATAAAAGAAGCGATACCAGACCTCCTTACATGGATCTCAAACAACAGAGGCAGACCAGCTGAGGAGGCTGTCAGAGAGCTTGGCTTGGAGAGACTCGGAGACAAGCAACTAAAGGAGATTGCGAACCGCATCCTAGATGAGAATCCACGAATCAGTCAAGAACCGCTGAGAAGATCTAGGAAGATTCTTCTTGGACTCCTAATGAAGGAGGTTAGAGGGAGGGCAGAAGCTGAAGAGGCCATCGAGGTGGTCAATAGGCTACTCTCAAGCTGATTCGAACAGCCTGTTCCCTGCGTCTAACATTATCCTAAACGAATATCTGTGAAGGATCTTCGAGGAAGAAGAAGGCAAAACGTTTTGCCTGCCAGATTATGGTCAAACCTACAAGCAAGAAAAGTAGCATCCTCTCACGACGAGATCTGCTTCGAGCTAAAATTCCCTGCGAGGAAAGGATGCACATAAGGGGGATAATCGTCAAGAGAAAACGCAGCTCCTTGTGAGGAAGGGAACTCATGACCCATAGGAATAGACCGACTGATGAAGTCAGGAAGCAGGTCTTCCAATCTATTCTCTCTAGAGCTAAAAGAGGAAGCGGGTAGGTATGGGCAAATATGATTGGCAACATTACATAGTAGTACTGGAAAGGTTTGTACCCCCATATGAGAGCTTTCTCTTCCAAGATATTGAAGGCAAAGAACTCTATAGATGACCCGAAGAGCCTTCCCCAAGTAAGGAGGTCAAGCATCCCCTGTGAAATCATCATTACAGCAAATCCGACGCCGAAGAGCCAGAATTCGTTACGTAACTCTCTCCTGACAAGAAAGAGAATGATTACGGGGATGACATAAAGGGCGCTACTATACCTACACATCACAGAGATCCCCAAGGAGATCCCAGAGAGGAGGGGCAGGTATCTGTTCCGATCGTCATTAATCTTCATTAAGAAGAGGAGCGAGGTAACTAGGAAGGGTGTTGAGGATGGGTCTGGAACCGATCTCATCCCCCAGAATACATCTAGACAATTGATTCCTTGAAGAAATGCGGCAAGTAGCCCTACCTTTTCTCCATAACAGGTCTCACCGAGTTTGTACGTCAGATAGATGCCAATAATGCCGAGGAGAACATTGAATACGCGATTGATGAAGATCCAGTAGCCGTGAATCGAGTAGATTGGGATCATACGCAGAAAGCTGGGTTCGCCGAAGAGGAGACATGTTTTTCCGAATACAGCTAATAGAGCCGGATAGAAGTAGGAACGCATCGTCCATCCAGTGAACTCTCCTCGTTCAGCCAGACTTTGAGCACTTGCCGCAGTTCCATATTCATCTCCCCGGGCTATACCCATTGTTGCAGCCGCATAGACCCTCAGAGATAGAGAAAGGCAAAGAATTGCAGCCAGTATGAAGAATGTTCGATCAGTCCTTGGTAACTTCAACATTGACACTCCGAGAAAGACTAAAGATAAGATCTCTCCAAATTATCAGGACGACCAGTATGGAAGACACTAAGAAGAGAATGTTCCAGATACGATCCCCAAAGATGTTTATTGCTTCCCCCCGACTGGCTCGGATGATAAACTTTCCAACGGTCTCCAATGCAATCTGAACCCTCAAATAGGCGTCCACCGTTGCGGCAACCCCCAATAGTAACAGAAGCCAGTTCGGAGTCACCCTCAAACGTGACAGAATACGTCTAATTCCCTGGAGACCCAAGAACCGACACCACTACTAGATAATAGGATTTGAGAAAAAGAGTCTTTAAGCCTTGGTAGGAGATGCAGGTACACAATATATTAGCTGAAAAGATCCTGAAAACATCTATAAAGACTACCTAATTATGTGAAACGAATCCGACAGGAAAGAAATGATAATGTGCGGTATTATCGGATGCGCACTTAGGGATGGAAATGCAGCCCCACTGATCAGGAAGGCTCTGGAGAGACTTGAATACCGAGGATACGACTCGGTAGGCGAAGCAACTATCGATAACAGCAATCTCGTAATCAAGAAAGACCAAGGAAAGATCGCGGATATTCATAAAAAATTGGACCTTGATGATCTACCAGGTCCTACTGGTATAGGACATACCAGATGGGCTACCCATGGTGCTCCATCACAAGTAAACGCGCATCCCCATACAGACTGCAAGGAGAAAATAGCAGTTGTCCATAACGGAATAATCGAGAACTTCGTTGAACTCAGAGAAGAACTCGAGAGGAAGGGACATAAGTTCAAGTCCAGATGCGATACAGAAGTCATACCGCATCTAATCGAAGAGAACCTTAACTCGGACACAGATTTCATAATGGCTGTTCGTAATACAGCCAGGAGACTGGAAGGAACATACGCAATCGCAGTCTTGAGTGTTGAGAAACCTGATAGGCTGATCTGTATCAGAAAGGAAAGCCCCCTTGTTCTCGGCATAGGAGAAGAAGGAAACTTCTGTGCCTCTGATATACCAGCCTTACTTCCCTTGACTAGAAATATCATCTACTTAAATGAAGGAGAACTCGCAGTTCTCGATCCTGAAGGGGTCGAACTATCAGATCTTGAATCCTATACCAAGAGAATCCCAGAGATCGAGGAGATATCCTGGACAGTAGAGACAGCCGAGAGAGCAGGATACCCTCACTTCATGCTCAAAGAGATCAATGAACAACCAGAGACTGTAAAGAACGCCCTCAGAACCCAAGAAGTCTACATTGACCTAATGTCGACGATACTTGACAAAGCAGACCAAGTCTTCTTAGTCGCAGCAGGAACCGCCTACCATGCATGTCTGGCGGGAACATACATGTTCTCTGAGCTGGCTAACCTGAACGCTCAAGCAGCCATAGCTTCGGAGTTCAAGGAAAGATATGGTAAGCTGATTGGCAAAAACTCTGTTATCCTAGCTGTAAGCCAATCAGGAGAGACAATGGATACGCTCTCAGCTATCAGATACGCCCTCGACCGAGGAGCTACAGTACTCGGGATTACAAACGTTATGGGATCAACAGTCACTAGGTTGACCGGCATTTATATCGGTCAAAACTCTGGACCAGAAATTGGAGTAGCATCAACCAAAGCCTACACAGCACAGGCAATGATACTTGCCAGATTAGCTATCAAGTTAGGAGAGAAAAGAAAGACCATTAGTTCAGATAAGGTTGGAAAACTGAATCAAACACTCAAAGACATGCCTTCCATACTCGAGAGAATTCTGAAGACGCAGACGAATAGAACTAAAGATCTGGCAACGAAATATCGTGATCGAGAAAGCTTCTGCTTCTTGGGAAGAGGCATAGACTACGTGACAGCCCTCGAGGGAAGACTGAAACTGTTAGAACTAGCATACCCTCCCTCTCTGGCATACCCGGCAGGAGAAAGCAAACACGGATTCATCGCGGTTGTCGAAGATGGATACCCCTTGATCTTCATCGCCCCGAAGACGAGTACCCAGAACGAGTTGATCGGTAACATCATGGAAATGAAAGCAAGAGGCGGATCCATAATCTCCATAACAGAGGAGGGAGACCAGAAAATTCTTGCACTCTCAGATGACTTTATAGAGATACCTAAAGGGATACCAGAGATCTTGACGCCAATCCCGTATATTCTACCGTTACAGCTCTTCGCATACTACTCAGCACTGGAGAGAAACAGAGATCCCGATCAGCCTAGAAACCTAGCGAAGAGCGTAACAGTCAAGTAAGAATAACTCTTTCCAACAAGTGCCATAACCTCGGGTCAGTATGGACGGCAGTAGAGGAGGTTATTGGATCTCTTCAAGGACGGCTTCTTTGGATGGATCGAATCCGTCTTACCATGAGGGAAATAGTCTCCTTGGTCTACATACAGAGTCAATACAAGTTCCTCCTGGAAATGTAGAAATGGAGAACTACCATAGAACAACCATAAGGATACCATGTATCACAGTATGTATCGCTGTTGCCAAGACTTCAGGATACTTCTTATCTATCTTGGAAAGCGCGTTTCCTATAAGTATATGAATGAAAGGAACGATCGGGCTAATGTATCGGTTCTCCTTGTGAGGAACTAGACTGAAGGCTGCTAGGAAGGGGAGGATTAGAAGGGCTAGCAAGACGGATCTCGAGTCCTTCTCGATTCCCAGAGGAAGAAAGTAAAATACCAAGCCTACTATCAACGAGACCAGAAGAAGGTAGTGGTACCAAGGACTTGTACCCCACTCAGATGCATGTCCTGCGATTATATTGAATCGTAAGAATTCGAAGACTCCCCCTAGAAACCCTCCTGTGATAACGAATTCAGCTAGCCCTTCAAGGAATAGAACAGGGAAAAGCCCGAGAACGAAATATTTCACCGAAGATACACCGCCACTCCACCATAAGAATGCAGCCAACGAGGATATGTAGATCAACATCGGAGACCTACTAGCAAAGGAGAGACCTGAGAAGACCCCTGAGAGAACTAGCCTAGATGCCCGACTTTCTCTTCTAACTCTTTTCTTAGAAATACTGGTCAGAATCGCAACGGAAGCGAGTAGAAAAAGAATAGCTGGATTCTCATCGTGGGACCTGGAATCCGGTCCCGTTATGATATAGTGGTTGACTGAGTGAAGTAAAGTTGCCCAGAATCCTGCTCTCTCCCCGAATAGGTTCTTGGCAGTTATCCACACCAAACCAAGAGAGATTGTGCTCATAAGGACGCTGAGCATCCGGGAGGCAAAGATCCAAGATGAAGGATACCGGTTCGCTATATTTCCCTCAGTCAAGGCTTGAGGAATCGTCTCGAAGCCATGAACCCGTCTTAGAAGAATCCAGAAAGCATATTGAAGGTATGGGTAGAGGACCGGCCGAAACGCATCAAGTTTCAATTCAGCATCCTCAAAATGGAGCCCTGCATAGAAGACCTCGAACTCTGTAGGGTGCAACGCAGTAGCTGTGTATAGCCTAAGGAAGAAACCCAACAGAATCGCAAATACCGTGCCAATGACTGCAGTTCTCCCACCTTTCATTCTGTGAAGATCTTTCATCTTTCCGGAGAAGGCGAGATTCAAGACCGAGAGGGAAATAAGGAAACTTGTCACTATCCAGATCCTAGGCCAACGAACCGCTAGGTAGGTTAGGTCCCATCCCCCAACTGAGAGAGAATAGAGAAGATTGAAGAAATCCCAAGCATACCTAGACGCGATTATCAAGAACCAAACTTTTATCATCCTATTCTTCTGGGGCTGCAAGATTCGCTGATCATCCCTTTGAGTCTCTGAGGTCCATTAGAAAATCCTTTGAATTTCCTTGATTAAACTCTTTGCGGGTTCAAAGCCGATATTGACCAAATAATCTATCATTGGTTGAAGACATTAAACTAGAAGAAAAGAAGAACGGGATTTTGATTGATGGGAATCAGTACTAATAACCGCTGTCCCACAAGCTCCTATTTCGCCAGGGTCTTGACAAGTCTATCTTCTATTCTGATTTCTCCTCAGCGAAGTCTTGTTCAAGAATGGTTTCTTCAATAGCAGTTGGGGCTGGAGTCATAGCCATCGTCCAACCAATCCAAGCTACTATGAATAGGAAGGACATCACCGCTAGCAGCACAGGTATCATAATCGCGTAAAGCTGCCAGGGAGACAGGAACAGCCACCAAAGGTAGAATACTGCGACTGCTACGCTACCGATAAATATTAATCCACCAAGAACCCGATCATCCAAGTTCAACAATCTCCTAAGAGTACCGGTTTTAGAGTTCTCTTTGGAAGTATCACTTAAGAGTTTCGGGAAGAGTGAATG
>CP070773.1:22533-35103 GCA_020345945.1 Candidatus Bathyarchaeota archaeon | reverse complement strand
AAGTTCTGCACAAACGTTAAGCGATTTTTCCTTCGATATTCCACAGACAGTCTAAGATCATTAGGGTTGGTCCATATGAAAATCTGTAATGGTATCTACTTCCTTTGTGGTTTGGAAGGGGCGAACATAGGTATTGTAAGAGGGGACGGGGAGGTTGCTCTTGTAGATGCTGGTTGGACTGACGAGACGGTTGAGTTGATTCTCTCTTATCTAAGTCTTGTTACTGACTTGGAAGAGTTAAGGTACGTGCTAGTAACCCATTCTGACCGCGACCATATCGGTGGACTCAGCAGACTACAGAACGATTTCAACGTCGAGATCGTTGTAAACGAGCTTGATGCAGGGAAAATATCTGATCCCTTACCACCCATAACCCCCTCAAGACCTGATGTGACCTATAAGGAGAAACGGAGACTGATTGTCGGCGATGTAGAACTTGAACTGATTCCTACACCAGGTCATACTCCTGGAAGCACCTGTATATACTACCGTAAACACAGTCTTCTCTTTACCGGGGATGTCGTCATGCCTCCCTTTTTCCATGCCCGGCACAACAGGATAATTCAGGTACCTATAGTGAGAGGCTCATTTGATACCTATACAGCCTCCTTAAGACAGCTGGCAAAACTTGAAGTTGACTGGCTTCTTCCTGGACATGGAATGCCAATTCGGAACGGAAATAGAAGAATCGACGAGTATATCACCGTAACTAGCACAGTACTAGAGAAGGCTCTTGATCTACTCAAAGATGAGCTAACTCCCAGCGAATTAGCAGAGAAACTAAATGCTTTCCCTACGATGGGTCCTAGAATTATCAATGAGCTCGAACGAAAAGGCAAGATAATGAAGACGGGAGTAAAGACAATCCTTCAAGAGCCACTATACTGCCAGAAGCGAATCTAATAGTCGAAAGCCGGTAAATGAAGACTCCAAGGTGTTGAACGCCCTTTGGGTATCTTCATTTGCCCACTTTTTAAGAGGATTAACGATAAGAATCGCTGCTGAATTATGATCTTTATTGCATAAACACAAAGGAATATGGGGGAGAAATCGATGGGAAACAGCGAGATTTTAGCAGAGCTAAAGAAGGCCATAATTGATTGTGTTAGGCTTGACGAAGCAAAGGATCTGGCAAGGAAAGCCCTGAATGCTGGGGTGAATCCCCTTGACGTAGTGGAGGTGGTTAGAGAAGCACTCGACGAAGTTGGCGATCTATACGAGAAGAAAGAATATTTTCTAATGGAGCTTACACTGGCAGGAAGTACGGCCACTGAAATAATGACGATGATTAGACCCGAGTTGAAGAAGACGGCTTCACTCACCAAGGGAAAGGTGGTCATCGGGACTGTATTCGGAGATCTGCATTATATCGGCAAGGATATCGTGATTGCCATGTTAACGTCGCAAGGTCTAGATGTGATAGATCTTGGTGTTGACGTGCCGTGCACCAGTTTTGTGGAGGCTGTGAAGAACGAGCAGCCTGATGTTCTTGCAATGTCTGGACTTCTCACGATTGTTGTGGACGAGATGAGAAAAGTCATAGACACCCTGAGAAACGAAGGGCTAAGGGAAGGCGTAAAGATTATGATAGGAGGTAGGGCAGTGAATGAGGCTTTTGCTCAGGAGATCGGTGCGGACGCCTTCGGCGCTAATGCTGTTGACGCGGTCAGATTAGCAACAGAATGGATTGGAGGAAGAAAAGGTGGAAAACCGAAGAAATGATGTATTGACCACAATGAGTCATGAGGAGCCTGAAAGGGTTCCAATATTTGAGATGGGTATAGATCCGCCACATATCGAGACCCTCATGTTTCCTGAGAGATTCTGGTCACCAGCTGATAGACCTGCCACTGAAAGAGTAGAGTTACTCAAACATAATGGTGAAGTGCAGGTAAGATGTTGGGATAGACTGGGATTCTCCATCGTCAGAACCGATGCTGCGCTGACGCCGCCTTCAGAGTGGTCAGCCAAGGTAATCTCCGAGGAGGAGGCTAAGAACCTAAGGAAAGATACGGGTCTGTCATATTCCGCCGGGACCTTCATCGATGAGTGGGGAAGAGGAAGGATCTATGATTCTAAATGTCGCGTCTGGATTCAACAGTATGGGACTATCACATCAGTAGAAGAATGGGAAGAATGGGCCCAGTCTTTTCCAGACCCGTGGGCCGAGGGTAGAGACGTGGGCGCTAAGATTGTAGCAGAACTAGCTGAAGAACGTGACCTAGCTTTGGCAGGGCTTTTAAGAGAACCATTTGCCACACTATTTGAAGCCTTCCCGATTTCAACCTACTACCGTCTACAACTTGAAAACCCAGATTTCATCAAAAAAGCAGTGAAGAGATACACCGACTACAACTGTGAGACTATCAAACGATACGGTGAGCTAGGATGCGATTTGGTCATAAGCTCCGGCGATATAGCGCACAGGGATGGTCCACATATAAGACCGGCACTCTTTGACGAGTTCTTCGCAAAAGAGATGCATCGACAGGTAGAAGCCGCCCACAGAGTAGCAATAAAGTACGTGAAGCACTCTGACGGCGACATAAGAACCCTGATACCCAGCTTAGTAGATACCGCAAAGGTAGATGGCCTGCATTCTCTGGATCCAAGTGCCGGAGTGGATATCGGAAAAGTGAAGGAAGAGTGGGGGGATAAGATCTTCTTGATGGGCAATGTAGCCGTAGACAGCCTTGCCCTCAAAAGCGAAGAAGAGGTCATTCAGGAGACCAAAGATTGCATCAGAAAGGCTGCCCCTGGTGGCGGCTTTATACTGTGCAGTAGCAACAGCTGGTACACTCACTGCAAGCTAGTTAACTGCCTTACAATGGTGAGAACAGGTCAAGACTATGGAGCCTACCCTATACAGATTCTATAGACTATGCGATAGTTGAATTAACGAAAGAATGAGCGTATGAAGCGTTCTAGCCTATCCTTAGAAATATAGCCTCAAACGAAAGCCGATAGATATTCCCAACGCGTTTCTCTATCTCAGGAAATGGTGCAGCGCATCTAAGTAGCTATTAAGGACTTCATAGAAGATAGTGAAAGGAGGAGATAGAGTTGCCTGTGAAGCTTCCTTACGGCAATAGTGAAATCGAATTCGATATCGATTCAAACCGCGTCTCAGATCTATTAACTCCTTCCGAGGTTGTTCCTGCAAAGAATCCTTTATTCGAGGTTGAGAGAGCTCTAGAAACACCCCTCGAAGGTCCCACTATTGAAGATCTCGCACCGAGGGGAAAGACTGTTGCAATAGCAGTAGACGATATAACCCGTACAACTCCGACGAATCTGCTTCTGCCACCAATCTTGGACAAACTGAAGAGTTCGGGTACTTCCAAGGATGATATCAAGGTCCTTGTTGCTCTCGGAACGCACAGAAGGATGACTGAACGTGAGATGAAGGAAAAGTATGGGGCCGAGATTGTGGAGGACTACGAATTCGTCAACCACGACTTCGACGACGAAACGCAACTCATGTATCTAGGGGATATAGCAGGAGAAGTCCCTGTCTGGATCAACAAGGCTTTTCTCAAGGCAGACATCCGCATTGTGACAGGGAATGTAATCCCCCACTTCAATGCTGGTTGGGGGGCAGGAGCAAAGATTCTGTTACCTGGGTTAGCTGGGGAAGAGACTGTAGGAAGAATGCATGTCTACTCGGCTATGACGACACCTAACGGACTTGGGATGGAGGAGAATCCGACACGGAAGCTGATAGATGCCTTTGCTGAGAAGGTGAAGATCCATCTTCTGATAAACTCTGTAATCACTCGATATAGAGAGATAATAAAGGTGTATGCAGGTCACTTTGTCAAGGCTCATAGAATTGGAGTCCAACATGCAAAACAGGTCTATGGTGTACCAATGCGAGAATTAGCGGATATAACAATCTCCAGCAGTCATCCTGCAGATATTGAGTACTGGCAGGGCTTGAAAGGACTGTTCTCTGCTGACCTCTCAACAAAGGTCGAAGGCGGTATCATAGAGGCCACACCATGTCCAGAGGGGATAGCAGTGATGCACCCGAAATGGATCGAATACCTCCAATATGGTACAGAGGAGCTGAAGGAGATGTACAGGACAGGAGAGATCGAAGACTTCGTTGCTTTTGGCTTAGCTCTAAATGTGGCACATGTAAGAGAGAAGCATCCAGTATGTATTATCTCAGATGGCATCTCAGAGAAACAGGCTGAGAAGATGAGGTTCCAAAAGTTCGGCCAAATTGAGGAAGCAGTTGATATGCTGACTCGAAGATATGGCTCTGACTCGAAAATAAACATTCTAACTCATGGAGGAGAGATATATCCCGTTTCAAAATAGATGATCGACGAATCTTCCAGGTTCTATAAAACTTCACCACCTATTTGGTAGATCTAGGATTGAGTTCCTTGCTTGAAGGAAAAGATGTACTCACTCTTCAAAACTTCTCTACTGATGAGTTATGGTTCCTTTTACAGAAGTGTAAACAATTGAAGAGGAGAGAGGGGCGTAGTCTCCGCCAATTACTCAGAGGAAAAACCCTTGCTATGATCTTCGAAATCCCATCAACTAGAACAAGGATATCTTTTGAGGCAGCCATGAAGCAACTCGGTGGCGATGTGATAACCCTTGAATGGAAAAATCTGCAGCTATCTAGGGGAGAGAGCCTAGAGGACACAGCCAAGATTCTTGAATTATATGTCGATATTGTCGTTGCGCGGGTAACCAAGCATGAGTATCTTCAAAGATTGGCGAACTCAGCAGAGATACCCATCATAAATGGGATGTCAGAGAGGTTTCATCCCTGCCAGGCACTCTCCGACATCTTCTCTATCTGGGAGAAGAAGGGAGAGATCCAAGGGCTGAAACTTACTTGGGTCGGTGATGGGAATAATGTCTGTTCCTCACTTATCTTGGGTTGTAGTAGACTTGGGATTGATATGATTGTAGCTTGTCCCAAGGGGTACGAGCCGGAGGAGACTGTTTTACAATGGGGCAAGAACAACGCGAAAGAATCCGGATCTAAGATCGAACTGGTGAGGGATCCTAAGATTGCAGCTAGGGATGCGGATATAATATACACGGATACCTTCATTTCAACAGGCATGGAGAAAGAGAAGAGAGAAAGAGAGAAAATCTTTCTTCCTAGATATCAGGTTACTCAGCATATTCTTGAATTAGGAAAAAAAGACGTCATCTTTATGCATTGTCTACCAGCTCATAGAGGAGAGGAAGTAACCCATGAGGTCTTAGACGGGCCGAGTTCCATTGTGTGGGATCAGGCAGAGAACCGACTCCATACTCAGAAAACCCTTCTCTCCGAGATCCTTGGGTAGAGTTATCTCATTCACATGAATTTCCAGCAAGTATCCTTATTGGATTGATAACCCCTAAACCTAAACCATGGGACTCACAGAGTACAAGAAGAAGAGGGATTTCACAAAGACAGATGAACCGAAAGGAGAACTTTCTCCCCACAGAAGTCAGATATATGTCATCCAAAAGCATCAAGCCAGACAACTGCACTACGATCTCAGATTAGAGAAGGACGGTGTCTTGAAGAGTTGGGCTGTTCCCAAGGAACCCCCCTTAAAGAGGGGGGTCAAAAGATTGGCAGTTCAAGTCGAGGATCACCCAGTTGAGTACGCCAGTTTCAAGGGCACAATCCCAGAAGGAGAATACGGGGCAGGAACGGTAGAGATATGGGACAAGGGTTCTTATGAAACCGAAAAATGGATGGAAAAAGAGATCATTGTAAAAATCAAGGGAGAGAGGCTTATCGGAAGATACTGTCTGATCAAGTTCAAGAAAGAGAAGAACAACTGGCTCTTCTTCAGATGCGGAGAATAAGAATACAAGGAACCCCCTATCTGTAGAATATTCAAGACCAGAGATCTATATGTCTAAGAAGGCTCAAAGGCTACTACTGCTCCTTCCTTCATGTAGATACACGTCGTTGTTGGGTTGAAGATGGATAATGATAAGAAAGCAACAGAAGTATTTAGACTTCTCAAAGAAGCTTATCCTAATGTCAAAGGAACCCACCTTAACTATGAGACTCCATTAGATCTTCTGGTAGCTACTATACTATCTGCCCAATGTACTGACGGAAAAGTCAACGAAGTCACGGAAAGTCTTTTCAAGAAATATCGAAGACCAAATGACTACGCTGAGGCCGAGATTAGAGAACTGGAGGAAGCAATAAAACCTACTGGATTCTACAGGCGAAAAGCCCATTTCATAAAGCAAGCCTCTAAGAAGATAGTGGAGAAATTTGACTCGCAAGTTCCTCGCACTATGGAGGAATTGGTTAGTCTAGAGGGCATTGCAAGAAAGACTGCTAACATAGTCCTCTCAAACGTTTTTGGGATGATAGAAGGTATCGCTGTGGACACCCATGTACTCCGGCTGTCAAAGCGGCTGGGACTAACCAAGGAAAAGGTTAGAGAGAAGATAGAGGAAGATCTGATGAATATCACGCCCAGAGAGAATTGGTTCGAACTCTCAAACCTACTAATAGCTCATGGAAGAAGAGTCTGTATGGCTCGAAAACCTAATTGTGCTGAATGTGTGCTGAACGATTTGTGTCCTTCAGCTTTTCTTCTCTCAAAATAGTCCTCTATACTTCCGATACCTAGGAATTCTAGCTTTGGAGGTCTAGAAGACAGGCTTGAGCATGTCCTTCCACTTTTACCTTACGATATATTTTCTTAACATCTCCGTTCTCGTTTATCAGGAAAGTGGTTCGTTCTACACCCATGAACGTTCTACCATACATACTCTTCTCTTTCCATACACCATATAGCTCCAAGACTTTTCCTTCAGGGTCGCTAAGTAGTGTAAAAGGCAGGTTGTGTTTTTGTTTGAACCTTTGGTGAGATTTGATACTATCCTTACTAACCCCAAGGACGACTGCATCTTCTTTTTCAAGCTCGTCAACAATATCCCTGAACTCGATAGCCTCACGTGTGCACCCAGGGGTTCCATCCTTTGGATAAAAATATAGGACCACACTCTTTCCCCGATAGTCGCTTAGGGACACTTCTCTTCCATCGTCTGCCTCCAAAGTGAAGTCTGGAGCTTCTTCTCCTTCACTAACCAATACAAATCACCAATAAGTGATATTTTCCACATCAATATAAGATCAATACCTCTGAGGTCCTAAATTTCTTATTGTATTGATATGTGTTGAAATGTCTCTTGGGATGCTGTAGGACGCAAGATATCTAGCGGTGAAATCTCATGCCCGTTAATCATTCTCGATACATGTAGTGGCTTTCGCCTGCTTCTTGAACATATGTTTCTAGGCAAAGCCCTTGTGGAGGTAGCTCTCTCTGTAATGTATTGATCTGTTCTCTAGTCAGATACCAAGCTTGGAGTATCAGTGGTTTCTTCTTCAGCAGTCTCTTGAAGATAGGAATCCATTCCTCAAGGGTCGGTCCATAAGGTGGAGGCTCTAAACTGAACTGTAGGGCTCCTAACTCTTCTATATCGGTAACCGCGTCTCCATGTATATAGTGAGCAGAGTGAAAATGGATCGTTGTGAAGTCGAAAGCTTGACAGATCTTCCTATCAACGGGTTGAATGAACTCCTTGTAGAGCCTAGGCGAAAGATAGGCTACACCATCTTCTTGATGTCGAGTAACGGTTCCTGGCGCCCAAATCCCCCAGCAATTCACATAACCTCCTTTGAAGCTAGGGATGACCTCGTTTTGTGCTTGCATCACCATTATGCAGATGTCAGCAAGCTTATCGAGAAGTCTTTTGGTCTCTCTCGGGTGTCTATACATGCCTGTGATGACCTCTTTATCACCCACTAGGGCAGCCATAATATCGATGGGTCCTCTCATGATAGAGGTCTGGGCGATGACAAAAGGACTGAAAAACTTCTCAACACAGTACTTTGTTGTCTCGAGTAGGAGATTAAGCCACTCTTTGTCAACCTCGACTTCTATTTCCCTCTCCCACCAGTCTCCCGGCCATATACCCTTGCCAAAACCTGCCCATATAGAGTTGCCCTTAACCGAGACTTGAGGGGTAACTCCACAAATAGCCTCCATCCAAGGGATCTTCCCAAAAACCATTACCGGAAGAAAGAGGTCACCATGAGTAAAGGGAGTGGAATGGATCTTCTCTGGAGAAAGCATTTCAGGGGTAAGAGGACCATCATCAGCAAGATTTCCATCGTTAAGGACAAGTTCTATTCCTGATGAATGGTCACTCTGTAGCCACATCCAAGGAAAACGTTCTCTATAAGTCACATTCAAGAGAGGCCTGTCGTTCTCAAGCTTCCACCAGGCATTGTGAAGCTCAATCAGTTCCTCTAAACTTCTCAATCCGTATCAACCACCTTTCGAATAATCTCAAGCCCCTTCCAAGCATCCTCAGCATAATAATCGGCTCCCAGCTTTTCTGCATACTCTTCATTCAAAGGCAAACCACCGACCACAACCTTAACCGCCCGCCTCAATCCCGCATCCTTCAAGGCTTGAATAACTTCTCCCATCTCAGGGACCGTTGCCCTTAGTAAAGCAGATAAACCGAGGACGTCGGGCTTAATCTCAGAAACAGTCTTCACAAATCTTTCTTTGGGAACGTTCACACCAAGATCTGTGACATCGAATCCACTACTAGATAGCAGAGAGATGACGATATTCTTCCCGATATCGTGTAGATCACCTTCGACTGTTCCTATGACTATTTTACTCCGTCTCTTTACTTGCTCCTCTTCCAAGTAGGGTTCGATGATCTCCTGAGCTTCTCTCATAATCTCGCCTGCCATTATCAACTCCGAAAGAAAATACTCCTTGGCCTCGAACTTCTCTCCAATGACACTCATCCCCTCTGAAAGTGCCTTCACTATCTTGATCGAAGATATTCCTCCTGAAAGCGCCTCTTTACAGATCTTACGCGTCCCTTCTAGATCTATATCCGCCAATGTGTTTGTCAGCTTCTGAAGAATCTCGTCTTCTTTCATAGCCATCACCTTCTATGACTTATTCCCTCGGAACTCATTGAAGATTCCTAGTCTTCAGGTTAAAGAACTTCCTAGCGTTCACCGTGGTTTTCTCTGCCACTTCATCCTCTGATACCCCTTTCAACTCAGCAATTTTTCTCACAGCATAGACAAGATTTGCGGGTTCGTTTCGTTTTTCCTTAATTGGTGATAAGACAGGAGAATCGCTCTCCACCAAAAGAGAATCCAAAGGTAGTTCTTTGACCAGCTTCTGTTTCTGTCTTGAGTGCCAAACAGAGGTAGGTATAGAGAAATACACTCCTTCTCGAGCCGCTTTTGTCGCCCAACCTATACGACCATCAAAAGCATGCATCAAGACCTGTCTGAAATTAGTCTCGAGAAGGATCTGTACCGCATACTTTCCTGCACTCCTAGAGTGGACGATCAAGGGAAGACGAAGCTCTTCGACAAAGCCGATCCACTCCCTGAAAAGGCTTCTCTGTATTTCCCTATACTGGTTCTCTCTCACCCAGTAATAGTCCAGTCCTACTTCTCCCACTCCAACGATGCTACTCCTATGCTTCTCTATAATCGACATAAGATAACTCGTCTCTTTGAGATCTAGATTCGACGGATTCGATCCTATGCAGACATATACATAGTCTGGATAATTCCTCCCGACTGCA
This sequence comes from Candidatus Bathyarchaeota archaeon, assembly GCA_020345945.1. Taxonomy (GTDB): domain Archaea; phylum Thermoproteota; class Bathyarchaeia; order RBG-16-48-13. The sequence goes on along the minus strand of CP070773.1, from coordinate 25,476 downwards.
AGTGCTTTGGAAGCATCCAGAGAATTCAGGCTGGATGTGACAATAGATACGACCCCGCTTTCTCGCGCTCTCTCCACAACATAATCCCTATCCTGGTCGAACTCTTCATCCTGCAGATGACAGTGAGCATCTACCAGTCTCATGACAGAAGCATCCTTAACCGGTGATTCTCCAACTATTTGATTCGCTCAGTCGAGATTTCTGACGTTAGAGTCAATTATGAGAACACATTCTTAGAAGAATATCGGGTATGCTACATGGTCCCCAGTAGAGCGGATCAGGTTCTTAACATTATAGAGAAGACGGTAAATGCCTGGTACCCGATTATAGGTCCTTGGAGAGGGAGAATCCTAGCAGATACCGTCCGTAGGCTTCGACCCCGACGCGTGCTAGAAGTTGGGACTCTTGTAGGATACTCAGCGATATTGATGGCTAAAGAACTAGATAGCGACGCAGAGATAATCACCCTTGAGATCGATCGAGACGAAGCGGAACTGGCAGAGGAGAATATCCGTAGGGCTAGAGTCAAGCCAACAGTAAGAGTATTGGTTGGAGACGCGTTAGAGATCATCCCTATTCTTGAAGGATATTTTGACCTGGTATTCTTAGATGCCGTCAAGAACGAGTACTATGATTATCTGAGACTCGTTGAAGCCAAGCTCTATAAAGGAAGTGTAGTCGTGGCAGACAACGCAGAAGCCTACGCTTACTCAATGAAGCGATATCTTGACTATGTGAGATACTCTGGTAGATATGAGAGTCGGTTGGTATCGGCAGATGGAGATGGAATGGAAATAAGTACGAAGCTTTGATGGATACTAGACAATGCGTAATGTTAACTGCAAGAGACAAGTTCTAGAATCGTCTCTAATGAATTGTCCTGCCCACTCGATTTGATCCAGTGATTAGGATATCTCCTTTTCTCCATTATTATCTCTAAGAACCTCTTTAATCGCATCAGCAAATCCCCCACCATAAGGCCTATCCATAACCTTCGTCGCTACATGCATTAGTCTCTCCTCTGCATTAGCGACGGCAAAACCAGCGCCAGCGGCCTTGAAGAGTGCTATATCATTGTGAGCGTCTCCAACAGCAACGGCTTGATTTGGATTGATACCAATCATCATCGATGCGACCTTCAACCCAACTCCTTTATCTGTAGAGCTATCTGTGATGCAGGTTACATGAGCACTCTCTAGAAGATGGACATCCAGCTTCTCAGACTGGATGATAGGGACTATCTCTGTGGCTCTCCTGCCACGAACCATTACATCAGTCTCTCGATATCCCTCAAGAACTCGTTCCAGATCTGGAATACGGGATGAGATGATCGTGTAGGCTTCTTGAACCTTCTCCAAGTCACCTAATACCTTCTCTTCTCGGGTTGACCGATGCCACACGATTCCCCCGTTCTCGGCTACTACAGGTCCAGTAGTGCCAAAAAATCCTGATGCTATCCTCAGCTCAAGTTTTGTCCTTGCGCTCGAAAGAATAATCGTTAATCCTGCTTTCTCGGCTATTCTCAACCATGTCAAAGCCTCCAAATCAAGTAGATGATTCTCGTTAGTCAAAGTCCCATCTATATCGCAAGCGATAGCTTTCCACAACCCATGATCTCTCCTAAACGTAGGACTATCTCACATATTGAACTGATGAAATAACTCAGAAGATTGAGACACGATAATAATCTCTTCGCTTGATTGTTAATTATTATCTTCTTCGATATATTACAGAAATCAGGATTTTAAAACTCTAAATCTGACAAAGGTGGAGGAGCAGTAACATCGACAACATCCCTCAAAGTTGAACGAGCCTCGCTTGGGGGAAGTCGATTAAGTTCTCTTCGACAAGTATAGACGAGTCTCTTCATCAATTTCTCATAACTCACAAGACCCCCAGCCTCATGAGTGATCTTGAGGAGTTTTTCCGCATCCTCTTCCCGGATTTTTGATTTATGAAGTAGAGAGACAATCTTCTTCTCATATTCAGAATTCTTCACAGCGTAGAGTATAGGCAAAGGCAGGTGTTCGTACTCTATGCGGTGCGGGAGTTCTTCTTCGAAGTCTAGAAGATCCGAGAGGTCATCTCTAAGTATGACGATCATCCCCAAGGATCGTCCATACCTCCCTAAAGCCTCTGTCTCCACGGTAGATCCTCCACCTAGGATTGAACCAATCTTCAGGTACGCCTCAACGTCAGCGGCTTTCAGACGTGTCAAGCGTAGATAACTTCGCGGTGTGATGTCTGTTCTTCGACGAAGCCTAAGCTCTCCAGCTTCTGCATCACTTAATTCCAAGAAGAGTTTCTCTACTAAAGCCAGGATGGTCTTTATCTTATTGTCTGGGAATCCTCGACTAACCAGGGAGGATGCTATAGCGGTCAACCCTTTGACGAACAGCATATCGCCGACTAACAGAGTAATCTCGGGACCTCTGGCGCCTAACACAGTCTCTCCATAGTCTTTTACCAAGGATTTGTCGATAATATCGTCGTGTATGTCGATACCTGCGGCTAAAAGAATCAAGGAAGCAGAAATCTCTTCGGTCAGTTTGGGATCACCACCAACCGCCTCACATGCAAGAGACATCAATGCTGGCCTAGTGTAATCTTTCCAGTAAGACATCAGACGTGAAAGCGCCGATCTACAAACCCGGTCAGAGACACCACTCTTTGCCCGAGATTTTGCAAGTGTTAACGAGGGCAGACCTCGCGTATTGAAGATGTTCTTAACGTGTTCCATGAGATACCCAACTTTTTGATTTGGAATTTAAAATTAGAGTGAATCAATTGACGGGGGTATTCTGCTAGCTAAAGATAATGGAAAGAGTGAAAAGAAAAATTTTGGTTTTAAATTTTACCAACTTCTAACTGGTGATCCTTTCAGAGAACCTCTAAGTGCTTTAACGCTCATTTTGCCACCTCCATCTAATTTTTTGTATTGGT
>CP070773.1:0-22433 GCA_020345945.1 Candidatus Bathyarchaeota archaeon | reverse complement strand
TAAATACTTGATCTATCGAGATTTGAAGAGCCGTGGTTATGTCGTTCGCGGAGGTTTTGGTTGGGGTGTTGATTTCCGGGTTTACGAGCGTGGCAAATATGGCGAAGTTACGGCTCGGTACTTGATCTTGAGTATGCGAGAAGGAAAGCCTATCTCTTTGGAGGATTTGATTCGCGTTCTAAGACAGTCTCAAACCCTCAAGAAGGAGTTAGTCCTGGCCGTTATGAATCGCAGAGGAGAAATCGTCTATTACTCGATTTCGGAATTGACCTTGAAATAATGGAGTGTTGAGAGTGTCTGTTTTCAGACCTGTTCGAGGCATGAGAGATTTTTTACCCAAAGAAGCCGAATTGATGGAGTACATCGAAGACAAAGCCAGAACAGTGGCTCAGCTTTACGGATACAGGGAGATCATGACGCCCGTTCTAGAGCCCTATGAGCTATTGGCTGCGAAGAGTGGAGAAGAGATTCGCTCCCGGATGTATGCATTCAAGGATTTGGGTGGCCGCAAGGTGGCATTGAGATATGAGTTTACCGCTTCTGTAGCGAGACTGGTTGCAGACACCTTCAGAACTGAGCCGAAGCCATTACGATTGTTCTGTGTGGGAAGCTTGTACAGATACGATGAACCGCAGCATGGACGTTTCAGGGAGTTTTGGCAGTCTAACTATGAATTAATGGGTTCGAGTACACCTGAAGCGGATGCTGAAATCATATTGTTGACGAACAGTCTGATGAGAGATGTAGGATTGAAAAACTTCGTCTTCAAGATTGGGCACGTCGGGGTCTTAAGGAGTATTCTTAGCGAAGAAGGAATCGAGGAAGAAGCGCAAAACAGAGCTATGCATTTCATGGACAAGAAGGAGTACGAAAACGCTTTCACGCTGATAAAAGGAGCTGGGGCATCTGAAGGGTGCCTGGAGACTCTTACAGGACTAGTCAAGATTAAGGGTGAGAAAACCTTCGAGGTTTCAAGGAGGATGGAGGAGCAAGTTGAAGCGTATGAGAAGGCTACTGAAGCAGTAGGAAGACTGAGAAAGATTATTGAATTGGTTCTGGAGACTGGAGAGAAGATTGATATTCGCGTTGAGGCTGGTTTTGCAAGGGGATTGGAGTACTACACTGGGATTATCTTCGAGGTTTACGTCCCAGATATGGAGATAGCTTTAGCCGGTGGAGGCAGGTACGACAAGCTAATCGAATTGTTTGGAGGAGAGCCAACACCTGCCGTTGGCGTTGCTCACGGCCTAGATAGAATAATGTTGGCCATGGAAGAACAGAAGACCGCATTGAAAAGGAAAGAAAAGATAATGGTTGCTGTCATCCCGATTGAAGACCATTTGAAGGGGGAGGCATTAAAGATCTCCCAAATGCTGAGAGGAGCAGATGTAACTGCCAGAGTGGAAGTTATGGGACGAAAACTAGCTAATGCCTTGCAGGATGCAGCTAGGAGAAAGACAGACTATGCAGTAATCTTAGGAGAAAGAGAACTGAAAGATGGATCCGTAGTAGTTCGAGACTTCAAGAGAAGAACCCAGAAAACCATCAAGATAGAGGAAATAGTCGAGGAGATAAAAACCTAGAAAGATTTCAGTCTCATTGAGACGCAAGGCGGCTGCGCTTCTCTATCAGTTCCAGTGAATTCCGTGTGGTCTATATGGTGGCGCGGGAGGACAACTGAGAGGGAGGCTTGAATCGCACCATGACAGAATTGATGCTCGCTCCTAAGACTTCTGGGTGCAGAGATCCAAGACCGTATTTTTCTGCCTCAACCAGATGACGGATCTTGTCGGGATTGAAACCCATTATTCTGGCCACCGTGGCGTCCACTGAGACTGGTTTCCTCCCCAACACGATTAGGTCAAGACGTCTTGTCTTGGGTCCTTCCCAGCCTTCCAGACCTACACGGGCGTCAACAATGCAGAGGTCTGGCTCCACCAACCTGTTCAAGTCAACTATCACTTCGTTTATGTGTCGATGGTAGAATGATTGATCTTTTCTCGGCAGCAGGCCGAAGAGATTCTTCAATGCTCCAGATATGAAAGTCAGACCATGGGTCTTTGCAACAGCGACTGAGACGAAGTACTTGGAACCAACGATTAATCTTGGGATCTCCAGGTTTTTGAAATAAAGGCCGTCAAGTTTCATCGAATTGATAGGTAAGTGGCTGAGGTTTTCCAGAGAGACATCAAGATCTAATTCTGTATATTTCTTCTCAAGATTTGTGTATCCGAATTTCCTGAAGGCTTCATCTGCGTACTTTGATTCGCTGTCTGACTCAACTATCCTGATCGACAGGTTCCTATCCTCTGGGTATACCAAATCTATTAACGCTTCAACTATTTTCACGTCAGTGGTGGCAAATCCGGTCTTGTCCGTAATTGTACAAATGTTGGGCTTAATGACAAAAGGCGACTTCAGAACTCGAAAGCCACCGAGTAGATCAATACCGCGCTCAAGAGCGTTGCTGACAGCGTCATCAGATTTTATTAGAACTACAGAATCCACTATTCACTCCTCTGTCCTTTGATTTTATATCCTTCGATCGTGTGTAGACCTATGGAATGTAAACTCCTTACCTCTTTTCTGCAATACCTATTCGAATGATGGGGTAATCTGCTTTGATCCTTGGTCGATCGCTCGTACGAGGTTCGAATCATCCCTCACACCTCGTGAATCCATGTTGTATTTTGACGGGTAACACTATACTATATTGTAATCGGTTTTCTTAGGAGGATCAGCGTGCGCGTTCGAAGACTTGTACTACATTTTCCAATCTTTCTCCAACTAGTTTTATATCATTAATGTTGCCTAACTCTTTCCTGTAGGCCTTGTGGATGTGCTCGATCTGGTAAGGATCAATGCCCATGACTCTACAAGCAGTTGAGTCTGTTGCTACTTGGTCCGTCCCCGCTATTATTAGATCCATTTGAACTGGCTTTCCTGCAGCTGGTCCACGTCCTTCCATCCCAATGAAGCCATCTATTACAGTTAGAACGGGTCGGAGTACAGTGTTAATGTCAACTATGACTTTATTGATCCCTTTGAAGTGGTATTTGGCTTTGAATTTGTCAGACAGCAGTCCAAACATGTTCTTCATTCCCAGTGTTACTCCTGTTGTTCTATGGGTCTTGAGTTTAGCGGCACTTATGATTGCAGATTCGGCGACAATCCGAGGGACCGTGATCTTTTTTAGGGCTTCTCCATTATGAATGTCAATCTTGACCTTCTCCTTTTCATGTCTTAAGTTGAGACATTCAACACCGTTGCGGGCGCACATTTCTTTCATACCTGTAACTTCAAATGCTTTGTCAGCATTGGTCGTTGTTGCATCTGACTCCACAACATACACCTCAACAGGAAGCTCTCTAAGCCTCTCAATGATTGCCTCCACGACAACAGGATCTGTAGTCGCCCCAGTATCCCACGTCTTTACCGCGATGAAATTAACCTTGACGAGTATTCTTCTCCAGCCTGAAATGGCATTTTTGTAGTCTATCAAGTCTAGAGCTTGAAAAACCGGTTCATGACCCCTCTTCCCCCTTATGATAGCCACTTTGGATATTCCCACTCCAATACCTGCCTTGACAGCTTATTGTTCATTAAGAAATCTTTTAACTATTGCGTATCACTTCTTGTCCAATTCTATTCCTGTTAGTCCAATACTGATTGAATATGCTTGTCCAGCGCACACGCCCGTATAATACGGTGAAGATTACGATTCACATGGAAAGGTTGCGATTCCCTTGCGATTTTCTCAGACAACATACCTTAGAAGTGCGCAGGTTTGCTGGTGCGGCCGCCGGGATTTGAACCCGGGTTATGGGCTTGGAAGGCCAATGTCCTAGACCAGGCTAGACCACGGTCGCAACAGACCTTCATGCGTGCAGGCTAGAAAATATCCTTTACGGGGAAACGGCACGTCATCCTTTTTTCTCGGAATCTTCATTGTTTGCTCTGAGTATTTATGTTAAGAAAGAGAAGGCTTGGAAGAACAGGAATCCTAGTGTCCGAACTCGGATTTGGTGGTATCCCTATTCAGCGTATCTCAGAGAACAGAGCGGTAAAGTTGGTGACCCGATCGATCGATATGGGCATCAACTTCATTGATACAGCTAGAAATTACACAGACAGTGAGAAAAAGATCGGGAAAGCGATCAAAAACAGGAGAGATGAAGTCCATATCTGTACGAAGACTCATGCTCATGATCCGAAAGGACTCAGATCGGATCTGGAGACAAGCATCTCCAATTTAGGAGTCTCAACTATCGACCTTTACTATCTACACGGTGTGAATACTTACGATGATCTGAAGAGAGCAATATCCCCAGAGAATCTTGATTTCTTGAAGAGTATGAAGGATGAGGATAGAATCAGGTTTCTTGGAGTCAGCAGTCATCGCGAGGAAGTGATGCTGAAGGCTATTGAGACAGAATTCTTTGACGCAGTAATGTTCCCTTTCAATTATATTGTTACGGATGCAAAGAGGAAGATTATCCCTCTCTGTCAGAAGAAGAATATAGGCTTCGTCTGCATGAAGCCGTTTGCCGGCGGCACTTTAGATAATCCAAGAGACACATTGAGATACGTTCTAAGGTATCCTATATCTACAGCAATCCCAGGAATAGCTCTCATACGAGAGCTGGAACAGAACATCTCAGCCCTAAAACAGGGCGAATATGTGACAGACAAAGAAGTAGAGAAACTTGAGGCGATCGGAGAAGATATCGGGAGAAGATTCTGTAGGGGTTGTGGATACTGCAGCCCATGCCTGCAAGGAGTAGAGATAACACGACTGATGCGTATCCAGAGCTTTATCAGAAGAACGGGATTGAAAAGGAGAGAGGATAGGATGCTCCGAGCCATAAAGAGCCTAGAAGGATGTATAGAATGTAAGGAATGCGAAGAGAAGTGCCCCTACAATCTGCCAATCGGTGAGATGATGAATGAACAGGTAGAGTGGCTAATTGGAGAGTTCCCACACCTTGAAACTCTGGAGCAGATTCAACGCACCTGAAGAATCCCCTGATGCTAGACCTCTCTGATAAATACACAGTTTCCTAGATTCGCAGTTGGTGTGGGGTCAACGAAAAGGATATCGCAAAATATTAGGCTGAACCCTGATGTCATTGACTTTGGGGTTCTATGAAGCGTATATTAAGTTTCTACAGGTACAACAGCGACGTCCGAGAGAAGTACTTGGATGCTATGGAGAGGCTTCCCTGGAAAGAGCTCGTCAAGAAGCGTGACGCATCCTTCTCATCCATACGCGACGTTTTCATACATGTATTGAATGCCTACAGATACTGGTTTCAGTACGGTATCAAGGATAATCTGAAAGAATATGGCAGTGCCGACCTTGGGGATTTCAATAATGTCAATGATCTGAGAAGGTATAATCTCGAGGTGGATTCAATGGTGATGTCTCTTGTTGAAAGCCTGCAAGAAGATGACCTATCACAGGTTTGCTCTATCCAAACAAAGAAGGGACGCCTTAGGACGACGATGGAAGAATTACTAATGCATATGATCGAGGAGGAATTACAACACAGGGGAGAAATCAACTGCATGTTCTGGCAGCAAAATGTCGATCCACCGGTAACTAGCTACGTCGATTGGTTGGAGGAGATGAAAACTTGTCTCGACTAACGATCAAGGCTCTGACATTTGATGTTTTTGGAACCATACTCGATCTAACACGTAGTCTTACTCCAGTTTTTAGACAGTTTCTATCTGAACATAGTTCTTCCTTGGATGCTGTCCAAGCCTGGGAACAGTTCCGTAGCAGGCAGAGGATTGAACAGTACCAAGACAACCTATTGATGTTAGGACATTGTGGATATCTCCAGGCGGTACGTCGGGCTTTCCTATACACATTGCGAAGGAATGGAGTCGCCTTCACCGATGAAGACATAGAAGATTTTATCGAGAGTTGGAAAGAGTTAAAGCCTTTCAAGGATGCCAAAGAAGGCTTGACCAAACTAAAGAAGAAGTACCGACTTGTGGTCTTATCGAATGGCGAGGACTGGTTCCTGCAACATCTTACAGAGAATCAGATAGATTTTGAGTTTGATGAGGTTATATCGGTGCAGAGGGTGGGAGTCTTCAAACCTCACCCAGCAGTCTATAGGGCCTGTGCTAAGGTCTTAAGCAGTGAGCCTAGCGAGTTGATGATGGTATCCTCGAACTCCTTTGATGTGATGGGCGCTAGAGCCTGTGGATTTCAGGCAGCATGGGTAAAAAGATACGACCTACCATATGAAGAAACCGTGTACAAGCCTACTCTGATAGTGAAAGACTTCAACGAGCTTGCCACAGAGTTGTCTTGAGGATAAACAGAAGATTTGCCGTCGTTCTTTCGGCGTCGAGTTGGCAGGCCACGGTTTTAGTCCCGCAATCCGAGGAGAGTCCTTCGTTCTAGCAACCTCTCCACGAGCACATAATTTTGGTGCGGCCGCCGGGATTCGAACCCGGGTCGTCGACGTGGCAGGCCGATGTCTTAGACCAGACTGGACTACGGCCGCAAGACAACAACCGAAACTCTACGGGTCTGCTTTAAAACTTGATGGTGCCGCGGGCCGGGATTTCCCCGAGAAAGGGGTCTTCCTCGGTTTTGAACCGGCGACAACCCGGTATCCGAGAGGCTCTCTTCAGCCGGGCGCTCTCCATAGCCCAAGTCTATGTCAGGCTGAGCTACCGTTCCGCGCACCGTATCTCAGGTGCTCGGCGGACTCCGCAGCGTGCTTTGAATCATTTCAAGCAGAATGCTTTAAGGTTTTTCTCAACTGACGATAAACGATTTTTAGAGAAAAGTCTTGATCGTGGTGGGCCGGGCCGGACTTGAACCAGCGACTCTCGCCACGTCAAGGCGATGTCCTACCAGACTAGACCACCGGCCCCAAGTCTTGATGTTTCTTGAGAAGTCTCACAATATATAGCTTTCATCAAAGATATCTCAAACCAACAATCTTGAATTGGGAAACTCAAAACTCATTGAGATTCCTATGTCCTTAAGCAGACGGATTATGTCCCTGACTGCTTGACTTGCTTGAGGATTCCAGTGCATCGTCTCTACATAGACTTTACCTTCCATCGGTTGAAAGGAGAGGAAGCAGACAAATTTCCCGTCTTTCCGAATAAAGAAGTCTCCACCATGCCTTCGCAATTCGAAACCCTCTGAGATGAGGGAAAAGGCTACATACGGATAGGAAAGCAAGTTTGAATACCCATTGCTGTCCGTAGGTTTGGAGTCATCTGGTTCTGGGCTTTGCGATAATCTCCCGCACAGTAAGGTCAAAGAAGGTATTTGAGTGCGTGGGACTCATGACAGTAGCTGTGTCTGCTCCTTTGCCTGTTCCACCGATCGCTATCACATCATTATCAACAGGGATAAGGCCGGCATCAGCCGCCATAATGGTAATCTCTACACATACCTTCATACCCTGCCCGAAGGTTCTCAGAGTGTGAGCCATGATCTCTAACGGCAAGATAGATCCTAGCTGTTTCCTTATTGCACGTTCCACGCCACTAAGCGCATGTGAGGTGGTCAGTATTCTGGCATTGTTAGCGAGGATCTGTTTTCGGAAATCTTCCTGGAGTTCTTGTGCTCCTGGTGATTTGAAACCGGTATGGTGCGAGACTACTATCAGATCATATCCTTCGAAGATCTTGGATGCGAGGGCACCGGTTCTCCCGGAACTTGTAGCAACTAATATGTTGCGAATGCCTAATTCTTCTGCTCGTCTTCGAGCTAGATTCAATACCTGTTCAGTATTCTCGGGACCAGGGGAATCGAAATAGGTTATATCGGATCGCATGTTGAAGTCTCACCAGTGATACTTTGAACTAGGTGGGAGAACTCTCTAATATTCTCTCTTCTCTAAGAGGGTAAAATAGGGGAGAACCAGTCTATTTGGCTTGGTCGGCTGCATACATTGCCTTGTTGAGTGCCTGTACAAAGGCGTTCACAGATGCAACGACAATATCTTCATGTACTGCTCCTGCTTCGAAGACGTTCTTCTGCTTATCCTCCACTGCAATTGTGACGGCGCCGAGTGCGTCAGTTCCTCCGGTTAGTGCGCTGAGATCGAACTTTCTGAGGCGTAGATGCGCGATGGGTCCAACGATCTCCTCGATAGCGTTTGCTGCAGCGTCAACAGGCCCAACTCCCGTACCTTGACCGACCTTCTCCTCTCCGTTGATCATCACCTTGACGGTAGCGGAGGGAGGGATATTCAAACCGGTTGTGACAACCAGTTCTTTCAAGGTCACATAGGGATGGAACATCTTGGTCTGTATGACGTCCTCTGCGATCGATATCAGATCGACGTCGCTGACGAGTTTGTTCCTTTCAGCGAGTTCTTTGACCCTTCCTGTGATCTCAAGAACCGACTCCTCTGATACGTCAGTAATCCCCAGTTCATCTAAAGCAGCCTTTATCGAGTGTTTACCAGTCAACTTTCCGAGGACAAAACGCCTCTTCTGCCCGACATCCTCTGGTTCGATTGGCTCGAAGGTGGAGGCTTTCCCAATAAGGGCATGCACATGTATACCGCTCTCATGCGCGAACGCGTGTCTTCCAACCATAGGAGTACACGGACTCAGGGCTACTCCAGTATATCTTTCCACCAGCTGAGATGTTTCAGTCAAGTACTTAGGCTCTATATTGACCTCTACACCGTATATCGTTAGAAGTGCAACTACGATAGGCTCAAGAGCAGCGTTACCTGCTCGTTCACCAATACCATTGATGGTAACCTGGATCTCATCAGCACCTGCCTCAACCGCCGCCAATGTATTTGCTACAGCTAATCCGTAGTCGTTGTGACAGTGAACGTCAAGGACTACATTGATCTCATCACGTATGCGACCCATGAATGTCCTCATGGAGGTCGGAATCATGAATCCCACAGTATCTGGGACATTGATTATATCAGCCCCGGCTTCCTCTGTTCCCTTAAGAACTTTCAAGAGGTACCCCATCTCAGTCCTGGTCGCATCCATTGCGGAGAAGAGGCAAGGTAAGCCGTGTTCCTTCACATATTCTACAGCGTCGACCGCCATCGAGTAGATCTCGTCTTGGGACTTCTTCATCTGGTACTTTAGATGGACGTCTGAGGTGGAGACAAACGTGTGGACGATGTCTACATCGCAGTCTATACAGGCATCGATATCCTTCTTCAAGACTCTTGACAGACCTGAGACCTTTGAGTTGGTAAGCTCTCGTGAAATTCTGCTCACTGCATCCATCTCCCCTTTAGAGTTTGCCGGAAATCCTGCCTCTACTATATCGACACCTAGCTTCTCCAGCTGTTTGGCAATAATCACCTTCTCCTTAACGCTGAGAGCGACACCAGGGGTCTGTTCCCCGTCTCTCAGAGTAGAGTCATAGACGAAAACTCTCTTGGGAAGACGAAAATCTTCTCTGTCGATGTTCATAGTGTTGCTTGGATGGCTTTTTCTAATCTTCAATTAAGTCACCTGACACTGGATTCGTTATATGGCAGCTATTCTGGGAGGATTGGTAGTTAGTCGTTTGCCTAGGAGAATAAGTGGAAGAGAACACTATCCCTCACAGAATGACCTCCGTAAGCTGCGTCATATCCCAATCAGAGAGATCTCTATTAAAATTATCGGCGAGAACTCCTATCCAGCAAAATACCAATTGAAGACCTATAATTACGTATGGAGTGAATGGTCCAATGAGAAGCCTGACTTCACTCTGCGTAGGGGCATATCATTCGGGGAAGGCAATTTCTGACTGGGCACTTGCGTGAACAGACATTCTGAAGGTATTTTTCTTTGTAAAGCTCTTCTGCCAGATTAGTCTCCTCAGTACATAGTCCCTTCCTTCCTAGTTTGGCTTCGAACACATTCTCGAAACCGATGACAAGAGCGTCCTTTAGGGTGTTCATCGAGATATGTAATCCTGTTAGAGCATTCAGGTTGACCACTTCGGATGGGATGCTCCTGACAGGTTTCTTGAGATGTCTTGAGTCGTTCTGCTTTAGGACCTTGCTGATTATTTGAAGATTTGAGTTGAGAAGGAGGGTCCCATGACCGAAGTATGATACGCGGTCTGTAAACCCTGCCATCCCAGACACTTTCTTCCCTTCGGTCCAGATGCCACGACCCGAATTCGGGACTGCTGAGATCCCAAGGGATGAGAGTGCTTCGATAACTCCTTGTGAAAGTAGAGTATAGAAATCTGACTGGGAGACAATGCCATTGAGATAACACTTCTTTACAGTGAGTGAGTAGTTGAGGTTCCCCATGTCTTGGTAGACCGTACCGCCTCCAGTGAATCTACGTATGACATCGACCCTAAGGCGATTGCAGGCTTCAAGGTCGACCTCCAACCTCGCACACTGAAAACGTCCAAGGACAACCGTATTCCTGTTCCTCCAGAGACGAAGAGTGTTCGTTCCAGCTCCCCCCAAAGTGTATCTCACTACAGCTTCCTCTACTGCCAGGTTCATACGAGCATCCGCGTACTCTAAGTCTAAAAGACGCCAAGAATCAGATTGAGAGTTATCCAACCCAGTTGGGACGCAGATGTCCAGAAGAGCCACTCCTCAGATGTTCCTTCTTTTATTACTTCTTGAAGTCCGATCTTTCCAGTAGTTCTTTTATTCTCTGTAAGAACTTGGCACCTGGAACCCCATCGATTACTCTATGATCGAAAGAGAGACTTAGAGACAAGACCGATTTGGCGACTATCTCTCCCTCTTCAACCACTGGTTTCTTCCGTATCCTGCCTACGCCAAGGATTCCAGTCTGAGGGGGGAACACTATCGGTGTGAAGACATCAACATCATACATGCCTAGATTTGTCACTGTAAACGTACCGTTTATCACATCGGGAAGAGAAAGCTTGTTCTGCCTTGCAAGATCAACAAGTTCTTTCCGTATAGATGCAATTTCCGAGATGGACTTTTTGTCCGCGTTCTTTATTACAGGAACGATGAGACCGTACTCTGATGCAACAGCCACGCCGATGTTCACGTCCTCAAAGATCTTGATCGCTTCGCCGTCTAGGGTTGAGTTCATAAGGGGGGTCTCTTGAAGTATCCGTGCGACAGCCCAGACAACCATGTCAGTATACGAGATTCTCGCCTCATCTCCCCCTTGACAACCTTCACGGATTGCTACCATATTGGTTGCGTCTATCTCCATGCTTATCGTACCGTGTGCCGCCTCACGAACACTCCTCGATACACGATCAGAGATTGCCTTCCTTCTTCCAGTTAGAGGGATTGTTTCTGCTACCTTGAGCTCCTTTAATTCAGGAGACTTCCTTGAGGCCTCAATCGCCTTGAGTACGTCTTCTCTCACTATTCTGCGTCCAGGTCCTGTACCAATCAGGATTGAGAAGTCTATCCCATGTTCTCGGGCAAGTTTCCTAGCTGCAGGTGAGATCAGCACACGCCCCTGTCGCTCAGGAATAGTCAGCTTCACGTCTTGATTCACCTCAACCACAGGTTTGACAACCTTCTCCGCTTGGAACTGTTCTACCGACAATCTCTCCTCTTCCTCACCTATTGCACCGATAACTTCTCCTACCGGAACAACGCTACCTACAGAAGAGAATATCTTCAAAAGTATTCCAGTTGCAGGGGCCTCCACTTCCTGGGTCACTTTCTCTGTCTCGACCACCAAGAGCGGCTCGCCCTCTTCGACTTCGTCTCCCTCTTTCTTGAGCCACTCAACTACGATGCCTTCAAGCATATATCCCCATTTAGGCATAACTACCTTTGTCACCAAGATACTGCAGCTCCAGATAGTTGTTAGAGTTGATCCATCTTCACCGTTTGAACGTCCATTCAAGTACTTTCCAATACTAACAAACCAGACACGCAGTCGTATCAGACGATCGTTTTGACTGCTTCAATGATCTTTGATTCATTAGGTAAGACGAACTTTTCCAAGGGAGGACTCATTGGGAGAGGTGTGTTCAATGCTGCGACACGCTTGATGGGGGCATCGATATAATCGAAAACCTCGTCTGCAACCAGAGCCGATATCTCGGCACCGACACCACCCGTCTTTGCCCCTTCCTCAACGGTTACAAGACGACCGGTCTTCTTGACTGACTTGAAAATCGCATCTTTATCCAATGGACTCAGTGTCCTCGGATCGATGACCTCCACGTCTACCCCTTCTTTCTTCAGGCTTTCGGCAGCAGAGAGTGCCGCGTGCAGGAGATAACCGTAAGCAAAGACAGTGACATCCTTTCCCTCTCTTTTAAGATCTGCATCCCCAAGAGGTATTGTATACTCTTCCTCAGGAACTAAGCCTTTGATGCGTCGAAGTTGATTGTGTTCAAAGAACATTACTGGGTCGTCCGATCTGATGGCGGTCTTCATCAGTCCCTTAGCGTCGTAAGGCGTTGACGGGAAGACTACCCTAAGCCCAGGGACATGAATAAACCAAGATTCTAGACTCTGAGCATGCTGGGCAGCTGCAGATCTCCCACCACCGGCAGACTGAACCCGGATCACGAGATGAGGATTAGCCTTACCACCGAACATGTACCTGATCTTCGCCACTTGGTTCACAATCTCGTCCATACAACAGCAGAGGAAATCGGTGAACATTATATGAGCCACTGGACGCATGCCCGTAACAGCTGCACCTAGAGAACTGGCGATGATTGCAGTCTCGGATATCGGTGTATCCCTGACACGTTCAGGTCCAAACTCCTCGAGAAGAGGGGATCTATCATAACTAACTTGTATACATTCACCAGCCAAGTATACAGACGGATCCCTTCTCATCTCTTCTTGTAACGCTTCAATAACAGCATCACCAAAGGTGATCTCTCGATCCATTGTTAGGTCACCTGCCTGCCTGTTGAGGCGTAGATATCCTCGAGAGCCTCCTCTGGATCCGGAAGGGGACTCTTCTCAGCGAACTGTATCGCCTCATCAACCTCATTCTTCACAGCATCATCGATCTCCTTGAGTTCTTCCTCCGTGTGTATTCCTTTCTTCATAAGGTGAATTGCAAAGCGTTGTATAGGGCATTTCTTCATCCACTCCTCGACCTCTCCTTGATCTCTATATCTCTGAGGGTCTCCTTCCCAATGACCCCTCCAACGATATGTCTTGCACTCAATCAGAGTTGGTCCACCTCCTTCTCGCGCCCGTTTCACCGCTTCCTCGACCGTCTCGTAGACAGCAACGACATCGTTTCCATCGACGATTTTTCCAGGAATCGAGTAGGCGACAGCACGATCGGCAATATCCTCTACAGCAGTCTCAGCCCAAGCAGGGGTTGTCTGCGCGTATAGGTTGTTCTCGCATAGGAAGATCACCGGTAGCTTCCAGACCGCTGCTAAGTTTATTCCTTCATGGAATGTTGAGCGGTTGGATGCTCCGTCACCGAAGAAACTCAACGCAACCTGGTCTGATCCTCTAAGTTTGGCGGATAACGCCGCACCAACTGCTATAGGTATACCAGCAGCCACTATCCCGTTTGCACCAAGTATGCCGAGGTCTATATCAGCGATATGCATAGAACCACCTTTACCTTTACAGTAGCCTGTTCTCCTTCCGAATAGCTCAGCCATCATGGATTTTAGGTCACCTCCCTTGGCAATACAGTGTCCATGACCTCTGTGAGTACTTGTGATGTAGTCGTTCTTCATTAGAGCTGAGCAGGCTCCTACAGCAACAGCTTCCTCTCCAATGTATACATGAACAAAACCAGGTATTCTTCCCGCGGCAAAGAGTTCACTTACCTTTTCTTCAAATCTACGTATCTTACACATGTTTCGATACATACCAGTCATTATTTCTTTATCCAATACAATCAAACCTCACTTACAAAGCAGCCCACCTGAACAGCTTGAATCCTCCTTTCCCATTTACTCACATCTAGACCGTAAGTATTTAGTCTAGTGGGTTACGAGACCGCCGTCTACATTTATCGATTGCCCGGTGATATTCTTAGCTTCATCTGACGCCAAGAAGACGACCAGATTCCCTATATCCTCAGGGCTCTGAGGTCGTCCTAAAGGAATACGCTCAGCAGTAATCTTCTTGAAAACTTCATCAGGAGTAAGCCCCATCTCCTCTGCACGCAGGGAGGAGAGATACTCCCACATATATGTGTAGATAATCCCAGGGCAGATAGCGTTCACAGTAATATTGTACTTGGCTAGTTCCCGTGCGAGAACTTGGGTTAGACCGATCGCTGCAAACTTGGAGGTCCCATAGACACCTTGACCTGGATACCCGTTTTTTCCAGAGATAGAGGATATATTCACTATTCTACCACTCTTATTCTCCATCATGTGGTGGATTACAGCTTTCGAGCAGAGAAAGATGCCTTTGGCGTTCACACCAACAACGAGATCCCAGTCCTCTTCTGTCAACTCATGAACAGGAGCCTGTTTGATAACGCCTGCGTTATTTACCAGTATATCGATTCTTTTGAACTTGTCCAAAGCAAGTCTGACACCACGTTCGATGCTGCCTCTATCAGCGACGTCTACCTTTATTGAAAGTGCATCACGACCTAGATCCCTCACCTCATCCCTCACGCTCTCAGCGTTCTCCAGGATTATATCCGATACAACCACGTCCGATCCAGCTTTCGCCAAGGCAAGGCAGATCCCACGCCCAATCCCCCTTCCCCCACCAGTGACAAAGGAGATTCTTCCCAACAATCTCTCCGACAAACTTCTCACCTCAAATACAACTCGAAACATATATTCTTCAAGTGAAGGTTAATCCATTTTTCTTCTCATGCGTTGTGATGCAGATACGGATTCCCATAAATATCGAGAGAATGAAAGATTCTAAGCTGTTTTCCAGGAGATTTCTTGCATGTGTTGTCCTCGTTAGACCCCGTGTTCGGTCCGAGCGATGATGTCATCTTGATAATCTTTCGTCAGTGTGACGAAGTAGGCGCTGAAACCCCAGACCCTCACGATCAGGTCCTTGTATTGCTCTGGGTGTGTCTGGGCATCCTTAAGGGTCTCAGAATCAACGATGTTGAATTGGATCTCTATCCCACCCTGATCCATGAAGGTCTTGATGAAGCTCGTAAAATTCTTCGTTCCCACTTCTCCCTGCACCGCGGAGGGATGAAATCTGACACCTAGAGCCGCCCCCTCAGGTGGTTTCAACCGACATATCTTTAGGGCCGAGTTGACGACCGCCGTGGGTCCGCTTAGGTCTGTACCTACTGCGGGAGAGATGTGAGTCGTAACCGCTTCCCTATCCCTTCTACCGTCGGGCGAGGCTTTGATGGATCTTCCTCTGGTCACATGGTGGAAGGTGAAGATGCCCGGGTAGAAACGTCCTCCTCTTGAATTCCGGTACTGAAGAACCTCCCGTATAAAATGGTCGGCAACTTCCACAGCGAGAGTGTCAACGTAATTGTCGTCGTTGCCGTATTTCGGAACCCTATTTAGAGCCATCTGTCTAAGCCGCTCGTATCCCTCCCAGTTCTTAGCCAGCGCTTCTCTAAGAGTGGCTATGGGGACTAAATGTTGTAATAGAATCAATGATGTCTGCCTTCTCATAACCTCGAAGACACGTGTAAGTAATGCCATTTGGCGTCAAGTCATCGTAGGATGTCTGCATAGAAAAAACTAGAAAAAAAGCCTGTTTCAAGAGTCTTTCATGGTGGACCGGGCGGGACTCGAACCCGCGACCTCTGCGATGCCAACGCAGTACGCATTCCACTGCGCCACCGGCCCGCATCACGAAGCAAACATAACGAGAGTATCTTAAATCGATTTCTTCCCCAAACCTACAGACATCCTCTCACAGGATCCGTATGTTCCTGATAAAAGCGTAGACGCTTGTCTCCAACAGACCAATAAATACGCTGTACGAAAAGTGTACTTAGGCTGAGCACCTATTAGCCCTGACATCGTTAAGCTACGGTAGACATTCAATGGTGGTATAAGATGAGAAACGAATACGCCATCGCCCATCTCTCCGATATACACGTCGGAGAGTCAGGATTCAAGGAAGGGAAGGTATTAGAATGCATAGGAGAGGTCAACAACCTCTCAGCTGATCTCATAGTAGTCACCGGAGACCTCACTTGGGGCGGTCTTCCAGAGGAGTTCAAAGCAGCTAAAGAGTTGGTACAGAGGCTGGAGCCAGAACCATTGGTTATCATGGGAAACCATGATGCAAGAAATGTTGGATACACGACATTTGAGAAGTATTTCGGTGAAAGAATGGTAAGTTACGAGGATGACAAAGTATTTCTGATAGGAGTAGACAGCACCTCACCCGACGTTGACGAAGGACACATCGGCCGGGTCTTCCTCAAGAACATTCATGAATCGATAGTCGCTGCCCCTGAAGACAAGGTCAAAATCTTCACCCTTCATCACCATCTTGTCCCAATTCCCAACGCCGGAAGAGAGAGAAATATACTCATAGATGCAGGCGATACCTTGAAGATGCTGATTGAGAACGGCGTAGAACTCGTCCTCAGCGGTCACCGACATGTATCTTGGACATGGGAGATAGAGAACACAGCCATCGTTCATGCAGGAACCGTGGGATCACCGAGAATCAGGGGAATGGCAAGTCAGAACTACTCGATCATCCGAATAACCGACGAAAGCATCTCTGTAAGTCTAAAACTGATCGGAGAACCAGAAAGAAAGGCGAGAAGAATAAAACGACTAAACCTTGACTGAGCACTTGTCTCAGCCGATAGTCTTCTCGAACCTTCCAGACTTCGATTGTTCAGATGGTACGTCTTGCCCGATTCACATTCTTTGTCGACCAGTTGTAGCTACGGATCCTGCTGGAAGCACCATAACCACAAGCAGCACAGCGTTTATGCCTCACATGGTAAGATCTCCGTCCACAACGACGGCACCTAATATGGACGGTCTTTCCCCATTTACCTTTAGACGGCGTACCCTTAGTCAACGACAGACACGACCTAGCCTGAAGCAGGAGACAGAAGAATCAGGTTATCTCCGCGGATGATAATAGTTCCTAGTTTCTGTATGTTTTCAGGGTTTGATATCTCCTCAGCATCGGCTAAAAGAATATTCATGTGAACGTCATGACCTTTCAAAATACCGCGAATGCTTCTATTTCCTTTAAGCCGAAGCAGAACTGTCTTGTCGAGGCTGTCTTGGAGCATTTTTGTGGTCATGTCGTTGGTCATTTTATCTTCCCTTTAGAGTTAGTTGTCAAGTAGCCGTGTCTATTTGGTTTTTTGTGTTTCTTTTAAGGGTTTAGCTATTGGGTATATCCGCGCACTTCCAGCATGTACTGATGTGGTTCGAGGTATAGATTATTCTCGGAAGTTGATATAGTGGGGTAGAGCAATGTGTATCCAAGATGGGGCTATTTGGTCAGAGTAATCTCGATAGTGCTTACGTTGCTTTGCCCTTCGGGTCTTGGAACAACATCGGTCCCTATCTCAATCTCCTTGACTTTCAGGTCGGTCATAAACCTGTTTCGCATTATTTCAGCAACGTCGACCGCCGTGTTGATAGCCCGTCCCCGCGCTTTTAGGCAGACTTCGTTCGAGCCGCGCTGAAACATGGTCATACATGCCAGCACATAGCTCATTGTAGGTTTTCGTCCTATGAAGACGACGTTATCATTTTCTGTCTCTTTAGCTCCTTCTTTGCCTTCCAAAGTGATTGTCTCCTGGTTGATACTGTTTTGTTATGTTTATACCAAGCTTTGAAAAGTCGTTAATAAAACTATGTATAAGCGTATGGAATTACCAAACACAGTCTGTGTAGTCGAAGTCAAGGACAGACTCTCAGTTGAGGAAAAAAGGAATGAACAAAAAGGCAGTATCGAAGAGATCCACGCTTAACAGGAAGAAGTGGGAGCATTTTGCCCAGAAAATACTAGAGTCCTTGAGAGGCATACCATGCAATCTTCCCCGAGGAGCGAAAAGCGTAGAGATTGCCAATACAAGGAAGTCAAAGATCTTCTTCCTGAATAGAAAACCCCTCTTCGTTGAGAGGAGAAACAGGATAGTACCTAGTTTAATCAACGAAGAAACACTCTCGAAACTGCCATCGGTCATAGTAGACCAAGGAGCCGTACCTTTTCTCTGTGCCGGAGCCAACGTTATGGCACCAGGGGTCAGACAGGTTGACGGAGAATTCTCTCCTGGGCAGTTGGTTGTTGTACGAGAGGAGCGATTCCATAAAAGTCTGATCGTTGGCAGCGCAATAGTAGGATCGGAAGAGATGAAGATGCAGCCAAAAGGAAAAGTAATAGAGAATATTCACTACGTCGGAGACGATGCTTGGCAGCAATTCACCTAGTCAATACCCTAACAATCGCTATATACTGTTCTGCATGTACTCAAAGTACAGTTGGAATCTCCAAGCAGGTCGGCAAGGTGTTTGACTACCAGAAGGAAGGCTAGTTGAACGCTCAACAGAGATATGTAAAAGCCATGACACTGAAAGACGACACAGATATTGCTACCATTGATAGCGAGATCCAAGCTGGAAATATTCTGATTCTGAAGATAACTCCACTCGTCGTTGAAGACGCACCCCAAATCAAAGAAGCCATCAGAGAAATCAAAGAGATCATAGGAAAGAGAGAAGGAGACATCGCTAGGTTAGGTGAGGAGCGGATAGTACTGACACCCAAGGGTGTTAGGATATGGCGGGGACCAACCTAAAGCGTTAGGACTGTCTACTTCAACCTCAAAGACTCAAGTATACTGGGAGCTAGACTGCTTATTCTATTCACCCGGCGAATAGTAGAAGCTAATCCAAGACACTTCGACCGTTCACCATGGCAGACAACTATTCGCTCAGGTTTGGGGGAAATACGTCGGACGTAGTTAATTATCTGGCTGCAATCGGAGTGCCCTGACAAACCCTCCACGGAGTCTACTCTCATTCCCACCTTTACCATACCTAATCGATTGTTCTCCCCCATGATTGGTATCTCTCCCAGACCTCTCTGAATCCTCCGTCCCAAAGTGCCTTCAATCTGATAGCTTACAAAGACCAAAGCATTTCTTGAATCTCCAGCCATCTGCTTGAAGTATTCAATTACAGGTCCCCCCTCCAGCATACCCGAGGTGGCCAAGATGACGCAAGGTCCACCTTCAAGAGCCTCCTGTCGAGTAGAGGGACTCTGAACAATTGTGAAGAACTCTGACTCGAAGGGGTTGAGGTCTCGATGAAGAATCTGATCCCTTATCTCTCGAGAGAGATAATCAGGATAAGCTGTATGGATTGCGGTTACTTCAGAGATCATACCTTCAATGAAAACAGGCACCTCCTTCAGCAAACCTTGTTTCATGTATGTATCCAGAATCAACATCACCTCTTGAGCTCTTCCGACAGCAAGAACTGGAAAGAGCACCTTTCCATTCTTCTCCAGAGTCTCATTCACAACAGTGACAAGTTTCCCCTCAACGAGCTTTCTATTAGGCATCTGGTCTCTGCGAGCGCCATAAGTGCTCTCAGTGATTAAAGTCTCCACACGAGGAAAGTTGGTTGTTGCAGGTTCGAGAAGCATCGTTCTACCATATTTGAAGTCTCCTGTATAGACTAGATTATGCTCTCCTTCCCCTATGTGAATGTGGATAATCGATGATCCAAGGATGTGTCCAGCATTGTGGAGGGTCAGCCTCATGTCGGGTGTGATATCAGTGACAACCCCCAACTCCAATGGGATCGTGTGGAGAACTGTTTCTCGCACATCCTTCTGAGAGAATGGGAGGTAACGTCCCTCCTTACTAGTGACATCTAAATAGTCTAGTTGAAGGAGGGTCATCAGATTCAGTGTGGGTTCAGAGCAGTAGACTGGGCCATCATACCCGTACTTGTATAGAAGGGGAAGAGCTCCACAGTGATCAAGATGAGCATGAGAGATCACAACAGCATCCAGAAGATCGAAATCTAGATCTGTAACGCCCAATCTTGGAAAGATATCTGAAGGTTTCTTGGCACCTGGATTGATCCCGCAATCCAGAAGTACCATACTCTCCTTTGTTCTGAGCAGGATAGCGGATCTTCCTACCTGTTGGAATCCCCCTAACGGGGTAAGACGTATCTCCCCACTATCGAATATCTGAGGGCGAAAGATGCGTTCACCCACAGCTCGCAGAATCCTCTCCCGCTCCTTGGATTCTGAGCGCATATAATGCCTTACGTTGGCAATAATCTTGGAAGATATAGGTGGTGTCCTAAGAACTCTCGGTCTCCAACGGGTTTCCTTTGTCATCTCCTGTAGGATTACGCCTTCTTTCCCGATGACCAACCCAGGCTTCTTTGCCTCTATTATCACCTCTCCGATTGTAGGGTCGAAGTTGACACCCGTAATCTCAGCTTCCAGAGGCACCTTCTTATGGACCAGCTTCTCAGTCTCAGGTTCTGATAGACGTACGGAAGGATCGGAGCGTACAACTAGACGTTTGCGGATAAGACCAACGATATCTTTGATGATGTAACTTTGATCTATCAGAATCTCGGGTTTCCTTGTATAGATAGCGATTCGGGGACCCTCGAACTCAATTCGGGTTATCTCTGCCTCCTTCGGAATGTATCGAAGAATAGAGTCTCTGATCTTTACTTGAGTCTCGTTGAAGAGCTGCGGCAATAATAACACAACATTGATATGATTGGTAAGGAAGTTAGACGGATTCTTTAAGCAGCGTCTCCTTCTCCTCGGTTGAGAATTCACGGTAACCGTCTTTGCTCACGGTTGCCACATCAAAGCTATCTCCAGTACCGATATCTCGACTCATCGCAGAGCTGACTGCTCTCACCACCACAGGAAGAGCTTCATCGGTTGAGGCTCCCTCCTTAAAATCACTCTCTAAAACACCGATAGCAATCGGTGACCCAGATCCTGTTGAGAAGCAAGTCTCTTCAGTCACTGTTCCAAATGGGTCAAGGGCGAACATCCGAGGGCCTGTTGAGTCAAATCCTCCCACTATCGCCTGCATCTGAAGAGGAGCTCCTCTAGAGTAGAAGAGGATATTTGCAGCGAGACGAGCGACAGCTGAAACAGGCATAGGGGTTCCCCTTTCAAGTCTGAAGAGGTTGGCGTTTGCCTTCAGAATCTCATGCATGGCTTGACAGTCCGCTACTAGCCCTGCGATAGTCATCGCAACATGATTATCGATTGGAAAGACCTTCTTGGCTTGTTTATGGGCTACAAAGTAACCGGCGGTCGCTCTAGTATCGGTTGCCATGATCACGCCATCATTACAGACTACACCGACTGTAGTTGTCCCTTTCAGTATCATACCTAATTGTTTCGACTCGAGCTGCACATCATTCAACTGCTGCTCCCCCAGAAAGATTGAAGATAGAAGTCACTGAGTTGTCCTAAGTCTAGAAAACTAAGCGACAAAACTACCTCACTTTGCCGAACTTAAAAACGTTTCGCGAATCCAGAGGAAACTAGCAAGATAATTGGGGATTCCTAGGTCGAACAGGAAGCTCGGCGAGAGGCCCGAACTCTAAAAGAGATATTCCAATAAGCAGGACCATCAGACTATACAACTGTCCGTGATAAAACCCAGATCACTTACTGAGGAAGAGATTCCTACGTTGAAAAAACCACACCATAAGATTACGATAGTGGGAAAAAAGCAGGCACGAGAGGGATTCGTCTTCATTCATAAAGGTGAAACTGCTAAGTGCGTTGGATGTCAGTTTCACAGAGTCTGCATAGAGAATCTTGAACCGAACCGAGTATACAAGGTCGTTGGAATCAGAGAGCGAGAAATCCCCTGTCTAATTCACGAGAGTGGGGCTCGGGTAGTGGAAGTGGTTGAACCTCAGACTAGGATGGCAATACCTATGAAGGAAGGATTCGAAGGTGCTGTCTTCACCTTTGTCCCAAAAGAATGCGACAACTCTGACTGTGATAAGCGGGATCTATGTTTCCCACTAGGAATCGAGTCAGGAGACAGGTGCAAGATAGTCGAGGTAGTGGACAGAATAGAATGTGCTCTGGAAAGAGAAAATCCTCTAGCCGTTATTCTCCTTCGTCGGATGATTCAGTAGGCTTCTCCTCATCCTTAGGTTTAGTCGCTCGCTTCTCTTCCACCATATAGACTTCCTCAAAGACCAGTTCCTTGAAGCCTGGGAGGTACCTCTTCAAATCTGTGAAGAAGCCTTGTTTTGCGTATTGAAGACCTCCAACAAGAAATGCTTCTTCAGGAATCGTCAAGGTGATCCTCCTCTTCGTAGTCTTGGTCTTGAACTTTGTTTGTTCTATCGAGGGAAATCTTCGATGAAGTAAAGCTTCCATTTTACCCTTCTTCTTGTTGAGGACCTTTCTCAAGGTAATATTATACTCCAGAGTCTTTCCTGCGAGCGCGGGATTAAAATCGACCTGCACCCGACCAGCTCCGACTGACCTTATCACAGCTGGTCTCCCACTAATCTCAATCTGCATACCAGGGACAGGATTGATCTTCTCGCTTCGAAGCCGTCT